>CACOFZ010000001.1:0-32500 GCA_902626605.1 uncultured PS1 clade bacterium
GAAATAAAAAATATTTTTCAAACGCTACCTTTAATGGCAGCTATGTCAATTGAAATACCAAATCCTGGTGATTACAAATCAATGGAGATTACCGGTGTTCCTCTATTAATAACTCGCGATAAAAATGGAGTTGTAAATGCATTTAGAAATGTTTGTACTCATAGAGGAGCAATAATTGCCGAGCCTGGTATAGGAAATAGGAGTAGATTTTCCTGTCCTTATCATGGATGGACTTTTACTAATACTGGAATTTTAATGGGTGTTACTGACAAACAGAAATTTGGTGAATTTGATACTAGCTGCTTTGGCCTTGCCAAATTACCAAGTAAAGAATTAGGTGGAATGATTTTCGTTTCTCTCTCCAAAGATCAAGATATTAATTTTGAAAACTTTTTAGATGGCATGCTTCCTGAAATAGAACATTTTAAACTTAATGATTGGTATTATCATGGATTTAAAGTCATTGAAGGAGCCAATTGGAAAATTGCCTTTGACGGATATTTAGAGGGATATCATTTTAATACTGCACATAAGGACACTATTGCGACAATGACTATGAATGACATAATGGATTTTACAGCGTTTGGTCCTCACTTAAGAATAGCATTTGCTTCTACAAACATTGAAGAAATTTATGAATTACCAAAAGATGAATGGTGGAAGAAGGAAGGGAATGGTGTTGATTTTGTTAGAACAATATTCCCAAATATAGCAATTTCTCTTGGATTAGGTATTGGACAGGTAGCTCAAATTCTTCCAGGCAAAACTCCATATGACAACACAACTGTTCTTCATTACATTGCACCTCAGCCTCCTCAAAATGATGAAGAATTAGCGGAGCTTGATCAAAATATGGAATTTCTAAGAAATGTGGTTAATGATGAAGATTACTTGCTAGGAATAGAAATTCAAAAAGGACTTAATTCTCAATCAAATGACACTGTTCTTTTTGGTAGAAATGAAAAAGGAAATCAATTTTTTCACAAGTATGTTGATTACTATATCGATGATAGCATCAAAGACCCGCCAAAATTATAATTAAAATGTTAGGATATCTAAATGAGTAAAGTTGAAAATAATAGAAAAATAATTGAAAAATATTACTCATCAATAGCCAGCGGTGATTTTGAGACTGTTATATCCCTTATGCATAAAGATGTAATTTTTCATATTATTGGGGAAACCCCTTATGCAGGTATGTGGGAAGGAAGGGATAATATATATGGTATTTTAGTTCCCGCCGTAGTTTCAAATTTTAAAGAGGGTAGCGTAAAATTTGCTCAAAAATGGAGTATTATGTGTGTTGACGAAAAAAGAGCAACTGGTCTTATGAGTGCAAAAGCAGAAACTCATGATGGAAGAAATCTAGATATGACATATTGTCATATTTTAAAATTTAATGGCTCTCAAATTGTTGAGGTACATGAATTCTTTGATACAGCACAAGGCGAAAAACTATTTGATAATGATAAATTAAACGGAAATTCCGGTAAATTAGGTATAATGAATTTTTAAAAAATTAGTTTGTATTTATAAAACTAGGTAAATATGATACCGAAAATTAAAAGAGGAGATTTATAAAAAATATCTATTAAATTTTTTTATAATTAAATCTATTTATTAAATGTCTACTCATAATAATAAACCAATAACTATTTCAACATTACGAAAGTTGAAAAAAAATTCTGAAAAATTTAGTTGTTTGACTGCTTATGAAGCTACTTTAGCTCAAAAAATAAGTGAAGCTGGAGTAGAGGTAATACTCGTTGGTGACAGCCTTGGCATGGTTGTACAAGGCCATGATAGTACTCTTCCAGTTACAATGGATCAGTTAATTTATCATCTTGAATGTGTAGCTAGAGGTAATGTTAACTCCCACATTATGGCTGATATGCCATTTATGAGTTATTCGACAGATGAATTGGCTTTGGAAAATGCTACAAGATTAATGCAAAATGGAGCTCATTCAGTAAAGATTGAGGGTGGTTCTTGGATATGTAAAATGACAAGTACTCTCGCTGAGAGAGGTATACCTGTTTGCGCGCATATGGGATTAACCCCACAATCAATTAACAGAATTGGTGGATACTTTGTTCAAGGAAGAGATACAAAAAAAAGACAAAAACTTATAGAGGAAGCCCAGTCATTAGAAAATGCTGGTGCCGAAATGTTACTTTTAGAATGTGTTCCAAATGATTTATCAAAGGAAATTACAAATTTATTAAAAATACCAGTCATTGGAATTGGTGCAGGCCCCGAAACAGATGGTCAAATTATGGTAATACACGACTTACTTGGTATTTCTTGTTTAGAAAAACCACCAAAATTTGTAAAAGATTTCCTTAAAAGTTCTTCATCTGTTGAAGTGGCTTTGAATAAATACGTTAAAAGCGTTAAGACAAAAAAATTCCCGTCAAGGGCACATACTTTTTATTAAAATGGAAATTATTGATAATGAGAATCAGGCCAAAGAAGTTCTCAAAGATTTTAATGAGACTGTTCTAGTTCCAACTATGGGTAATTTGCACAAGGGCCATTTAAGTCTTGTAAAAAAAGCTAAACAAGTTGGAAAAACAACTATAGTCTCTATTTATGTTAATCCTCTTCAATTTGGAGTTAATGAGGATTTAGACAATTATCCAAGAACTCTAAACGATGATTTATTAAAGCTAGAACAAGCTGGCTGTGATTTTGTTTTCTGTCCTTCAGACAATATTCTTGAAAATATTCAAAAATATAAAGCTCCTGATATAAGTAAAAAATTATGTGGAAAAAGTAGGCCAAAACACTTTGATGGTGTTGTTACGATTGTAAGAAAACTTTTTGAGGTATTAAATCCTGATTATGCAATTTTTGGACTTAAAGATTATCAGCAATTTTTAATAATTAAAAAATTTTTTAAAAAACATAATTTTCAAACTAAAATCTTGGGTGGTCCAATTATAAGAGAGGATGACGGCTTGGCTATGTCATCAAGAAATAACTTATTGACTCCAGAGGATAGAAAAATTGCTCCAAAAATTTATGAACAGTTAACCTTAATTAAAAACAATATTAAAAATAAAACACATAGTGAATTAATAATAAATTCTATTGAAGCTTTTAAAGAAAATAATATTTTTCCAGAATATTTAACAATTCTTAACCCTGAAACTTTAGAAGATGCAAATGAGAGTGACTCATCAGTATTGATTGCTATTGCAGTAAAATTAGGTAATGTCAGGTTGATTGATAATATTTTGATTAACTAGTAAATTTTTTTTGAGGTAAAAATGCAAAAAACTCTATTAAGATCAAAATTACACCGTATAAATGTAACCCAAGTTGAATTGGATTATGAGGGTTCTTGTGCTGTTGATACTGACATATTAAGAAAAGGTAATTTACAAGAATATGAAAAAATTGATATTTATAATGTTACAAATGGTGAGAGATTTTCTACATATTTAATGGCTGCCGAGGCAGGTTCTAAAACAGTATCAATTAATGGAGCAGCAGCGCATAAAGCCTCACTAAATGATATAATAATAATATGTGCTTATGGTTTATATGACGAAGAGGCTGCATTAATACATAAGCCCACCTTAGTCTACTTCGATGATAATAATAATATTAAATCAATTAAAGATGGTATTCCTGAGCAAAAATCATAATGAAGATTTTTCATTTTCTATTTTCACTAATATTACTTTCATCATGTTCAATTTTTGAAGATGAAGTTTTTAGAAATACTGATAGTAAGGCAATGTTGGAAGATGATATTATTAATGAAAAAAAGTCTCCGCCTTTTAGCTTTTTTAGAGCTTTACAATCTGTTGAAAGAGATGAGATTGAAATATCAAATGAATATAATAGCATCTCTGAAAAACCACTGGGTTATGCTTCTTGGATCGGTCATTCATCTTTTATAATTAATAATTATGATCTAAACATTATTACAGATCCTATTTTTTCAAATAGGGCATCACCATTATCCTTTATAGGACCTAAAAGATTAATTAAACCAGCAATAGGTTATAAAGATCTTCCAAAAATTGATGTAGTTGTAATTAGCCATAATCATTATGACCACTTAGACTTAGATAGTGTTAAGAAATTAAATAGAATTAACCCAGATACAATATTTCTTGTACCTTTAAAACTTAAAAATTGGTTTTTAAATAGAGGCATAAAAAATGTTTTTGAATTTGAATGGTGGCAATCAAAAACAATTAAAAATACAACTTTTACATTTGTTCCTGTTCAACATTGGTCTAGACGAGGACTTTTTGATAAGAACAAAAGTTTATGGGGAGGCTGGTGGATTGAAAATACAAAAACCAAATTGATTCATTTAGGTGATACTGGTTATTCAAAGGATTTTATTGAAATAAATAAAAGATTGGGAAATCCTGATATAGCATTCATTCCTATAGGCGCATACGAACCAAGAAGGATTATGAAAAAAAGTCATATGAATCCACAAGAGGCATTAGATGCTGCTCTTGACTTAGGTGCAAAAAAATCCGTTGGAATGCATTGGGGAACATTTATTCTTACAACTGAACCAATTAAGGAACCAAAAATTATTCTCAATGATTTAATTGCAAAAAATAATTTTGATGATGATTTTTTTGTGACTATTAAACCAGGTAAAATTTATAAATTTTAGTTAGAACTAAAAAATAATTGATAAAAATTTAGTTAAAATTTTATCAAGAGAAACAAGAGAGTTTAATCTATTATTTTCAATAAGACTTAACTCTTCTGATAGTTTTGGATCGTTAAAATTTACTATACTTTCTTTAACCATTTTTACTTAAAACCTTTTTTGATAATCCCTTCCTTGAAATAGGAGGGAGGATGGAAGGGATTATCAATACTTTAATCATTTTTTTACTCAACAAATTTTTTGGACAATCCCTTCAAGGGAATGGGAGGGGGGGAAGGAAGGGATTGTCCGTTATGTTACAACCAATGGGTTGAAACTTAATTATTTAAAATCAGCTCTAAATGCAGTGTAAGCACCATTTTTACTTTGGATTGACCTAACATCTTCATAAAGAACACAGTAAGCACCATTAGAATTTAAACTGTAAGCTTCACAGCTTGATCTTGTCTTGCAAGCATTTAAGCAGTTATCAGCAATTCTATATTTTGCAGTTGTTTTGTAAGAAAGAATTTTTCCACCAGTGACTATCACTTCATTTTTGCTATTTGAAATTTCTGCAAATGCAGGCGAGATAGCAACAAAAACTGAAAGAAATAATCCAGCAATAAAAATATTTTTTAACAAAGACATAATCAACTCCATAATCTTGATTAGTGTTATATGACATTATGCTATTATTTATCAAATTAATTATATAAATGTTTACTATTTATTTAATAAATGATAATATATTTATATTATTAATTAAAAGGTATTTATATTATGAATTTATCAAGAATAGATTTAAATCTTCTCCTAGTTTTTACATCAATTTATAATGAAAAAACAATAACTAAAGCAGCTGATAAGCTTAATTTATCACAATCCGCAGTAAGTAATGCTCTTAACAGATTAAGGTATACACTAGATGATGATTTATTTTTTAGATCATCAGACATGATGAAACCAACAAAAAAAGCAGAAGACTTATATTATCCAATTCAAAATGCCCTTGACTCAATTCAGTCATCTCTGAGTGATGAGGAGTTTAATCCTGCAAAATCAGATAGACTTTTTAAGTTTTGTTTACCTGATATTGCGGCAGGAAGAATTTTTCCTCAACTTGCACAAGTATTTCAAGAAGAGGCTCCTAATATTCAAGTATCTTCCGTTTCAACCTCAAAAGGTGATTTAGAAAAATTAAAAAATCAGGAGTTAGATTTTATTATTTCATCTGATGAAGGACTTCGATCTGAATTAAAATCATATTCCGATGAAAAGTTTGACGAACATTTTAATAGTTTTCTTATTTATAAAGATCGCCCTCTTTGTGTAGGTAGAAAAGGAAATCCTTTTTTTGACAAAAATGGTGAAATAAGTCTCGAAAATTATACAGCAGCAAATCACGTTCATGTTTCTTATGACGGAACAATTGATAGCCCTGTAAATGATTATTTAAATGATATTGGAAAAAAAAGAAATATTACCATGTCTGTCAATTATGTATCAGTTGCAAAGGAAATCATTCGTGCCTCAGATTATTTAATAACTTTATCAGGACATCTAGCTTCATACTTTAACAAAGCTAATAATTTTGTTGTTGCTCCTATGCCCTTTGATACAAATGAATATTCCGTTCGTCTATTTTGGAATAAGCGATCAGAAAATGATGCAGCTCATGCATGGATGCTGGGAAATTTATCCAGAATACAGGAAAAGAACTTTGGATTAGATGGTGATAATGTTGATCATTATTACACCGATCCAGATAATAGATATTCTGTTGTAGGGTCGAATTCTCAAACTTAGTTAGATTGCTTGATAATTGGGTAAAAATTTTGTCACAAAAACGGCTTTATTTTTATTGTTTACATTCCATTTTATCGAGCTCGATAAAACTTCCATAACAATATCAAAATCCCCATAGATAACTGTGCTAGTTGGAAAAACTTCTAACTTTATATCATTATAACTTTTTAAATGTTCAATAAAATTTTCTATAATAGGAAGGTATTTATCTTCTAATGGGTACATTGTAATTTCTATCGATAATTCCATTTCATACTCGTTAATTAAATTTAATTTTGATAATTTTATTTTATTTATAATTAAAATAAGTTCTAATATTAATCAATTTATAAAGTATAAAGGGAGCAACAAATGCCTAAAAAGATATACAAAGTTATTCAATGGTCATCCGGCAATGTTGGTAAAGCATCTATAAGAGGCATTAACAATAGAAGTGATCTTGAGTTAGTAGGGCTTATAGTTTCTGATAAAAATAAAAATGGTTTAGATGCAGGAACAATAGCGGGTATTAATCCAATTGGTGTCGAAGCTTCTACTGAAATTGAAAAAGTTTTATCTATAGAAGCTGATTGCGTAAATTATACTCCTCTTGCTTCTTTAAGGTTGGGTGAGGACCCTGACTTAGATAAAAATAATATAATAATGCTTCTAAAAAATGGTTTTAATGTCGTAACTACCGTTGGTTTCTTATATCCCAAAGCTTTTGGACAAGATTTTGCAAATGAAATTGAGGATGCTTGTATTGTTGGGGGTGTTAGCCTTCATGGTACAGGTATTGCCCCTGGTTGGTTATCAGATTTAATGCCCTTAACTATGAGTGGGATGTCTGAAGAGGTAAATGAGGTAGTTGTAACGGAGAGTTCTGAATTTTCATATTATCCTTCTGAGGAAATTGTTTTTGATACAATGTTAATGGGAAAATCTCTTGATCAATATAATCAAGAAGCTGGCCGATATGAAAATTGGTTAGGCGGTCTTTTTAAAGAAGCGATATATTTAATTGCTGATGGTATAGGATCAAAAATTATTAATGTAGATGAGAGCATTGATTTAATTACCGCTGATCAAGATTACAAAATTGCAGCCGGTGTAGTTGAAAAAGGAAAAATTTCCGGTCAAAGAAGAAAGTGGACAGGTAATTGCGAAGATGGAACTAAAATCATACAAGAAACAATTTGGAGGGCGCACCCTGATGCAGCGCCTGAGTGGGAAGAGCCAGTTGGTATGCGTGTAGAAGTAAAGGGAAAGCCTAATATGAAAATTGATTTTTCCCATGATTGGAATGATGATCCTTTGGTATCGACTGCTTTACATGGTATTCATGCAATACCATTAGTTTGCGAGGCGAGTCCGGGGTTTAAGTCTTTTTTAGATCTTCCATTAATTTCATCTAAATTTAATTAAAATAGTTTAAAAAACTTAATAAATGTTGCATTATTAATTATGGAAATTTCAAATCTTATCTTGGCATTTGGTTTAGGCTTTTTATGGCATGGATTGCAAATTTTTTGGGTTGCTGGATTACCAAGGCAATTAAAGAAAACTAAACCAGAAAATGGTGAAGTAGATAGTCAACGATCTTTTATGCTTTTTTGGCTGGATCAATATTCTTGGATAGGTTTAACAATTATTGCAATAGGCATTCTTTCTGTGATTAGAGGTTTGTTATGATAACTTTACTTTATGCTGCTATTTTGGGGCTTTTATCGGTATTGCTTGCTAATCAAGTTCTTTATGTTCGCTTAAGAGGAGGTGAAGAAGAGAAATGGAGGCCCAACGCCACAGAGAGGGCACAGGCAAATTTTGTAGAAAATGTTCCGTTGGCTTTAATTATACTTTTTATTTTTGAGTATTCTTCGTCATCTAATGTTTTGATACACATATTTGGAGTACTTCTTGTTTTATTTAGACTTCTTCATGCTTGGGGTATGAGTAAAAATGAAGGTGCCAATTATCCAAGATTAATTGGTGCGCAAGGAACCTTTTTACTGATTTCAGTAATGTCTTTTGCTAGTGTTATTTTTTATTTTAATGGTTAGTTTTTAAGTCTTTTGGTCGAATAAATTTCTCTAGCAGACATTTCTTTGTATCAAAGTCAAACCAATTTTCGTTATCAAAAGAGATAAAACACATAGAACAAGTAGAAAATTCAACCATTAAATCTGGATTATTGTTTGTTAGTGACAGTGATAATTCATGAATACCTGGATTATGACCAACGATTAAAATCGTATCTTCGTTATCTGCATTTTTAATTATTGATTGCACAATCTTTTCAGGTTCTGCGAGATATAGATTCTCATCTATATTACTTTTTTTTAGAGAAAATAGATCGCTAAATGATTTCAATGTTTCTTGAGCTCTGCGAGCAGGTGAGGATAAAATAAGATCAGGAGATGAATTGGATAAAAGAAATTCCGACATAATTTTTGACTCTTTTATTCCCCTATCATCGATAGAGCGATTAAAATCATCGTTACCAATCTCTGCTTGAGCATGTCTCCATAATATAAGTGTTTTTTTCATTTTTCTTATTTTATCACTATAAAATTCATTTGTATTAATAATTTCATAAACAATATTTTTACATACAATATTGATTTACTTTTCTTTTTATTCCTATACTTAAAAATGACTGAGAATAATGATCATAAACAATTTAATCTAAAATTAGTTTTGAAAGAAATAATTCAGCCTAAAGTTCCAACTATAGCTTTAGTAATTTTTTTAAATTTTATATTTTTTTTATTTGGTGTTTTTACTTTTTACTCAGCAATCTTCTTCATAATTATCTTTATTGGATTTTTCTTAGCCATATCAAATGAAAAAATAATTTCTTTGGATACAAATCAAAATAATTTTAATAAAAAAGACAAAGATGAATTAGTTACCGACAATATTAATCAAATTAAAATGATTTTTGATGGTTTTCCTGAATCAGTAATTCTAATTGATGATAAAGACAATATTATAAATTCAAATGACAAAGCAAATAAACATTTCTTTTCTCAGTTAGAAAATGAAAATATTCTTGGAATGAGAATTCAAAATGTTATTAGATCAACATTGCTTTTTGATGCACTAGAATTTTTAAAAAATAATGAAGAGATTACCGTAAAAGAAATTGAAATTATTTTACCCGGTGAAATAGAGAGGACATATGATGTTTTTATATCGCAGGTAAAACTATTTTCTCAAGACATAAATAACTATCTTTTGATATTACGTGAAACTACGGATTTGAAAAAAATAATGACATTGCGTAGCGAATTTATTGCTAATGCAAGTCATGAATTAAAAACACCTATAGCTGTAATAAAAGGTATATCGGAAACCCTCGATAAGTATGGTCAAGACGATAAAGATTCTTCCAAAGATTTCCTTAAAAAACTTCTTAGTGAGTCAAACAGGGCCCAATCTTTAATTGAGGATTTATTATCGTTAAACCAAGCCGAAATGCGACAACATATCCTTCCTGATAAAAGAATTAATCTAATGTCGATTATTGATAATATCTATGATGGGTTAAATGAATTAGCTAAAAAAAATAAAATCAATTTAACGAGAGATATAAGAAAAAAGGATTATTATATTTTAGGTGATGAGGATGATATTAGGAGGGCTTTCATTAACTTGATAGAAAATGCCATTAAATACAATACTTCTGGCAAAAAGGTTGTCATTCACCTCTCAGATAATAGCGATAAAGTCTTGTTTAAAGTAATTGATGATGGTCCAGGCATATCAAGTATTCATATACCAAGGCTTACTGAGAGGTTTTACAGAGTTGACCTTGATAGTAGCATAAAAAAAGGTGGAACGGGTCTTGGGCTTTCTATTGTAAAAAATATTATTACTCGTCATAAGGCCCAACTTGATATTGAGAGTGAATTAGGGAAAGGTTCTTCCTTTTCGATTATTTTTAATAAAGTTTAAACTATAATTTTTAATATTTTATTTCATAAAACTGTCATAAAAGTTCTATATATTTTTCAAATTAGAAGTGTTTTTTTGTCCCATTATAAATCTATTAAAGGGAAAACTGTGAATCGATTAAATTGTATAACATTTATCTTAATTATGGTTTTATTCGGTATTACAGTTAACACCGATAAAGCTTATGCAAAAAATTCTATTTATGGACGCTTAGATATTGCTTTAAGCAGTGAGGATACTTCAAGTGGTTCTAACACTGATGTAAAGTCACATGCTTCACGCTTGGGATTTAAGGGTTCACAAACTTTTGATAATGGTGTTGCAGCTATTTACCAATATGAATTGCAAACTGATCCTATTGATGGCGATCCAACTTTTAAACAAAGAAATAGTTTTGTTGGTTTGCAAGGAGCTTTTGGTAAAGTTTTTTTAGGTATGCATGATACACCCACAAAAATAGCACAAGGTAATATTGACTTATTCAATGATACTGCAGGTGATATTAAGAATATTTTATGGGGAGAAAATAGAAGCAAAAAAATTATTCAATGGTCATCTCCAAAAGTGAGAGGATTTACCTTAAATGTTATGGGTATTGTGGAAAAGGCTGATGAAGAAGCCTTTTCAGTTTCTTTAGATTGGAAAGGTAAGATAGGTGGAAATAAATCACACTTTGCTGTTTCATTTGACTCTGAAGTTCCTCAAAAAGGATATTTTTTCGATACAACAAGATTTGCCGCAACTATCCCACTTGGTAAACCTTTAACACTTGGTGTTATTTGGCAGGAGTCAGAAGATACATCTGGGAAATATGATGATGATGGGTATGTGATATCTTTAAAAATGAAAATGTCTAAAAAGATTACTCTTAAGGCTATGTATGGTGAGTCAGACATGGTTAAAGCAGGAGGAGAGCTTACAGGTATCGGCTTTGATTATAAAATTGCTAAACCCTTAAAGGTATACCTGAATTATGTTGATAAATCTTTTAATGACCCATCTAAGGCTGCAGAACATATTATGGCTGGGATTCAGTACAAATTCAGCTTTGATTTGTTTTAATAAATGATGAAAATGGAGAAAAATATGAAAAACCTATTTAAATCACTTGTTATTATTTTATCAATTGCTTTGATCCCTAGCCTACAAGCAAAAGCTGAGGAGCAAATTAGAATTGTAGGATCCTCAACGGTTTTCCCTTTTTCAACAGCTGTTGCAGAGGAATTTGGAAGGAAAACTAAATATAAAACACCTATTGTTGAGTCAACTGGTTCAGGCGGCGGTATGAAACTTTTTTGCGCAGGTAATGGAAAACAACATCCTGATATTACGAACGCATCGAGGAGAATAAAAAGTAAAGAATTTAAGAAATGTAGTGATGCTGGTATTAAAATAATTGAAATTAAAGTTGGTTATGATGGAATTGTTTTAGCAAATTCAAAGAAAGCAAATGTGGTTAAACTTTCTACACGTGATATTTATATGGCTCTTGCTGAAAAGGTTCCTGCAAATGAGGATGGATCAGAGCTACAGGATAATCCATATCAAACATGGAAAGATGTAAACCCTAAGCTACCTAATGTTAAAATAGAAGTTCTTGGTCCTCCTCCAACATCAGGAACAAGAGATGCATTTGTTGAGCTAGCAATGGATGCTGGCGCGAAGACTTTTCCTGCACTAAAGGAATTGAGAGGAAGTTCTAAAGCTGGAAAGAATAAATTCAAGAGAATTGCTCGTACCATTCGTGAAGATGGAGCTTTTATTGAAGCAGGTGAGAATGATAATCTTATTATACAAAAGCTTGATCAAAATCCAAATGCTTTAGGTATATTTGGTTTTAGTTTTCTAGATCAAAATACTGATAAAATCCAGGGATCTATTGTTAATGATGCCGAACCAACTTTCGATAATATTCTTATTGGTGATTATCCAATATCAAGATCTTTATTCTTTTATGTAAAAAAGAATCATATAAGAATGAAGCCTTCAATTACTCAATTTGTTAAGGAATTTACAAGTTTAAGTGCTATGAGTGAGGATGGCTATTTAGTCGAAAAAGGTCTAATTCCATTATCACCAGAAGAATATAAAAAGTATAAAAATGCTGGTAAAAATTTAATTGAATTAGAGCTTTGATAAAAATTAATTTTTTAAATGGTGGAGGATAGATATCAATACTGATCTTTTAATAAGTTTATCATTGATAATTGTTTCGGGGCTTCTATCCTTCACTTTAGCCAAACAAAGAGCAGTATTTTATCTCCAAAATAATGAGCCTTTAAGATCAATGCCAATTTATCATGGCTTATATGTATCTTTATGGTCGACCTTACTACCTATATTTCTTATTATTTTGCTTCTTTTCTTTAAAGATAGTTATTTAAATTATATTGTTATACCTTTTCTTTCTGAGGAAACTATAGACCTAGGAATTGATGAAATTTTATATGTTAAAAGTTTTTTAATAAATAATATTTCAAGTTTAAGCACTCTCATTAGTAGTGGTTTTATCTCTGAAGGTGATGCAAATCTCCTAGTTGAAAAGTATCAAGAATCTAGAGTTGTTTCCTTCTCTTCTTTAGTTTTACTTTCAATCATTTTAGGTTTTGTGTCATACAAGAAATTATCTGTTCGATATGATGCAAGAAGAAGAGTAGAAAGAATCTTAAAATTTATATTCTTTGTTTTTTCAACAATAGCAGTTTTAACTACGGTAGGTATTATCTTTTCCCTAATCTTTGAAACCTTGAGATTTTTCTCCCAAGTAGGTTTTTTTGATTTTGTTTTTGGTACACATTGGTCTCCACAAACAGCCATTAGGGAGGATCAAGTTGGATCATCCGGAAGTTTTGGTTCTATTCCATTATTTACGGGCACGCTTTTAATAACCGCTGTAGCTATGTCGATTGCTGCTCCACTAGGATTATATTCTGCTATTTTTCTATCACAATATGCGAAACCTAAAACAAGAGATTTTTTAAAGCCTATTTTAGAAATATTAGCTGGTATTCCAACAGTTGTTTATGGTTTTTTTGCAGCTCTAACGGTAGGACCCTTTGTAAGAAGTTGTGGAGAATATATTGGTTTAACTGTTGCCACTGAGTCTGCACTTGCGGCTGGGTTGGTAATGGGTGTAATGATAATACCTTATGTTTCATCGTTATCTGATGATGTTATGACGGCTGTTCCATTATCTTTAAGAGATGGGTCATTAGCTTTGGGTGCAACAAAGGCTGAGACAGTAAAAAAAGTTATAATTCCTGCGGCTCTACCAGGTATAGTTAGTGCACTCTTGTTAGCTATTTCTAGGGCAATTGGCGAGACGATGATTGTAGTTATGGCAGCAGGACTAGCTGCAAATCTTACCGCAAATCCTTTGTCTGCAGTTACAACAGTTACTGTTCAAATAGTTACTCTATTGGTTGGAGACCAAGAATTTGACAGTGCAAAAACTTTAGCGGCCTTCGCATTAGGATTGATGCTATTTGTAATAACATTGGCTCTTAACGTGTTTGCTATGATAATAGTTCGGAGATATAGAGAGCGATATGAGTAAGAATTTATCAATAAGACATAGAGCTGAAAAACGTTTTATAGCATATGGATTTATTTCATTAATTTTAGCTGCAACAATGCTCGCTACAATAATTGGATCTATGATTTATAGATCGATTCCTGCTTACACAAATTATTCAATTGACCTTGAAATAAATATGACGGAAATTTCTGCAGAGGATGAATTTGAAGATATTAATTTTAGAGGTATTATTCGATCTTCATTATTTTCCTTTTTTCCTGAAGTTGAGAGCCGTTCTGATAAAAGAAAATTATTTAAATTAATTTCTTCAAGTGCTTCATACACTCTCAGAGATTTCATAATTGAAAATCCTTCCTATATTAATAAGAAATTCTATTTTAATGTTTTATTTACCGATGACTCTGATCTTTTTTATAAAGGTTATGTTGATACATCGCTTTCGGAGAGTGAAAGGAGGCTGGATAATCAAGAAGTTGCTTGGCTAAATGAATTAAAAAATACAGGTAGAGTAAAAAATAAAATATCAAAAAATTTATTCTTAAATGGAGATAGTAGAGAGCCGGAAGTTGCTGGATTTTGGGGTGCCACAATTGGTTCATTAATTACAATATCTGTGACTTTATTGTTAAGTTTTCCTGTCGGAGTCTTAACCGCTATTTACTTAGAAAATTTTGCTGTAAAAAATCGCATAACAGATTTTATTGAGGTAAATATAAATAATCTTGCAGCTGTTCCATCAATTATATTTGGTTTATTAGGTTTAGCTGTTTTTATTAATTTTTTTGGAATGCCAAGATCTATCCCATTGGTAGGAGGTCTTGTGTTATCATTGATGACATTACCAACTATTATTATTGCAACAAGATCATCACTTCAATCTGTCCCTCCGTCTATAAGAGAGGCAGCACTGGCAATGGGTGCTTCTGAAATGCAGGTTGTTTTTCAACATTTACTCCCTTCTGCTTTACCTGGGATTTTTACTGGAACAATTATTGGTTTAGCTCGTGCTTTTGGCGAGTCTGCCCCACTATTATTAATAGGTATGGTTGCGTTTATTGTTGATATACCAGCAACCTTTACTGATCCTGCAACTGCTCTTCCAGTTCAAATATATATATGGGCCGATAGCCCAGAAAGAGCTTTTGTTGCTAAAACAAGTGCTGCTACTTTAATTCTTATAGGTCTTCTTATATTAATTAATCTTGCGGCCGTATTATTAAGAAAACGTTATGAAGTTAAATGGTGATTTGATTATGGATGAACAAAAAGAACAAAATAATATTAGAAATAAAAAGTCTTTAATCGAGTGTAGAGGTGTAGACGTTTTTTATGGAGATAAACAAGCTTTATTTGGCATTAATCTTGATATAGGTGAAAAAGAGGTTACTTCATTAATTGGCCCTTCTGGTTGTGGAAAGTCTACTTTTCTTAGATGCATTAATAGAATGAATGATGTGATAGAAATATGTAAGGTCGAAGGTAATATTAAAATTGACAATGAGGATATATATCATCCTGATGTTGATGTTGTTGAATTAAGATCAAGAATAGGAATGGTTTTTCAAAAACCTAATCCTTTTCCTAAATCAGTTTACGATAATGTTGCTTATGGGCCAAAACTTCACGGTAGAATCTTGCATAAAGATGATCTTGATGCGAAAGTAGAAAAAAGTCTAGAGAGAGCAGGTCTTTGGTCTGAGGTCAAAGACAGACTTGGTGAACCAGGCACCAGCCTTTCAGGTGGACAACAGCAACGACTATGTATTGCAAGGGCTATTGCTATTGACCCTTCAATTATTTTAATGGATGAACCCTGTTCCGCTTTAGACCCTATTGCAACTGCAAAGATTGAAGAATTGATTGATGAATTAAAAGATAATTTTACAATTACAATTGTAACTCATTCTATGCAGCAAGCAGCAAGAGTATCCCAAAGAACGGCTTTTTTCCACCTGGGAAAACTTATAGAAGTTGGTGATACTGAAAAAATTTTTAGAAGTCCTGATCATGAACAAACAGAAGCTTATGTAACAGGAAGGTATGGATAAAGGTAATAAAATGGATGATCAACATATAGTAACTTCATTTGATGAAGAATTAAAAGATTTAACTGATGGTCTTGTTAGTTTAGGTGGTTTAGCTCAAATAGCTCTTAGGAATGTTGAGCAGTCACTGAGAATGAATGACCATGATCTTGCTAAGCAGACAATTGAAGCTGACAAGCAAATCAATGCACTTCAATTATCACTAGAAGACAAGACTTTTAACATTTTAGCAAAAAGACAGCCAATGGCTAACGATTTAAGAATGGTTTTTTCTGCAGTAAAAGTTTCCTTATATTTGGAAAGAATTGGAGATATGTGTAAAGGAGTTTGTAAGCGTATAGTAAAAGGAGATTTATTAAATGCTAAATCGCCTAAAACTATAGATGCTCTTGTAAATTTAACTAAAAATGTTCAGCAAAGTTTAGATTTAGTTTTAGAAGATTATGCTCAAGGCAAAGCACAACATGCTTTGGATGTTTGGAAATCTGATATTAAAATAGATTCATCATATGCAAATATTTTATCTGCCATTTTAGAAGATATTAAAGAAAAACCAGAGGCAATTGAAGCTCTTGTCCCATTATTTTTTATTGCTAGATACCTAGAGAGAATTGGTGACCAAGCAACAAACATTGCTGAAGTAACTCACTTTATAGTTACTGGCGAGACATTGGGCGATGATAGAAAAATGGAAGTTGAGGATGAAACTGTTTTTTAATTTTAAAATAAATTTTTAAAATGAGTAAGCTTACAGATTATAAGATTTTGATAGCCGAAGATGAAGAGAGCTTGGCTATGCTAATTGATTACAACCTTATCAAAAATGGATATAAAACAAAAATAGTGAAGGATGGTGATTTTGTTTTATCTGAGTGTGATACCTTCAGTCCTGATTTAATACTCTTGGATTGGATGTTGCCAAATATTTCAGGCATAGAATTATGCAGACGTTTAAGAACTCAAAAAAAATATAATAATATTTCTATTATAATGATTACCGCACTTGGAGAGGAAAGCGATAAAATTAGAGGATTAGAAACCGGCGCTGATGATTATATAACAAAACCATTTTCATTTCCTGAGCTAATTGCAAGAATTGATGCAGTCTTGAGAAGATCTAAGTTTTCTAAAGGACAAAATATTATTGAGGTAGGGGATATCTCAATAAATAGAGACGAATACCGTGTCCTTAGAGATGGTATCTCCATAAGCTTAGGTCCTACAGAATTTAAACTATTAAATTGCTTGGTCGAACATCCAAATATGGTTTTTAGCAGAGAGAAGTTATTAGATAATGTATGGGGTGTAGACAACATAAATGTAGAAATAAGAACAGTAGATGTTCATATTGGGCGATTAAGAAAGGCTCTTAGGATTAAAGGAAAAAAAGATCCTATTAGAACAATAAGATCTGCAGGGTATTCAATTGATCAGAGCTCTTAGTAATTACCTACATTAGTCTTAGTATTTCTTTTTGCGGAAAATTTAACTTTCTTTTTTCTTCGAGTTTCAAGCGGTTGATAAGCAACTTTCGTATGCTCCTCGCAATAAACAGAACCTTGGATTCTATTTAATCCACAAAATCGAAAATCTTCATCTGAAGGTTCACCAATTGGCCACTTACAAATTTTTTCTGTCAGCATTAAAATATTTATAGGACTCCCATCGGAGCTTACTGCTGGCTCAGGTAACGATAGTGGTTTTAAATTATCATTTAACCTATCTTTTGATGAAAAATTCGATGAAAAATTTGAAGGTTCTCGATGCCTTATTCTACTTTTTGGCCTTGTTGGGCTTGCTCTTCCAGCTAGTCCAAGTCTGTGAACTTTGCCAATAACTGCATTTCTTGTTACATCACCTAATTCTCTAGCTATTTGACTTGCGCTTAGACCTTCACCCCATAATTTTGTAAGAATTTCTACCCTATCATCAGTCCATGCCATTTTAATTTCTCCCAACAAATATAAAACATATGGTATACATTTTTTCAACGTATACAAGATGTAGTTATTAAAAAAGATAAAAAAATTGCATATTTTTAAGAAATAACTTTATTTATTGTCATTATTGTTCAGAATAAGATCATGTCAGATAATTCTCAATACCAATGGATACCGCCTAGAGACTCCGGTAGAGTTAATTGGTACGGCTTATGGACTCTATATAAAAAAGAAGTCCAGAGATTTTTTAAAATTTTTTTACAAACTGTTGCCGCTCCAATAGCAACTACCATTTTATTTATGGCTATTTTCACTCTGGCTTTAGGGAATTTAAGGCCAGATATTAGAGGTGTTCCCTTTATTGAGTTTTTAGCACCTGGCTTAATAATGATGTCAATTTTACAGCAAGCCTTTAATCATACATCTTCTTCATTACTCATATCTAAAATTCAAGGAAATATAGTTGATATACTTATGCCTCCTATATCTGCAGGGGAAATAAATGTTGCAATTTCAATGGGTGGTGTTACTAGGGGTATTGTTGTTGCATTAGTTTCTTTACCTTGTATTCATTTTTTATTTGTAGAGTTAAGCATTTTTCATACTTGGGCAATAATATACTATTCAGTTTCGGGTTCCTTATTTTTATCATTACTTGGTATAATTACTGGTATTTGGTCGGAAAAATTTGATCACTTAGGAACTATAACTAATTTTATTGTTGTGCCTTTATCATTCTTATCAGGGACTTTTTATTCCGTGGATAGAATGCCAGAATTCGCAAGGATATTAATTGACTACAATCCGTTCTTTTACATAATTGATGGCTTTCGATACGGCTTTATTGGTTCATCCGATAGTTCCATTTTCTTTGGAGTTATATTTATTCTCATTCTGAATATTTCTCTTTGGGTATTAAGTTTATTTCTATTAAAAAAAGGTTGGAGGTTGAAGACTTAGTTAAAAGATAGTAGTAGAAAAAATTATTTACTTTTTTTAAATTCGAGAATGACATGAATAGTTCAGTTATGAATACTTATAATCGTTATCCAGTTTCTTTTAAGGATGGAAATGGAGCCTGGTTGACGTCTGAAGATAATAGAAAATTTTTAGATTTTTCTTCTGGTATCGCTGTTAATATTCTTGGTCATAATCATCCTGAGATTAACAAAACTTTTGAAATGCATGCAAATAAAATTTGGCATGTTTCAAACTTATATAATATTCCTGAACAGGAGTTGCTTGCAAAAAAATTATGTGAATTAAGTTTTGCTGAAAAAGTTTTCTTTTGTAATTCTGGTGCAGAGGCAGTTGAGGGCGCTATTAAAATAGCGAGAAAATTTCAATCTTTTAATGGCAATCTTGAGAGAAATGAAATTATTACCTTTAAGAATTCTTTTCATGGTAGAACTTTAGCAACACTTGCTGCTGCTTCCAATTCACTTCATACAGATGGCTTTAGCCCTATACCCGATGGCTTTGTCAATATACCGATAGACGAAGATACCTTAAAAGATAGTATTTCAGATAAGACGGCTGGAATTTTAATTGAGCCTGTACAAGGTGAAGGAGGAATAAATCCTGTCTCAAATGAATTTTTAGTGTTTATAAGAAAATTATGTGATGAGAATAATATTTTGATGATCCTTGACCAAGTACAATGTGGGATGGGTCGAACAGGTAAATTATTTTCTCATGAATGGTCAGGTATAGAACCAGATATTATTACTCTTGCAAAAGGTTTGGGCGCAGGTTTTCCGATTGGTGCAATATTAGCTTCTGAAGAGGCCTCGAAAGGAATGCAGCATGGAAGCCATGGTTCGACTTTTGGTGGTAACCCAGTTGGATGTTCAATTGCTCTTAAGGTTTTAGAGCTTATTGAAAAAGAAAAAATATTATCCAATGTAGTAAAACTGTCAGAAATCCTAATTAGCGAATTAGAAAAGTTGGTTGAAAAGCATCAGAATAAAATTTCTGGTGTTCGAGGTAAAGGCTTAATGGTTGGTGTCGTATGTGTTGAAAAGAATTCTGTTATAACTGATCTCGCTTTTCAAAGTGGCTTATTGCTTGTAAATGCTGCTAACAATGTTATCAGATTTTTGCCTCCTTTGAATATATCTGAAAATGAAGTCATCGAAGCTATAAAAAAATTCGATGAAACATTATCAGATCTAGATATATAGGATATGGTTTAACATGACTGAAAAAATTCGACATTTTATTGACTTAAATTATTTTTCAAAAAACGATTTTAGAGATCTTCTTAATAGTTGCCATCAAAGAAAAAAGTCGAAGATAAGAATTGGTAAAGCTGAAGTTGATGATGATGCTTGCGCAAAAGATAAAATACTTGCCATGATTTTCGAAAAACCATCAACAAGGACTAGATTTTCTTTTGAAACTGCTATGTATCAATTGGGCGGTAAATCTATCGTTGTAAATTCAAATGATATGCAATTGAATAGAGGGGAAACAATTTCTGATACAGCCAGAGTATTATCAAGATATGTCGATATAGTAATGTTAAGAACCAATGAGCATTCCTCTATATTAGATTTCTCTAATTCCTCATCTGTACCTGTAATAAACGGTTTATCAGACCTTTCTCATCCATGTCAGGTTGTTGCAGATTTAATGACATTTGAAGAAATTTTAGGCCCAATCAAGAGCAAAGTTGTTACTTGGTTCGGCCCAGGAAATAATATGACGCACAGTTGGATTCATGCGGCTTCATTACTTGATTTTGAATTGAGAGTGTGTGCACCTAAAGAATATTTACCAAATTTAGAAATTGTTGAAAAAGCCAGAAGTGATGGCGCTAATATTATAGAAATTGATGACCCTAAAGAAGCGGCCAATGGTTCTCATTGTATTGTAACAGATACTTGGTTTTCAATGGGTGATGAGGAAGATAGGTCTAAGAGAGATGTTTTGAGACAATTTCAAGTAACAAATAAATTAATTTCATTGGCTGATGATAATGTCATTTTCCTTCACTGCCTTCCAGCTCATCGAGGTGAGGAGGTTGAGTCTCAAGTAATTGATGGACCTCATTCATATGTCTGGGACGAAGCTGAAAACAGATTACATGCCCAAAAGGGTATAATTGATTGGTGCTTAAAGAGTAATTAATTTATCTCCAAAATGATTTATTAAAAATTACAATTAATGTGAGGAACTCAAGCCTACCAGCAAGCATTCCAAAAGATAGTAACCACTTTGCTATTTCAGGAAGCTGACTAAAACTATAAGCTGGACCAATTACTTGGCCGAGCCCAGGTCCAACATTCGATATTGATGTTGCGGCTGCAGAAAACGAGGTTAAAAGATCTAGTCCTGTGAAACTTAAAAGAACAGATAGAACTATAAAAGTCAGTATAAAAATGAAAAGAAAAGTTATCACCGATTGAGTAACTTCAGGGCTCAAATGCTCCCCATTATATCTTTTGTTGACCACTCTGTTAGGACTAATAAGTTTCGAAATCATTTCTTTAGAGTTATTAAATACTATTTGAAGTCTAAAAATTTTTACACCACAAGTAGTCGAGCCCGCGCAACCACCAATAAAAGTTATAAACAGAAATAGAAGGATTATAGGTGTTCCCCATCCATTATAGTTAGTGCTTGTAAAACCAGTTCCTGTTAAAATTGATGTAACATTAAAAAATGAATATCTTAAAATATCTGAAAAGGTAAAATTACTTGTGAGAATAAGATAAAAAACAACAACTAGGATAGAAATTATCAATGTCTTAAAAAATCCGTGAACTTGTTGATCCTTTATTAAGTCTTTTGGCTTACCCCTAATTGCCTTCAGATATAAGACGAACGGTAGGCTTGCTAAAATCATAAATAAAATAGTTACTGTTTCAAGATTAACATTATTATAGCTTCCAATAGAGCCTGATTTAGATGAAAATCCGCCTGTTGCAATTGTAGACATTGCATGAACAACAGAGTCGAAGAATGAAAGACCAGAAAAAATAAAGGCAATAGCGCAGATAACGGATAAGGTAATATAAAGAACAGATATTTCTGCAGCTATTCTTGCAGCCTTTGGTAATATTTTTTCTGATGTATCAGAACTTTCTAATCTAAATAATTGCATTCCACCGACCCCAAGTCTCGGAAGAATTGATATAGCACTAACAATAATTCCTATTCCGCCTAGCCATTGTAGAATTGCTCTCCAAAGAATTATTCCTCTTGATGAATTTTCAATATTATTAATTATTGTTGAACCGGTTGTTGTTAGCCCAGAAACTGACTCAAAAAAAGCATCTGTTATACTAAAATTTTGAGTTGATGTTATGAAGGGTAGTGATGCAAAGATTGATAGAGAAAACCAACTTAATACTACCAACATAAAAGCACTTTTTACCTCAATCTTAATAGTATTCCCTCTATTCATTAAAATAAAAGACATGCCCATAAAGAAAGTAAAAACACTACTTACAAAAAAACCAGTCCAATTTTTATTTCCTTCGAAGAAATCTAATAGACCCGGTATAAGCATGGCAAAAGATAGCCATAAAAGGAAAATACCAATAACTGATACTATTGGCTGTATAATAATAGATGCTGTTTTCATTTTTTTATTATATACCTATTTAATATCATTATATACGAACTTATGATCTTATATTAGATATAGAAATATATTCTTTTGGATAATTTTTACTTTGAGTAATTTAGTGCTATGAGCAAAAAAAAATCACCTGACCTATTTTTAGATAATAATTCTGATGAAACTGAGTTTGAGGGCGCGCCAGGTCAGAAGATTTCTCTTTCAGGAATACTTCCAGGTCAAATAATACGTACTATGATTGAAAATGGCGAGATTTGGTCCCAAGGAAATATTTCTGAGGAACAAATTCAACCTGCAAGTCTTGATTTAAGACTAAGTGATATAGCTTATAGAATTAGAGCAAGCTTTTTACCTTCCGATGGATCTGTTCAGGAAAAATTAACAGAATTGGCCCTTCATAAAATTGATATTTCAGACGGAGCTGTTTTGGAGACTGGATGTGTTTATTTAGTTCCTTTAATGGAGGCATTATCACTTCCTGAAAGAATCAAAGCTATCTCCAATCCAAAAAGCTCAACTGGAAGAGTTGATGTCTTTACTAGATTGATTTGTGATGGCAGTCATGAATTTGATAAAGTTCCAGGAGGATATAAAGGTCATCTTTGGTTGGAAATTTCACCAAGAACTTTTCCAGTAATTGTTAGACAGGGTACACGTCTAAATCAAATGAGATTCAGAAGGGGTAACACCAAAAGTTCAGATAAAGAATTAAAAAAACTTCATACTGAAGATAATATTGTCTTTAATGGAAAGGCAGATATTGCTGAAGGTTTAGCAGTTTCAGTTAACCTTAAAGCCGCTAGCGAAGAAAGTATAGTTGGTTACAAAGCTAAAAGACATGCTGGTTTAATAGATTTAGATAAACCAAATAAATATAAAGTAGCTAAGTTTTGGGACCCTGTTTTTATGAGTGATGAAAGCAGAATAATTTTGGACCCCGGAGAATTTTATATCCTTGCATCTCATGAGTCTATTGCAGTACCTCCAAGCCATGCCGCTGAGATGGTTCCTTTTAATCCATCAATTGGAGAATTTAGAGTTCATTATGCAGGTTTTTTTGATCCAGGCTTTGGCCATGGTTCATCAGATGGAGAGGGATCAAAGGCTGTTTTGGAGGTAAGAGGCTATGATGTACCTTTTATTTTGGAACACAATCAAATAGTTGGAAGGTTAATGTATGAAAAACTCACAGAATTTCCAGAAAAATTCTATGGATCATCAATTGGTTCAAATTATCAGAAACAAAATCTTCGATTATCAAAGCATTTCATTCAAGACTAAATATATATTATTGTTAAACTATTGTTTAATATCTTGATATTTAAATTTCATTGTATGTTTTATAGATGATGTTTCAAGATTATCTAATTCAAAAGAATTTTCAAATAACTCAAGCAATCTATGACTTTCTTCGGTTACCTCAAGGTCTGCCATCATTATTTCAATAGCAATAATATAAGCCGTCTTTTTTAGATTTGAATTATTTTCTAAACTATCATTTATCAGGTCTGTAATATTTTCTATATTTGGCTCGGATTTAATGACTTCCAAACTTTCTATAATTTTTTTTGATAAATGATCGTTATTACTGTTTTCAAATACTGGCAAAGTGTTAAAAAGATATTTAATAACATTTAATTCTTTATCATTGATATCACCAGATATCGCCGCAGATAAAGTCATGGTATAAATTAGACTATCAATGGGATCGAGATTATTCATGAATAAATCTTTAATAGCTGATGCATTAGAAAGCAAGTCGTGGCCTTTTGAAGAAGCAAAAAAAATTTTAAAGCACATTGGAGATAATAAAAGAAATATTATTTTCGAAACAGGTTATGGACCTTCAGGATTACCGCATATTGGAACTTTTGGTGAAGTTGCTAGAACTTCAATGGTAAGATTTGCTCTTAATGTCTTAAATCCAGATTTAAAGTCAAAAATCATATGTTTTTCTGATGATATGGATGGTTTAAGGAAAGTTCCAGACAATATACCTAATAAAAAAATTTTAGAGAATAATCTCGAAAAGCCTTTATCAAGTATTCCAGATCCTTATGGAGAGTTTAAAAGTTATGCTGATCACAATAATAACTTATTACGAAATTTTTTAGATAGATTTAATTTTGATTATGAGTTTATGAGTGCATCCGAACAATATTTATCCGGAAGATTTGATGAAACATTAATAGATATTTTGAATAATTATGACTCTATTCAAAATATAATTTTACCTACTCTTGGCGAAGAGAGAAAGAAAACATACTCTCCATTTTTACCGATATGTAAAGAAACTGGAAAAGTTCTCATGGCAAGTGTTATAGAAATTGATAAAAAAAATAATTCTATACTTTATCTTGATGAGTCTCTTAATAAAGAGGTTGAAACCTCTATCCTATCAGGAAACTGTAAACTTCAATGGAAGGTTGATTGGGCTATGCGTTGGATGGCCCTCGGAGTTGATTATGAGATGGCTGGAAAGGATTTAATAGATTCTGTGACTTTGTCAGGAAAAATTTGTCGAGCACTTAATAGAAAACCACCTGAAGGTTTTAATTATGAACTTTTTTTAGATGAAAAAGGTGAAAAAATCTCTAAGTCTAAAGGTAATGGCATCACAATTGATGAATGGCTAAGATATGCTAGTCCTGAAAGTTTGTCATTGTATATGTACCAGAAACCTAGAAGAGCAAAAAAACTCTCTTTTGATGTTATTCCAAAAACTGTAGATGAATACCAAACATTTTTGAGTAAATATAATGATCAGACTGATACCGAAAGATTAAATAATCCGGTTTTTCATATACATAATGGAGATCCCTTAATTTTTGATACACCAATAACATTTTCTCTAATACTCAACTTAGTTAATGCTTCGCAAGCAGATAATAAAGAGACGCTTTGGGGTTTTATCAAAGGTTATATTGGTGATGTTTCCGAAGATACGAGGATATATATTGATCAACTTCTGGAGCATGCAATTTTCTATTTTAATGATTTTATTCTTCCTACAAAAAAATATAAGACTCCTAACGATAAAGAGTGTGAGCTATTAAAAAAACTTTTAAATTGTTTAAGAGCTCTAGAGAATGATGTTGATGCAGAGACAATACAAACTATCTTTTATGATATAGGCAAGGAAGCAAATTATGAAAACCTTAGAGAGTGGTTTTTGGTTCTTTATCAAATTCTCTTAGGTCAAGACCAAGGACCTAGGTTAGGCTCATTTGTAAAACTCTATGGTCTTGAAAAGACCTGTAATTTAATTGAAAATGCTATATCAAAAAATTTAGCTTAGTTCATTTATTGCTTCTTCAAGATTTTTTTTACCAGACCCAGGAGTTAAGGGTTTAGGTTGATTTTCATCATATTTCCATCCCAATAACCAAGCAATTTCGAATGTTGAATATATTTTACCGTCTTTGTTAGAAAATCTTTCTTTGTAAATTTCTAAAGTTCTTTCAATTACATCTTTTCGTGAAAAATTTTTTTGTCTTTCATTTAAAATATTAGTTTCTCCCATTTCTCGAATGTCTGAGAATAATTTTTCTGGATTTTTATAAACAATCTTATGTCTATCTATATCAGCCACTGGTAAGGTGAAATTCGCTCTTTGCAGCAGACTTGATAAATCATTTAAATCTGCGAAGGGACTAATTTTTGGGCTGGTACCCCCAAGAATTTCTTCTTCTGCACTCATCAGGCAATATCTAAGCTCTTTAAGTGTATCTCCAGCAAAAAGACAGGCTATAAAAAGGCCATTTGCTTTTAATGACTGATTAATTTGAAATAATGTTCCAGGAATATCATTAACAAAGTGGATGTTAAAAAAACTAACTATTAGATCTAAACTATTACCTTTAATAGGTAATAATTCTTCATCTGAAATAATATTAGCTGTTTCTGATTTATAAATGTCGGCATGAAAAAGATTTTGAATATTTTTTGATTTAGGAATCTTGATATTTCGAAATCCAAATGTCATTCCATTATTAAATTGATTTTTTATAAGGCTAATTCTTTCAAATATTTCATAAGAATACTCGTTAAAAAATAGTTTGGATTCTGGTTGAATATTATCCGCCCTTTTTCTTCTGAATTGTTTTAACTTTAGATTATGGATCATTCTTAATACTCAAAATTATTACTATATTTTATATAAACTTTTTTTATATTAGATTATTGATTTTAATTTATTATATACCATATTAATTTTGTTGGAGATTGAATTTGAAGATAGATATTTATACTGGTCCTATGTGCCCATATTGTACTAAAGCTAAAGAGCTTCTTGAGCAAAAAAATCTTACTTTTAATGAACTATACATTGGTGATGATATTAAAATAATGGAAGAAATGCTTGATAGATCAGCAGGAAAAAGAACAGTACCTCAAATTTTTATAAATGATGTTCATGTTGGTGGTTATGATGACCTATATGCAATTGATCGCAACGGAGAACTTGATAAATTATTAGAAAGTTAAAAAATTGACAAAATTTTCATTAATTCAATTAAATACTGGCTGTGACCCTAAAAAATCATTTGAAGTTTTAAAAAAATATATAACTAAAGCCGCTAAAAGTGGAAGTAAATTTGTATGTACTCCAGAAACAACCAATATTATGGAAGTAAGAAATTCCGAACTGTTTAAAAAGATATACACTGAAAAAGAAGATATTTATTTGGAAAAAATTTTAGGATTAGCTAAAAATCTTAAAATCTGGATAAACCTTGGTTCTTGGATATTAAAAGACACCAAAAATAAAGCTGTAAACAGAACTATTTTGATAAATCCTGATGGATTAATTCATGCTCGTTATAACAAAATTCATTTGTTTGATGTTGAAATTTCTGAAAAGGAGAAATATTTAGAGAGCAAAACCTATATTTCTGGAAATAAGGCAGTAGTAACTAAGACCCCTTTTGGTTCATTAGGCCTCTCGATTTGCTATGATTTAAGATTTCCATATCTTTATAGGGATCTTGCAAGAAATGGTGCTGAAATTATTTTTGTACCATCAGCATTTACATATGAAACTGGTAAGGTTCACTGGCATTCATTATTAAAGGCAAGAGCAATTGAAACTGGATCATATATCATTGCTCCAGCTCAAAAAGGTACTCATGAGAATAAGAGAAGAACTTATGGTCATTCCTTAGTAATAGATCCATGGGGAAAAATTATTGCAGAGAAAAAGAGTGGAATTGGAGTAATGGAGTTTAACATTGACTTAAATAGAGTTAAAAATGCAAGATCAAAAATTCCATCTATACTTGTCAACAAGAAATATAAAATTTCAAGTAATTAAAAATGATTAAATATAATTTAAAATGCGAAAATAATCATAATTTTGATGCATGGTTCTCTGACTCTTCTAATTTTGAAGAACAGAATAAAAAAAATCTAATTTTTTGCCCAAAGTGTAATTCAACAAAAATTGAAAAAAATATAATGGCCCCTAATATCGGCTCAAAAAAACAAAGCTACACTAATGCATTAAAAACTGAAAAAAATTATGAAAAAATTATAAAAAATGTTCGAAAACATGTTGAAAAAAACTTTGAGTATGTTGGTGATAAGTTTGCTGATGAAGCAAGAGCTATACATTATGGTGAAAAAGAAGAGAGAGAAATTTATGGTGAAACTTCTGTAGAAGAAGCTGTTGATTTAATTGAAGAAGGTGTAAATGTTTCCCCCATACCGGGAGTTGATCCAAAACTTAAGAATTAATCTTAGATGACACGCCTAAATAATTTACTGACAAATCTTTAGATCTTTTCCAGCTATCAAAAAGGGGATTATATTTCATACCAATAATTTCATCGACTTTTAATCCATTACTTGAGAATAATATTTTTAACTCATCCGGTGTAATAAACTTTGACCAATCATGCGTACCTTTTGGAAGCCAACCCAAAATATATTCTACACCTATAATAGCAAGTCCATAAGCTATCAATGTTCTATTTAAGCTAGCAAAAATCATGATTCCATTTGGTGATAGAATTTTATTACATGATTTAATAAACAAACTCACATCAGATACATGTTCTATGACCTCCATATTAAGAATCACATCAAATTTTTCATCTTTTTCAGATAATTTTTCTATTGTTGAGTGAACATAATTAATTTTAAGACCTTGACTTATGGCGTGAGCAGAGGCTGTTTTAATATTTTTCTCAACAATATCGAGGCCAGTAACATTTGCTCCTAATTTTGCCATTGGTTCAGATAATAATCCTCCTCCACAACCAATATCTATGAGTTTGATATCTTTAAAAGGTTTTTTTTCATCTTTATCAATATTAAAGTGATTTATTATTTTCTCACGTATAAAGGCAATTCTAGTGGGGTTAAACCTATGTAAAGTTTTAAACTTTCCTTGAGGATCCCACCATTCTTCGGCCAGCTTTGCAAATTTTTCATGCTCAACTGGGTCAATTGTTGTTTTCTTATTTTTTATATCTTTGTTCACTATTACTTGCTCCTTACTCGGCTATACACTATCTATGTCCCACACCCAATAAGAAATTTTAAATTTATTATATTTTTTTGGGATTTTCAGGTATTTAGTTATCTTGGAGTGATAAATGTCTAGAATAGTGATGAAATTTGGTGGAACATCTGTTGGAAGTATCGAACGAATAAATCATGTTGCTGAAATTGTTCGTTCAGAGGTTGATTCACAAAATCAAGTTGTTGTTGTTCTATCTGCTATGGCAGGAGAAACAGATAGATTAGTAAATCTTACAAAGGAACTTTCAAAAGATTTTCCAGTTTCAGAATATGACGTTGTTATTTCGAGCGGTGAACAAGTAAGTGTCGGTGCATTATCTGGCTTATTAAATTCTTCTGGGATTAAATCTAAGTCATTGCTTGGCTGGCAAGTTCCAATTGTAACAAGCACAGACCATAAGTCAGCTCGTATCGAGGCTATATCCTCAGAGATTATACTAAAGCTTTTGGATGAAAATAATGTTGTCATAATACCTGGATTTCAAGGAATAAGTGTTGATGGAAGAATTACTACTTTAGGTCGAGGCGGATCAGATACCTCTGCTGTTGCAATAGCTGCTTCAATAGATGCTGATTTTTGTGATATCTATACTGATGTTGATGGGGTTTATACGACTGATCCTAATAAAGTTCCAAATGCTAAAAGACTTGATAAGATATCCTATGAAGAAATGCTAGAAATGGCTTCCTTGGGTGCTAAAGTATTGCAAACAAGGTCAGTTGAAACAGCTATGAACAATGATGTCTTTTTAAGAGTTCTATCGAGTTTTTCAGATACTGGTAAAAACAAAAAAGGTACATTAGTATGTTCTGAGGATAGAATTTCTGATAAAAAAATAGTAACCGGTGTTGCAGCATCAACTAATGACGCCAAATTAACGCTTACAGGAATTAGAGACAAGCCTGGTGTTGCTGCTGAAATTTTAGGTATCCTTGCTGAAAATAATATTAATGTTGATATGATTGTGCAAAATATTTCTAATGATAGAAAAACAACTGATCTAACTTATACAGTCCCAAAAGATGAAGTTGATAATGCGAAACAATTAATGGATCTACTCTCAAAAAATTTATCTTATGAGAATTTGATTGTAGATTCTAATATTGCAAAAATTTCTATAGTTGGTGTTGGCATGAGAAGTAATGCTGGAGTTGCAAGCCAGATGTTTGATGTATTGTCAAAGAATAATATTAATATTGACGTTATCTCAACATCAGAGATTAAAATTTCAGTTTTAATTAATAAAGATTTAACTGAAAAAGCACTCAATACATTGCATGAACATTTTGAGTTGGGAAATACTAAATAAATTTTTTTAATTTTAGTAAGAGTTATTGATGGAAAAATATTATTGGCGAAATATTGAAAGAAGAGAGAGCAATAGCATTAAAGTTGGCTCTTTAACTGTAGGTGGCAATTCTCCTATATCTGTTCAATCCATGACCAATACAAAAACATCGGATGCAAACAAGACAATCTTTCAAGTAAAAGAACTTGAGTCTGCAGGTGCGGATTTAGTTAGAATTTCTTGCCCAGATAAAGACTCAACTAATTCTCTGAAGGAAATAATAAAAAATATAAATATTCCAATCATTGCCGATATTCATTTTCATTATAAAAGGGCGATAGAAGCTGCAGAAGCTGGGGCCTCTTGTTTAAGAATAAACCCCGGTAATATAGGGAGTATTGATAGGGTTAAAGAGGTTGTTAAGGCCGCTAAAGATTTTGGATGCTCTATTAGAATAGGTGTAAACGCTGGCTCGTTGGAAAAAGAAATTTTAGAAAAATACGGTAGCCCATGCCCAGAGGCAATGGTTGAAAGCGCTTTAATGCATGAAAAAATTTTAAAAGATCTGGATTTTAATGAATATAAAATATCCGTTAAGGCTTCCGATGTTTTGTTGACAGTTGAGGCTTACAAACAATTAGCGAAAGCTACAAAAGCTCCTTTGCACCTCGGTGTAACTGAAGCCGGTGGATTGATGACTGGGTCTATTAAATCATCTATAGGTATTGGACAACTATTAATGATGGGAATAGGTGATACAATAAGAGTATCTCTTTCAGCAGATCCAGTTGAAGAGGTAAAGGTTGGTTTTAATATCCTTAAGAGTTTAGGTCTAAGATATAGAGGTGTTACGATAATTTCTTGTCCTTCTTGTGCTCGACAAGGTTTTGAAGTTATTGAAACAGTTAAAACTCTTGAAGATAAATTATCTCATATTACAGAGTCTATTACACTATCTGTAATAGGATGTGTAGTTAATGGACCAGGAGAAGCATTGTATACTGATGTCGGATTTACAGGGGGCGGTAATAATAATGGAATGATTTATCTAAATGGAAAACAATTATCAAAAACAGATAATAAAGAGATGATTGAAAAGATTGTTCAATATGTCGAGGAAAAAGCATATAAAATTGCTAATGAGCAAAAATTATGACTTCGATTCCGGAGGATAAACTTGACGGTATTATTTTAAAAGGTAAGGAATTAGAAGATCAACTTGGTCAAGAAAATACTTCAGAAAAATTTGTCAAATTATCAAAAGAATACTCAGAAATTCAGCCTCTTTATAATGCTTCAATGGAGTGGAAAGAATCTTCAAAAGAAATAGCTGATCTAAAAAATATTATTGAAGATGAGTCAAATGATAATGATATGAAAGATCTTGCAACTCAAGAGCTTGGAATCTTAGAGGAGAAAATTTTAAAATTAAGTAATGATATTAAATTATTACTTTTGCCTAAAGATAAAGCAGACTCAAGTGATGTGATTCTAGAAATAAGGGCAGGCACCGGTGGGGACGAAGCTGCATTATTTGCTGGTGATTTATATAGAATGTATCAGAGGTTTTCGGATATTAATGGTTGGAAAACTGAAGTGATTTCTATATCTGATGGAGATGTGGGTGGTTTTAAAGAAGTGATTATATCAATTGCAGGTAATGGAGTTTTCTCAAAACTTAAGTTTGAGTCTGGAGTTCATAGAGTACAAAGAGTTCCAACAACTGAGTCTAGTGGTCGTGTTCATACATCGGCAGCTACTGTTGCTGTCTTACCTGAACCAGAAGATGTTGATATTCAGATAGAAGAAAAAGATATTAGAGTTGATGTATTCAGAGCCAGTGGTCCTGGAGGACAGTCAGTTAATACAACTGATAGTGCTGTAAGAATTACACATTTACCTTCGGGCCTTGTTGTTACACAACAGGATGAAAAATCACAACATAAGAATAGAGCAAAAGCTATGAAAGTTTTAAGAGCTAGGCTTTATGAAGAAGAGAGATCTAAACAGCAGCAGGAAAGAGCTGCTGATCGAAGTTCGCAAGTTGGATCAGGTGACAGGTCAGAAAGAATTCGTACATATAATTTTCCTCAAGGTAGAGTTACAGACCATAGGATTACACTTACCCTTCATAAGTTGGATACAATACTTGAAGGACAAGATCTAAAATTACTAATAGAAGCTCTTACATCCGAGGAAAAAA
>CACOFZ010000001.1:37500-176504 GCA_902626605.1 uncultured PS1 clade bacterium
CAGGAGGTTGGCTTAGAAGCAGCCATCCTTTAAAGAAAGCGTAACAGCTCACTGGTCTAATTAAGATGTTCTGTGCCGAAAATGTAACGGGGATCAAGCAATGTACCGAAACTGCGGGTGCTATTTATAGCGCGGTAGCGGAGCGTTCCGTAAGCCTGTGAAGGATAACCGTGAGGTTATTTGGAGGTATCGGAAGTGAGAATGCTGACATGAGTAACGATAAAGAGGGTGAGAAACCCTCTCGCCGAAAGTCCAAGGGTTCCTGCTTAAAGTTAATCTGAGCAGGGTTAGCCGGCCCCTAACGCAAGGGCGAAAGCCGTAGTGGATGGGAATGAGGTTAATATTCCTCAGCCAGTGGGTAGTGACGGATTTGGTAACCTGTATTTTCTTATTGGATTGAAAATGCAGCGAACAAGTTCCAGGAAATAGCTCCCACATTACTGACCGTACCCCAAACCGACACAGGTGGACGAGTAGAGAATACTAAGGCGCTTGAGAGAACTATGTTGAAGGAACTCGGCAAAATACCTCCGTAACTTCGGGAGAAGGAGGCCCGGTCTTAAGGCAACTTTTGGTCGGGGGCACAAAATTGGGGGTGGCGACTGTTTACTAAAAACACAGGACTCTGCGAAGCCGTAAGGCGACGTATAGGGTCTGACGCCTGCCCGGTGCTGGAAGGTTAAGAGGAGGAGTGCAAGCTCCGAATTGAAGCCCCAGTAAACGGCGGCCGTAACTATAACGGTCCTAAGGTAGCGAAATTCCTTGTCGGGTAAGTTCCGACCTGCACGAATGGCGTAACGACTTCCCCGCTGTCTCCAACATAGACTCAGTGAAATTGAATTTCCCGTGAAGATGCGGGATAACTGCGGTTAGACGGAAAGACCCCGTGCACCTTTACTACAGCTTTGCAGTGATATTAGTAATGCTATGTGTAGGATAGGTGGGAGGCTTTGAAGCATTAGCGCCAGTTAGTGTGGAGCCATCCTTGAAATACCACCCTTATCCTTATTGATATCTAACCGCGGTCCGTGAAACCGGATCCGGGACCCTGCATGGTGGGTAGTTTGACTGGGGCGGTCGCCTCCCAAAGAGTAACGGAGGCGCGCGAAGGTAGGCTCAGGCCGGTCGGAAATCGGTCGTTGAGTGCAATGGCATAAGCCTGCCTGACTGCGAGACTGACAAGTCGAGCAGAGACGAAAGTCGGTCATAGTGATCCGGTGGTCCCGCGTGGAAGGGCCATCGCTCAACGGATAAAAGGTACGCCGGGGATAACAGGCTGATGACCCCCAAGAGTTCATATCGACGGGGTTGTTTGGCACCTCGATGTCGGCTCATCGCATCCTGGGGCTGGAGCAGGTCCCAAGGGTTTGGCTGTTCGCCAATTAAAGCGGTACGTGAGCTGGGTTTAGAACGTCGTGAGACAGTTCGGTCCCTATCTGCCGTGGTTGTAGGAGAATTGAGAGGAGTTGCCCCTAGTACGAGAGGACCGGGGTGAACGTACCTCTGGTGGACCTGTTGTCGCGCCAGCGGCATAGCAGGGTAGCTAAGTACGGACGGGATAACCGCTGAAAGCATCTAAGCGGGAAGCCTCCCTCAAAACTAGTTCTCCCATGAGAGTCGTGGAAGACTACCACGTTGATAGGCCAGGTGTGGAAGTGCGGCAACGTATGAAGCTAACTGGTACTAATAACTCGATTGACTTATTCGATCTCATTATCAATTTTCATCTATTGATAATTATTAGAACAGATAAAATATTCTACTTTATTTAAATGTAATTTATTGGCTTGGTGATTTTAGCGAGAAGCCTGCACACGATCCCATCCCGAACTCGACCGTTAAACTTCTCAGCGCTGATGGTACTGCATCTTAAGGTGTGGGAGAGTAAGTCGTTGCCAGGCCTATAAATTACATTTGAACTCTTTACAGTGTAACTAGCCTAAATTGACGCGGGGTGGAGCAGCCCGGTAGCTCGTCAGGCTCATAACCTGAAGGTCGTAGGTTCAAATCCTACCCCCGCAACCAACCTAACTAATTTTTTAATTTTTTGTCATAAAGTCGCATTCATTTTTTTTCTCAAAATTGTTAAAAGAATAATAGGTAAAATATTATGTCAGAAAAAATTATAATAATAGGATCTAGTGGAGCTATAGGAAGCGCATTTGTTGATTTTTATAAATCTCAAAACCCCAATAATTTTATTTACTCCTTATCTAGGTCAAACCCTGAAAATGATGTTGAAAATAATAAAAACTTTTTCATAGATTTTGAAAATGAAACATCAATATCTGAAGCAGCAGCTTTTTGTTCAAGTGATGGTCCATTCGATAAAGTAATTATAGCCACAGGCATATTGCATCAAGATGAAATTAACCCCGAAAAATCATATAGGGGTCTCCAAAAAAATAATATGGATAAAATTTTCTCGATAAATACATTTGGCCCCACAATTGCTGCAAGATACTTTATTCCTTTATTAAGAAAAGATGAAAAATCTTTTTTAGGCCTATTGTCAGCAAGAGTAGGAAGCATTTCAGATAATAAAATTGGCGGCTGGTATTCATACAGATCTTCTAAAGCTGCTCTCAATATGATTATAAAAAGCCTAAGTATTGAAGTTGCAAGAAACAATAAAAATTTAATTATAGCTGGTTTACACCCAGGTACAGTTGATAGCAATCTATCAAGTCCCTTTCAATCAAACGTTCCTGATGGAAAGCTCTTTACTCCAAAATATTCTGTTGAATGCCTAGCAAAAGTAATTGATAATTTAGAACAAAAAGATAGTGGAAATATCTTTGCTTGGGATGGTCAGAAGATCGATTTCTAATGAGTAATGATGCTTTAAATATTCATTGGTTTAGACAAGATCTTCGCTTAGAGGATAATCCATCACTCTGCGAGGCTATAAGTAAGGGTCGTGTACTTCCAATTTATATACTTGATGATATAAATTCAGCTAAAGATAAACTCGGCTCTGCTAGTAGATGGTGGCTCCATCATTCATTGGTTAGTCTTAATAAAAGTCTTGAAGGTAGACTATCTATCTATAGTGGAGATGCTTTAGAGATAATTAAAGATATTACAAAAAAGCATAATATAAGTAGCGTTAGTTGGAATAGATGTTACGAACCTTGGAGAATAAATAGAGATAAGAAAATCAAAATTGAGCTTGAAAAAAGTGGGGTTGAGGTAAATACCTTCAATGGCTCTTTGCTCTGGGAACCGTTTAATATTCTTAAAAGTGACGGTACGCCTTATAGGGTTTTTAGTCCTTATTACAGAAAAGGCTGTTTAAATGCTCCTCCTCCCAGAAAACCTCTAGATAAACCAGATTTAGGTTCGTTAATTGATGTTACGGAACAATCATTGTCTGTTAATGATTTAGATTTAATTCCTAAAATAAAATGGTTTGATCAAATGGAAAACCTATGGGTCCCCGGAGAAGATGGCGCTATAAAAAAATTACATGAATTTCTTGATAATGGTTTACTCGGTTATAAGGAGGGTAGAAACTTTCCTTCGCAGAAAAACGTATCACAACTTTCACCTCATATTCATTTGGGAGAAATTTCACCAAACAAAGTTTGGTATTCTGCTCAGCTAAAGGAGAGTGTAGATGGCATTGAAAAAGATTTAGCTCATTTTTTAAGCGAACTTGGTTGGCGTGAGTTTTCCTATAATCTTCTTTATCATTTTCCTTCGCTTCCTAGAGAAAATCTTCAAAAGAAATTTGATAATTTTCCTTGGCAAAAAAACGAAAAATTTTCAGAAAAATGGAAAAAAGGTCTAACTGGTTATCCAATAGTCGATGCTGGAATGAGAGAATTATGGCAAACAGGCTATATGCACAATAGAGTCAGAATGATAGTTGGCTCATTTCTTGTCAAAAACCTCTTACTTCATTGGCATGAAGGGGAAGAGTGGTTTTGGGATTGTCTCATCGATGCTGATTTAGCAAGTAATAGCGCAAGCTGGCAATGGGTAGCAGGTTCTGGTGCAGATGCAGCTCCATATTTTAGAATTTTTAATCCTATCAGCCAGGGTATAAAGTTTGATCCTGAGGGGGAATATACCAAGAAATTTTTGCCAGAACTAAAGGATTTGCCAATTAAATATCTTTACAATCCGTGGGAGGCACCCGCTGATATTTTAGAGCAAGCTAATGTTAAGCTTGGCGAAAATTATCCTGAACCAATTGTTGATTTAAAAGAGTCTCGGGAGAAAGCTCTAAATGCTTTCGATCAAATTAGAATTAAATAATATACATATCAGCGTATATACCATTTTCAGATGATGATAAGTTTAGGACATCATTTATTCCAAAAGTTTTTGCAAATTCTGAAAAAGTTAAATCTTGACCTGGTGTCCCATCAACCTTGTTTCCACCAACATTATAAGTAAAACTATCTGCTTTACTAATTGTGATCTCTCTTCCATTCTCAAGCGTAAGACGAGCAGCATTTTTAGTAAACAATGTTTTATCAATATATGTATTAGATGGAATTTGAATAGTATTAGTACCCTCTGTATCAGTAATTGAAACCTTGCCTTTTTCCGGTAAGAGTTGGGAAACGAAATACGTATCGTCACCTTTTAATCCTCTGTAGGTTTTTGCCTGTCCATCAAGAATAATAATATTATCGCCATCATTAAAATTAAGTGTACCTGACAAAACATCTTTAGTATGGGCCTTTAAAGTATTTTTAGAGTCATCAAGAGAAGTCGATAACGAATATTTTAAGTAAGGGTCTATTTTTAATCCTGTTGTTATTTGTCCATTGTCATTTGGATATTCAGCAGCAGAATTTGGAACATTTATTTCAACAGTTCTGTCAGTGAATATAATTTCACTGAAACCAATATATGTATCTTCCCCTGTATCAGGGTGTTGAACTGTAAACTTACCTGTCGATCCTTGGAGCCTATAAATAGAGTTATTATTTTCATCTCTTTGATCTAGATTTTCCTCCACATCTGCATATGATAAATTAATAGAGACAGATGTATCTTCTCCCTCTGCTAAGAATACCTCTGCTCTTGGATTACCACCTGAATCTCGATCAGCTAGTTTAGTGTAGGGAGTTAATAATAGGATTGGTGGTATTTCATCAGCTTTCCCCCATATCTCCTCTAAAGCCTTAACATCAACTTCAGAATACCAAGTATAAATATTCCCTGCAGAATCTCTTGCTGAATATTCCATTACGCTATCAGTTGGGCTAATTTCATTACTATTATCTGTTGCCCAATCACCATCACCCTTATCCCATGGATGTTCCAGTCCTAGAGCATGACCCATTTCGTGAAGATAAATTTTTGTCCAGTCATCTTTTTCTTCTTGACTGAGTTCATCCCCTGTTTTTGCACGTTGAGCTCTATCTCCATCTAGACGATACCATTCACTGTGACCCATTATCATTGTAAAGGCATTATAAATAGGGCCGTCTGTCAAATAATTTTCAGGAGGCTTATCTCCATTGACACTGAATTGATTACTATTTGAAGCATAAACAAACATAAATGATTTAGATGGATCAGATACTTCTTTTATAGTTACACCAAAATCTTCAGTAATCCTTGAATTAATGGCTCGCATATTAGTTAATTGCCACTCTTGAAAGTTTTCATCTACATATTCAGTATCACCAAAGGATGAGGGTATTTCATCACCTTTTTTTGCAATATAGATTTTAAAATTATTACCATGTGAGGCGCGAATAAAGAGTTCTAAGGGCCCCATTTTGAGATCTTCGGATGTAATTTCATTTACCATATGATCGTACCAAAAATAATTAAATTTATATTATATATAAATCAGAAATTTCGCCAGTTTGCGCACTAGAAGAATTAAGAATATCGTAAACACCAAATACTTCAGCAAATTCGGTAAAGGTTAAGTCAGTACCTTTATCACCTTTGGTAATATTACCTCCAACATTATAAGAAAATTTATCAGCACCACTGATGGTAATCTCGCGTCCATCCTCAAGTGTTAAACGTGCTGCGTTTTTGGTAAATAGAGATTTATCGATATAGGTATTGGTTGGAAGTTGAATTGTGTTTGATCCTTCTGTATCGGTAATGGATACTTTTCCACTTTTTGGTAATAGCTGTGAAACAAAATAAGTATCATCACCTTCTAACCCACGATAGGTTTTTCCTTGGCCATCAAGAATGATAATATTATCACCTTTATTAAAATTTAGAGTTCCAGAGAGCACATCTTCCGTATGCGCTGATAGAATATTTTCCGATGTATCAATTGTTTCGGAAAGTTGATATTTTAATGAAGTCTTTGACAGTGTTTTATCAGAAAATTGCATTTTTTCGATACTTGTAAGAGTGTCTGAACCCTCATTTGTAATGCCTTCGGAAGGGGAGGTATGAACCACACTAATTGTTCCGATATCATTAGTTGTTAATGTATAAGCAGAGGATAAATCTTTATAAATAGCAGTATCAACACCTATACCACCATCAATAATATCGTTCCCAGCGCCACCTTCTATACTGTCTTTTCCAGCATACCCAAAAGCTGTTTCATCACCTTCTCGGAGAATAATGGTATCATTTCCAGAGTAACCATGAACTTTGGTGAAAGGTGCAAAGGTTTTTAATCCTGCCTCCTTTCCCTCAGCTAGATAGTGCTCAAGACCTGTTACATAAGACCCAGTGTCAATCGCTTCTTTAGCAGATGAATTTTCATTTAAATAATATTGTTCATTAAATCCTGGAGCACCTTGTTCAGCAGTATCTATTGAATAATTTGGCCCTGTTCCAATTTCAGATACCATTTCATATAAATAAAAAGATAATTCGGACTGTTCATTTATTATATTAGAGTTGAATGTTATAAAATCTAGTTTTTTATTATTATCAAAATCCCCATAAATATATGGTGTTCCCTTTAGATTCTGTAATGCTATTTCATCAATTGCAAATCTACTTTCTCCATCATTAAAATATATTACAGGGGTGGCAACCCCAATCCGGCTACCAACAATATCCATATGATTATCATTATTTACATCATATAGCTGCCATGGTTCACGCCATTGCGACTGATATGCATCTTGTCTAGAATTCTCGGGTATTGTTTCTGTTACATCGGTAAAATTTCCGGAACCATTATTGTTTAAAATTTGTATATAATTACCCGCATAGTAAGGTTCATATCTTGACCATAAAATAGCTAAATCTAAATCTCCATCATGATCAAAATCATTTGGAAATGTTATTAAATGAAGTTGATTTCCCTTTCCATAAATAGAGTCTGGTAATGAAATGTAGGAGTCTTTATTAAATGATCCATTATTATTTATAAATACTAAGCTCGATGTACTTCCATGACCAAATCCAGCTATTAAATCTGCATATTGATCGCCATTAATATCTGCCAATGCAGCATCTATTAAAAGGTTGTTGGTGTTATTACCTGAAGGCCAATTTATAAGAGTTTCATAGAAGTCACTTCTATTTATTTCAAAAGTTCCATCTTCTTGTTGTAATAATTCATAAGGATTCTTACCTGACCAATTTCCTACAAAAACATCATCCCTTCCGTCACCATTAATATCTCCAACACCCATAGAATGAGCATCTACAGAATATGGTTGGTTTGGAGTTGAGTCTGGTAGAGTTGGAATTATATCGCTTTTTTCTATAGTTGAGTTAATTGGTAGGATTAAATGTAGCTCTGCATCAGGAACACTACTATTTGGATTACTCCTTTCTGATTCCTCATCAGTATCATGCGCAACAGAAATAACAGATAATTCGCCTGACTTTACTAATTGGATTTTTTCAGCTCTTCTTGCACCTGTAGTAAACGGCATTTTGTCTATAACTGATTGGTCATATTTTAATTTACCGTCTGAAGTTATAAAGGTAATAAACGATGTAGTTCCATCTACCCCAGTTCCATAACCTTTGGACATTGGAAATATTGGATCCTCAATCCCATCGTCATTAATGTCTAATAAGAAAGAGGATTGAGGCCATAAACTTACAAGCTTTTCAGGATATTCTACACCCGCATAAATATAAGAAGGCGCCATAGTGGCGTCTGTAAAGGAATGAAGCACCTCTTTTTCATTTGCCTTTAAGTTTTTAGAGTAAAAAGTAAGATCTATAGTGTTATTGTCTTCCCAAAATTTTGCATATCTGACATTTGTAAGAATATCCTTTGTTGAATTTCCTTCGATATGAATTTCTTCACCGACCAGTGTTATTGAATAGTCTGAGGATTTTTTTCCATAATAAATAACTCTATCACTACCTCCGCCACCATCAACTATATTAGAGCCTCCATTAAGCCAAAAATCCTCTTTATTGCTTGTTCCATAAATTGTGGTGTTATGGTTTGAGTCAGTATGTATTGAAGTTGCGCCCGAGATTGTATCTTGAGTACCAAAACCATCATCGGATATTCCATCTTTAAGATTTACAGTTATATCTTGTGAACCAGTACCCCCACTTATTCTGTAAGAAAAATTTGTTCCAGAAATATTATCATTTCCTTCACTAGTCCTCACTTCTTGTGAACTACTTACATTTGTGATTGTGTCGTTACCAGAGCCTGAATTTATATTTTTGATGTCCGTGTCTAATTGTGAGGCATCAATTAAATCATCTTCATCTGTTCCAAAATAATCAGCCATAGTAAATCTCTTGAATTATTTTAGGTTATATAAAATTTAAAAACTGTAAATATTAAATTTTTTATATTATGTACATATCTGAAATTTCACCTGTCTGTGCACCAGATGAATTAAGAATATCGTAAACACCAAATACTTCAGCAAATTCAGTAAAAGTTAAATCCGTACCTTTTGTTCCGTCAGTTATATTACCTCCAACATTATAAGAAAATTTATCAGCACCACTGATGGTAATCTCGCGTTCATCCTCAAGTGTTAAACGTGCTGCGTTTTTGGTAAATAGAGATTTATCAACATAAGTATTGGACGGAATTTGAATTATATTTGATCCTTCCGTATCGGTAATGGAGACTTTTCCATTTTTTGGTAAAAGTTGTGAAACAAAATAAGTATCATTACCTTCTAACCCACGATAGGTTTTTCCTTGGCCATCAAGAATAATAATATTATCACCTTTGTTGAAATTTAGAGTTCCGGAAAGCACATCTTCCGTATGTGCTGAAAGTATGTTTTCTGATGTATCAACCGTTTCCGATAGTTGATATTTTAATGAAGTCTTTGATAGTGTTTTATCAGAAAATTGCATTTTTTCGATGCTTGTTAAAGTATCAGACCCCTCATCCGTAAAGCCTTCGGAAGGAGAGGTATGAGTCACACTAACCGTTCCGTCATCATTGGCTTTTAAAGTATAAGCAGATGATGAATCTCTATAAATGGCTGTATCAGCACCTTTACCACCATCAATAATATCGTTACCAGCTCCACCTTCAATAGTATCTTTTCCAGCATACCCAAAAGCTGTTTCATCGCCCTCACGTAAAATAATTGTATCATCGCCTGAATACCCATGGACTTTTGTGAATGGTGCAAAGGTTTTTAGTCCTGCCTCCTTTCCTTCAGCTAGATAATGCTCAAGACCTGTTGCATAAGTTCCAGCATCAACTGCTTCTTTGGCAGATGAGTTTTCATTAAGATAATACTTTTCATTAAATCCAGGTATCCCTTGATCAGCCGTATTTACAAAATCGGGCCCAGTACCTATTTCTTTTTTAAGTTCATAATGAATAAATGAAGATGTTGACTCAGTTTTATCGCTATTAGCAGAGTTTTCGAAAACTATATATTCTATTTTATTATCTTCATCAAAATCGCCCCAAGCATAGGGCTTGCCTCTAATTTGTTCAACCCCAACTTCTTTGATAAAAAATCGAGACAAACCATCATTTATATAGAGCAACGGCGTTTCTGAGCTTCTTGCTCCTACAATATCCAAATGTCCATCATTATTTATATCTATGATTTGCCATGGATCAATCCATGTTAACCTCCCGTTATACGCATCTTTATAGGCATCATTAGAAATACTGTCGGTTATATCTTTAAAATTTCCTAATCCATCATTTTGATTAATTTGAAGATAATATCCTCCGTAGTAAGGTTCGTATCTTGTCCAGACGGTTACAAAATCCAAGTCATTGTCACTATCAAAATCAGCAATGAGAGTTTCTAAGTGCATTTGATTATCAGGACCATAAATTGAATCAGGCATTTCAATCATATTATCTTCAGTGAAATTTCCATCATTGTTTATAAACAATTTACTTGATGCACTCCCATGTCCAAATCCAACTAGTAAATCGTTATAGCCGTCATTATTCGCATCAAATAATGCAGAATCAAGATGCTTATTTTTTGCTATTCCACCATTTATATGATCGGTTTTTTCTATATTTGTAAGTGGCCATTGATGTATTTTTTTGTAAATATCTTGGTTATTTAGTTCGAATAAACCGTCTGAATTTTGTAATAATTCATATCCTTCTATATCTGAAGCACCTGAATAAGATCCTATTTTTCCAATATAAATATCATCTAATCCATCTCCATTTATATCCCCAACAGCTATTGAGTGAGCGTTTTCAGCTAAAGGAAAATCTTCTGTTGAGTCGGGCAATGTAGGAAAAATATCTATCGGGTCTATTCGATTTTCAATATTCTGTGTTAAGCGTAATTGTGAATAGGGCTTAAGGCTCAGATCTTTGACACCTGAAGGATTATAGACATTGGCGGTAAATACCGCCTCTGTCTCTGTAGCTTTTAGAAAAATTGACTTAGATCTTCCAGAGGCATTCGCTATGGGCATATATGAATTTATATTTTCATTATATTCTAATTCTCCATCTCTAACAGTTAGTGCAATGAAGGATGTATATGTAGAATAATCGCCAACTTGAGCATATCCCTTTGCCATTGGTAAAATAACGTCTTTAATTCCATCAAGATCAATATCAAATAAAAAAGGTTTTGATGGCGACCACCCTATTAATTGCGGAGGATTGGTAACACCCGCATAAGTATATTCTTCTGTTAGGGTATTATCAGTAAAACTATAAATAACTTTTATTTCTTCGGATTGAATATTATTTGTAAGATATGATGTATCAATTATTTTATCATCATCCATAAATTCAATATATCTTCCGCCGACGATAATATCTTTAAATTGAGGGCCTATCACATGGATCTCTTCACCAACAAGAGATATTGTGTAATCCTCTGAATTTCCTGCCGGGTATGATACTTTGTCATCACCACCGCCCATATAAAGAGTATTATCACCACCGATTGCAAAATATTTTTCGTATTTAGATGTACCGTAAAAAATATCTCCTTTACCACTGCCATGAATTGTTTCAACTCCAGAAAGTTGATCACGTGTTCCATATCCATCGTCAGACCATCCCTCCTTTAGGTTTATAGTCGCACCCTCATTACCTCGCCAAAGGAGGTAGGCGGTATTTTTACCTGAGATATTATCATTACCTGGACCTGAATTTATTGTATGCTGGGATTCGGCATTTATAACCGTATCATCTCCTTCTCCAGGTAGAATAGCAGTTACATCACTTGGTAATTCTGATGCATCAATAAAATCATCTTCATCTGTGCCATTATAATCAGCCATTTAGTTAAACCGGTTTATCGCCTATAACAGTTACGCGCTCAACTTTTCTAATTGCAGGCCAATAATCTCCAGTTGCATAATGTTGGCAAACTCTATTATCCCAAAAAGCAATAGAGTTTTGCTCCCATTTAAAGCGACATTGGTATTCAGGAACATTAGCTTGATTATATAAAAAATTAAGCATTAGTCTTGAGTCTTCATCTGAAAAACCTTCGATGTGGGTAGTAAATACTGCATTAACATATATAGATTTTTTTCCTGTATCTGGGTGGGTACGTATCACTGGATGAGTTGGCTTAGGAAATTTTTTATTTAACTTTTCGATTTCTTCAGCTGACTTTCCTTGTTTAATAAGCCTATTTCTGAAAAGAGCGAAATCATGAACTGCATAAGTACCCTCTAATTTTTCTTTAATTTCATCTGGAAGATTTTCATATGCTACTTCCATATTTGCAAATAAGGTATCACCTCCAACAGTAGGGGTTTCAACCATTCTTAATATAGATCCTAAAGAAGGTTCCATACGCCAGGTGACATCAGAATGCCATGCATTTTCTTTAGGTTTATTATCTTTATTATGAGTTATTCGAAGAACCTCTGGGTGATCATCCCTATTAGTGCCAAGAGGAGCAAACGGATGAATTTCTAATTCCCCAAAATACTGACCAAATTTTAAATGTTCTTCAGTTGTAAGATCTTGGTCACGAAAAAATATTACTTTATAGGTAAGAAGGGCGTCGTATATATGATCTCTCTCTTCTTGTGATAAATCGCTCTTAAGGTCGATGTCTAAAAGCTCAGCACCAATAGTTGTTGATAATCTTTTGATAGTAAAAGGATGTTTTTGCGACTCAAATTCCTCTGGTGTATAATTATTTAGGTGTTGTAGCACGGCTTAACCCTATTTTTATTCTTCAATTAGGAAAGAAAATTTTTTCATCTCCCTCCTCCCATTTCTTATACTTAATCATTATGCTTTTAAATAATTTAGATTCAAGAAATTTCATTAGCCAATTTTGGATATTTGGTTTTTGTAATGAGTCAAACCAGTCCATATCAGCTATTCGAAATTGACGAATAAATGGAAGGATTGAAATATCTAATGCTGAAATTTTATCATCATAAAGAAATTGGGAAGAACTTAATTGATCCTCAAGCTCATTAATAAAAATCAAACACTTTTCTCTATGAACAAGAGGATCTTCATTGTCATATCTTTTTGAATATTTATACCTATCTAAATGATGTTTAAATTCATTATCATTTGTATGGATTAATTCTAATGACTTTTCTGATTTATTTGATCTAAGCCAGTTATCAGGGTCATTTAATTTAAGGGCCCAATCTATTACATCAAGGCTTTCATCAATTACTTGCCCTGAGCTCAAAGAAAGAACCGGAACTGTACCCTTTGGGGATAATTTAATCATTGATGATGGTTTGTCTCTCAGTATAACTTCACGAAACTCAACCTGTTGCCCACTTATGGCTATAGCCATTCTTGCACGCATTGCGTATGGACACCTTCTAAAGGAATAGAGTAAATGATTATTTTGTTTGTTTTCCACCAAGATGCTTTTCACCTCTCTCTTTAGCTAAAAGTATTTGTTTTTGACGTGAGCCAAAACGTTCTTTTTTTTCTTTTGTTGTTTTATCATAACAATAGATACAACTTATGCCCTCTATATATTTTTTGTTTAGCATTTCTTCTTCCGTAATTGGCATTCGACAAGCAAAACACATTTTATAGGATCCAACTTTCAACTCATCAGTAAGGCAAACCCTTTGATCAAAAACAAAACATTCACCATTCCAAAGGCTATTCTCTTTATTAGTTTTCTCGAAATATTTTAGTATACCTCCTTGAAGATGATATACATCTTCAAAGCCTTCTTCTTTCATAAGAGAAGAGGCTTTTTCACATCGTATTCCTCCAGTACAAAACATAGCTATTTTTTTATTAGTATTTTCTTTTGACTTTTTGAATTTTTTTACCCAATCAGGAAATTCCCTAAAGGATGATGTTTCAGGATATAAGGCATTCTCGAAGGATCCAATTTTAGTTTCATATTTATTACGCGTATCAATGACAACCACATTTGGATCGGATATCAATTCATTCCAATCCTCTGGCTTCACATATGTTCCAACTTTTTTGTTGGGGTTAATTTCAGGAAGTCCAATAGTTACAATTTCTTTTTTCAATCTGACTTTCATCCTATGGAAAGGTTGTTTATCTGTTGAAGAATATTTGATTTCTATATTAGAAAATTTATTATCGCTTATTAGTGATGAAATAGTTTCTTTAATTTCATTATGTTTTCCAGAAATTGTGCCATTTATACCTTCATTGGCAATAAGAATAGTCCCCATAATATTATTTTCTTCACAAATATTGTAAAGATTGTCCTGTAAGGATAGTAGATCGTTTATTTCTACAAATTTGTATAATGATGCAACTAATATCTCATTTTTATTTGGCATTTCAGTCTTCTAAATCTCTTTTATTGTAATTTTCCCTAGAAAAATCAATTTATTAATTTTATCCATTAGATTCAATTATTTAATTTTTTTATTGTCTTAAAGTAGTTTTTTAGTATATGAAAGAAAGGAATGGAGTAAACAATATGCCTACAGGTACAGTTAAATGGTTTAATGGTCGTAAAGGTTACGGATTTATTGAACCGGATGATGGTGAAAATGATGTTTTTGTTCACGTTACTGCCGTTAAGGACTCAGGTTTAAATGTTCTTAATGAGGGAGATAAAGTGAGCTTTGAACTCGTTGAAAATAGAGGAAGAATGGCGGCTGAAAAACTAGCTAAAGTAGATAGTGATGAAGCACCTGCAGAAGAAGCAAAAGCAGAAGAAGCAGAAGTTAAAGATACCGATGCAGAAGAAGCAGAAGTTGAAGAAACTGATGAAGAAGAAGCAAAAGCAGAAGAAGCAGAAGAGTCAGAAGAATCTGAGTAATCCCTCAAAATTATAATTTCTTTTTAAGTAAGTCCTAAATTACTGAAGAGTATTTTGCATTGCTTTTTAATTGTTAGGTTTAAGTAAACAGATAACAATTATGAGCATGATAGGACTTTGTTTTTTCAAATTATTAATATTAAAAGGAGTAATTATAATGCCCACAGGAACAGTTAAATGGTTTAATCCTAATAAAGGTTTTGGTTTTATTGAACCGGATGAAGGTGAAAATGACGTATTTGTTCACATTACTGCCGTTCAAGAATCTAGTTTAGGAAGTCTTGATGAAGGTGACAGAGTAAATTTCGATTTAGTCGAAAACAGAGGTAAAATGGCTGCAGGTAACTTGAGCCAAGGGGATCCTAAAGCAGAAACTGAATAATTATATTTAGAATTTTTAAGCCTGTAACATATAATGCTATGGTATTATAGTTACGGGCTTTTTTAATTTGAATTATATGTCTGTTTTATTATAAAGACTTATAATGATACTAAGGTGATTTATTAATTAAAATTTTTGGGTCCCTTAGCTCAGCTGGATAGAGCACTGGTCTTCGAAACCAGGTGTCAGAGGTTCGAATCCTCTAGGGACCGCCAAATTTGAGGTAATAAAATGAAACAACTACCGCTTCCAGATATAAATCATTCATTACTAGAAATGGTTGGTAATACACCTTTATTGGAAATTAAAAATATTGATGTCGGTTTATGTAGTTTATTTGTAAAAATGGAGTCTCAAAATCCAGGTGGATCCATCAAGGATCGTGTAGCAATGTCGATAATTGAACAAGCAGAACGCGATGGATTATTAAGTGATGGAGGAACTATCGTAGAGGCTACAGCAGGAAATACCGGGCTTGGTTTAGCTTTAATAGGAGTTTTAAAAGGCTATAGGGTAATACTGGTTATTCCAGATAAAATGAGCCAAGAAAAAATTCTGCATCTTAAAGCATTAGGAACCGAGATAATTTTTACTCGATCTGATGTATCAATAGAACACCCTGAGTATTATCATAATGTTGCTGAGAAAATTGTTAGAGAAACTCCAGGTGCTTTTTATGCAAATCAATTTGGAAATCCAGCTAATGTTCTGGCTCATGAAAAAACAACAGGTCCAGAGATTTGGGAACAAATGGATCATGATATTGATGCTTTTGTAGCTGGAGTTGGTTCTGGTGGAACTCTAACAGGTGTCGGGAAATTTTTAAAAAGTGTATCTCCGAAAACAAAAATTGTTGCGGCTGATCCAGCGGGTTCAATTATTTACGATGCTGTTAAAAAAGGATCTTTTGAGTATAAGGGTGGATCGTGGCTTGTTGAGGGAATTGGAGAAGATTTTATCCCAGATATATTGGATCTTTCTTATGTTGATGATGCTGTAACTATTCATGATAGTGTTGCATTTGAAACATTAGATATTTTACTTAAAAAGGAAGGTATTCTAGCTGGATCTTCAGCCGGAACACTAGTTGCTGGAGCCATAGAATGGTGCAGGGCTCAAACAGAACCAAAAAGAGTTGTTACTTTAATATGTGATACAGGTAATAAATATCTCTCCAAAGCTTTTGATGATGCCTGGCTTACTAATAATGGCCTAGATAAGCGTAATCTAAAAAATGATTTAAGTGACCTCATCGTAATGCGAGCTGATCAAGGCCAAGTTGTTAGCGTTAAAGAAGATGATACAGTTGCTACTGCCTATAATAGAATGAGAAATTCAAATATTTCTCAACTCCCCGTTATTGAGGAAGGTGATATAGTTGGTGTTATTCAAGAAAAAGATATCTTAAAAAATTGTCTCAATAATAAGAAAGGTTTTTCAGATCAAATATCTAACGTAATGTCTAAAGAAATAAACTTATTGGACTCAAAAGCTTCTATTGATGAATTATCTAAAATTTTGGAGAATGAAAATTTTGCAATGATTATGGAAAACAATACTTTTATTGGATTGTTAACAAAAGTTGATTTATTAGCATATTTAAAGAAAGATATATAAGAGGTAATTATGGCTAAAGATAAATCAGGATTTGATACCAGGGCTATTCATGCTGGTCAGAAAAGTGACCCAGTTACTGGTGCTGTTATGACACCTATATATGCGTCATCAACCTATGAACAAGAAAGTCCAGGTGTTCATAAAGGTTATGAATATTCTAGAACATCTAACCCAACAAGAAAGGCTCTTGAGGATTGTATTGCAGATCTAGAGGGCGGTGATTCAGGATTTGCATTTGCCTCTGGAATGGCATCAACATCCACTATTTTGGAATTACTGGATGCTGGTGACCATGTAATAGCCTCAGATGATCTTTATGGAGGAACGTATAGGTTAATGGAGGAAGTTAGAAAAAGAACATCATCTCTAAATTTTAGTTTTGTTGATTTTTCAAATACTGAAAATATATTGAAAGAGATTAAGCCAAATACAAAAATGCTTTGGCTAGAAACTCCTTCCAATCCACTTCTAAAAATTACTGATCTTAAAGAAATATCATCCGTGATTAATGATAAGAATATTATTAAAGTTTGTGATAATACCTTTTCATCACCTTGGATACAAAGACCTTTAGATTTTGATTTTGATATTGTGATGCACTCAGCAACTAAATATATAGGTGGCCATTCTGATGTTGTAGGAGGTTTGGCAATTACATCAAAAAATAGAACTGATTTATCAGATGAGCTTTCTTATTTAATAAATGCCAGCGGGGGTATAGCGGGACCTTTTGATAGTTTTCTTCTTCTAAGAAGCCTAAAGACTTTATCAGTAAGGATGCAAAGACATTCAGAAAATGCTCAAGCAGTTGCTGAATTTTTAGAGAGTCACCCATCAGTTTCAAAAACTATTTACCCTGGTCTTACAAGTCATCCTCAGCATGAAATTGCTAAGAAGCAGATGAATATGTTTGGTGGTATGGTTACATTTATTGTTAAAGGCGGTTTATCATCAGCTAAGAAAGTATTAGAAACTTTAGAGATTTTTACTTTAGCAGAAAGCTTAGGAGGTGCTGAGAGTCTTGCTGAACATCCAGCAATTATGACGCATGCATCTATACCAAAAGAAACTCGTGAGTCATTAGGAATAGATGATGGACTTATTCGTTTATCTGTTGGTCTTGAGTCAATAGAGGATCTTATTAGTGATCTAGATAGAGCCTTAAAATAATAGTTATTTTATTTTTATATTAGAAGCATTAAATTTATATATCCAACTTGATTGCATCAATATTATTGGAATAATTTTATTTAGAACATATAAACCTGAATGAATAATAAACTTTAATAGTGGATTCTTTATATGAAATACTTTTAAATTTCTCGATGAACTTTTTTGAAGTTTTTTGACTCTTCCCTCTCTGTTTTTTTGAAAATAAAAAAGACTTCCTTCATAATTATTATTCTTCAAAATAATTCGCGAGAGAATTATAGCATCTTCCATTGCACAGTTTGCTCCTTGACCATATGAGGGTGACATAGGGTGGGCTGCATCGCCAATTATTAGGGCTTTTTCAGATGCCCAATTTTTAATAAATTTAATATCAAATAGTCCCCATTTATTCGGCTTATCAACATTTTCTATAATTTCTTCAATGATATTATTGGCGCTACCAAAATCACTTTTTAATTCTTCTTTACTTCCAAATTGATGCCAGGACTCATCATGCCATTCATCTTTTCTTACCGTCCCAATAAAATTTAGAAGATTACCTTTTTTAACTGGATAATGAACAAAATGTTTTTCATTACCCATCCATATGGTTGGTGATAGCTCTGTTATTGATTTTGGTAAATCGTTCATATTCACGATACCTCTCCAAGCAATAATATTTGAAAATTCACTTGAAGCATTAGGGTTTAATGTTTTTCTTACTTTTGAATTGATACCATCACAACCTATAATTAACGATCCATCGACTTTTTTATCATTATTAAAGGTTACAGTAACAAAATTATTTTTTTCTTCATATCCTTTGAGTTCATAATCAAAAAAAATGATTTCTGAATTAATTTTATTAATTTCATCAAATAAAATATTAATTAAATCCTTTCTCTGAGCTTGAAAAAAAGGATATTTAAATTTTTTTTCACTGCTATTATTTAAGTTTTGTTTAGCTAGTAAAAAGCCATTATTAAAATTCCTAAGCTCTATATTTACAGGTTTACAGGCAAAAGAGTTAATTTTTTTTTCTAGCCCAAGGTTATATAAAATGGATGTTCCATTAGGGCTTATGTTTATTCCGGCACCCCTTTGTTCAATTTCTTTTTCTTTTTCAAAAATTAAAACATTAATATTATTTTTTAAAAGAGCTAGGGCTAGAGTTAATCCACTGATTCCTGCACCAATTATTATAATTGGTTTATTTTTCATAAATATTCCTGATTTTAACTAATTATCACATTGTCATTTTTTATGGGATTGTCAATAAGCCTTGTTCATATGATTATTAAACAATGAATAAGATTTTATGGAATCCTAATAAAGAAATTATGCAATCTTCATCAATGATGAAGCTTGGCAAAGATTTTGGTTTCATAAAAGATAATGAAATTCTCGATTATGAATCTCTTCACAACTGGAGCGTGAATAATCTTGATGATTTTTGGAGAGAGGTTTGGAAAGGTAATGATGTCATTGGTAATTTTGAAGAGAAAGCATTTTCTCCCAATAAAGATATAAGAAAAGCCACTTTTTTTCCTAACACAACTCTAAATTTTGCTGAAAATCTTCTTGTTGGTGATGATGATCGTCAGGCAATTAGCTTTCATGGTGAGGGAAGAGAGAGTTTTAGTCTTACCTTAAAAGAGCTTAAAGAAAAGGTTGCTTCATTAGCTAAATGGATGAAAAAATCAGGTGTTGAAAAAGGTGATTGCGTAGCAACACTGCTTCCAAATTGTCCAGAAACAATTATTGCCATGTTAGCTTCCTCATCTTTGGGTGCTGTATTTACTTCCTGTTCGCCGGACTTTGGTATAGAGGGAATTCTTGATCGGTTTGGTCAAAGTAAACCAAAAATTTTATTTTCATGCGATGGCTATGGCTATGGTGGAAAAATTTTTGATGTTAAGAAAAAAGCAATGGAGGTAAGGAAATCTATTGCATCAATCAATGAGTTAGTTTTTGTTGATTATCTTGATAAAAATAACAATGTAAATGATTCATCTTGGAGCTTTATTATTGAAAATAATAAAACGGAAAAAATTATTTTCGAACGTGTCCCCTTTAATTCTCCTCTTTATATTTTGTATTCAAGCGGAACAACAGGAAAACCAAAATGTATTGTTCATTCTGTTGGAGGAGTACTGCTTCAACATATAAAAGAACATACATATCATTGTGACTTTAGAAAAAATGATAGGATTATGTATTTCACCACTTGTGGATGGATGATGTGGAACTGGATGGTTTCAGCGTTAGCCAAAGAAGTTACATTGGTAATATATGATGGATCACCAGTTGAACCAGATATTAATATTCTATTTCATATTGCAGATATAGAAAAGCTTACTTTTTTAGGTGTATCGGCAAAATATATTGATAGTCTTGCAAAAGCTGATGCAAATCCAAAAAAATATTTCAACTTATCAAATTTAAGAATAATTGCTTCAACAGGTTCACCACTTGGACCTATTGGATATGATTGGGTCTATTCAAATGTAAAAGAAGATGTTCAATTATCATCAATTTCAGGAGGCACTGACTTGGTTGCTTGTTTTGTAGGAGGTAATCCTTGTTTACCTATTTTTAGAGGAGAGATTCAATGCGCTATTTTAGGTATGGATATTCAATCATGGAAGAATCTGAATAACGATATTGTTGGTGAAGCTGGAGAGTTAGTATGCGTAAACCCTTTCCCCTCAATGCCAATAGAATTTCTTAATGATAAAAATGGTGAAAAATATAAGCGAGCATATTTTACCAAATATCCAAATGTTTGGCATCATGGTGACTTTATTATTAAGACAGATAGAAAAACATTCATTGTTGAGGGAAGATCTGATGCAACCCTAAACCCTGGTGGGATAAGGATTGGTACCGCTGAAATATATAGACATGTTGAAAATCATAAAAAAGTAAAAGAAGCTCTTGCGGTAGGACAAGATTGGGAGGGAGATCAAAGAATAATTTTGTATTTAATTATGAAAGAAGGTGTCACTCTTAATGATAACTTAATTTTAGAAATTAAATCACTTATAAGGCAAAAAGCTAGCCCAAGGCACGTACCATCAAAAATTTTTCAGGTTAATGATTTCCCTAGAACAAGATCAGGTAAAATTTCTGAGCTTGCAGTCAAGGATATAATACATAATAAGGAAATTAAAAATACCGAGGCATTAATTAATCCTGAGATATTGAGTATTTTTAGAGAGTTTCCAGATTTATTCGAAAAATAATTATTTATTCTGTATTTAGCTCATTATAATTTGGACGTGACATCATAAAATAATATTGCGTTCCATAGCCAGGATAATTATTTATTATCTTTCCTTCTTTGGTTTTATACCAACTACCGCAATTAGTTGCCCATACCGTGTCACTAAGTTTCTTCTGTAACTTTTCATTATATGACTTCATTGCTGAATTCTTTACATCTAAATAATTAAGTTTTTTACTATTCATAAATCGTAAACATTTCATTATGTACATTATCTGGGATTCAATCATGTATATAATTGATACATGCCCGGTATTAGTGTTTGGGCCGTAACAAATATAAAAATTAGGAAAATTTGGAACCATTACACCTCTGTATGCCTCGGCTCCCTTAGCCCAAACATCATCTAATTCTAAATCATTTAACCCTATAATTTTAACTGGAGAAATAAAAATATTAGCCTCAAAGCCAGTTCCAAATATTATTGCGTCAACCTCGTGATAATTTCCATCTTTAGTTATTATCTTATTATCAATAATTTTATCTATTAATGATGTTTCGAGGTAAACATTATCCCTACATATTGCTGGATAATAATCATTTGTAGGTATTATTCTTTTACAGCCAATTGGATAGTCAGGTATAAGCTTTTCTTTAAGATTTTCATCTTTAATTTGCTCATCTAGTAACATAAGGGCACCAGCTTTATATACATCTTCGAATTTAAATAATTTAAATTTAGTAAGGACAGCTGAAACTATTTTTTCAAAAAATTTAACAACTTTATTATGCTTGTAATAAAAAGCTAAATAGTTTCTCTCCTGTGTTAGATAGAAATAAAATCTATAGAGCCTTGCTAAAAGAGGAATATTATTTAAACAAAATTTTTCAAAAGCACCATAATATCTATCAGGTTTAGGCACTATCCAATTATTACTTCTTTGGAAAATAGTCAGTTTTTCAACCTTTCCAGCAATTTTAGGAATAAAACCTATTGCACTTGGTCCATTACCAATAACAGCAACTTTTTTTCCTTCTAAATTATAATCGTGATCCCACTTAGCGCTATGAAAAGTATGACCGCTAAAATCACTTAAGCCATCTATATCTGGATACTTGGGATTATTTAGCTGTCCAAGGCCACTAATTAATGATCGCGATTTATAAACATCCCCACTTGATAGAGAGGTTTCCCAATAATTTTCTTTTTGATTAAATTTTGACTCTTTAACTTCACTATTGAATTTTATATGTGGTCTTATATTAAATTTATCGGTAACGTTCTCAAGATAATCGAGTATTTCATATTGTTCAGGAAAAGTTTTTGACCAATTTGGATTCATTGAAAATGAGTAAGAGTAAAAATGCGAGGGGACATCACAGCATAATCCTGGATATGTATTATTTCGCCAAGTTCCTCCAACACCCTCATTTTTCTCAATGATTAAAAATGTTTGATTTTTTTCTTTTAACAAACTATGTGCCATTCCTATTCCTGAAATACCTGCACCAAGAATAATAATGTCATATATAGTGTTGCTATTACTTCCCATATTAGCGAGATTATATTTAAGGTATGGATTTGCAAGTTAAATCTTATATTATGGTTTATCAATATAAGGAAAATTTTATGAAGGCTGTAAATTACTCTGAAGGTAAAGTTAATTTGATAAATGTCCCTAAACCAACTGGTGAAGGAGTTCTTGTTAAAATAAATAACTGTGGTATTTGTGGAACTGATATCCATATGTTGGATAGCAATGGTCATTTTCCTCATATTGCCGGCCATGAAATGACAGGTAATTTAAGTAATGGAACACTTGTAGCCATAGAGCCACTCAAATACTGTGGAAGATGCGAAGTTTGTGAGTCAGGTGATTATAATCTTTGCTCTGCAGATGAGGCTGAATTGATTGGGCTTACATCGGATGGAGGAATGGCAGAAGAAATTATTGTACCAGAACATGCGCTAGTTAAATTAAATCAAGAAATGGATGCAAAGATTTCTTGTCTTGTTGAGCCAATAGCTGTTGCTGTTCATGGATATGTATTAACTAAAACTCTGTCAAATCATAGAGTGGCTGTCGTAGGTGGAGGGTCTATCGGCCAATGTGCAGTTTTTGCAGCTAAGTCAATGGGATGTGAAGTTGATCTTTATGCAAGATATGAGCATCAATTTGAAGCAGCTGAAATGTGTGGTGTAAAAGAACCAAGTGGCGTTTATGACAGAGTTGTTGATTGTGTTGGGTCGGCTGATGCAATTCAAAAATGTATTGAATTTTTAAAACCTCAAGGAAAAATTATTGGATTGGCTGTTGCTTGGGACGATATTAAAATTCCAGGCATTCCAGCTGTCAATAAGGAGGCTTCATATCATACCTCTCGTTGTTATGGATTAGGACCTAATGGGAGAGATATTGATATTGCAGCAAAAATGCTTTTTGATTTTAATGAGCTAGCATCAAAAATTATAACTCATAGATTTCCTATAGATGATGCTCAGGAAGCTTTTAGAACTGCTGCAGATAGAAAATCTGGTGCTATAAAAGTTGTCTTAGATATTAATATTTAATTGGATAGGTTATTTTATTGAGTAAATATTATAATATTGATGATTTAAGACTTCTTGCAAAAAGAAGAGTTCCTCAAGCAGTTTTTGATTATGCTGATGGTGCAGCAGAGGACGAATTAACAAAAAAAAATAATAGAAAAGCTTTTAAAAAATGGAAGCTTATTCCAGACGCTTTAGTTGATGTAGCAGAGGTTGACACAGAAACTGAAGTTCTAGGGACAAAAATGCCCTATCCTTTTGCGTTGGGACCAACAGCAATTTCGTATCTTTTTCATCATTCAGGTGAACCAGCTGTTGCAAGAGCGGCTTCTAAAAGAAATTTTCCTTCTACATTATCTTCTATAGCTAGTACAAATATAGAGGATTATGCTGATGCATCCGACGGATCAATTTGGTATCAAATGTATGTATGGAAAAATAGAGAAATTAGCTATGATTTTATAAAAAGGTGCAAGGAAAAAAAGTATAAAGCAATAATGCTAACAGTAGATGTTCCTGTAGGTGGAAAACGAGAGAGAGATCTTAGAAGTGGTATGACTGTACCTCCTCGTTTGACTTTAGCTTCAATTATTGACGCAGCTTTTCATCCATCATGGTGGTGGAATTTTATTTTTGGGCCAAAAATCAAATTCGCAAATGTTAAAGAGAAATTTACCGGTGAAAAGAAAAATCTTAGCAATATTATGACATACATGAATCAACAATTTGATCCTTCTGTGACATGGGAAGAAGCGAAACAAATTGCGTCTATGTGGGGTGGTCCATTTGCGATAAAGGGTATAATGAATTCAACCGATGCAGAAAAAGCTATAGAAATTGGAGCTTCAGCTATTGTTATTTCTAATCACGGCGGAAGGCAACTCGATAGTGCCGCTGCGCCAATAGATGTTTTACCCAATATTGTAAAAAGTGTTAATAATAGAGTTGAAATTCTAATTGATGGAGGAATTAGAAGAGGTTCTGATATTGTTAAAGCTATTGCCCTTGGAGCAGACGCATGTTTAATTGGCAGGCCTTGGGTTTATGGTTTGGCTGCTAAAGGTGAGGAGGGTGTTGGTATCGCTATAGATGTTTTAGCTTCCGAAGTAAAAAGGAACCTTCAACTTTTAGGCTGTAAAAGTTTAAAAGATCTTAAGAGAAAGCACATAGCTTTGGATCGAGAATTATTAAATGATATTGAGTAGTAAATGTATCAAGAAAAAATAAAAAATTATAAACAAAGCAATAAAAATGAGTTTGACCTTGGCTTTAATAGCGAGAGATTGGCATATATTCCAGGTTATTTTTCATCATATTTAAATAAATTGAAACTTCCAAATTTTACAATCCTTGTTTCAAGAGATAATCAAATTGTCCATTTATCTTCTCAAGGAGTTGCGAGTGTAGAGGATAGAACTGAATTAAATTATGACTCAATATACAGAATTTTTTCAATGACTAAACCAATTACCTCATCAGCTATAATGATGCTCTATGAGAGAGGTTTATTACGTTTAGAGCATGAGGTATCTAGATATCTTCCAGAGTTTAGAGATATTAAAGTTTGGGATGGAGGAGATGTTAAAAATTATAAAGTTCGAGAACCCAGCCAGCCAATCTTAATAAAAGATTTATTAACACATACGTCTGGTATGACATATGGATTTATGGTGGGACATCCAGTTATCAAACTCTATAACTCTAGCGGTATAGCTTCAGCAAAAAATCCAGAAACAAAAAAAGAAATGAATCTTGAGGAGTATTCAAATATTGCAGCCTCCTTACCGCTTACATTTGATCCAGGAGCTAAATGGAATTACTCAATTTCTATAGATATCCTAGGTAGAATTATTGAGGTTATTTCCGGACAAAAACTTGATGATTTTTTTAAAGAAAATATTTTTAAACCATTAAATATGATTGATACAGACTTTTACGTACCTGAAGAAAAACATCATAGATTTGTTGATTGTTATCAGGAACTAGTTTCAAAGTCAGGTAATAAGCTTAAACGTTGTTACAAAGGTGGTGAAGATATTTATTCCAAAAAAAGAAATTTTTTGTCAGGCGGCGGCGGCTTATGCTCAACCCTTGCTGATTATGCAAATTTTTGTCAAATGATACTAAATGAAGGTTATTTTGACGGAAAACAATTACTAAGCCCGATGACAGTAAGATTTATGAGAGAAAATCATCTTCCAAATAATCAAACTATGAGTGAGATGGGCGATGATAATTTTTCAGAGGTGAGGCATGATGGTGCTGGATTTGGTCTTGGATTTTCGTGTCTTGTCGATCAAGTTAAATCTATGTCACCAATGTCAACTGGATCAATTTCCTGGGGTGGAATGGCAAGTACTTTTTTTTGGATAGATCCCAAAGAAAACCTTTTTTCAATTTTGTTAACTCAATTGATACCCTCTGGAAGATATCCTATAAGACCACAAGCTCAAACTTTGGTTTACTCGGCTTTAAGTGAGCTTAATAAAAATACTAGACTTTAAATGATAATAATTATAAGTTCATCTTAATTCGAATATGAATACGTGGTGATTTGAGCCAGTCGGCTTGCGTCCACGTGAAAAAAAATCGCTAAAAATGACTGGGGGATACCCGGGTAAAGCCGGGTTTTTTTATCTCTCAGTAAAAAAAGGAGATAAAAATGACTATAGATAGTAAAAATCCCGAAACACTTGCCTTACATGCAGGCTGGCGTTCAGACCCAACAACAAACTCTGTTGCTGTTCCAATTCATCAAACAACAAGTTATCAGTTTGACTCGACTGAACATGCTTCAAATCTTTTTGCCCTATCAGAATTAGGAAATATATATTCTCGAATTATGAATCCTACATGTGATGTATTGGAGCAAAGAATTGCTGCTCTTGAAGGGGGTGCTGCAGCTCTTGCAGTTGCATCCGGTCAAACTGCAACAGCTTATGCTTTACAAAATATTGCTAGGGCAGGAGATAACATTGTTTCATCAACTGATTTATATGGTGGAACTTGGAATCAATTAAATAATACATTTAAGGATATGGGCATTGAAGTAAGATTTGTGGATCCTAAAGATCCTAATGCATTTGCGGAAGCAACTGATGATAAAACAAGAGCTTATTTTGCAGAAACATTACCCAATCCAAAATTAGAAGTTTTTCCAATTAAAGAAGTTTCTGATATTGGAAGAAAATTTGGTATTCCTCTGATAGTTGATAATACTGCCGCACCAGTTCTATGTAAGCCATTTGAGCATGGCGCAGCAGTTATTGTATATTCTTCAACAAAATATATTGGTGGTCACGGAACCTCTATTGGAGGACTTATTGTTGATGGTGGGAACTTTGATTGGGCTGGTGCTGGTGATAGACAACCTGCATTAAATACCCCTGATCCATCTTATCATGGGGCAGTGTTTACTGTTGCTGCAGAACCTCTAGGGCCAATTGCCTATATTTTAAAAGCAAGAACAACTATTCTCAGAGATTTAGGCGGAGCTATGAGCCCATTGAATGCTTTTCAATTTTTACAAGGTCTAGAAACACTTCCATTAAGAATAAGAGAGCATTCAAGAAATGGTCAAAGCGTTGCTGATTTTCTTGAAAAACACGAAAAGGTCAGCAAAGTTATATATCCTGGACTTCAAACTGGAGAGGCTAGAAAGAGAGCTGATGCCTGTTTAAAAGGTGGCTATAGTGGATTAGTTGGCTTTGAATTATCAGGAGGTGTTGATGCTGGAAAAAAATTCATTGATGGTCTCGAACTTCATTACCATGTTGCCAACATTGGTGATGCAAGAAGTTTAGCAATACATCCCTCTAGCACAACACACAGTCAATTAACAGAAGAAGAACAAATAGCTTCAGGTGTTACCCCTGGTTATGTTCGTTTATCAGTTGGTATTGAGCACATTGATGATATATTAGCAGATTTATCTAATGCATTAAATAACGTCTAATACAAATAAATTACTATATTTAAAGCCACCTAGCCTAGGTTAGGTGGCTTTTTTTATTTTTCATGTTAAATTTTAAATCGGTGTTAAATGAAAAAAATTATTAAAAAAGAAATTCTTCAAAATGGTGTTGTTATTTTAACAATGAATAATCCTGAGGTTAATAATAATGTCACTTGGAAAGCTGCCGAGGATTTATTTCTTGAAATAAAAAGTTCGAGAGAGAGCGGTAGTAATATTTTTATTTTAGCTTCCGCGTTAAGTGATCATTGGTTTGAACATGCTTGGCTTGAAGATATATTAGCAATATACGAAGGAAGGGAAACTACTGCACCAGGTGTTTCATGGTTTTATTTAATGAGAGAACTTACTCATCCTGACATTATTTCTATTGCAAGTATAAATGGAAGAGCATCAGGAGGAGGCGCAGAAATTGCCTGGGCTTGTGACTTTAGAATTGCAGAAGAGGGTGTAAGGTTCTGTCAACCAGAAGTTGACTTAAATTTGACTACTGGTTTAGGAGGAACAAGTAGAGTTGCTCGACTTATTGGGCCAACAAAAGCTGCAGAATTAGTTTTCTTAGGTAATGAGTTTTCTGCAGAAGAAATGTTGGATTTAAAAGCAATTAATCGTCTTGTTAAAAAGGGAGATTCACTAAAATCTTCAAAAGATTTAGCTGATGAATTGTCAAAAAAACCCAAGGATGCTCTCATATTGTTAAAAAAAATTTTAAATGATAGTCTCGAGCTTCCGCTTACAGAAGCCCTAAGGAGTGAGCAAGATTTATTTCAATCAATTGTAAATTCTGACGGTGCAATAAAAAAAATGAGAGATGTACAAGATATGTATTTTAAAGGTATTAAACCAAAAGATATTATTTATTAAAAAAGGGAATGAAATGAAAAGAAATGTATGGAAATTAATTGCTCGTCCTAATGGAATAAATTTTGAAGAAGCTCTAGAGTTAGTTGAAGAAGAAATTTCTGATCCAGAAAATGGGCAAATACAAATTAAATTAAAGATTATTTCTATGGATGCTGGGACTAGAATGTGGATGAGTGATCGGCAAGATTCATATCAACCTCCTATAGAGTTAGGATCATCAATGGTAGGAGTTTGCCTAGCTGAAGTTGTTAAATCTTCAAATCCAGCATTTAGCAAGGGTGATCTAGTTAGAGGTTTTGGTGAATGGTCAGATTTTGCAAATGTTGATGCAGAATCCTTTTTAGTTCTTGAGAAAGGCCTTGATTGTGATGAGGCATATCTTTCAGCTTTAGGACTTAATGGATGGACTGCATATGTAGGAGTAATGGAAGTGGGAAAACCTAAACCAGGTGAAAATTTTCTTGTTTCAGCAGCTGCTGGAGCTACTGGGTCATTAGCCGGTCAAATTGCAAAAAAAGCAGGGTGCAGAGTTATTGGACTTGCTGGTAGTAGAGAAAAGTGTGATTGGTTGACAAATGATTTAGGCTTTGATGTGGCCATAAATTATAAAGAAGAGAATCTTGATCAAGCCTTAAAAAAGCATTGTCCTGAAGGTATTGATATATATTTTGATAATGTTGCTGGCGATATTCTTAATACTGTAATGCAAAATCTTGCCTTAAATGCTCGTATTCCTCTATCTGGTTTATTAGCTCAGTATAACAAAGAGGGAGCAAGATTACCTGGTCCTGAAAATTTTGATCAAATTTTAATGAAGCGAGCCACTATCACTGGTTTCTTTTGCCCAGATTTTCTTGACGATGGTCCTAAAATTGAAACATTATTGGCTGAATGGTATAAGGATGGATCATTAAAGTTTAAAGCAGACATTACAGAGGGTCTAGAAAATGTCTTAGTTGCTTATAAAAAGATCTTTACTGGTGAAAATATCGGTAAAACATTGGTTAAACTCTAGCTCAATGAATAAAAGTGTCACACAGAATTATGAATTCGAAAATTCTAATTTAAAATGTTCATCATATATAAGTGAATTCACAATTGATATTTATAATGAATTTGACCTAATCGCTAACCAAAGAAATCTGGATGATAAAATAAATGATTTAATGAATGGTAAAATTGTAAATCACACTGAAAAACAATCTGCATTACACCCTAAATATAGAAAAGAAGGCCCAAAATTAAATGATCATTTAGTTAAGCTAATTAATAGAATAAAAAATAATCATGAAATTAAAAATATAAATATTGTTGTAATTGGTATAGGCGGTTCAATTGAGGGGCCAAAATTATTAATTGAAAGCATAAATTCTCCAGAAATTAATAATAAATATAGTTACCATTTCATAACTGGGTCAGATACTTATGAGTTTGAGTATAAGACTTCTAATCTGAATCCAGATGAAACAGTTTTTATAATTTCCTCTAAATCATTTTCAACTGAGGAAACTATTCAGATGATGAAGTTAGCTTTAGCGTGGTCGTCTAGGATAGATCATTTTATTGCAATTACGTCAAATCCAAAAAAAGCTAAAGAATTTGGTTTTAATGAAAGTAGCATTGTATCTTTTGATAAAGAGATATATGGCAGGTATTCAATCTGGTCACCAATTGCAGAAATTCCTCTTTCTAATAATAGTTCTTATGAGTCTTTTTTAAAAGGGGGACGACAGGTTGATATTGATTTGTTAAAAAATCAAAAGTTTTTTGAATTTGTTAAAAGATTATCCTTTTCAGATGTTTGGAATAATAATTTTAAAAATAAACATATCAGATCTGTTCTAACATTTATTTGGTCATTTAGGTCTCTTCCAAATTATATTCAACAGTTAGAAATGGAGTCTTTAGGTAAAATCCCAAGTAGAACCTCTAAGTATAAAAAAACAGGGCAAATTATTTTTGGAGGATATGGTCCTAGGGCACAACATTCTTATTTTCAGCTTTTTCATCAAGGCACACAAGAACTTTGCGCAGACATTATCACCAGCAATGATAATTCAAATAGTTTAGCTTACCTTCAAGCGATTACTCAGGCAGAAATTCTTGCTAAAGGAGCAGAAACTACTGATAAAAAAGAAAAAGTAAATGGTAATGTATCCGTTAATCTTTTTTCTTTAAAAAAAACTGATCCTTTTTCTCTAGGGTACTTAATTGCAATGTGGGAATATAGAGTTTTTATTACCGCGGTATTATTAGAGGTTAATCCTTTTGATCAATTTGGAGTTGGTGTTGGGAAGGCTTTTACAAAAAAAATTCTTGATAATTTAAATTGATATTACTTAACTTTTTACGTACCAAATGCTTGTTCAAAAGTTTTTGCCCAACTACCGGTAGTTGCTGCTCTTGAATATTCTGTAGCCCTTCCTTCAAAAAAGTTTGTATGTTCTACAGCATTAAGCATTTCGTCCATCCAAGGAAGAGGATTTTTTTCAATTTTATATAACTCTGGAAGACCTAGTTGTGTTAATCGTCTATCAGCAATGTATCTAATATATTGTTTGACTTCATCAGCCTCCATACCTTCTACACCACCTAATTCAAATGCTAAATCAATGAAAGCATCTTCGTGCTCTATAACAGTTGCACAAGCTTTAGTAATCTCACTTTTAACATTATCATTCCAAACTGATGGATTTTCCTCAACAAAAGTTCTAAATAATCTTATTGCTGACTCAGTATGAAGAGTTTCATCTCTAACTGACCAAGTAACTATCTGTCCCATACCTTTCATTCGGTTTTGCCTTGGGAAATTCATTAAAACTGCAAAAGAAGCAAAAAGTTGAACACCTTCAGTAAATGCTCCAAAGACTGCAAGAGTTTTAGCGATATCTTCATTTGTATCAACACCCCACAGCCTCATATAATCAAATTTATTCTTCATTGCTTCGTATTCCAGGAAGGCACTATATTCAACCTCTGCCATTCCAATAGTATCTAGAAGATGGCTATAGGCAGCAATATGAATAGTTTCTGTATTTGAGAAAGCACCAAGCATCATTTGGATTTCTGTTGGCTTAAAGACCCTTGAATAATGTTTCATGTAGCAATTATTGACTTCAACATCTGCCTGTACAAAAAACCTAAAAATTTGCGTAAGTAGATTTTTTTCAGGCGCTGTAAGATTTTTCTCCCAATCCTTAACATCTTCTGCTAAAGGAACTTCTTCTGGTAGCCAGTGGATTCTCTGTTGTTTAAGCCAAGCTTCATAAGCCCAGGGATATTTAAACGGTTTGTATACTAATCTTTCTTCAAGAAGGGACATAACTTTCTCTCTATTCTATTTTTATTATGCTTATTGACAGGCCAGGCATTCATCATAATCATTTGGATTAGACTCTGCCGCAACCTCGTCAAGAGTTTTAACATTAATTTTGGTTGGTTGGTTAGAAGAATTTTCAGCTCTCTGTAAAGAGAGTGAACGACAATAATAAAGGCTCTTAACTCCTTTTTTCCATGCTGAATAATGAACTTCATGTAGATATGCTTTATCACTATCAGCTGGTAAAAAGACATTTAATGACTGGGCTTGATCGATCATTTCAGATCTATCTCCAGCAAGATCTATCAACCATCTTTGATCAATTTCAAATGCAGTTTTATAAACATCCTTTTCATGCTCAGATAAGAAATCAAGATGTTGAACTGATCCACCATTTGATAGTATTGAAAGCCATACTTCATCATTATCTTGATTTTTTTCTTGTAAAAGAATTTTAAGATGACGATTTCTTACAGTGAATGTTCCTGATAGTGTCTTATGAGCATAGACATTTGCAGCAATAGGTTCAATACCTGGGCTTGAACCACCGCAAATAATCGAAATTGATGCAGTTGGGGCAACAGCAGTTTTATTTGAAAAACGCTCCATAATTCCATATTCTTCAGCGTCAGGGCAGGGACCCTTTTCTTTAGCAAGTTCTCTTGATGCTTGATCTGCACCTGCTTTAATATGATTGAATATTTTTTTATTCCATGATTTTGCTACTGCGCTCTCCCAAGGAACGTTATTTTCCTGGAAAAAAGAATGAAGACCCATCACGCCTAAACCAACAGATCTTTCTCTTGTCGCTGCATATGCAGCGCTTTTCATTGTCTCAGGAGCATTGTCTATAAAATCTTGAAGCACGTTATCTAAAAAACGCATAATGTCTGGTATAAATTCTTTTTCATTTTCCCATTCAAAAAACTTTTCAATATTTACAGAGGATAAGCAGCATACAGCGGTTCTATTTTCACCATGGTGATCAATACCTGTTGGCAAAGTTATTTCACTGCATAAATTAGATGTTTTAATTTCTAATCCAGCAAGTTTCTGTTGCTCTGGTCTCAGATTATTAACTGTATCTTTGTAAACTAAATAAGGCTCACCTGTTTCGATTCTTGCTGTTAACATTCTTATCCATAGAGAACGTGCAGAAACAGTTTTTTGCACAGATTGATCATGAGGGCTTCTTAAGTCCCACTCAGCGTTTTCTTCAACTGCACGCATAAATGCATCTGTCAGTTGTATTCCATGATGAAGATTAAGAGCTTTTCTATTTGGATCTCCTCCCGTTGGTCTTCTTATTTCAATAAATTCTTCGATTTCAGGGTGATCAATAGGTAAATAAACTGCAGCAGAACCTCTTCTCAGAGAACCTTGGCTAATTGCCAGTGTTAGAGAGTCCATAACTCTAATAAAAGGAACAATTCCACTTGTTTTTCCAACACCACCAATTGGTTCACCAATTGATCTTAAATTACCCCAATAAGATCCAATACCTCCACCTTTAGAAGCAAGCCAAACATTCTCTGTCCATAGATCGACTATTCCACCTAGACTATCGCTAGCTTCGTTTAAAAAACAAGAAATTGGAAGCCCTCTTCCAGTTCCGCCATTGGAAAGAACAGGTGTTGAAGGCATAAACCAAAGCTTTGATATATAATCATAGAGACGTTGTGAGTGTTCTTGATTATCACCATAATATGAAGCAACACGTGCAAATAGATCTTGAAAGGATTCACCCGGCATCAAATACCTATCCTCAAGTGTTTCTCTTCCAAAATCAGTCAATAGAGAGTCTCTTGATGGATCGATTTTAACTCTAAAACCTTTACCTTTATGCTGAACAGCTCGGTCATTAATTTTAAAATCAATTCGTGGTTGTTCAGACAACTTGGTTGTTGGTTTTTCACCAATTTTTGATTGTGCAAATGAATAAATTTCTTCCATCTCCTCTCTAGTATAACCAGAAATAACAGGAGTAGGAGTCTTCTTTTCTTTATTTTGATTAATTTTTTCTATTTTATTCATCAGCATCTCTTATCCTTTCTTTCTTTTGAGAGAGTCGTGCTCTCCCTACAACAAACGTTGCATTATTGCTTCTAACGGCAATTTAAAATAATATTTAGGGCGTAATACACATTAATTTTTGGCTTACTATTTTTAAGTAAATTTTACTACAAATAGAGTATATAACGTTACCTAACACAAAATATAGTATCCTGTTCGTTCTGAAGGTCAATAAAGAAAAAACAAAAAAGTTATTTTTTTTTGTTTTTTTTGACATTTTAAAAAAAAATCACAAAAATTAAGCCTTTCAAATAACCTTCAGGAGTTCTCTTTTGTCAAATTCAAATCATACATATAAATCATGGCGCCTAAACACCAGGCCAGTTGGTGAAATAAAAAATACTGATCTTACTTTAGTTGAAGAGAATATTCCTGAAATTAATGATAATGAAATTCTTGCTAGGACAATATATTTCTCATTGGATCCTACTAATAGAATATGGATGTCAGATGTTGATCAATATATGGAACCGGTTGAGATAGGTGATATTATGAGAGCAGGTGGATCTATTGCTATTGTTGAGGAGTCAAATTCAAATGATGTTTCTGTTGGCGATATTATTCAAGGGGGAATGCATGGAGGTTGGCAAGATTATTTTATAGCACCAGGTAATGATGTTGTAAAACTTCCAAAGAAAACAGGATTACCTCTTACGGCTTTTATTTCTGTTCTTGGTTTTACAGGACCTACCGCATATTTTGGCTTTCTTGATATTGGTAAACCCAAAAAAGGAGAAACCGTTGTTGTTTCGGCTGGCGCAGGTGCTGTTGGTTCAATAGTTTGTCAAATTGCAAAGATAAAGGAATGTTATGTTGTTGCCATAGCGGGGTCGGATGAAAAATGTGATTGGCTTAAAAACGATTTAGGCGTTGATAGTGTAATTAATTACAAAAAAGAAAATGTATTTGATGCATTAAAAACGTCATGTCCTAATGGCATCGATATTTATTTTGATAATGTTGGAGGCGATACACTTGATGCAGCATTAACCTTAATGAATAAGTTTGGAAGGATACCAGTTTGTGGATTGATCTCAATGTACAATGATTGGTCATCAACTGGTCCAAAAATGTATAGAAATATATTAATGAAAACATTGACTGTAACTGGTTTCTTAGTCTCTGATTTCACTGATCAATTCGAAGAGTGTCTTCAAAAACTTGGTCAATGGGTTGCTGAAGGTAAAATTAAATATAAAGTTGATGTTATCGAGGGCATTGAAAATGCCCCCGTAGCAGTTAATAAATTATTTACAGGAGAGAACGAAGGTAAGCTCGTTATTCAAACTTCAAAAGAACCTTAATTAAAAACTTCAAATAAACCTGCTGCACCCATTCCGCCGCCAATACACATTGTAACAACAACGTTTTTCGCTTTTCTTCTTTTACCTTCAAGAAGAATATGACCAACTAATCGAGCACCTGTCATACCGAAAGGATGTCCAATAGCAATTGAACCACCATTAACGTTTAATTTTTCATTATCAATTCCTAGTTTGTCTCGACAATAGAGAGTCTGACTTGCAAAAGCCTCATTAAGCTCCCAAAGATCTATATCATCTATAGAAAGATTATTTCTTTCTAAAAGTCTTGGTATTGCAAATACTGGACCGATACCCATTTCATCTGGTTCACAACCAGCAACAGCAAAACCTCTGAAAGCCCCAAGAGGCTCTAACCCTTTTTTTTCTGCTAGTTTTGAGTCCATGACCACCACAGAAGCAGCCCCGTCGGATAGCTGAGATGCATTCCCAGCAGTAATGAAATGTTCATCACCGCGAACGGGCTTAAGTTGTGCGAGACCTTCTAAGGTAGTTGAGGGTCTATTGCACTCATCTTTATCAACCGTATAATCAATAACACTCTCTTCACCGCTCTCTTTATCAACAACTTTCATTTTTGTTTCCATTGCAACTATTTCATCTTTATAAAGGTCCGCCTCTTGTGCGGCAGCTGTTCTTTGTTGACTCTGAAGAGAATATTCATCTTGTGCTTCACGGGAAATATTGTACCTATCTGCAACAATATCTGCAGTCTCAATCATAGGCATCCATAATGCTGGATAACTCTCCATAAGTTTTTCTTCCGTAATATTATTGAAATTGATACCTTGCATTGGTACTAGAGAGATAGACTCAACACCTGCCCCAACAACTGCGCTAGCTCCTTCATTAACAATTCTTCCAGCTGCCATTGCTATAGTCTGTAAGCCTGAGGAACAAAATCTATTTACTGTAACACCAGATGTTGTAACTGGACATCCTGCCCAAATTGCAGCAAGCCTTCCTACATTTTGTCCAGTTGCGCCTTCGGGAGTCCCACACCCCATAATCACATCTTCAATTTCATTTGGATCTAATTTAGCTCTCTCAATAGAGTGCTTAACAGCATGTCCGGCCATTGCGGCGCCATGAGTTATATTAAAACCACCTCGCCCAGATTTTGCGAGTCCTGTTCTTGCTGTTGAGACTATTACTGCTTCTCTTGTCATTATTAGCTCCTCTTGAGTTAGGTTAATTAGATATTTAATTTTAATAATTAAATTATAGAATTAACTTTGTTATCTAAATTTATTATATTTTTCTTTTTTATTTATAAAAATTAAATTAAGTCATAAGTATAAGGAGTTTTTTTGTCAAATCATCATACAAAACATAATTACTACCAAATTATTCTAGACAATAAAGAATCATTAGCAACAAAAGAATTCGGAGCTATACCAAAATTATTAACTATAAATATAGATTTAGGTGACTTAGATAATAATTTTGTTATCAGTGACAACAATTTACAATCATCTATTGAAAAAAAGAGTAAAGATACAATATTTATAAAGACTCTTATCAAAATAGATAATGATAATATTGCATCTGCCTCAAGTATTTGGACTAATAACTGCTAAAATGTTTTTTAATATGTTTTATAAATTTCTATCTCTTTTTTTAATTTTAATAATACTTAACGGTTGTGGAGGTGGAGGAAAAGGTGTTCCTGTTCAATTATCAGCCTTGCCAGAGGAAGAAGATAATTTACCTGAAACACTTGATCCAAATACTGATATTTTTATTCCAAAAGAGAGATTTGAAACGCCTGAATATAAAAATCAATGGGGTTTAAACTTTATAAATGCATCAGATGCTTATTCATATGGAGCTTCGGGAAAAGGTGTTGTAGTTGGTGTAGTTGATGAGGCTTTAGATTGGGGGCATCATGAATTTTTGAAAGAAAATATTCTTCATCCTGATAGTGTTTTGATTTATAGCGGGGATAGAGAACCTACTCCTTTAGAAAAATTCCATGGAACTGCAACAAGTTCAATAATTGCAGGCAGAAAGGATGATGAGCCTATTGATAGAAATATGCATGGTGTTGCATATGATGCTCAGATCTTATTTATAGCAATAGAATTAGGCTCTCCACCATCAGATGGTGAGTACGAACCAATAGACATACCTGAGTTTAGCTGGGAGCGTTTCGATGAACAAGAGTCAAATTTTTACAGAGAACTATCATCGAAATCGGATGTTATTAATAATAGCTTTGGATTTACTGGGCAAATAACTGACTATTCAAAAGAGATACTTCAAAATACATTTCCAAAACTAATTAATACATTTGCAAGTGAGCAGGAAACAATTTTTGTTTGGTCAGCTGGAAATTATAATGGAATAAAAGATACCGAAGGAGAAGAGGTAGATGCTGCAAATCCAGGAATTTTAGCTGGTTTAGGCTATTATTTTCCCGAACTAACCAAGAATAATGTTGCTGTTGTTGCTGTTAATCAAGATGGCGATATTGCAGACTTTTCTAATCGGTGCGGTGTTGCAAGGGATTTTTGTATAGCTGCTCCGGGCGTTAAAGTACCTCTGGCAATTCCCAATAATTTATTTAATTCATTAACAGATAAAGAGAAAAATAATTTTAATGAAAATGTTCTAAATTATTTGAAAAATCAGCCTTTCGAAGCATATTTATTAGGATCCGGAACATCTTTTTCAGCGCCTCATGTAACTGGGGCAATAGCTGTTTTAAAAGAACTTTTTAATGATAACTTATCTAGCGTACAGATTTTAGAGCGTTTATTTAATACAGCAAATAAAGAAGGAAAATATTCTAATAAGGAGATTTATGGTCAAGGGTTGTTAGACTTAAGGACAGCCTCATCTCCAGTTGGCTCAACTCTTTTCTACTCTGGGCCAAGCATTTATTCAGATATCATTCCAACAGCTAGGACATATGTATCCACATCAAAATCTTTTGGTGATGCGCTAAAAAATAGTTTAGGAAAAACTCAACTATCAGTTTTTGATGCGCTAGGTGCTCCTTTTTCAATACCAGCAAACTCCCTTATAAAAAATATAATCCCATCTTCAAATACAATGGAAAGATTATTTAATTTTAAAGAAAAAAAATATAGTTATACCTCCTCAAATGGTTTTGAATTCTTATCTTCTTGGAAAAGACTTCTCGCTTCAAATGGCACAAGTGTGAATAAAATTGATTTTGCTGAAATAAATTTTCAGAAAAAAAATTCTTCGCTATCATTCTCATACGGAAAAAATCCATCAATTAATTTTTTTAATACCTATGAAAAATTATTAATTTATAAAAGCTTTTATGATAAACAAGCTCTTACAAATCCGTGGCTAAATTTGGTTGAGGAGGGTTATAGTTTTGGTTTTTCAAACAAATTAGATGCATTATATTTTGATCTAAATATTTTTTCAGGCTTTAAGAGGGATGAAGATTGGTTTTTAAAGCCAAACTTTTACTTTGATAAAAATAATAATGAAAGTAAGGGTCTTTATTTGACGCTTAGGAATAATAATTTATCAAAATTTATGTTTGGCTACACTATAGGCTTTTTGGAAACTAATAATGGAGTATTTGATAATAGTTTTGGCGGTGCTTTTGATATAATTGAAGATTCAAAAAGTTTTTTCTCATCAATTTCTCTCAAATCAGCTTTAATAAAAGACTGGAATTTTATAGGTAGTTTAAATCTCGCTAATATTTCCAATGTTAATTCAGATAAATTTATTAGAAATATTTCTAACATAGAAGAGTTTAGTTTTGATATTGCTTTAATAAAAAAGTCTCTCTTTAATAAAAATGATTTACTGTCATTTCGAATAAAACAAGAGCCCAGAATTGAGGATGCTAGAATTTCTTTTTATTTTCCTAATGGAAGAGATCCAAGTGGATCAATAAATTTTAAATCAGTAAATTTACCTTTGAGACCTTCCGGAAGAGAAATAAATATAGAAACTTCATGGTCATTTCAAAAAAATAATAAAAAATCCTACATTAATTTGAACTTAATAAAGGATAAAGGTCATATTAAAACAAACAATATTGAGTTAAATATTATTTTTGCTCATCAAAGATTTTTTTAATTAAAGCAATCCAAAACCTTTTTTGATTGGATATAGATCCTCAAATTCAGGATCTTTTTTCTCAATTTGAGCACTCAAGGCTTCTTTCATATCTACTTGAGGGTTATACATGCCTGTTTGCCACATGGCGATTTGATTAAGGCCTTCTTCAATTGTTCTCCCGCGAGTATAATTAATGGCTTCTTTGGAGCCCCATACAGCGAGAGGAGATTTTTTTGCAATTTCTTTTGCTATCTGCATTACTTCTTTCATCATTTCGTCATAGTTTGTAAAAATATTATTCACTAGCCCGCAATCTTTGGCCTCATTTGAAAACATTCTTCTACCAGTGAATGCAAGTTCTTTTACTAGACCCATTGGCAATAAGTAGGGAAGCCTCGGGAAAGTTCCAACATCTGCTGTCATACCTATATTAATTTCTTGGATACAGAAAAAGGCATCATCAGTGCAATACCTCATATCGCAAGCTGAAGCAAAGTCTACCGCTCCACCTATACAACCACCTTGTATAGCCATAAGGACAGGAACTCTTGAGTTGTCAATACAATTAAACGTTTCTTGAAGTTTAAGAAGGCCTTTGTAAAAACTACCTTTTTTCCTTCCTGGATCGGTTTTTGGATTTTCTTCATTTCGAGCATTTTCTGCATCACTAAATACTGATAAATCCATTCCAGCGCTAAAATGTTTACCTGTGGATGATATAACAATTACTCTTGCTAGAGCGTCATGATCGATTTCATTAATGATTTTTGGTAAGTCTGACCAAAAAGATATTGGTAGACTATTCATTTTTTCCGGTCTGTTAAGTATTATATGTGCAATTCTATCTTGAATATCTATTTTAAAACATTCAAACTTTTCATCTGTAAGTGACATTTAAAATTCCTTTATCTAAAAATTATAAGATACTATATTAATATTAAATTTCTAGCATGTTTTTGTATGTTTTTTTAGGAGAAAATTATGGCAATTGATTATGATAAAATTATGTCTATGAAAACCAATGATGTTGAGTACTCATATACCGACAATGATACAATGCTTTATGCTCTTGGTGTTGGTTTTGGAAGAGATCCTCTAAATAGAAAAGAATTAGATTTTGTCTATGAAAAAAATTTAAAAACAATACCTTCAATGGCAACAGTTATAGCATGGGGCGCAGGGCATATGCGGGATAGTGGAATTAATTATCTTATGGTTGTACATGGCGAGCAAAGACTTAAAATTCACCAACCTCTTCCAGTTGCTGCAAATATTTTGGTAGACTCTAAAGTGACTGATGTTATTGATAAGGGCAAAGATAAGGGTGCTTTATTAATTACCGAAGTAAATATTAAGAATAAAGAGACAGGAAATCTTTTATGTACATTAGGTGGAACAACCTTCGCTAGAGGCGATGGAGGTTTTGGTGGACCAAAAGAGGGTGGACCTAAACCACATCCTATTCCAAATAGAGATCCTGATATTATAAGTGAGTTAAGTACATCACCTGATCAAGCTCTTTTATATAGATTATCCGGTGATAGAAATCCACTTCATTCAGATCCAGATGTGGCAGAAGCAGCAGGTTTTCCAAAACCAATACTTCATGGGTTGTGTTCTTATGGAACTGCCTGTAAATCAATTATTCAAGATGTTTGTGATTATGATAGTTCGTTAATCAAGCAATTAGATGTTAGATTTTCTTCACCAGTATTTCCAGGTGAAAAAATTTCTACTGAAATTTGGGTTGATGATAAAGAAATTTCATTTAGATCTTGGGTTAAAGATAGAAATGTAATGGTCATAAATAATGGTAAGTGTGTTCTACGAAGTTAAAACTTTCTAAACCTTTCTGATAAATCTAACGCAATCATACAAATTAGGATTAGTATTACTAGACCGTTTAATGCATCAATAAAATTAATATCTTTTGATAAATTATTATTTTTATTTGTATTACTAATTAAGATTTCTTTATTTGTTTGAGGTAAATCTATTTCAATAATTTTTTCTGAAATTTTTAATTTACTCCCATCTGTTTGGTTATCTTTTCCGATCTTATTCAAAGAATTGTTCTCTATAACTACATTATTTTTATTATTTATAGAGTTATTTTCCTCATCCATGATTGCCTCCATAAGTAATCTTAACTTAATAACCTTAGATTAAGAAATAAATTCGAAAGCTTTTAGATTTTTTAAACTCTACTCTTAATTTTTATTATTTCTTTTTGTATTATTTCTGGATGTTCCATTGGTAAAAAATGTGAAGAATTATTAATAACTTTAAAGGTCCCATTTGGATCTTGCTTCTTTAAAAGTCTTATTCCTGGCTCTTGAGTTGTGGAGCCAATCTCTCCTTGTAAAAGAGTGATTGGACAATTTATCTTTTTTATTGCCTCCATGGCATTATGTTTCCATGATGAAAAAGTTGCTGCTTCCCATTCAGGGTGACAAGTAAGAATATGTTTATCTCCCTCTATTTTAGTTCCACCGTCTATGTAATCATCTAAAAAACCATCTACCCAAGTTGTAAAAGCACCTCTTCCTTTATATGATTTTTTAATCATTTCCTTATTAGGAAATTCTCTTCGTCGCTTTAAGGTGCTATCAGCTCTTGATATAGCTTCTTTGATAAATGGCAATAATTTAGAAATAGGAAATTTTCTTCCTAGTTTTATTAAGTTTAAATTTTTTTTTGGAATTAAAACTGGCTCTATTAAAACTAATCCTGACACAAGTTCCGGCCTAGATGCAGCCACTTGCATAATTGTTGCACCACCCATAGAGTGTCCACCTAAAATTATTGGCTTGCCTTTTTCCTCAACAAAATTTTCTACTGAACGTATTAAGTCATCTCTGTATGTTACCCAATTATACATTTTTTTTGGTATAGCCTCAGTTTCTGTAAAACCGTGACCTCTGGCATCAATTGCTCTTATATGAAATTCATTTGAAAGTGGTTCCAATAATTTTCTATAAGTTAGAGAATTAAAACCAGTAGCGTGTGAAAACTGAAAACCTGGCAATCCCGACTCATTGTTCCATTCAATATATGAAATATTTCCATCACCAAAATTGTGAAATTTTTTTGTAAACTGTTCTTTTTTCATTTAGAGATTTCTGTACCAATTTGATATAGCCTCACCAATTTCTTTTGGTGAGTCTTCTTGAATAAAATGGTTTCCCTTAACAGTCAATTCTTGTTGATTTTTCCATTTTCTACAAAATTCTCTCTGTTTTCCTGTTAAAATTGATCCAGGGTCAGCATTTATAAATAATTTCGGTATCTCATTTAAAGACATCCAGGATGAATAATCTTCTACAATTTTACATACATCCTCAGGTTCATTGTTTATTGGGATTTGTCTTGGCCAATCTAACGTGGGTCTTCTATCGATTTCTTTTATAAAGGGTCTTCGATAAACACTCATTTCACTCTCTGTTAAATTTCGAATGATTGCATTTGGAAGAATCCCCTCAATAAATAAATTTTTTTTCAAAATTAAATTTTCACCTGCATCTGATCTAAACCCTTGGAAAATTGATTTAGCATCTTCGGGCCAATCATTCCATGTAATGTTTTTTACAATAGCCTCCATATAGCATATTCCTTTTACATTTTGTTGGTGCTCATAAGCCCAATTAAAACCTAATGCTGAACCCCAATCATGAATTACAAAAGTAGTATTTTTATTTATTCCTAATTCTTCAATACAGGCATCAAAATATTTTTTTTGAATATGATAGGAATAAGTATTATTACCCTTATCAGTAAGTTTATCACTATCTCCCATACCAATTAAATCAATTGCTATGCATCTTCCTTGGTTCTCCAAGTATGGAATAATATTTCTCCAAAGATACGAGGATGTCGGATTACCATGCTGAAAAATAATTGGATTACCTTCACCTTTTTCAATATATGACATATTTTTTCCAAGAACCTTGATATTCTTTTTTTCAGGCTCTTGATCAGATATTTCTATCATTTTATTTCCCTTTGAAATCAGGTTTTCTTTTTGAGGTAAAGGCTTCAATTCCCTCTGGGCCATCCAAACCCTTTAATTGTTCATAGAAAATTTGAGATTCTAGCTCCATCTGAGTTTCCAAACCATTGGAAAAACTTTGTCTTAGCATTTCTTTAATACCGCCGAACGCCTTAGTAGGTCCATTTGCAATCTTCATGGCAAGTTTGTTTGTTTCACTAATTACATCTTCATCATTTACAACTTTATTTATTAATCCCCAGTCAAGTGCTTCTTTGGAAGATAAAACTCTATTAGTTAACATTAATTCCATTGTTCTCTTTTTACCAATAGATCTTGGAAGGTGGAATGTTGAACTTCCGTCTGGGGTAAGGCCTGCTGCGGTATATGCAGATGAAAATTTTACATTTTCTCCGGCTACTGCCATATCGCAAGCCGAAACAAGGGATAGACCAGCGCCTGCAGCTGTTCCAGTAATAGCTCCTATCATAGGAACATCTAAATGATCAATTTTTGATAATGCAACATGAAGTATGCCTATCATTTCTGAAATTGCTGCCCGTAGATTTTTTTGTTCGGTCATGAATTTTAGATCACCACCTGCGCAAAATATCGGACCTTCGCCTTGAAGAATAAGTACTCTTACTTTTTCTCCAGACTCACATCTAATGGCTACATCTAGAAGCTCCTTAACAAGAGGTATGGTAATTGCATTAGCCGAATTTGGTCTATTGAGAGTTATTCTTCCAATGTTATCTTCAATATTAAATTTTAAGTTTTCATATTTCATTATTCGTCCTTTAAAAACTATTTTTATAAATCATTTTATAGAGGTCAATAAATTTATTTTTCTATGTTTTAACGAGCTTCAGCTTCAAGAGGTAAAAATAGTTTTGATGCTTTATAAAAACATAAAGCCGCAATTGGATATAATATTATACCCAAGCTTAAAAGTGAATATCTTATCCCTGTCTGATCGTAACCATTTGCTTCATTAAAGATATAATCATTGAAGAATCCTAATGCAAAAGGTCCAAGAGCAAATCCTACAACATTAGCGCTAATATAGTATATTGATGCTGTTCTTCCTCTAAGGTTAATTGGTGAAGCATTTTGAAATGCCGCTCCATATAAGCCTGGTCCACATGACATAAAGAAAATCATCCCTGCTAGACCAATTTGTGAGAATAGCGAGTTAGTGGAAAGGGTAAAAAGTAAAAGTGAAACCCATATCAGAGTAACAAAAATACCAGCAATTCTTAAGTGAGCATTAATAATACCTTTTTGAATCATTTTACTAGCTATAATACCAGCACCAATACTTCCTCCAATACCAAGAAAAATATTAAAGATACCAAAATTTTGACCAGCTATTGTTTTAGGAATATCGTGAACTCTTACCAACATTTCTATTCCCCAAGCTAAAACAGAATAGCCAACTAGACCGGTTATGGTTACTCCAACAAACATTAAAAGAAAAAATTTCCAGGCTTTTAAAAAGAAAAATTCGAAGGAGTCTTCTTTTATTGTTTTGATTGATCCCCATTGATTATTGTTTGGGTCCCCTTTTTTAAAAAAACAGTATAAAGAAATAAAAGGAATTAAAATAAGCCAACCGGTTTTATTAAAATCATGACATCGTCTTATATGTATGACTGCTGATAAATATATAGCCAATAATAAGATTATACTATTCAAAAATATTGATTGAAAAAAAGCAACTAGATAAAAGACGATAGCTAAAAGTAAACTTACAATAAAGTATTGCAGAATAAAATCCATTCTATTTGTTCTTCCTGACGGATTAAAAAAATAGTTTAAAAAATAACTATTATCTTTTTTTAGATTTTGTTCATTTTTTTCTACGCTACCAGTTTCTGGAAAAGGTAAAAATTTAAGTGCTAATGCGAATAGTAAGCCAGGAATTGCAAATAAGAAAAAAGTTACCCTCCAATCAGAAAATTCTGATAAAAAACCCAAATATGGTTTGATTTTATCCATATTAGTTATCATTGCAGCCCCGCCCCAGCCAGCAAGTGCAGATCCTAAAAATGGTCCAGCTCCCCAAATACCAAGGGCTAAAGGAAGTTTTTCTCTTGTAAAATATGCTGATAAAACAACCAAGGCAATTGGTCCTAATGCTGCTTCTCCAACACCAACTCCAATTCTAAAAATTATTAAATCCCAAAATTGTTGAGCTATCCCGCAGAGACCTGTTAAAAGACTCCACATTAATATTGCAAAAATAAGAACATTTTTTCGATATGGTGTATCCGCTAATCTTCCAAAAATCAAAGTTGCTATTCCAAAAAATATTGCAAAAACTGTTCCAAAAAGAAATCCTATTTCTGCATCCGTTAATAATAGCTCAGCTTTTAATTCTGGTATCATTATGGATGGAAGTTGCCTATCAGCAAATGAATAGGTATTAATTGCTGTAAGCAAAAAAGCTGCGGTCCATGCTAAGGTTGATGATAATTTCTGTAATGGCATTATTGTTACTTTTAGTGCTTATAAATTGAATTTTTCGGTTTACTAAGAACTCTATGAACCATTGGCTCAAAATCATCCAATGACATTGACTCGTAATTTGGATCAAAGGCACATTGATCGTATAAGTGACAGAATTGAGCTGTATATTCGAAATAATCATGGCCTTTAAATTGATCCCGCATATTCTTATCTAACCCTAAGTGATCAAAAAAGTAATAGCCTTGAAAAATTCCATGATGATTTAGCATCCAATGATTTTTTTCAGATACAAAAGGTTTTAAAATCGCTGCGCCAATTTCAGCATGGTTATGTGATCCTAGCATATCTCCAATATCATGCATTAAGGCGCAGATAACATATTCATCATCCCTATTATCTTTAAAAGCGCGAGTTGCAGTTTGTAAACTATGCTCAAGTCTATCGACTGAAAAGCCACCATGATCATCTTTGAGTAATTTAAGGTGGTCTAGAATCCTGTAGGAAAGGTTTTGATTGAATTCTCTTGCGTATCCAGAGATTATACCCCAGTCCTCCTGTGTTGATGAGGCCATATCTTTGTAAGTAGCTCTGTCTTTTTTTATATTTTCAGTCATGATTATCCCCTAACTCGACAATCTTAAATTATTTTATTATTAATTCAAACATTTATAAAAATTAAAATGTTTTTTATTCTTTTTTTTTATAGTAGATATTTCAAATGAAAAAAATAATAACAAAATCTTATATTATCCTTCTATTGGTAAGTATTACAGGTTGTGAAACATCAAAATCAATTAATTATGATTTAAATATAAATAAAGTATCAATTGAAACTCTTAGAATTACAAATAATTCAGAAATTTTAGGTTCAATTGATTCCTCAGGAGTATATAAGTGGTTAGGAATTCCCTATGCTGAAAAACCTATTAATGGTCTTCGATGGAGAGCGCCCCGAGAAATAGAAAATTATAGTAAAAAATATGAAGCTATTTCTTTTAAAGAACCTTGTGTTCAGTTTCAGTCCTCTCTTACAAATAATGGCCTAGTTAAGCCCGGGGCGATTGTTGGTTCAGAGGATTGCTTATATTTAAATATTTACTCTCCGGCCTTATCTAAAGATCAAATATCTAGGGATAATATTAATTTGCCTGTAATGGTTTGGATACATGGTGGTGGTAACACAACCGGAATGCCTTCCGAGTATAATCCTGAAATATTTGTTAAATCAGAAAGAATAATTTTTGTAAGCATTGCATATAGATTAGGAATTTTTGGCTGGTTATCTCATCCTGAATTAAGAGAGCAAGATGGTATAGACTCCTCTTCTAATTTTGCACTATTAGATCAAATAATGGCTTTAAAATGGGTAAAAGAAAATATCCAATTTTTTGGAGGCAATCCAAATAATATAACTATTTTTGGTGAAAGTGCCGGTGGTCAAAATGTGATAGCTCTTTATTCATCACCTTTGGCAAAAGGTTTATTCGATAGAGCAATTTCTCAATCTGGTGGAACATCAGTAACATCAATTAAAGATGCTGAAAAAATTAATCGCTCTGATCCTAGTTATAAAAGTAGTTATAAAAATAGACATGTAACAACAGAAGAATGGGTAAATATTTTAAATAAAAAAGGTTTAATCCCGTCAAAATTTGGTGAGAAAAATAACCTATTTGATATAAGGTCTCTTGACTCTTCAGCTCTTATGAGCGGAATTGATAAAGGAGAATTTTGGGGCTCACAAAGAGATTTAGCAAGAATAATCAGCGATAATGTTGTAATTCCGGAAGAAGGAATTTTAGAAACACTAAAGGATGCGAGTAAACATGCAAATGTTCCAATTATTCTTGGAATTAATAAAGACGAAAATAAGTTATTTAATTTTTTTAATAAAAATTTAGTAAGAAATTTTTTTAACAGGTTTTTTTTAGTAAAGGATTCTTTTTACTATGATATTTTATCTGATTATCAGAGTCTTGCTTGGAGATCTAATGGTTTAGATACACCTGCTGACATAATTCATCAGAGCGGACAAAACAATATTTATACATATAGATTTGATTGGGATGAAGAGCCAAAAATTTTAGGAATGGATTTCTCTTTGTTATTAGGTGCAGCCCATGCCTTTGAGATCCCATTTATAATGGGAGATTTTGACCTAGGTGACCAAACATCATTTATTTACGATAAAGATAAGATAAAAGAACGAAATATTTTATCTGCTAGCATGATGCAATATTGGTCAGAGTTTGCAAAAAAAGGTAATCCAGATAGAGGCAGTAATAAAAATTTGGCACGTTGGGAAAAATGGAAAACATTTGAAGGAAATTCCAAAATAATGATTTTGGATACAATCTCTTCTGGCGGAAGTAGAATTATAAATAGTCATGTTCCAATTGAAGCTCTTGTTGAGACTTTTAATAACGATCCAAGGTCAAAAAAAATTGAGGATAAATGTGCCTTTCTAGAGATAGTTTTTTCATGGGTTGACAATTGGAAAGAAAAGAATAATTCGTGTATCAATTATGAAAGTTAATAAAAAATATAATTGTTTGTTTATTGGAAATGCAATTATCGATGTTGTTTCTGAAGTTTCATTCAATTTTTTAGAAGAACAAAAAATTGATATTGGGTCTTGGAGACCAGTTTCAGTTAATGAAATTAATGAATTACAAGGAAAAATGAATAATACTATTATTGCTTCAGGAGGATCCGCTGCCAATTCTGCAGTTGGCTTTTCATTATTGGGGGGTAGCAGTGCTTTCATAGGAAGAGTTAAGAACGATGATTTTGGTTCTCTTTATATAAATGATCTTAAAGAGGCTAACGTTGACTTTATATCTAATCCTGTAGATTTAGGTGACGAAACAGGAAGATGTCTTGTTTATGTATCACCTGATGCACAAAGATCTATGAGAACATATCTAGGAGCAGCATCAAACTTATCCCCGGATAACCTTAATATTGATGCATTCGAAAACTCTGAAATAGTATATATGGAAGGTTATCTATGGGATGAGCCGGTCGCAAAAGAGGCTTATAAAAAAGCTTTTGCAGTATCCAAAGATTTAGAGATTAAATCTGCTTTAAGTTTATCTGATAAATTCTGTGTGGAAAAATGGAGAGAAGAATTTAGGGGTCTTACCGAAAATACAGATATTGTATTTGGTAATGAAGAAGAAATAATGACTTTGTACGATACTAATATTTTATCAAATGCTATTTCTGCAGCATCAAATGAAATAAATTTATGTATAATTACTCGAGGAGAAAAGGGATCCATCATTATTTCATCAGATGGTGTTGAAGAAGTTCCATCATATCCATGTGAAAATGTAATTGATACAACTGGAGCTGGAGATTTATTTGCCGCAGGTTTTTTATATGGATTAAGTATTAACTTAAGACTTTATGAATGCGCAAAACTTGGCTCTTTTTGTGCATCTAATGTGATTAATATTTTTGGACCTAGGCCAAACAACAATTTACTTCAGCTCGTTAAAAATGAAGGCTTGTTGACATAGGTTCTTTTGCTATTATGAGGTTATTATGAATATAAAATCACTTTTAGTAAATAAAGATAGATCTCTTCCAGGAAGAGAGGAAGCAATCAAAATTTCTCCAAATCATTTTGTAAATGATAATAAGATTTTAGAGCCCTTTCCAGATGGTGTTATCTTTGCAGACTTTGGCTTAGGATGTTTTTGGGGAGCAGAACGAATTTTTTGGACTCAAGACGGTATTTATTCAACTGCTGTTGGTTATATGGGTGGTTATACAAAAAATCCGACTTATGAAGAGGTTTGTTCTGGATTAACAGCGCATACTGAGGTTGTGAGAGTTTTTTTCAATCCCTCAGCTATTTCTTATAAGGCTTTATTAGAAGTCTTTTGGGAGTCTCATAATCCTACACAAGGGATGCGCCAAGGTAATGATACGGGAACACAATATCGCTCCGCTATTTATACTCACAGCGATTTACAAAGAGAATTAGCATTAGAGAGTAAAGAAATCTTTCAAAAAAGCCTTCTAGATAATTCTTATGGAACGATAACAACTGAAATTAGAAATGAAGAAAATTTTTATTATGCTGAAGAATATCATCAACAATACCTAGCAAAAAATCCAAATGGTTACTGTGGAATTGGTGGATTAGGCATTTCATGCAAAATTTAGTCTTTATTATGATGTGACTTAAGATCTTTTTCAATATCTTCGTGGTCCCCAATCACAACGTGATATTTACTTTTAACAATTACTTTTTCTAAAAAAGGTATTAAAAGTAGAGGTAAAAGTCCTCCAATAACAATTCCTAATGTAGCGGGTCGCATACTCGGATCTATTAAAGCTGCAATAAGGTCAGCCAAAACATGTGCAATGCCAGCTCCTATAATTCCAGCAATATAACCATTTGATAGAATTTTTAATAATCTATTTATACTAAACCCAGAATAGTAACCAAGTAACATAATGCTTACATGAACAATTCCGAAAACAAATCCTCTAGATATTTGATTATCCACTCCGAAGAAACTAATGATTATATCATCCATATTTATTCCTATAAGGCAGTCTTAGAATTCCTTCTCTAAAGAAAAATAAAACTCTCTCTCATTGCCTACAAAATACCTGTAACTTCCAAATGCATAATCTGCTCTTGTAGCATAACGCTCATCGGTTAAATTTCTTACAGTAAATCCAATTGAGGTCTTACTAATAAGATCTCTTTTTAATCTCAAATTGAAAATATCATGACCTTCATAATTGTAGGCATTGCTCTCATTAATTGGGTAGTCTCCAACTCTAATCCACTCTAGTTCAAATTTTCCACCTATTTCTGGAATATAGGTAAATCTAGTATTGGCCAACTCTTTAGGGGCTGAGTCAATTGTATTACCTTTCACTATTTTATTAGGAGTGTGATTAAAATCATATTCGTGGTCTGCAAAACTTAATGAACCAGAAATCTCAAAATTATCACCAAAGGTTTTTAAATAATTAAATTCAATTCCGTTGTGTTTTGTAACTCCATTTTCGACATTAAAACCTTGTGAATCTCTAAAGAAATAGTCTTCTTTTTTCATTGTATAGCCAACAATTTCATATTCTAATCCACCAATAGATATTCCTCTGATACCAATTTCAAAACTTTCCAATTTTTCAGAGTCAGCTCCACCAGGAACTTGTTTGCTTTGAATTCTATATAGATCAGTAACTTGAGGTGCTCTGTTTCCAATTGATAAGTTGGTAAATAAAAAATTATTCTCTTTTAGCATATACGAAAAAGAAGTTTTTAATGAAATATCAGTAAAATCGTCGCTTCTATTTGGGCTAACTTGGATTCTTCCTTTTGTACCACTTGGAATATTTGTTTTGTAATCATATTCAACATTTTCTGCTCTTACACCTGCTGTGAGAACAGCTCTTTCATTTAATAGCCATTCAGCATTAAAATAAAGTGAAAGTATTTTACTATCGATAGAGAAATCATAATGCGGTCCTTGTGGATAGGCTAATCTCGGACCAAATGATACATCTTTTGCTTCTTGAAACTCTGATAATTTACCTTCTGTAAATTCTATATCACTCCCAACAAACCAAGTAAGATTTTGAATTTTTTTACTATAAATACTTTGAATTCCAATACTTTTATGTGAGTTAGTTTCTAATGGTTTACCGGGTAAGAAATGCATTTTAAAATCCATCTCATTATAGCGAATGTATGGAGTAATCGATAATTTAGAGTTAGAATAGTTTCTTATAATCTTAAGAGATGATCTGATGCTATATGTGTCTCTAAATGCCTCAGGATCAGGATTAATTTTACTTAAATTTTTATTATTATAAATTTTATAACCTTTTACATATCCCTTTGTTTCTTGATTAAGATTTGTTCCTGTTAATGTAAAAATATAATCATTAATTCCTTCAGAGTTATCCCACCTAAATAGAAATTTTTGCTGGCCATAGTGTGGCTGGTCAATTGATTCATTATGACTGTAGCCATTATCCTCTCGCCAATAAAGATTAAGAACAACACCACCTTTTTCAGTAGGCCCAGAGTAACTTCCATCAATTGTAAATTCTTGATCTGAAAATTGTGTTCTTATAATTTGTTTTTTTTCTTCGCTGGGGGTAGGGGTAATAACATTTATTAAGCCATGAACAGCGTTTGAACCATAAAGAGCAGAACCTGGACCTCGAACAACTTCAGTCCTTTCTCCAATTTCTATAATAGACTCCATTAATCCATTTACATTTCCAAAACCAGGAGATCTAAGTGGAATACCATCTTCTAGATATAAAAAACTTCCTGCACCAGCACCTCCAGACAATACTGGAGATCTAATGGAAGTTAAATGTTCTTGGCCGCTACCTTGGCTAATATAAACGGCTGGAAGTCTATTTAAGATTTCACTTGGATTTATTGCACTAATGAATTTTATTTCATCGGTAGTAATTGAGGAAATATTACCTCCAACTTTTAAAATTTGAGTATCTTCTTTTGATGCAGTTACAACAATTTCATCAATAAGACTTGCATTAGCCTTTTGGTTAAATTGCATAAATGGAATAAAAAATAAAATTAAGAAATATATTGTTGTCTTAGTCATTTTATCACTTTCTATATTGGTAGTTTAAATAATTGATTAGTCTTTTAACACTTTAATAAGATCATGGAAATGGACAAAACCCATTGGTATGTTTTTTTTATCTGTAATAAATAACGCTTGAACATTTTGATTATTTATAAGTTTTAATGCCTCTGATACTAAAAGATCTTCGGATATACTTAATGGCTCTTTAGTCATGATTTCTTCAACATTCTTTTCAAGCATCTCTGGACCCATATGCCTTCTTAAATCTCCATCAGTAATAATTCCTATAAGCTCATCATCAGACGTTATACCTATACAACCGAAACCCTTTTCGGATATTTTAATTATAGCTTCTGACATTTTGCATCCCTTATTGAGGATAGGGATTTCCTCTCCAACATGCATAATATCCCTTACTCTTGCAAGTATTGATCCCAATCTCCCTCCAGGGTGAAGTGAACGAAAATTATCTTTATCAAAGTCTCTCATATTTAAGAGGGAAATTGCAATGGCATCGCCAACAATAAGTTGCATTGTAGTTGAAGTTGTTGGTGCAAGACCATTTGGGCATGCCTCTTTTGCATTTGGAAGGTTGAGGGCAATATTCGATGACTTTGCTAAATGGCTATTTTTATTTGAGGATAATCCTATTAATTTGTTTTTATTTTCATGAGCAAATCTAACAATATCACCTAACTCAGTTGTTTCTCCTGACCATGAGATAGCAAAAATAACATCATTTTTTTCAATCATTCCCATATCACCGTGACTTGCTTCTGTTGGATGAATAAAAAAAGATGGTGTGCCAGTAGAAGATAATGTTGCAGAAATTTTTCTTCCTATATGGCCAGATTTTCCAACACCGGTAACAACAACTTTACCTTTTGACTTAAAAATAATATTTACAGCTTCTTCAAAATTTGAATCAAAGAATTCTTTTAGTAGATTTATTCCTTCAATTTCATCATTTAATACTTGAAGGGCTGTTTCAATAATTTTCATTTTGTTTCCTTGTTGAAATTTACGGCCTCTCTACCTATGGAATGATATTCAATTTTAAGTTTTTCCATCTCATTAAGAGAAAAAAGATTCCTAAAATCTATTATAATTGGTTTGTTCATCATATCGCTTATTTTTTTTAAATCCATACTTTTAAATTCATTCCATTCTGTAAGTATAACCAAACAATCTGAATTTTTTACAACTGAATAAATATCATTTTCCCAATTAACATTTTCAAACTCTTTAATACCTACCTTGTTTGCTTGCGGGTCATAGATAGAAATATTAAAACCTTTATCGATTAAATCAGGAATAATTGATAAACTAGGCGCCTCTCTCATATCATCGGTATTGGCTTTATATGTTACACCAAGCACTCCAATATTTTTTTTATCTTTTGTTATTGAAATTATTTTTTTTGATAAATTCTCTTTTCTTTTCTCGTTTCCATCAATTACAGCTTTAAGTAAGTTTTGAGGTGCATTGTAATTTTCTCCAGACTCAACTAAGGCTCTAGCATCTTTTGGGAAACATGAGCCACCAAATCCAGGACCAGCATTCAAAAAATCAGGGCCTATCCTCTTATCTAAACCTATTCCAAGAGCAATATCCTCAACATCTGCTCCCACTTTTTCACAAAGGTCTGCTATTTCATTTATGAAAATTATTCTCATCGCTAACATTGAGTTACTAGCATATTTAATTAGTTCAGATGACCGCCTAGTTGTAAAAATTATTGGAATATTATTGTCTATTTGTTTTTTATATATTGAGTTTAAGGTTGATATTGAGTTTTTATTTTTTGTGCCCACAATTATTCTATCTGAGTTTTCAAAATCAAAAATCGCTGAGCCTTCTCTTAAAAATTCTGGGTTTGAAACAACATCAAAATCAATGGATGGATTTACTAAATTAATTATTTCTTCTACTTTATCGCATGTACCCACTGGTACTGTTGATTTTAAAATCACAACAGAATTATTTTTTATGTTTTTTCCTATTGCTTCTGCGCATGCGAAAACTTGAGATAAATCTGCACCATCATTTTCAATATTTGTAGGTGTTCCAACAGCAATAAAAATAGCATCTGCATTTTTTATTGCTTGATCTATATTGCTTGAAAATGAAAGTAAATTATTCTCTACTTTCTCTTTAATTAAGTCTTCTAGCCCTGGTTCATAGATAGGTATTTTTCCACTTTCTAAATCTTGAATTTTTTTTTCATCTATATCCAGGCAAGTTACATTCTGATCAGCTCTTGCTAAACATGCTCCTGTCACAAGCCCTACATAACCAGATCCAATAATGCTTATTTTCATATTTTCACCCAATTAAGCAATTTTAAAGAAAAATAAAATAATTATGACAAAAAATTCTTGATAATTAATTAAAAATATTAATTTTTTCCTCAACAACTTTTTCTAAATATGGAGATGGAGAAAAATCACTCCCATGCTCTTTTTCCATATCTTGAAGCCATGATAATATTTTGTCATATCCAATAAGATTGCCATAAAACATTGGTCCCCCCTCATAAATTGGCCAGCCATAACCATTTATCCAAATTATATCTATATCGCTTGCTCTTATAGCCATACCCTCATCAAGAATTTTAAATCCTTCATTTATCATTGGGTATAAACATCTTTTAAGGATCTCATCTTTTTCTATTTCCCTTCTTTTGATCTGTTTATTATCTGCAAATTCCTGAATAATTTTTTCTACATCATTGTCAGGTAGCTTATTTCTATTTTCATCATAAATATAAAAGCCTTTTCCAGATTTTTGGCCAAATCGTCCATTTTCACATAATATATCTCTAATAGTTTCGCTTCTTGATGTTTCTTTACTCCAACCTATATCTAGTCCGGCTAAGTCTGACATTGCAAAAGGACCCATCGGAAAACCAAAGTCAAATAAAGCATCGTCTATTTCCCAAGGTAAAGCACCTTCCAAGATAAGCTTGTTGGCTTCTCTTTGTCTTTGAGCTAGAATTCTATTCCCAACAAAGCCGGGGCAAACACCAACTAAAGCGGCAGTCTTTCCAATAGTCTTTGCTAATCCCATAGAAGTTGCAATGATTTGTTTAGAGGTCTTCTCACCCCTTACAATCTCTAGAAGTCTCATAACATTTGCAGGACTAAAAAAGTGAAGTCCAATTACACTTTCTGGTCTTTTAGTCGTTTCAGCAATTTCATTTATATCAAGAGCAGATGTATTTGTTGCAAGTATTGCACTGTCTTTAGCTATTAAATCTAGTTTTGAGAAAATTTCTTTCTTTAAATCCATATTCTCAAAAACAGCTTCAATAATTAGGTCTTTATCTGAGAGAGTGTCAATGGAGATATTTCCATTAATGAATTGCATTCTTTTATCAACATCTTCAAGGCTAATTCGACCTTTTGCAGCAGTATTTTCATAGTTTTTTCTGATTATACCGATCCCTTTATCAAGTCGCTCCTGACTCTGCTCAATAATAGTAACTGGAATTCCAGCGTTTGCAAAATTCATTGCAATGCCTCCACCCATTGTACCTGCACCAATAATACCTACCTTATTAATATCTAATAATTCTGTTTCTTTTGGAATATCAGGTATTTTAGCAACTTGTCTTTGGGCGAAGAAAAAATACCTTTGTGCCGCTGATTGATTACCGCTAATAAGCTTAATGAATAAATCTCTTTCAACTTTAATGCCTTCATCAAAAGGTTCATTTACAGCTGCTTCAATGCATTGAATGTTATATTCTGGTGCTAAGAAACCCCTAGTTTTTCTCTCAATTGATTTTCTAAAGTTTTGAAAAATTTCATCGTTACCTTGAGCAGCTTTTACTTTTTCATCTATGTCTCTTACTTTTTTTAGGGGTCTATTTTCTTCAATAATTTCTTTTGCATAGGATATGGAGTTGTTCAAGAGATCATCATCATTAGCTATTTTGTCAATAAGCCCGCTTTGCAAACATTGTTCAGCAGGAAGGTGTAAACCTGAGGTAACCATTTTTAGTGCTTGTTCTACTCCAACTAATCTTGGAAGTCTCTGTGTACCTCCTGCACCGGGTAACAACCCAAGATTTACTTCAGGCAAACCACATTTTGCTGATTTAACGGCTATCCTATAATGACAAGTTAGTGCAACTTCAAGCCCACCTCCTAATGCTGTACCATGAATAGCAGCAATCACTGGTTTTGGAGAGTTTTCCATAATATCTTGAACATCAAATAATGATGGTCCTTTTGGCTCTTGACCAAACTCTGATATATCAGCTCCAGCTATGAATGTTCTACCTTCGCATATGACTACTATTGCTTTAATATCATTGTTTTCTATTGCTTTTTTTATACCAATATCCAAACCCTCTCTTACATTTGCAGACAAGGCATTAACAGGAGGCGAGTTTAAAGTAAGAACTCCAACACTCTCAATTACATCCAATTTTGTTACATCATTGATAGTAGTCATATTTTTTCCTTTCACGTTAAGTAAATAAGTATATTCTACCTTAAATTTAAACGAAACTTAATTAAGGAGATTTTATTGTCTAATAATAAAACATCATCCAATGGTTCAGCAAAAGACTCGATAGAGAATATTCAGTCTAATTTTGAAAAACAAGGGTATATTTGTAATACTCATATTGCTACCGCAATATTTTTAAGCCAATCACTAGGAAAGCCTATTTTAGTAGAGGGCCCTCCGGGAGTTGGTAAAACTGAGTTAGCAAAAGCAACAGCTGAGTGGATGGAAAAACCTCTTATAAGACTTCAATGTTATGAAGGGCTTGATGAAGCAAAAGCATTATATGAATGGAAGTACGGTAAGCAATTACTTTATACTCAGGTTCTAAAAGATAAACTGAATCAAATTGTTTCAAAATCTGATAGTCTTGAGTCATCAATTGATAATTTAAATAACTTTGACGATATATTTTTTTCTGAGAAATTTTTAGAGCCCAGACCACTCTTAAAAGCTATTGAAAGTGAAAATGGTTCAGTTTTATTAATTGACGAAATTGATAAATCAGATGATGAATTTGAAGCCTTTCTTCTTGAGATATTATCAGACTATCAAGTATCAATTCCAGAAATAGGCACTGTAAAAGGAAAAATAAAACCGATAGTGTTCCTAACATCAAATAATACTAGGGAAATAGGTGATGCCCTTAAAAGACGCTGTTTACATTTATATATTCCTTTTCCTGACCCTTTTTTAGAAGAGAAAATTATCAGTTCGAGAGTTCCTGAAATTGATAAAAACTTAAAAGTTCAATTAGTTAATTTTGTTCAAGGGTTAAGAAATTTAGATTTAAAAAAGCTTCCTTCTGTTTCTGAGACAATTGATTGGGCAAGGTCGCTTGTATTGTTAAATGTAAAAACACTTGAGCCTAGCTTAGTAAGGGAAACTTTAAATATTTTATTAAAATTTCAAACCGATATTGATGTATCCGATCCTGAAATAGAAAACCTAATAGAGAAGTCTAAAAAATAGATGGTAGATTTTCTAAGAGATTTTATTCATATTCTTAGATCATCTGATTTAAGGATATCAACATCCGAGAGTATAGATGCGATGAATATAGTTTCTGAAATTGGTCTTGAGGATAAGTCTCTACTGAAACATTCGTTATCATTTTCATTAGCAAAAACTTTAAGAGAGAAAGAGATATTTAGTGAATGTTTCGATAACTTTTTTGAAGAAAATTATATGAATCTTAAGGAAGGTAAATTACCTCAAAAAATTAAAGAAAAAAATACTGAAATTAATGATCTCGATAAGTTAGGTGATATTAAAAACAATCTCGAAGAGCTCTATAAGAATTCTGATAAAACCTCTTTGATGACAGCCATGGCTTTAGCTGCTAGAGGTGCAAATCTTCAAGATATTAAACTTTTTACCCAAGTTGGAATGTTTACCCGTAAAATATTTGATGAGATGGGTCTTGAAAAATTAAATAATGATATTTTTCAAGCCTCAAGAGAAGGCAATATAAAAAGAGAGGAAGAGTTAAAAAATATAAGAGAAAATCTTCGTTTAGAAATTAGGGATTATGTAGAAAATCAAGTAAAGCTTAGAACATCTTATTCTGGTAAGCAATTAAGAGAAGATGCTTTATCGCAAATGCGTTTAACTCAGGCAGATAAGTCCGATTATAAAATCATGTCAGGTATAATTAGAAAGATGGCTCGAAGATTAATTTCTGTTCATTCAAGAAGAAAAAGAAAATCACAACGAGGCTTACTTGATATTCGTTCCACGATTAGAAAAAACCAGGAGTATGACGGAATTTTGTTTGAAACTATTTGGAAAAAAACAAGGGTTGATAGACCAAAAATTGTTGCTCTTTGTGATGTATCAGGTTCTGTTGCCAATGTTTCTAGATTTTTTTTAATGTTTCTCCATAGTCTTACAGAGATAATTCCAAATGTAAGAACATTTGCATTTTCAAATAAAGCTGGAGAGGTAACAGATCTTTTCGAGAGTAAAGATATAGAGGTTGCAGCGGCTGAAACGTTATTATTGCATGGGGGAGGTTCTACAGATTACGGACAGGCTTTCGTTGATCTTGAGGGATTATTAGAAAATAATATAGATAGAAAAACAACAGTTATCATTTTAGGTGATGCTCGTTCTAATTACGGTGATCCTAGGTGCGATGTTCTAAAGACAATTCAGGAAAAATCAAAAAGAATTTTATTTTTAAATCCTGAACCAATATCCGTATGGGGATCTGGGGACTCCGAAATGCAAAGATTTATTCCTTATTGTTCAAAATCAAAAGTATGCAACTCGTTAAATAATCTTGAGAATTTTGTTGATGATATGATTAGGTCCAGTATTTAAATTGGGAGATTATTTTCACCTGTTAAGAAATAATCTACAGATCTGGCACATTGTCTTCCTTCTCTAATGGCCCAAACCACAAGAGACTGTCCTCTTCGCATATCCCCTGCTGTAAAAATCTTTGCTGCAGATGTTTTATAATCATAGGTATTGGCTTTCACGTTTCCTCTTTCATCAAGTTCTGTTTTTGAGTTTTCTATTAAACCCTCATGGATAGGATGAACGAAGCCCATAGCTAACAAAATAAGGTCAGCTTTTAAACTAAACTCTGTTTTTGGTATTGGCTGCATTTTTTCATCAACTTTTACACAATTAATACTTTTAACTTTTCCATTTTCTCCTGAGACACTCTGTGTCATGACTGAAAAATCTCTTAAAGCACCCTCAGATTGACTGGAAGATGTCCTTAGTTTAAGAGGCCAGTTTGGCCAGGTTAGGGACTTGTTTTCTTGCTCAGGTGGTATAGGCATAATCTCAAGTTGTGTTACTGATTCAGCACCCTGCCTTATGGATGTTCCAATACAATCTGAACCTGTATCACCACCACCAATAACTACAACATTCTTATTAGTTGCAAGTATTTCCTTAGTAGTTGAAGGAACTCCCTCATTAGAAACTCTTTTATTTTGTTGTGGTAAAAATTCCATTGCAAAATGAACACCATCTAAGTCTCTTCCTTCAACAGGTAAGTCTCTAGGGTGCTCAGAACCACCTGAAAGAACTATAGCATCATATTCATCTTCTAAATCTTCAATAGAAATATCTACTCCTATATTAATTCCATATTTGAAAATTGTACCTTCACCCTCAAGTTGATTAATGCGTCTATCAATTACATGTTTTTCCATTTTAAAATCTGGAATACCATATCTTAATAATCCTCCAGCTTTATTATTTTTTTCAAAAACAGTAACTTCATGACCTGCTCTTGTAAGTTGTTGAGCACAAGCAAGTCCAGCTGGACCAGCTCCTATAATTGCAACTTTTTTTTCTGTTTTATTTTTTATAATTTGTGGTTTAATCCAGCCCTCCTCAAAACCTCTATCAATAATTGCACATTCAATAGTTTTAATCGAAACTGGCTCTTCATATAAATTAAGTGTACATGCAGCTTCACATGGAGCAGGGCATATTCTTCCTGTAAACTCTGGAAAATTATTGGTGGAATGTAAATTTTCAAGAGCATTTTTCCAATCATTCGAGTAAACTAAATCATTCCAATCAGGAATTTGATTATTCACAGGACACCCATTGTGGCAATAGGGCACTCCACAGTCCATGCATCTTGATGCCTGACTAATTGTTTCCTCTTTGGATAAAGGAATAACAAATTCTTTATAATTTGAAATCCTTTCTGACACAGGTTTGTATCCTCTATCAATTTTTTCTACATCCATAAATCCTGTAGGCTTACCCATGTCTTATCCTTTTGCCTTATTTTTAATTTGATTTAAATTTGAATTCATTCCTATTAGTACTCTTTTATACTCTGTAGGCATTATTTTAATAAATTTTGGAAGATAAAGATCAAAATTATCTAAAATCCTTTTTGCTTTTGGACTATTTGTATATCGATGATGATTGGTTATTAGATTTTTTAATCTTTGTTTATCATGAATTAGAAGATTATCAGTAAGTATTTCATTTTCATCGTTATTGATTTCTTCAAGCTCTATCATTTCTGGATTATAGAGATTTTTGAATTCTTCATCTTCGTCTAACACATATGCAATACCCCCAGACATACCAGCACCAAAGTTTCTTCCAACTTTTCCTAAGACTACAACAATTCCACCAGTCATGTATTCGCAGCAGTGATCACCCGCACCTTCAACTACGGCGGTGGCACCAGAGTTTCTTACGGCAAATCTCTCTCCAGCTATACCATTAAAATAACATTCACCAGTGATACCGCCATAAAGAACAGTATTACCAACAATAATATTTTCTTCTGGAATAATTTTTGAATTTTTTGGTGGGTATATTGCTATTCTTCCTCCAGATAATCCTTTTCCAACATAATCGTTGCCTTCACCCTCAAGGTTAAGAGAAACGCCTTTTGCAAGAAAAACCCCAAAACTTTGACCAGCTGTTCCTTCCAGTTTAATATTTATAGTATCGTCTGCTAATCCTTTGTGTCCATGAATTTTGGCTATTTCACCAGAGAGCATTGCACCTGTTGAACGATCAGTGTTTTTAATCATTGATTTTATTTGGACTGGCTGAAATTTATTTATAGCCTGTTTTGATTGTTTGATCAGTTCTTTATCTAAAATGTCATAAATATCATGGTCTTGTTTTTGACTTCTGTAAAGAGTATCGCCTTCCCAAGGATCAGGTTTATAAAATAGTTTCTCAAAATCCATCCCTTTTGTTTTCCAGTGTTTAACTGCTTCATCGGTATCTAAAAACTGGGTTTGTCCAATCATTTCATTAAAAGATTTAAAGCCCATCTTACTCATGTAATGTCTCGCTTCCTCAGCAACAAAGAAGAAGAAATTAATTACATCTTCAGGCTGACCATTAAATAATTTTCTTAATTCAGGGTCTTGGGTTGCTATTCCTACTGGGCAAGTATTCAAATGACACTTTCTCATCATTATACATCCAGTTGCTATTAGTGGAGCAGTTGAGAATCCAAACTCGTCAGCTCCTAAAAGGGCTGCTATGACTACATCACGTCCGGTTTTTAACCCCCCATCGGCTTGAACAGTTATTCTTGAACGCAATCCATTAATAACTAAAGTTTGATGTGTTTCAGCAAGGCCAAGCTCCCATGGGCTACCAGCATGTTTTATTGATGTGAGGGGACTAGCACCTGTACCGCCTTCAAAACCTGAAATTGTAACATGATCGGCTTTAGCTTTAGAAACTCCTGCAGCAACGGTACCAACACCTACCTCAGATACTAATTTTACCGAAATATCAGCTGAGGGGTTGGTATTTTTTAAGTCATAAATAAGCTGAGCTAGGTCTTCAATTGAATAGATATCATGGTGAGGAGGAGGTGAGATCAGGCCAACACCAGGTGTAGAAAATCTTACACTTGCTATTGTTTGATCGACTTTGTGGCCAGGAAGTTGACCACCCTCTCCAGGCTTTGCTCCTTGAGCCATTTTTATTTGTATCATATCAGAATTTGCCAAATATTCTGCTGTAACGCCAAATCTTCCAGATGCAACTTGCTTAATTGAAGAACGCATGGAGTCTCCATTTTCGAGTGTAAGAAAACGATCGGCCTCTTCTCCACCTTCACCAGTATTTGATCGGCCGCCGATTCTATTCATTGCAATTGCAAGGGTCGTGTGTGCCTCTCTACTGATTGATCCAAATGACATGGCACCGGTAGCAAAACGTTTAACAATTTCTTTCGCTTCTTCAACTTCTTCAATTGGTATGGATTTTTTTGAGACATCTTCTGCATTTTTGATCCTAAATAGTCCTCTTAAAGTCATTAACTTTTCATTTTGGATGTTCATTGAGTCAGCATATTTTTGATAAGTTTGTGGATTATTTGAACGAGCCGCATGTTGAAGATCTCTTACGGTATCACTTTCCCATGAGTGTCTCTCTCCTCTTAAACGAACCGCATACTCTCCTCCAACATCAAGTAAGTTTTCTAAGCCAGGAGTTTTTGAAAATGCATCTTTATGTCTAGACTTTGTTTCTTCTTCAATCTCAGCAATACCAAGTCCTTCAACTAAACTTGAGGTTCCTGTGAAAAATTCATCAATGAACTCAGATGATAAACCAATTGCATCAAATATTTGCGCACCGCAATATGACTGGTATGTACAAATTCCCATTTTAGACATAACCTTTTTAATCCCTTTGCCTAGAGCTTTAATATAATTTTCAACTGCTTTTTCTTTGTTATTTTCTTCAGCCAATTCTTTTACAACCTGATGGGCAAGCCATGGGTGAATTGCATCAGCACCATATCCAGCTAAACAACAAAAATGATGTACTTCCCTTGCTTCTCCAGTTTCAATAACTAATCCAGCAGAAGTTCTTAATCCTTTATCAATTAAATATTGATGAACTTTTGATGTAACAAGGAGAGAAGGAATTGGAATTCTTTTTTCTGAAATAAATTTATCTGAGAGGATGATAATCGTTTTGCCATTATTAATTTCATTCTCAGCTTTTTTGCAAACTTTTTTTAACACATCCTTAATATTATCATTGTCAAATTCAAAGGTGATATCTATTACTGTTGATGAAATAAATGAATTATTTTCCTTTGATAGATTTCTTATCTTATTTCCTTCCTCTTCGTTTAAAATTGGGGTATCAATTTTAATAAATTTTGAAACTTCCTTCTGATTTAAATTTAAAACGTTTGGCCTAGGACCAATATAATTATTAACTGACATAACCATTTCTTCTCTAATAGGATCAATGGGTGGGTTAGTAACTTGAGCAAACTTTTGTTTGAAATATGTAAACATTGGTTTATTTTTTAGAGATAATGGAGCTATAGGAGTATCCGTTCCCATAGAACCAGTTGCTTCCATACCATTTATAATCATAGGGTTTAAAAGAAACTTTTCATCCTCTTGCGTATAACCAAAGGCTTTTTGAAGATCTTTAATAGAGAACTCATTTTTAAAATCTTCAGTTGATGAAGGTATGTCATTAATATTAATTTGATTTAAGTCTAAAAGTTTATTCCATGGTCTTTTGTTAGCAACAAAATCTTTTATTTCTTGGTCATCAACCATAACTCCTTTTTCTAAATCTATGAGAAGCATTTTTCCAGGCTCAAGTCTCCACTTAGACCTAACCTTTGACTCATCGACAGGAATTAAACCCATTTCAGAAGCAAAAATTACCTTATCATCTTCAGTAATTAAATACCTCGCCGGCCTTAAACCATTTCTATCCAATAATGCACCAATCTGCTTACCATCTGTGAAGGCAATATTGGCCGGGCCATCCCAAGGTTCCATAATGGGCGCATGATACTCATAAAAGCTTTTTAATTTTCGATCCATGACCTCATTATTCTGCCATGCCTCTGGAACCATTATTAACATTGCTTCAGCTATTGAATATCCTCCTTGAACTAAAAGTTCTAATGCATTATCAAATGAAGCAGTGTCTGATTGTCCTTCTTCTATTATTGGCCAGATTTTATCGAGATCGTTTTCAGAAAAAGCTGGTGATGCTAAATTTTTTTGTCGAGCATTCATCCAATTGATGTTACCTCTAACAGTGTTAATTTCTCCGTTATGGCACAGCATTCTGAAGGGCTGAGAAAGACTCCATGTTGGGAATGTATTTGTTGAAAATCTTTGATGGATTAGGGCAAAAGAAGACTCAATATCTTTATCCGTTAAATCCTCATAAAATCCTAATTTATCTCCAAGACCACCAACTTGGTCAGCAAGAACCATTCCTTTGTATAAAATTGTTCTTGATGAAAATGATGGTATATAAAATCCTTCTTTAACTTTATCCGATATATCTAAAACTGCTTTTTCAATGCAGCGTCTCAAGATGTAGAGTTCTCTCTCAAAATCATCTTGAGATTTTTCTTTGTCTGGTTTTTCAAGGAATAATTGATAAACGATTGGCGTTGAAGGTAAGACAGACCAACCTAATTCTTTTGTATAAGTTGGGCAGAGTCTCCAACCCAATATTTTAATCCCTTCTCTCGTACAAACATCTTCAACTAATTTCTTAATTTTCTTCTCATCATTTTTATCATCAGGTATGAACATTACACCGACAGCATAGTCACCAGGCTTTGGTAAAGAGAAATTCTTAGCAACTTTTTTTGCTAAAAATTTATGAGGAATTTGAATTAATAGACCAGAGCCATCACCAGCTTTTGGATCTGCTCCAACAGCACCTCTATGTTCAAGATTACAAAGCATAGCTAGGCCTTTTTCAACAATATCAAATGAGGGTCTATTTTTTATATCTAAAACCATACCAACTCCACAGGCATCATGTTCATTTGTTGGATTGTAAAGTCCTTGTGCCTTTGGTAAGCCAGCTATTTTAAATTTTGTTTTTTTCTCAGACATAAAATGACCTGCGGTTGATTATTTTTTTTATATATAAAATGCTAAATAATATTATTTAGATAAAGAATTTAAATTTCTCAGAGATACGTATATATACAAAAGATTCGAAGAATGCAAGGGACTGTTGTAAAAATACAACCATTGAGAATGATTCTCAATTTAAGCCATTGAAAAAACATTAAAATCTAAGAAAAAAAACCAGAATATAGCTCTTTATAAATTATTTTTTCTATTAAAAATATTACAATAATTTAAAAAAAATATGCGTTTTAATTATTTTTAATTAAAAATTTATGGCCTTAGACCAAATGATCTCTTTCCAGGTATTATCAATTTAGAAGAAATATTTGCAAACTCACATATTAATTTTCTTGTGTCCCTAGGGTCAATAATTTCTTCGACTAAAAATGCTTCAGCTGTTCTAAATGGTGAACGTACACTATCCATTTCTTTTTCAATTTTTTCTAATAATTGTTTTGGGTTCTCTGATTTTTCTAATTCTGATTTATAAGCTGCTTCTATGCCTCCTTCTATCGGGAGAGATCCCCAATCGCCTGAGGGCCATGCATATCGATAACTCAATCTAGATGCATTCATATGAGATGCACCGGCAACTCCAAATACTTTTCTTATTATAATTGAACACCAAGGAACCGTAGCTTGATATACAGCTGCAAGAGCTCTTGCACCATGTCGAATGGTTGCTTGTTTCTCAGACTCAACTCCAATTAAAAAACCTGGATTATCTACTAAATTTATTACTGGTAGATGAAAAGTTTCTGCAATATCAATAAATCTAGTGACCTTATTTGAGGAGTCTGCAGTCCAGCCTCCACCATAAAAATATGGATCACCAGCCAAAATTGCCACAGGCCAACCATCTACTCTTGCCAAGCCTGTTATGATAGATTTACCATAATTCTCACCAACTTCTAAAAATGTCTTTTTATCAATTATTGAATTAATGATTTTTCTCATATCATAAACTTTTCTTCTGTCTTTCGGTATTGCATCAATAAGCCATTCATCTCTTCTCTTAGGGTTGTCGTTAGTTTTTTCTCTTTTTGGAAGCTCATAAATAGATGAAGGAAGATAGGATAAGATTTTTTTTGTGACCTCAAATGCCTCATCTTCGGTTTTTACAAAAATATCAATTGCACCATTTTTAGAATGAATTTCTGATCCTCCAAGTTCTTCTTTGGTTACATCTTGTCCTATTCTTTTAACTACGGGGGGTCCAGCTACAAATAGTTGAGAGATTTTTTCTACCATTATTGAAAAATGGCTTGTCACCATTCTCGCTGCACCCAACCCAGCGACTGGCCCAAGTCCTAGGGCTATAACTGGAACGGTTGATAAATTGCTTATCACCCATTCCCAACCTGGATTAGCTGGGATATATGTTCTTGAATCTGAATTAATAGATTTTACTGAACCACCGCCACCTGTTCCTTCTATTATTCTAATCATGGGAATTTTCAGTTCATTCGCCATTTGTTCGGCCATAATCTGCTTTTCTTTTATAGAGGCATCTGCAGCACCACCTCTTACAGTGAAATCATCACCACCAACAACAACAAATTTTTTATTGATAGTTCCTCTTCCAAAAATAAAATTTGCTGGTGTAAAATCTTTAATTTTACCATTTTGATCATATTCGGCCTTTCCAGCAATTTTTCCTATCTCGTGAAAGCTCTCTTTATCAAGGAGTCTATCAATTCTCTCTCTTACGTTAAGTCGATTATTTGCTTTTTGTTTTTTTAATTTTTTAACTCCACCCATTTTTTCGGCAAGTTTTTCTCTTTTTTTTAATTCATCAATTTCTTTTTTCCAGCTCATTAATTATCCTTTTTAAAAACCCAATTATGCATAGGTTTTGCTATCAAAATTAATAGTAACCCAAAAAATGATCCAATAATTGCAATTTGGTTAAATAATTCAGGCATAGATGATAAACCCTCATTGGTAGCCTGCCCAGAAATTAATCCTGCTAATATTGCACCTAAGGACGAGGCTAAGAACCAAATACCCATCATTTGGCCGATAAATCTTTTTGGTGACAATGATGAAATTGCTGCTAAGCCAATAGGACTTAAAATAAGCTCTCCAATAGTATGAAAAAGGTAGGTTAATAATAACCATTCAGCTCCTGCAAGTCCCTCATTTAATGCAACATTAGCACCTAAAGCTATAATGATAAAACCTATTGCCATAAAAATTAATCCTAGTCCAAATTTAAAAGGTAATGACGGGTCTAGCATTTTTTTGCCGAGAAAAATCCATATGTAAGACATAAAAGGAGCAAGGATTACTACAAAAAGTGGATTTAGGATTTGCAACCAACTGGCAGGATATTCCCAACCAAAAATAATTCTATCAGTGTATTCCTTTGCAAAGATATTAAAAGAACTTCCTCCTTGATCGAAACCTGCCCAAAACAAAGCTGCGCCAATAAAAAGGGTAAAGATTAAGATAACTTTCTTTTTTTCATCATTATTTAACTGTCCAAAGAAATAAAGATACAAGAAATAAATAAGACTTATTGATCCAATAATAAAAGTTAAAACACTAGCCAAGGGCACAGGGTTTATTTTCCAAAATCCAAATAAACCAGAAAAAATAAATAGTGAAATTATTCCAGAAATTATTAACGTATTCTTTTTATATTGTTTTTTTCTTTCTTCGCTAACTTGGTTTGCTGGGAGGAGTCCTACATCTCCAAGAGAATTCAAATTTAACTTATATTGCAATACCCCTAGAAACATACCTATTCCTGCTGCACCAAATCCATAATGCCAGCCAATATTTTCGCCAAGATATCCGCATATGAAAAAACCTAAAATACTTCCTATATTGATCGACATGTAAAAGATGGTAAAACCAGACTCTCTTAACGATGTTTTTTTTTCGTACAAACCTCCAACTATTGCTGAAATATTTGGCTTCAATAATCCTGTTCCAATTACGACAAGTATTAATCCTAAATAGAAAAAGGTCATGTTAGGTATTGCTAATGATAAATGACCAAACATAATTACAATACCACCAAAAAGAATTGTTTTTTGTTGTCCGAAAATATTATCCGCAATCCACCCGCCTGGTAATGCCATTAGATAAACTGCAGCGGCATAAATTCCATAAATTGCACTAGCTGATGCATTATTAAAATCTAATCCTCCATTGGTTATAGAGGCAGTCATAAAAAGAACAAGAATACCTCTCATTCCATAGTAAGACATTCTTTCCCACATTTCGGTGAAAAACAATGTTCTCAAACCTAATGGGTGTCTATTTTCACTCATATTTGTATTCACCTTTTAACTTAGCTTAAAAAAATGTTAATCTCAAAATTAATGGATTTGTATATAAAATAATAAATATTGTTTTATTTAATTGTCAATTACACTGATAATTTACTAAAATAAAAATAATTATATCTGGGGGGATTTAGATGAATATAATTATAAAAAATCTATTTAGACTTTGACTGCTGAAAAAATTAATAATTCATTAAAAGAGGGGGTAAAATCTTTTTTTAAAAATGATGATAATTCCTATATCGAAAATGCAAATCAAGCATTAAGATTTTTAGCTAAATACCGAAGCGCTCTTTTGGCAAATAATTTTAAAGAAAAATATGGTACAAAAATTTATAGCGGACCTTTTCAAGGAATGGAATTTTTAGATGAAGTATCCGAAGGTTGTTATCTTCCAAAATTACTTGGAATTTATGAATCTGAAATTCATGACTATATTTTATCAATCATTAAAAAAAAGCCTGATATTTTTATAAATGTAGGATCTGCTGAGGGTTATTATTCAGTTGGTCTTAAAAGACTTCTTCCTGATACAGAGGTATTTGCTTTTGACTTAAATCCCGATGCTCAAAATAAGTGTAAAATTTTGTCAGAAAAAAATTCCGTTAATGTTTCAATTGAAGGAGAATTTCACACTGACTTTATAAAAAAATTCGAAGGTAAGACTATATTTTTTATGTGTGATATTGAAGGTTTTGAGTCACAATTGATCAATGAGAATAATATTGAGTTATTTAAAGATTGCGATGTTTGTATGGAACTACATAAATATAATGGCATACATAATATTGAGGTTGTGCCAAAATTATTTGAAAAAAGCCATGATATAGATATTATTTATCAGGACGGTAAAAGTTTTTCTGTGCCAGAGGTTATTCATAAAATTTCTCATTTGGATATTCTTCTATCTGCATGGGAGTGGAGATCTTATCCAACCCCTTGGTTAATAGCGAGGAAAAAATCTTAACAATTCTCAACAATAAGTTTTTTTATATACATTATATATAGTGATTTATATACATTATATATGGTGCTATATATGGTGCTTTTAATGAGTATTAAAATTTTTAGTTAATTTAGAATTTATCTTCAAAAATAAAAAAAATAATTCTTTTTAATTTAAAGTTTGAGATTTTAAAAAAATCCCTATAAAAAGATAAAATAAAAATTACTGTATTTTTTTTAGTTTGAATTTTATATTGACAATAACAATTTAGACTAAGAAATTGTTACATTCTGCTTTTTCGTAAAGCATTAATATGGGAGCATATATAATGAACGGACAAAATTTACTATCACCCAAAAATGTAAAAGATAATAATCTTGATTTAGAAGATAAAAATCTAGTTAAAATTTCTCGTAGTAAATTAGGATACTTTAGCGCAATTACACTTCCAATGATCCTTGCTGCTTGTGGCGGCGGTGGAGGTGGAGGCTATGATGCGCCTGTTAGTCCTACTCCAGACTCAGGTGGATCAGGTTCAGGTGGATCAGGTTCAGGTGGATCAGGTTCAGGTGGGTCAGGTTCAGGTGGAGGCTCTTCATCAACAGCTGGAATAAATGCTAATGCTGGACGATATACAGCAACAGCAGATGCTGATACTTATTTATATGACGTTACTTTTGCAGCAGGTGGGTCCGTTACCTCTGCAGCTGATGGTAATGTTATTATAACTGGTTTTGATGCAAACAATGATGTGCTTGTTCTAAGAGGTACAGGCGCACCTTCATCATTCACTTCAGGTGGTTCCTCAAACGTGGATGTTGCTTCTGATATAAATGGCGACACTATTGTAACTCTAGGTAGTGATAATGATGCTACCGGTACTATTACTCTTAAAGGTGTTTCTGACTCATCATCAGTTGTTATTAATACAGCTGACGAAGCCGCTGATGCAGGTTCACCAACAATTGATTTATCAAGTGGTAGTGTTGCAAGTTCTGCTGCAGGAGAAATTTTCGAATATTCTGTTAAATTTTTAAATGGTGTTCCTGTTGCAATTGACGGAAATACTTCTATAACAAATTTTGACGCTGCAATCGATAGAATTGTAATTAAAACAGAAACTTTACCTGCCGGTTACTCTAAAGAAGATCTGTTATCAACATTAGGTGTTGATGTAACTACAGGTATTAATTCAACAAGGATTGATTTCGGGGTTAATGCTGATGGAAATAGTGGCTCTATTGATATTGATGGTATCGCAGATTCAGATTTATCTTCAATAGACCTTACTTTTTCAATTTCCTCTCCAGCAATTTCAGGTAATCGTGTAGATATTGACTCTTCAAGTGTAACTGCGAGTGCAGATGCTGAGACTTTTGTATACGATGCGACTTCAAGCGGATCAAATGTAGTTGGTGCTGATGGTAATGTTACAATTTCTGGTTTTGACTTATCTAAAGATAAAATAATTGTTCTTGGTGCTGGTATAGCTAGCGGTTATGACTTAAGCAGATTTGAAGCAAATGAATCACATGATTATTCTATTGATGAAATTAATAATAAGACAGTTATATATTTTGCTCCTGATGCTGATGGAAGCAGTACAACTCTAACCCTTGATGGCGTTACCGATAAAGATAAAGCCTTAAATATTGTTTTTGGTTCATCAATCGGAGATGAAGCTGCTCCAGCTCCAGCTGCAGAAGCTCCAGCTGAGGAAACTCCAGCCGAGGAAACTCCAGCTGAAGAAACTCCAGCCGAAGAAACTCCAGCTGAAGAAACTCCAGCTGAGGAAACTCCAGCTGCATCATATACAGTTGTAAATATTTCAGCTTCAGAAGATACAACTGTAACAGCAACTTCTGCAGCCGAAGAATTTAGGTATGAAGTTTCTAGTTCGGGTGTCTCTGAAGAAGGTGCATATACAGTAACTATAGATGGCTTTGACGCTGCTACTGATAAATTAACACTTGTTGTAGTTAATGGAACTTCAAATTTAACCACTCAAGAATTTGACCAGCTAACAAATGTTGAAGTTACATCAGATGGTATTTCTGGAACACAGATATTATTTGCACCTGATAGTAATGCACAAAGTGGTAAGTTAGTTTTACCTAATATTGAAGAGTCATTTGATACTGATTGGACTGCAACTACATATACAGTTGAAATCGTTACTGACTCAAATTTAACGTAAGGAAATTTGAAACAATTTAATAAGGTTAATATTTTTTTATCAACCGCCTTATTTAAGACATAATTAAAATTTAAAAAAAGGTTGATAAAGTTTGTTACATTTGGTTACAATATAAATAATTTTATATTGACGTTTTTGACGAAATGTAGGATTTTGTGATTCGTTAGCAAATTTTTGCTATCGAAGTTTTTTTGAGTACAACGACTTGTTGTTATTTTAGGGAGAAAATAAATGGCGACTATTAATCACAGTTCTGGTGCGGACATCATCGTACCTTCTAATAATGGAACCACGTACAGAGGTTTAGGTGGGGATGATACATATATTCTATCAAACTCAATCGAAGCTAATGCAGCAATTACAATTGTTGATACAAGTGGTGCTAATAAAATTCAGTTAGTAAACGGTTTATCTGTTTCTTCAACTAAATTTGCAGCAGACGCTGTGCAACTAACATTGAGTAATGGTGCTGTTGTAACGATTAATGGTGCAAGTAATTTTACTTTTGATTTAGGTGGTAATGCAACTGCAGGAACAACTGGTTCAGTAAGTTCTTTTGCTGACTTTGCTGCTGGAGCTGGTGTTGCTTCACTTCCAACTTCTGGATCTGTGGCTGGTGCTTCTGATGTATCAGTTCAAGGTACTGCATGGTCAAGTGGTGGTGGCGCTTCTTATACTGTAACAAAATCTGCTACTAGTGTAACAGAAGGTAATGCTGCCGTATTTACAATTACATCTAGTGTCGCTGTAACTGCTGACACTTCTTTCTCCTGGACTGTAATTGGTGATGACAATGGTGGTACTGTCGATAAAGCTGGAACAACTGATGTTGATCTTTTATCCGGTACAGCAACAATAGCCGCTGGCTCAACTTCAACAACCTTCTCTGTAACTCCAACAACTGACTCAACCGTTGAGGGTATTGAAGGTATGAAAATTAGTGTTTTTGACTCTAATTCAAATTCAATTTCTAGCGATATAATTCTTATTAATAACGATGGTTCATCAGCTACCACAGCTGCATTCACACTTACAACCGGTGTTGATACATTTACAGGTAGAAGTGGTAATGACTCTTTTGATGGAACTACAGCTGATAGTCTAAATGACTATGATGTTCTAGATGGTGGTGCTGGTACAGATACATTAACTGTTAAAAGTGCATCAGCAGCTGGTGGATTAACTCTAATTCCTCAATTATCTAATATAGAAGTTATCCAAGCCACTAATAGCATCGCAGATGATACTATCGCAGATGATGATACATTAACTATCGCTCTTGCTGGTATTTCAGGTATTACTTCATTAGCTAACATAGCTGGTGGTGATGGTGTTACTTTTAATGACCTAGCAAACCCAGTTGATTTAACAGTTAAATCAGCTCCAAATATAACTACAGTTAATTATGCAGCAACAGCTTTAACAGGAGCTGCAGACTCAATGACTTTGACACTTTCTGGTACAAACTCAACCACTGTAGCTATTACAGACGATAGCACTTCAACATCAAGTGCTCTTGAATCTTTAACTATTAATAGTATTTCTGTTGCAAATACTCTTGCAGATCTTCAAATAGACGGTGTTCTAACTCCGACATTAACTGTAACTGGTGGTTCAGCATTAACAATCACTGCTGCTTTAGACTCAAATGTTACAACAGTTGATGCTTCTGCGAATACTGGTGGTCTTACATTAACTAATGCTCCTGGTGCTACAAATGTAACAATTACTGGTAGTGCTGCTGCGGATACATTAACCGCTGTAGCTACTGGTAAAAATACACTTTCAATGGGTGGTGGTAATGATACTGCTGACTTTGATGGAACATGGGCTGGAACCGATACATATGATGGTGGTGATGGAACAGATACCTTAAGATTAGATGGTAACTATACGAATGCTGGTGCTTCATCCACTGTTTTTGGTGGATTAAGTAATGTTGAAGTTGTTGCGATCGACACTGCACATTCATTAACGCTTGAATCAAATATTTCAGCAACTACTATTGATGTGCAACATGACTCTGCTCAAACAATCAATCTTAATGACGGTTATACAAATGCAACAACAGTTAAAATTGGATCAGATGCTGCATCTACAGATGTAATTAACAATAATGCAAATGTTCAACTTACTGTTCAAGCTAATAATGGTTCATTTGGAACTGATGTTGATATTACAGGTAGTACAGGTACTAGCGATGTATTAAATATCGTGAATACTGCAACTGGTACAACAACTTTTGATACCAACAATGATGTTTTCGAAACTATTAATTTAGTAGCATTCGGTGCAACTGCTGCTCCAACAATTGTTACCGGAGCTTACTCTATTGGAACTCCTGCTGGAACAGGTGTTTTAACAATTAACGCTGATACACTAACAGCTCTTAATGTTGTTACTATTACAGGTACAAGCGCTGCAACACCTCTTGATGTTAAAACAGGTGCTGCTAGTGATATTGTTACACTTGGTACAAAAAACGATACACTAACATCTGGTGCTGGTAATGATATTATCGATGCTAATGCTGGTGTTAACACAATTGATTCAGGTGCTGGTAACGATACTATTACTCTAGGTACTGGTGCTGATAACATTACAGCAGGTGACGGTAATGATATTATTACTGCAGAATCAAGCCTTGCTAATACTGATATAATTGATGGTGGAGCAGGAACCGATACCCTTACAACAACTGCCGGTATTTCTAATTCATCAGTTATGGGCGGTGTAAGTAATATTGAAATAATTAATCCAATTGGTGCTATTAACATTACTGCTGATGGTGATATGGGTGGTGCTACATCATTTAAAATTGATTCAGCATCTGCTCAAATTCTAACACTTGGTGGTACAGGTAAAACATGGACCGCAGATACAACAGTCACAGTTACTGATGTTGGTGCTACTAATAATAAAGCAATTATCAACTCAGCAAATGTTGGTTTAACTGTTAAAGGTAATACAACTGACGTTGTTGACGGCTTTACAATTACAGGTGGTTCAGGAACTGATACTCTTGAGCTTACTGCTGATGGTGCTACAACTGCAGATCTTGATGACGTTACTAAAGTAGAGAAAGTTATCATTAAAGACTCTACTTCTGCTGGTACAGATGCAAAACTTACTGTTAACGAAAGTATTACAACTGCTACTGAGTCACTTCTCACTATTGATGCTACCGAACTTGATGGTTCAACCTCAGCTGATGAAGTATTCACTCTAATTGGTGATGGTTCACAGATTCCACTAAGCGTAACTTCTGGTGGTGGTGCTGATATTCTTGATGGTGGTACTGCTAATGATACTATTTTAGGTGGTGAAGGAGCTGATACAATTGACGGTAATGAAGGCTTGGATAGTATGTCGGGTGGTGCAGGTAATGATACCTTTACTCTTAATGCTAAGACTGAGTATTCAACAGCGACTGGTACTGACATCATTGATGGTGGTGCTGGTAACGATACTGTTACATTTACAGGTGCTCAAAATCTTACCGCAGCTCAACTTTCTACAATTTCTAATACTGAAAATTGGACAATTCCAGAAGGTAGTGACTTTACAATAAGTGATACCGTACTTGCCAATAACCCAGGACTTGCATTTAATTTTAGTGGTGCTGGTACTTTGTCAAGTGGAGAGGATACTGCAGGTGCTTCATTAATGTCTACGGCCATTAATGTTAAATCTACTGCTGCTGGTAATCTTAAATTAGTTGGTTCATCAGCAGATGATTCATTTACTTTCCAAGCTACTGAAAGTTTAACCGCTGATGATACTATTGATGGTAATGCTGGTACTGATATCATCTATCTTCAAAATGATGATGATGCGAATACTGTTGGTGATGCAACAACTGGTGCCATTGGTGCAAATGTAACTAATGTTGAAAAGATTGTAGTTACTGACCTTGCTGTAGATCAAAATGCTGGTGATGTTACTGTTACTATTGCTTCTGGTTTCTTAGGAGCAGCAATTACAGTTGATGGTTCAGCTCTAGATGCTAATGTTACAACATTGACAAATGGTGAATTACTGACTGTTACAAATAGTGATAATACTAAATTAACAGCTATCGGTGGTGGATTTGGTGACAGTCTGACAGGTGGTTCAGGTACTGACTCATTAACTGGTAACGGTGGTAATGATACACTAATAGGTGCTGCAGGTAATGATACTATTGAAGGTGGCGCTGGTATTGACAGTATTACAGGTGGAGCTGGAGTTGATCATATTACTGCTGGTGATGGTAATGATATTATCATCGTTGCAGATGATGCTCACTTCAAAGTTACTGCTGGTGTTGAAACAGTTGATGGTGGTGCTGGTACAGACACATTATCATTTACAGAGGCGGCTGATCTAACTCTTACCGCTCCTGAGCTTTCTAAATTGATTGGTATTGAAAAAATTGCCCTTGCAAGTAACACTACAAGTCTTACTTTTGGTAATGAGACATTTACTAGTCTTGGCCAAGCTACTTTAACAATTACAAGTACAACTACTGATAATGTAACAACTATTGACGGTTCTGCTGTATCTAATGGTGCGTTCTTAATTATCGACGATGGTAGTAATAACAATTCCGATAGTTTCACTGGTGGTTCTGGTGATGATACTTTCAGATTTGATGGTACAACTAACTTAGTAGATGGTGATACTGTTGCTGGTGGTGCTGGTACTGATACTATCCAACTTGAAAATGATGCTGCTGTAACTGGTGTTCTAGATTTCAATGAAATTACTGGAATTGAAAAAGTTGTTATATACACAGCTGACGGAGTTACAAGTGGTGCTGCTGATATCCAAATCAAGCCTCATAGTACTACAGCTTTAAATACTGGAACTATGACAATTGATTTATCTGCTAAAACTGTTGGATCTGCGACATTCAATGTTAATAATTCAGTTGATACAGTAGATATTGACTTTACTATTACCGGTGGTACGGCTTCTGACCAACTTATTGGATCAAAAGGTGATGATACTATTACAGGTGGTGGTACTACTACAGGTGACACTTTAACAGGTGGTTCTGGTAAAGACTCAATTACTGGTAATTCTGGTGCTGACACTATAAGTGGTGGTGCTGGTAATGATATCTTGAATGGTGGTGCAGGTAATGACATTGTTAATGGTGGAGCCGGAAATGATGTTATTGGTGGTGGTGACGGAACTGACACCCTTGAAGGTGATGCAGGTGCCGATAATCTTACTGGTGGTGCTGGTAATGATATCTTTAAGTATGACACTATTGCAGACTCATCTGGTAACACCAAAGATACGATCACAGACTTTACGCAATCAACACTAAATGCTACTACAGGCGCGCAAGTTACTAATGGTGACTCAATCAGCCTAATAGTTTCATCTGGTAATGTTGCAGATGGAAATACAACATCCTTTATCCTAGCTGATAAAGGTGACGTGTCTAATGCTGGTGAAGCAGTTAATGCAATGAATAATTCAAGTGGTAGTTTCGTTTTTGCCAAAGATAACGATGTTCTTTACATCGACATGGATGGTGACTCAACTCTTAACTCTGATGACTATGCATTCACTCTTACAGGTCTAGATAGTTTCCATGGTGCTGATATTGACGTTACTGTATCTGGTGACGACGATGCTGCTACTACAATTACAACCCTGGATGGTAATGACATAATTACTACTGGTTCAGCTAATGATACCATTACTTCTGGTGCTGGTGCTGATATTATCGTAGCTGGTGCTGGTGCTAATACTATTACATCTGGCGCAGGTGCTGATAGCATTACTTCAGGTGCAGGTGCTGATATTATTGATGCTGGTGCTGGTAACGATACAATCGTTTCAAGCACAGGTGTTGATGTTCTTACAGGTGGTACAGGAGATGATACTTTCTTAGCTCTTGGTGTTGTTACAGCTAACAGAACAGAAATCAATGATTTCGAAGATGCTGGTTCGACTGTAGGTGACGTTGTTCATCTTGAGAATACAGCTTCAGAGTTTGCGGGTAATGATAATGTTGCTCCAGTGTTGAAAACTCTGGAAGTAACAGCTGTTGGTAATGGTATTACCTTTAATATTGGGGCTGCTAACGATAGTGATGGTATTAATATTGATACTGCTGCCATCGATATCGTTGAGCTTACAGGTATTAGAACTGGTGATGGTAACCTTGCTACTGACTTTGCAGCAGGAACGGGTGTAGAATTACTTAAAACTCTATCATCTGGAGCTACTGCGGCAAGTATTACATCCGATGGTGCTGATGATGATTACTATTTGATTGCTTATGATACAAATGTAACTGTTATCTACCATGTTGATGGAACAACTAATCCAAACGTTGCAGCTGACTTAATACCGGTTGTTATGTTTGATCAGACTATTACTGACGGTGCATTTGTTGCAGCTGACTTCTTAATGGTCTAATCAATAACTTATTGAAATTAAGGGAAGCTTCGGCTTCCCTTTTTTTTATGCAAAATAATTTCTTTAATTTATAATAAGTACTATGACTAAAACTTTTTTGCATGTAGGTCCCGGTACTTCTTATAAAGACAATACTACCCCTGTCTTTAATTCTGATGATTGGAAGGAAGTTCGTTTAGATATTAACCCTGATGTTAATCCTGATATTATTAGTTCAATTCAAGATATGGATAGTGTCGAAGATTCTACCTTTGATGCAGTTTATTCAGCTCATAATATTGAACATGTTTTTGCTCATGAAGTTATTCCAACACTTCAAGAATTTAAAAGAGTTTTAAATGATGATGGATTTTTGGTTCTCACTTGTCCTGATATTAAGTCGGTATGCAAACTAATTGGAGAGGGTAATATCAGAAAAAAACTCTATACAGCACCCTCTGGCGATATTTATCCCTTAGATATTTTATATGGTCATAGACCATCAATGGCAGCTGGAAATGAATATATGGCTCATCGTAATGGTTTCACCTCTGAGAGTATGATTGATATATTAAATCATTCGGGTTTTGAAAGTTTTATTATTGGCGAAGATAAGAATGCCTATGCTTTATGGGCTTTAGCTTATAAATCAAAATCATTAACCAAAGAAGAATTATCAGCTGATATTTCACAACATGTAAGTAAAAAGAGATCTAGTAATGGCTAATAATTATCATAGCGAATTCCCTTATTGGTCAATTTATTATGACGATGAAGGTTATGATATAAAAGGTAATAGAATAATGGGTCGTCAAGCCGCGGGTTGGTCTTTTTTGCAAGCTTTAATAAAGGATGATCCCAAGAGAATAAGCGCCTATATTAAAAATCAGGACCAAAAAGAACTTTTACTTAATAAAGTTAAACCGCTTGTAAAAAAGGATCAAAAATTAGAGGTTGATTTTATTCCTTATAATCAGCCCTTTAAGTCTCAACCGTATGGTGGTATCTTTCTGCCAGGGCCTGGAATAAATGATTTCGCAAGCAAAAGAAGTATTCATGGACATGATAGCTATAGTTTAGTTGGAATTACTCATACCACAGCCTCTCATGCGGTAATGTCTGGTATATCAAATATCATAATGTCAGATATTATGCCATGGGATGCAATAATTTGTACCTCAAACTGTGTCTTAGATACTGTTGAAAAAATTATCGACCATAGATACCAAAGGTTAAAATCTAAATTTAACATTTCTAAACCTGAGTTACCCTTGTTACCCGTTATTCCATTAGGACTTGATGTTGATGAATTTAATTATTCAAAAGATTTTAAGAAAAAATCAAGACTGTCACTTGATATAAATGATGAAGATATTGTTATTGCCTATGTTGGAAGATTAAGCTTTCATGCAAAGGCTCATCATTTACCTATGTATTTAGCTATTGAAGAGATTTCAAAGGAGCTGAAGGATAATCAAAAAATTCATATTATTCAAACAGGCTGGTTTGCAAATGACTTCGTAAAGGATGCATTTGTTGAAGAAGGTCTAAAAATATGTCCATCAATTGAATTTCATTTTTTGGATGGTAAAGATCAGGATAATAAACATAAAACCCTCGCTGCAGGTGATATTTTTGTTTCATTAAGTGATAACATTCAGGAGACATTTGGTCTAACTCCTCTGGAGGGTATGGCTGCCGGTCTTCCAGTCTTGGTATCGGATTGGGATGGTTACAAATCAACAGCGAGAGATAATGTAGATGGTTTTAGAGCAAAAACTATTTCTTTGCCAGATGGTTATGGAGAAGATATTGCTTATAGGTATATGATGAATGATATAAATTATGATCTTTATGTTGGTCTTTCGGTTCAAAAGGTTGGTGTGGATATAAAAGATTGTATTGATAAACTGAGAATTTTAATTACGGATGATGAAAAGAGAAAGAAATTTGGTAAATCAGCAAAAATAAGAGCCAAGGAAGATTTTAATTGGCCTGTAATTCTTTCAATGTATAGGGATTTATCAACTGAATTAAATAAAATTAGAAACACAGTGTCATCAAACTATGAAACGTTCTGTTTAAAGAGTTTACCCAGTGATAGGCTAGACCCATTTTTAACTTTTTCTTCATATCCTTCAATTATCCTTAATAAGAAAACAGAATTATACAAATTACAGAATATTAATAATTTATCATTTAAAGAGCTTTTAAAATTTAAGAGTGTAGAATATGCACAAAGAGACTTGCCGTCAGAAGATAATATTAAAACTATCTATGAATTATTTCCTAATAATAATAAATTAAACGTTGAAGAAGTTATTAATAGTTCAGGTATAGAAGAGTCAAAAGTTTTTGAAACTATTGTTTGGCTTATTAAGTTTGGATATTTAACTACAAGTGGGGAAAGCGATGGCTAAAAAGAAAATTTTATTTATTCATCAAAATTTTCCTGGACAGTATAAATCACTGGCACCATTTTTGAGTAATAAAAAAAAGTATGAAATTCATAGTTTATCTGTAAGCAATAGTGATCCAGCTGAGACTGAAGAAAGGTTAAGTAACTTTAAAGATATTACTAATCATCTATATGATATAAAAAAGGGAACCTCAAAAAATATTCACACATTGGCTGTTGAATTTGAGACGAAAATGATAAGGGCTGAAGCTGTATCTCTAAAATGTTTAGAGTTAAAAAACAGTGGATTTAATCCAGATTTAATTATAGATCATCCAGGGTGGGGAGAAACCTTTTTAATAAAAGAAATATGGCCTGATACAAAGCTTTTATCTTATTTTGAGTTTTATTATAACACTATTAATTCAGATGTGGACTTTGATACAAACGAACCACATTATCCAAAGCCTAATTTAGAGTTATTTTCTAGGTTAAGGGCAAGAAACGCACCAGGAATGATGTCATATTTAGAAGCTGATTTACTGATATGTCCAACAAAATTTCAAAAATCGACAGCACCAAAAATTCTGCATAAAAAAATTAATGTAATTCATGATGGTATCGATACAGATATTATTCGTCCTGTAAGTAGTGGTGATATTACAATGACATTACCAACAAAAGAAAAGATAAAGCTAACAAAGAAGAATAAAATAATTACATTTGTTAATCGGAATTTAGAGCCTTATAGAGGATATCACTCATTTATGAGGTCATTACCTAATATACAAAAAAAACATCCTGATGCTTATATTTTAATAATTGGAGGTGATAAAGTTAGCTATGGTTCTAACTCAATTACTGGTGAAAGTTTTAAGGACATCTATTTCAATGAGGTCAAGGATGACTTAATTGATCCAGAGAAAATTTTATTTCTTGGTAGGATTAATTATGGTAATTTTCTTAAAATTTTAGCCATATCAAGCGTTCACATTTATTTGACATATCCATTTGTTCTCTCTTGGTCAATGCTAGAAGCAATGGCCCTTGAAACTCTAATTATTGGTTCAAAAACTGCCCCGGTAGAAGAAGTTATTAAAAATAATAAAAATGGTCTGCTTGTTGATTTCTTTGATATTGAGGGTCTATCAAAGTTAGTTATCGATGTTTTAAATAATCCTGAAAAATATAAATTATTGAAAAAAAATGCTCGAAAAACTATTGTTAACAATTATGACTTGAAATCTATAAGTTTACCCAAGCAATTAGAATTAGTGGAGACTTTGCTTAAATGAGAAAGAAAGTTGTTTTTAATGATGTTATTAATATTTTGCCTGATGTTATAGAGGATAAAAGAGGTTCTTTTGCCGAGATATATAATAAAAAAAAGATGGCTGAATTGGGAATAATGGATGATTTTATTCAAGATAATTCCTCTTTTTCAATTTATGCAAATACTTTAAGAGGCATTCATTTTCAAATAAATCCTTATGCTCAGTCTAAGCTAGTCAAAGTTGAAAAAGGTAAAATATTTGACGTTTTTATAGATCTTAAAAGAAATTCTAGTAATTTTGAAACTTATTCCTCTTGTATTTTAACTCCAAAAGACGGTTGGTTGTATATACCCAAAGGCTATGCGCATGGTTTTTGCACATTAGAGAACGATACAAAAGTTATTTATAAAGTTGATAATTATTATAATAAGGAATTTGAACAGGGTTTGAGATGGAATGATCCTTTTTTTAAAATAAATTGGCCCATTGATGAAAAGAAATTAATAATATCGGACAAAGATTTAGAGTTACCTTTTTGGAGTGATATTCGTGAGAAGATAGATTTTTAAGGAGAATTTTTTGTACAATAAAATATTAATTACTGGGGGTTGTGGTTTTATAGGGTCATGTTTGATTAGATCTCTCTCAAAAAATAATGATATTGAAATTCTTAATATCGATAATCTTACATATGCAGCAAATATTAATGCTACCCAAGTTACTAATAAAACCAACTATCAGTTAATTAAGGCTGATATTTCCAAAAGTAATGAAATAAAGGATATTTTTACAAATTTTCAACCTGACGCCGTTTTTCATTTAGCAGCTGAAACTCATGTTGATAGATCAATAGATGGTCCAAGTTCTTTTATTGAAACTAATATATTAGGAACATATAATTTATTAAATGAAAGCCTTTCGTATTGGAAAAATTTAGATACGAAAAATAAAAAAAATTTTAGATTTATTCATATATCTACTGATGAGGTTTATGGCTCTCTTGGTCAAAATGATCAACCATTCATAGAAGATAATAATTATAAACCAAATAGTCCTTACTCAGCCTCAAAAGCATCAGCAGATCATTTAGTTAGAGCTTGGTATCAAACTTATAAATTACCGCTAATAATAACAAATACTTCTAATAATTACGGACCATGGCAATTTCCAGAAAAATTAATTCCTTTAACTATAAATAAATGTTTAAAAAGGGAGAAAATTCCAGTTTTTGGGGACGGTAAACAGATTCGAGATTGGATTAGGGTTGAAGATCATGTAAAGGGTTTATTACAAGTTTTAGATAAAGGAATTATTGGAGAGAAGTACAACATTGGTAGTAATTGTGAGATTGAAAATATTGAAGTTATAAATAGTATTTGCAATATTTTAAATGAAATACTTCCTCTAAAGAATTTTTCATATAATGAATTAATTAATTTTGTTGAAGATCGTCCAGGGCATGATTTTAGATATGCAATTGACAGCAGTAAAATGAAAGAATTAGGCTGGAAGCCTATATTCTCTTGGGAAGAGGGTATTAAGGATACAGTTGAATGGTATTTAAATAATAAAAATTATTTAAATTTGAATGAAAAAAAATATTCAGGTGAAAGACTTGGAAAACTATAACAAAAATTTAAAAGTTTTAGTTATCGGTGGGTCAGGTCAAGTTGGAACCGAAATAAAAAATCAAAAGTATAAAACCAATTTTGAATTTTTTTTTCCTTCTTCTAAGGAACTTAATTTGGCGGATCAAGGGTCAATTAAAAACTTCCTTAATAATGATAATTTTGACTACATTATTAATTTAGGTGCATATACTGATGTAAATGGTGCAGAAAAAAAAAGAGATATTAGCAAAAGTATTAATCATATAGGAGTTGAGATTTTATCAAAGGAGGCTGATACTAAAAATATCAATCTTATTCATATTTCTACAGATTACGTATTTGGAGAAACTTTAAGAGCTCCTTTTCATCCTAATGACAATAAATCCCCAGTTAATTTTTATGGTCTAACTAAGTCTAATGGTGAGAATGCTGTTTTAACAAATCATAAATCGGGAATTATAATTCGTTTTTCTTCAGTTTTTAGTCAGTATGGAACTAACTTTGTAAAGAATATGATAAAATTATTGCTCACAAATCCTCATGTAAGAGTAGTTTCTGATCAAAAAATTTCTTTGACATTTGCTAAAGATTTTTCAACAAATATTGTACAAATTATTGATTTATATAAGAAAAATATAAATACTAATGAAAGAATATTTCATTTTTGTTCTCCTGGTTTTTCAACCTGGTACTCAGTTGCTAAAATTATTTTCAGTGAATTAGAAATTATTTTACAAAGATCCTTAGATACAGAATTAATACCTATAAAATTAAGTGAATGGAAATCTGATGCTAAGAGATCTAATGATACAAGACTATATACTGATTTTGATTACTATTTAAAAAATGATATAAAATTTTCTTCCTGGGAAGACTCTGTTAAGTTAGTTGTAAGAAAAGCCTTGCCTCAAATTTTAGATGAGATTTAAATGAGTATTGATAATAATCAAAATATTAAAGGTATTATTCTTGCTGGTGGAGCAGGTACGCGCCTTTACCCGTTAACAAAAATTACTTCAAAGCAACTTTTACCGGTATATGATAAACCAATGATTTTTTATCCTTTATCAGTCTTAGTCAATGCTGGAGTTAAAGAAATTATGATTATTACAACAAAAGAGGATCAAGAAAATTTTAAAAAACTCTTGGGGTATGGAACCGATTGGGGTGTAAATATTGATTATATCGTTCAAAAAGAACCTGAGGGAATCGCTCAATCATTAATGATTTGTGAGGATTGGATAAATAATTCAAGTGTTGCGCTTATTTTAGGTGATAATCTCTTTTTTGGACCAAATTTTAATGAGTTATTAATTGACGCTATCAATAATAATCAAGGTGCAACAATTTTTTGTATAGAGTCTGATACTCCTGAAAGATTTGGTGTTATAGATTTTGATGAAGATTTTAAGGTTTTATCAATTGAGGAAAAGCCAAAAGATCCAAAAACAAATTGGATTGTTACGGGTTTGTATATATATGATAAAAGTGCTTCATCATTAGCTCATACACTAAAAAAATCTAATAGAGGTGAATTTGAAATTACAGATTTAAATATGATTTATTTAAACAACAAAAAATTAAATGTAAAAAAACTAGACTCAAGCTTTTCTTGGCTTGATACAGGTACATTTGATACATTATTAGAGGCATCTAATTACGTTAAAAATTTAGAAAAAAATTAAATCACTCTTGTAAAGCTCTTTTTGAAAGTTTTGTGATAGGATTGAGAACATAGCTAATTACTGTTCTCTCTTCCCCAATGATCGATACATCAGAAATCATACCAGATTGAAGAATAACTTTTCTGTCAGAGTTTTTTATATCTTCATAGTTTAATTCTATAATAGCAGGATAATAGGTTTCTCCCTCTTTGTTCGATGTTGTATTGGCTGCTACTTTTTTGACAATACCTTCAAATTGTCCGTAAATAGCTAAATCATAGGCTGAAAAAGCTATTTTAGCTTTTTGACCTTGTCTTACATAGGCAATATCTTTTGGATTTATAAAAGCTTCGATTTTTAGGAAATCATCTTTTGGGACAATTTCTGAGAGCAAGTCACCTGAGGATACTAATTGTCCAATATTTGTAACATTTTGATTACTAATACTACCTGATATTGGAGCTTTTACAGTCGAAAATTCGAGATTTTTTTTAGCTGAATTGTACCTTCCTTCAGCGTCTACTAACAATAGCTCTTCATCTAATAGTCTAAATTCAGAATCCGATCCACTGCTAACAAGATTTCTTAATATTTCCACTTTTCTTAAACGGGTTTCATATTCTTTCTTGGCTAAATCATAAAACTTTTGTGTATTAGCTTGATCAACTAAATAAAGTACATCTCCTTTTTCAACCTTATCATCAAGCTTGATATTTATTTTTTGTATTGGACCAGAAATGCCTGACTGAACAAGGTGTACTTTAGAGTCTGGAACAACAGTTCCCTGCGCTCTGACAACTTGATTTACTTCTGCAAAAGATGCCCAAATTAAAAAAAATATTGTAAATATGCCGATAAACCAAAATAGTAAAAAAGATTTTCTATTTGATGCCCAAAACTCCGGAACCAAATAGGGTATAAGACTTTCAAATTTTTCTCTATTGATAGAATTAAAAAAGTTATGAATAAATAATTTTATTTTTTCTAAAAGGTTCTTCATTTAGTTTTCAACCTTTTCATTACTTTGTCTTAAGATTTTTTCTCTTGGACCATATTGTACTAATTGGCCATCTATCAGGATGCCTATTTTATCAACTCTTGCTAAATGGTTTGTTCGGTGTGTTGAAACAATAACGGTTGGTTTGTATGAAAGGGATAAAAGATTATTAATAATCTTTTCTTCGGTATTGCCATCCATAGAGCTTGTAGGTTCATCTAACACTAATACTTTTGGTTTTCTTACCAAACACCTTGCTAGGGCTATAGCTTGTCTTTGACCTCCAGATAAATTTGATCCGTTATCATTTAAAATATAATTGTAGCCACCAGGCATCTTTGTTATGAAATCATGCGCACAGGATAATTTCGCTGCTTCAATTACATCATCCTCTGTAATACCCTCAATTCCAGTGCTAATATTTTCTAAAATACTACCAGTAAATAAATCAATCTTTTGAGGACAATATCCAATATAATCTCTTAATTCCTCAGATGGAATATTTTTTAAATCATACCCACTCAAAGTTACATTTCCTTTAGTAGGTAAGTAAAAACCAATTATATTTCTTAATAGTGATGTTTTTCCACTCCCAATATTACCAACGAAGCCCACTTTTTCTCCATCGTTTATATCCAAAGTTATATTTTTTAAAATAGCAATCTCATTTATATCATAAGACAAATCTTTAAGTTTTATATCACCACTATTAAGGGACGTCGCTTTATAGTCTTTTGTAAGATCATCTCTAGACTCAATTTGCATTAATTCGTCAATTTTCTTAAAAGCTGATAACGCATGGTTAAATTTGGTGAGTAATTGTCCAGCTTGAACTAATGGTGATAAAACTCTTCCAGATAAAATCACACATGCAATCAATGCACCTGATGTTATATCTAATGAGCCAACTAGAACAACTCCATAGCAGACAATACCTGCTTGTGCTATCTGCAAACTAGTTTGAGAAAATGTAACTGCAAAGTTTGAAATACCTCTTGCGCTAGTTGCATTTTTACTTTGATTCTCAACACTAGAATTCCATTTGTTATGTAAAAATTTTCCACCTGCTATTGTCCTTACCGTTTCAACATTATTTAATAGTTCATGTAAAACAATCATTTTTCCTTGTTGGTTTATCAAATTTTTATCACTAGATCTTTTTAAAATTGGTTGAATAATAGCTGATACACCTAAAACTAAAGGTACAATAAGAATAGGAACAATTGATAAAGGTCCTGCGATTGTATAAATAACAAATAAAAATAAGAACATAAATGGAAGATCAATAAAAGCAACCATACTTGCGGATGTAAAGAAATCTCTTACCCCCTCAAACTCCCTTACTGTGTGAGCAACACCAGATGTTTTATTTAGGAATTGATGATCATGGCTAGTTATTTTTTTAAAAAGAGAGTCATTAATATCTTTTTCCATACTGTTTCCAGCCATATCAACAAAAAAGGCTCGTAAGAGCTTTACTAAGAAATCAAATAAAATAACTACTGCCATACCAATTGTTAGAGCAATAAGAGTGTTATAGGCTGAATTTGGCATAACCCTGTCATAAACAGTCATAATATAAAAAGCACTAGCCAGGCCAAATAGATTAATAAAAATTGAAGCAAGTGCAATTTGAACATATGTTCCTTTATTCTTTAATAGAGAACCCCAAAACCAATGTTCACTTAAAGTTTGTTTTTTTTTGGCTTCACTCATAATCTAATCCTTAAATGTGAGGTTAAAGATTGATTTTGGTGAAGGAAAGTAAAATATCCATGCAACATATTCATTTCTATCGATAAAGCTTGATTCAGTAAATCAATCTCCTCAATACTACTTGTTACAAAACTTTCTGGAGAAAAGTTGGTAGAGTCTAGTCTGTTTTTAATTATTCTTCTTTGATTTTTTGTATCATTTAGTGAATTGATAATATCTTCTCTTGTATTGAAAGCACTTTTTACAAGGTTAACAACTTCATTTTCTGCGACATCATCATTTTTTCTTTCAACATCTATAGACATTTTAAGCGCATTTTCCTTTGCTTTAGATGCAGAAATTTTTGCAGTTGACCTTCCGAATGTGAATATTGGCATGGAGAAGAAAATTCCACCTCTTATATCTGTATCATTATCATCCTCATCTAAATCGTAGATTGTATATCGTGTATTAAAACCAAACTTTGGCCTGAATTCACCTTTTACTATATTTGTATCTTCCTTTGATCCCTCAAAATTTAGTTTAGAAGCCTTAACTTCATAGGCTTCATTATTTTTATCCATTTCTATTTCTGGAACAAAAATATTAGGAAAATAAATGGAATTAAACTTAACACCAAAAAAATACTCAAATATACCAATATCCCTGTTCATCTCAGTTTTTAGAATTTGAGATTTTGATTTAAGAGAATTGTATTTAATTGAAAATAATGCCAATTCAATAGGATCAGATATGCCTAAATCTACTCTTTCTTTTACTTTATTAAGATAAGGCTCAATTTCGTTTACCATTTTATCAGCGTGATTAAACATTGTATAAGATTTAACAGCATTTAGATAAATTCTATTTGCATCTAAAATAAGCATTGATAATGCATTTTCTCTTTCAACCTCTGATAAATTTTTATCTGTGATTGATTTTCTTATTTGTGCATTGATAGTTCCACCAGAGTATATTGGTTGTGATAATTCTATTGCAGCATCAAAGCTGTCATCTTGTCTTTTTCTTAGAGAGTTTTGTTCGCTTACATCTCTTTCTAAAACATGATCATTAATTATTCTAGTTGATAATTCTGGCCACCTTTGTCTCTGAGCAAATTTTAATGATTCACTTTTCTCCGTATAATTAGAGTTTGCATATAAAAATTCTGGCTGTTCAATAATACTACTTCGAATAAAATCAAAATATTCATCCTCGCCAATTGTTTTTGTTTCCATGAGAATTTTCGAAAATGACAATTGTGAGTTATTTACCACAAAATTTTCAATATCATCTGCTGCATGAATTGGCAGTATGGTAAAAATAGTAATAAAAGTTATTTTTATTACAAAAAATGAATGTAAAAAGATTTTATTCATTAACTATTTCTTTTTATTTTTAGATGGTTTTTCTTTCTTGCTAGATTTATCACTTTTACTGGATGAAGCATTTTCGTTTAACTTCTCAGATATTCCAGTTGCACCAGCACTTAGTCCATTAATAACATCAGCAACCATATTTCCAGGTATTTCAATATTACCTGACTCTTTCATGTTTCCATCTGCAGCTACCGCTAATGCCTGTATTCTCAAAATTCCATTTACAAAAGAAACTTTTCCTAATCCTTCTAATAACATTTTATCCACCTCCATTAATTAAAAAACATTATGTTGATTAATTGGTTATTAAATTAAATTTTTCAAGGTTAGAGTAATTTGATTCGTATATTATTAGTTTTTTAACTTATAAAAGTTTTAATATAAGTAAGCTCTTTAGTCTTCGCTCAAGGTATCTGGAAAATGAAAACATCCCCTCAAAACAAATTTCTCATTCTCCATCATAATATTTTCTCTGTTAATGTGGGTCCAATCAGCAGGAAAAATTAGAATAGAGCCTTTTTTTGGCTTGATTGAGAGACCTTGATATAGAAAATCTACACTACCCTCATTTTCGTTAAAATCATTTAAATATATTGCCCATGAAAAAATTTTATGTGAGGAGTTAATGTTATTAATATCACAATGGTAAGCAAGATGGTGTCCAGAAACTAAATATTTTTCAATTTTAAATTCTCCCAAATACATTTTTTCCCAGCTTTGAAGAAAATTCCAATTTTTTTTATACTCTTGAAAACATACTTTCAAAACATCAACATAAGTCGAAAAAAAATTTAATTTTTTCTCTCTAATTTCTTTTGGTGTAATGATTAATTCTAAGAAATCTCTCTCTTTCTTATTGATTTTACCACTTGAATCAAGGCTTGGATTTTGGCGTTCAAGATTTTTATTAAAAAAATTAACAGTTTGATTTAATAAATCTTCATTATCAATTTTCCATGATCCAATAAAATTTTTTATATCATTATTTTTTATATTAATTTTTTCCATGATCAAGTATACAATCCATATTCATCAATAATTTAAATTTTCTAAATTATGAAAACACCATTTCTATTTTTTGAATGAAAAATTGCTTCATTCTTCATTCCCGATAAATGATAAAAACTTATTAATTGGCTATAAAAAATATCATTATCTCTGTCTAATTCATGAGTTTTTTCAAAATATTTTTTTGCTTCACGTAATTTTTTAATATCCTTATCCTTTAAAAAAATACTTATAATAGCGATTCCTAATTTATTAATTGCATTAATATTTTTTTTTGACATATCTAAATTTACGGATTTTTTATAGTATTCAATTGCCTTTGTTAATTTTCCTTTATTTAGGTAAATATCAGCCAATATATTCAATCCTGGTACAAATTTTTTGTTGAGTGATATAGACTTTTCATAATTAATGATAGCTTCATCATCTTTTTTGAATTTCTTATATAAAGTACCTAAATTAAAGTAGATTGAAAAATTGTCTGGCTCTTCTTTTTTTGCTTTTAAAAGATAATCTAACGCTTTTGAGTTTTCCCCAATATCCAAAAAAGCCTTGCTTATATTTTGAAGAATTAATGTATTATTTGGAAATTTCTTTTCAAGATTTATAAAATTTTCCGCTAGTTCTGCAATAGAAGAATTTTTTCTAATATTCTCAATTTCAATTGATAGTTTTTTGTAGTTATCCTTATTCATATTTTTCTCAATATCCTATCAATGGTGGGCGCGGCTGGGTTTGAACCAGCGACCCCTACGATGTCACCGTAGTGCTCTACCGCTGAGCTACGCGCCCAACTTTAATCAGTGTTATAAAGTTATAATCTGATTTTATATATGATAATAATAGATATAAACAAATAATTATATTAAAATCAGTTTTTTAAGCTGTATGGTTTGATAAAATGAAAAAAACTACTAAAGAATATAGTTTAAATGATTTACCAGTCTTCTTTAGGAGTCAAAATTATGAAGAACTAAAAAATGCTTCATTATTTATTCTTAAAAAAGATGAAAAAAACTTTGATGCTCTAAATTCCCTCGCTGTTGCATATAAAAACCTTGGTAATACAAATAAAGCAATAGAGGTCTTTACACATTTAGTTAATTTAAATCCAAAAAAGGATTTTATTTATTCTAATGCGGGTAACTTCTTTTTTGACATAGGAAAAGCTGAACAGGCCCAACAGTGTCATGAGCATGCTATAAAACTGAATCCAAAAAATTGGAACTCACTTAATCAAATTGGAGTTATTCAAGCAAATAAAGGTAAAAACGAGGAGGCAATAAATTATTATAAAAAAGCTTTGAGTGTTAATCCAAAAGAGGAAGCAATCTATATAACAATGGCAAATTCCTACAGGGCACTTGAGAATTACTCTGAAGCAGCAAAATATTATGACTTTTCATCAAAAAAATTATCTAAATGCCAACAGTTGGAATGTTATTACATGCTGGGGGATTATGAAAATTTTTACAAAAAACTTGATGAATTCTCTAAAAACTCTTCCCCGCATCCTTTGGCGGCAACTTTAAGCGCTCATGCAGCTATAAGATTTGACAAAGAGGACAATTATAATTTTTGTAATGACACTTTTTCATTTATTCAAAAAACTAATCTTTACAAAGTTAAGGATTATAATGATTCACTTGTTGAAGATCTTTTAAATTGCTTCAATCGTTTAAAAATTTCTACTAAAGCCCAATCATTGCTCACAAATGGAGTTCAATCTACTGGTAATATTTTCTTAGTTGAAGAGGAGCCTATTCAAAAATTAAAAAAAATAATTATGCATAAAATTGATGTTTATAAAGAGAAGATGGCCTCAAAAAAATCAGATTTTATAGAACATTGGCCTAAAAATTTTTTTCTCTATGGATGGTTAATAGTAATGAATGAAGGAGGAACTCTCGGTTTTCATATGCATAAAGAGGGGTGGATGAGTGGAAGTCTCTACCTAAAAAGACCAAAAAAATTAGATAAATATGATGGCGATATTGTTTTTAGTAAGCATGGATCAAATTATCCAACAGACGGAAAATTTTATGAACAGAGGATAGTTGATATTAATAGAGGGGATATGGTTTTATTTCCATCTTCTATATTTCATGGGACTGTTCCTTTTGAGTCAAATGAACAGAGAATAACGCTTGCATTTGATATAATACCAATTGAGTAAATTGTATCGATAGGTGCTTAAAGAAAATGAATTATAAAAGCAAAGACCCCTTGGAGGAATTTAAGTCTCTTTTTAAAAATAAAAAATATAAAGATTTAGAGTTTTCTCTAGATAAATTCCTTAGGGAAAATAGTGAAAATAAAGAAGCTTTGCTTTTGTATTCAATTGTATGCAGACGCCTTATGAAATTTGCTGACGCTGAGAAATCACTTATAAAATTAATAAATCTAGACCCTGAAAATCCATATTTCTATGCTGTTTACGGAGAATTATTATTTTATACTGGAATAAATGATATTTCAAAAGCTATGTACAAAAAAAGCCTCGAACTTAATCAAGACTTTGTTCTATCGCTTTTTGGATTAGGTCAAGTTTATGAAAGAGAAAAAAATTTTAAAAAGGCTACTTTTTTATTAGAAAGGGCAATAAATTTAGATAAAAATTTTCCTGATTCCAAAAATCTTCTCGCATCTATATATAAAAAAAATAAATCATATAAAAAGGCATTAAATCTTTTTCAAGAAACAAAAGATAACTCTAATTTAGCTGAACAGTTAGAATGTTTATACTATTTAAATGATAAAGATAATTTTTATAAAAAATTAGATCATGCTATTAACCAATCTATTAAATCCCCAAAAATTGCGTCTTTAAGCTCACATGCATCTATTAGGTATAGTCGAATAGATAATTATAGTTTTTGTAAAGACCCTTTAAATTTTATTTATAAAAAAAACTTATTAAAAGGTAATTTAAATAAAAATTTAATAAATGATTTATTAATTTTTATAAATCAAGACTCAAATATTTATAGAAAACAAAATCTTCTCAATAAAGGCAAACAAACCGCTGGTAATTTATTTTTAAGAAACAACAAAAGTATTCAATTTCTTTTGGAAATTATTAAAAGAGAGATAAAGCTCTATCAAAAAAGTTTTAAAAATAGCTGTGATATGATCAATCTTTTTCCAAAAAATTTTTTTATAAATGGATGGGTCATTAAAATTCAAAATGAAGGTTATCTAGATTCTCATATTCATGAAAAAGGGTGGCTAAGTGGTAGTATTTATTTGGATATTCCAAAAGACGTTTCAACTGGGGAGGGCGATATAATATTTGGTTTGCATGGGGGTAATTATCCAGTGGAGGATAAAAAATTTCCAGAAAAGAGATTGGGCCCTAAGACTGGTGATATCATAATTTTCCCTTCTTCACTTTTTCATTCAACTGCACCAATAAAAAACAACTCAAATCGAATAAGCATAGCTTTTGATTTAGTTCCAATATAGTGATTATTTTGTATTTCTGAGAAAGTCATCTATGCCTTTCCACATTTTAGCTCTATGAAAATCTTTTTCCATAAAAATTTCGTGCATACACCCTTTAAAATCCAAAATTTTTGAATTTTGTATTCTTCTCGACATTTCTAAAGTTTTATTGGGATCTACAACACTATCGTCAAGACTGTTAATAATGAATATCTCTAATTTTATTTTTTCTGCCCAATTTTTTGAACGCATTATTTTAAATCTTTTATTTACAGCCTTTGCGAAAGAATTTGTAACGCCCCATAATCTTATATCTGGATGTTTTCTTACCAAGTTAATAATTCTGTCATACCTCACAGGATCACTTGTAAGATCATTTTCTTCAAAAGGGGTTTCTCTGCCCATATTTGGCCTTGAACCTAAAAGATAATCCGTATCTCTTCTAAGAATGTTCATTATCGATGATGCCGCTCTTAAAAATCTTTCATTTTTAAATCCTAGCATTGGTGCAGATAATATGCCTTTAGAAAAGCTATTTGGATGTTCGTGAAATGCTGACAACATTAAGCATCCGCCCATAGAGTGACCAATCCCAATTAGTGGTTTAGGGAAATTTTTTTCAATAATTACCTCCAAAATATATTTTAAATCTTTGTCATGCCTTTTATAATCTTTGATATAGGATTTGTGAATATTGGTAAGTTGGTGATCAGACATGCCTTGTCCCCTCCAATCAAAAGCAATTACCGAGTATTTTCTGTCTAAAAATTCTTGAATAGTCTCAAAGTATTTTTCAATAAATTCATTATGTCCTTGTTGTAAAAAAATTGTACCTTTCGATAATTTACTATCATTAATCCAATGGCATACTCTTAAATTTACTCCATCATCCATTGTAACAAAGTATGATTTAATTCCTTTTGGGGCTTTATAATTTTCAAGTTCTAAATAGGGAGCATTTTTGTATTTTGAAAAATTAGACTCTTCCATAATCATCCTCTAACCTAATGATATCATCCTCTTTTAAATCTTTACCAAGTTGGATTTCGATAAATATAAGTTCTTCTTTTCCAATATTTTCAATTCTATGAATAGTATTTTCTGGAATATATATGTGATTTTTTTCCTTTAAAAAATATATTTTTTCTTCAACTATTATTTTACACTCCCCTTTAACTATTTGCCAAAATTCTGACCTACTTTTATGTTTTTGAAGAGATAGTTTTGAATTTTCAAAAACTCTTATCTCTTTAATTTGATAACCAGTATTTTTAGCAATGATGTGGTAATTTCCCCATGGTTTCTCTTCAATATTTCCTAAATAATTTTTAGTTAATTCACTGCTACTTTCTATTTTTTCTTCACCTCCAACACCAAATACAAGATCTATACCAAGTTTTTTACAAGTATCTGCCTCTCTTATATTTTCTATGTTGCTTCTATCACCTCCGTTGCAATAACAAATATTCTTTTTTTGATTATTTTCAGCGAATTCTTCAATTGCTAAACTACTACTTTTCTCGCTTGATTTTTGAATTATCACCTCTGTTATACTTTCGAATTCCTCTAAAATTTCTTTTCTTTGTTTTTGGTTCATAAAAGGTTTGCCTTTTTTTCTAATCAACCAATCATCATTATTTAGAAGAATTATAACATTATCCGATAATTTTTTTGCATCTTGAAACATTCTCAAATGCCCAACATGAACAGGATCAAAACCTCCACTAACAATTGCATAATCATATTTTTTCGTCATTTTATTCCTTATTATTTTGAATATTAGTGAACAAATATTAAAATACCTAACAAATATTGACATAATCGTAATATCAATCTAGCTTCCTCACGAATACAGGAAAAAATAAGATGAAAGTAAGAAATTCTTTAAAATCTCTAAAAGGTAGACACAGGGATAATCGTGTGGCTAAAAGAAAAGGCCGTATGTATATAATTAACAAAACTAATCCTCGTTTCAAAGCAAGACAAGGTTAATTTTATTTTATACTAGTAACCCTTATTAAATTTGTTGTTCCTTGAACTTTAAGCGGTAAACCAGCTGTAATAACCACTTTATCACCAGAACTAGCTAAACCACTTTTTTTAACAGTAATTTTTGTGGATTCTATCATTTTTTCTAAATTTTTTTCATCTTTTTGAAGAAAGCATAAAACACCCCATGCTAAGGATAATTTCCTTGCTGTTTCGATAACTGGTGTAATCGTAATAATAGTTTGGCTAGGCCTAACTCTTGAAACTTTGATACCAGTTGACCCCGACTCTGTATAACAAACAATGATTGGAGAAGATAATTCATCCGCAAGAGTTTTTGCTGCTGTGGCAATTGCATCAGGAGTTGTGTTTGGTGTTTGTTCAATTTGATTTGCTATAATGCTATTATAATTTTTTTCGTTTTCTGTACTGAAAGCAATTTTGTGCATCATTTTAACAGTTTCGACTGGATATTGGCCAGATGCGGATTCTGCGGATAACATAATTGCATCAGCACCTTCAAATACTGCATTTGCTACATCTGATACCTCAGCTCTTGTTGGAGTTAAAGATGATGTCATGGACTCTAGCATTTGAGTTGAAACAACAACTGGTTTACCTTTTAATCTTGAAGTACGTATTATTTTCTTTTGCCAACCAGGTATTGTTTCAATAGGAAGCTCGACGCCTAAGTCACCTCGTGCAATCATAATACCATCAGCAATTTCACATATTTTATTTATATATTTTAATGCTGAAGGTTTTTCAATTTTAGCCATAATTGAAATTTTATTATTACAAATCTTTCTTAGTTCTCTAATATCCGATGGTTTCTGAACAAATGATAGAGCTATCCAATCAACATCTAAATTTGAAGCCACTTTTACAAACTTTTTATCAGATGTTGATAAAGCAGAAGTTTTTATATCAGAATGGGGTAGGTTAAGACCCTTATTAGATTTTAGAATTCCACCCTGAATAACCCTAGTTCTAATAATATCCTTTTTAATGCTAGTTACTTTAATATGAATATTACCATCATCAATTAGAATTAAATGACCTTTTTTTACTGAATTAAATATTTTTTTATTAGATAAATAAACTCTTTTATTATTTCCTATCTCTTTTGAATTATCTAAAATAAAAATATCATCTTTTTTTAAAAGATTTTGATTTTTTGAAACCTCACCAATTCTCAATTTGGGTCCTTGTAAATCTACTAAAATACCAATTGGTTTTTTTATTATTTTTTCTGCTCTTCTTATTTTTTTTATATACTCTTCCAAATCCTTTTCATTTAAATGAGAGCAATTTAAACGAAATACATTCGCTCCAGCATTCGAAAGTTCAATTATTTTTTTAATTGTATTAGAAGATGGGCCTAGAGTTGCTAGAATTTTTGTTTTTCTCTCAATAAACTCTTTATTATTCATAATTATTTTTAACAGATTCATTTTATTTTTGTTAAAATCTTTTATAAAAAATATTTTTAATAAATGAAAAAGTAAAAGTTTTATTTATCGTAGCCATATAGAACAAAGTGGGACGAATTATCGCACGTAAGTCATAAAAAAACATTGATTTATATTTTGCTTTGTATTTAATATTAAAGTTATATAATTATTTATGTTTAATTATTAGGTATTTGATAATCAGCTTGTGCACCTTGGATTTCCTAAAGCACTAAAGAGAGAAAAAAAATTAATAATCTTAAAATAAATCCCAGAAATGCTGAAATAAATAACAATCATAATTATGAAAGTAATTTTCTAATTATTTGTGACCATGCTTCTAATAATATTCCATCTAATTTCCAGAATTTAGGATTAGATAATAAACTTTTAAGTACGCATATAGCCTACGACATTGGTGCTAAAGAAGTTGCTACTCATTTATCAAAAATTTTAAATTGTCCTTTAGTAATGTCTGATTTTTCTCGATTATTAATTGATCCTAACAGGGGTGTTGATGACCCCACTCTAGTAATGAAAATTTCCGATGATAAAATAATTGAGGGTAATAAAAATGTTTGTAATTTTAGAGAAAGTGATGAAAAAAATAAAAGAATAGAAAATTATTATAATACTTATCATGATAAGGTTTCAGGATTAATTAAACAAAAAATTGATAATCAAAAATATCCTGCCATAATTTCTATTCATAGCTTTACACCATTTTGGAAAAATAAGAAGAGAGACATTGATATTGGAATTCTATGGGATAATGATGAGCGACTTCCTGACATTTTTTTTAAATATTTTAAAGAAAATAGACCAGATTTAATTATTGGAGATAATCAACCATATACTGGTAGGTTAAAGAACGACACTATTTATAAACATGCAACTGTTAATGGTTTATCAAATATCTTAATAGAAATTAGGCAAGATTTAATTACAAAGAAAAGTGATCAAAAACATTTTGCAGAAATTTTATCCAAACCTTTATTATTGAATAGTGATAATCCAGTTTTGTTCAGTAAAAAGTTATATCCATCTTTAGCAAAGTAAATTAAAATGGGAGGTCAGAGTTGAAAATAGAAAAAAAAACACAAATTGAAGCAGCTGTTTTTAGAAAATTAATTAAACATTTTCAAGAAAGAACCGACGTCCAGAATATTGATATTATGAATCTAGCAGGTTTTTGCAGGAATTGTTTATCAAGATGGTATCAAGAATCTTCAATCGAACTTGGAGACGATATTTCAAAAAATGACTCAAGAGAAATTATCTATGGTATGCCTCATAAAGAGTGGAAAGAAAAATATCAAAAATAAACTAATTTTTTTTAACTAATTCACAATAAATAAAAAAAAGACTAGAAAACATTATCTTTTTGACGTAACTAATATTACCCGATTTTTAAAAAAGATATGTTAGATGAAAATATATATTGTTAAAGAAACTGCAACAGATGAGAAGCGTGTAGCTTTAGTACCAGACGTTGCAAAAAAGTTTATTAAAGAAGGCTTTGAAATTTTTTTAGAAAAAAGTGCCGGCCATTTAAGTAAATTTACTGATGAAGATTATTCATCTTTGGGTGTTATCATTGATGATAGTCAAGAAGGCATTTCAGATGCTGATATAATTTTTTGTGTAAGAATTCCTAGTGATAATATTATTAATAAAATTAAATCGGGCGCATGTTTAATAGGCCTACTAAACCCATACGATAATCAAGAAAAATTAGAGCTTTTATCCAAGAAAGGAGTTAACGCCTTCTCAATGGAGTTAATTCCTAGGTCACCCAGAGCACAATCAATGGATGTTTTATCCTCACAATCTAATTTAGCTGGATACAAAGCAGTAATTAATAGTGCATCTCTTTATAATAGAGCGATGCCAATGATGATGACAGCAGCTGGTACGATTGCTCCTGCAAAAATTTTTATTATGGGAGTTGGAGTTGCCGGATTACAGGCGATTGCTACTGCAAAAAGACTTGGAGCTGTAGTTTCGGCTACTGATGTTAGAAGAGCAGCTGGTGAACAATGTGAAAGCTTAGGTGCTTCATTTATCATGGTTGATGAAGAAGAAGACTCAGAAGACTCAGGTGGGTATGCAAAAGAAATGTCAAAAGATTATCAAGAAAGACAAAATAAACTTATTGCTGAGCACATAAAATCTCAAGATATTGTTATTTGCTCAGCTCTTATTCCAGGAAAAACTGCTCCTACTTTGCTAACTGAAGAGATGGTTAAGTCAATGAAGCCAGGTTCTGTTATAGTTGATATGGCAATTGAAAGAGGTGGAAATTGTGCATTAACAGTAGCTAATGAAAATGCTGAAATCGGTGGTGTAACAATTATTGGTGATATGAATATGATAGGGGGATTAGCTCCAGATGCCTCGAATTTATACTCTAGAAATCTTTATTCTTTTTTATCATTGTTTATTGATTTAAGTGCTGATCAAAAAGTAAATTGGGAAGATGAAATTGTTGAGGCAGTAAATATTATTAAAGATAGTAAAATATCAGAGAGTTTTGTTAAATAAATTTAATAGGTAAAAATTATGGATATTAGTCCTTTAGTTTATTATGGAAGTATTTTTGTTCTGGCTATTTTTGTTGGTTATTATGTTGTTTGGTCTGTAACCCCAGCCCTTCATACACCACTAATGTCAGTTACTAATGCTATTTCAGCGGTTATTATAGTGGGCGCTATTATTGCTATGGGGACTGAAAGCTCAGGTACATCTGGGACAATCTCTAAAATCGTCTCTTTCTTTGCTTTAATTTTTGCCTCAATTAATATTTTTGGTGGATTCCTTGTTACTCAACGAATGCTAGAAATGTACAAAAAAAAGGCGAAGAAAGATGTTTAATGATTTTATGTCAGTAGATTTAACAGCATCTTTATATCTTTTGTCTGGAGTATTTTTCATACTTGCCATTAGAGGTTTATCTTCACCAGAAACTGCAAGAATTGGTAATTATCTTGGTATGTCAGGTATGCTCATAGCATTCACCGTTACAATACTTAATCTTGAAGATAATTCTCTTCCAAATTTAATATTAATAGCCTCAGGTATTTCAATTGGCGGTTTAATAGGTACGTTTTTATCAAAAAAAGTCGCGATGACTGATATGCCTCAAATGGTAGCTGCTTTAAATTCTATGGGAGGCATGTCAGCTGTTTTAGTTGCATGGGCAGCTTTTTTATCTCCCGCGGCTTTTGGTTTAGAAGTTAATGGATATATTGCTACTGCTAGTATGGTTGAGATGTTATTAGGGATTCTTGTTGGTGCTGTTACATTTTCAGGTTCTGTTATTGCTTTTCTAAAACTGCAAGGTTTAATGAAGAGTGCTCCTGTTATTCTTCCGTTAAGACATGTTATTTCAATTGGTGTTTTTTCAACCATTTTAGTTTGTGCATATTTGATTTTAGCTGGATCTCAAAATGATCAGCTCTTATTTCTAATTATTAGTATTCTCTCTCTAACTTTGGGTTTACTTTTAATAATACCAATTGGTGGGGCAGATATGCCAGTTGTAATAGCGGTTCTGAATTCATATTCAGGATTTGCTGCAGCAATTATTGGTTTCACGCTAAATAATTTAGCTCTAGTTATAACAGGCGCATTGGTAGGATCTTCTGGAGCAATTCTCTCGTATATTATGTGTGTAGCAATGAATAGATCTTTCTTTTCAGTTATTATGGGTGGATTTGGTGACGAAGGAACTGGAGGTGAACAAGTTAAAGAGACTAGGCCTGTTAAGATAGGTTCAGCAGATGATGCTGCTTTTATTCTTAAAAATGCAAGTTCAGTAATTATAGTTCCAGGCTATGGTATGGCAGTTGCTAGAGCTCAAAACTCTCTTAAAGAGATGGTAGATAAATTGAAAGAACTTGGTATTAAAGTTACTTATGCAATTCACCCTGTGGCAGGAAGAATGCCAGGCCACATGAATGTATTATTGGCTGAAGCTGACGTTCCATATGATGATATATATGAATTAACTGAAATTAATTCAGACTTCGCTCAAGCTGATGTAGCATTTGTAATAGGTGCTAATGATGTTACTAATCCCGCAGCTAAATCTGATCCTAATAGTCCGATCTTTGGTATGCCTATTTTAGAAGTTGAAAACGCCAAAACAGTCTTATTTGTTAAAAGAAGCCTTGGAATTGGTTATGCGGGCATTGATAACGATTTATTTTATCAAGAAAATACTATGATGCTTCTCGATGATGCAAAAAAGATGTCAGAAGATATTTCAACTAGTATATAAAGATTAATAATTATTTAATAAGATTTTCTTTCATCAGAGCTTTTCTTCATTGGAATAAGACCTTCACGCATAGCTCTTTTCCTTGCTAGTTTTCTTGCTCTTCTTATAGATTCAGAATGTTCTCTTGCTTTCTTTTCAGATGGTTTCTCATAACAGTTCCTGAGTTTTACTTCTCTAAAAACACCTTCTCTCTGCATTTTCTTTTTTAAAACTCTCAACGCTTGTTCTACGTTGTTATCTCTTACTGAAACTTCCATATAAATCCTATAATATTATTTATTCAGTTTGCTTACCAAAGGTGATTAATAATGTCTAGTAAACAAATAATTTATATTTCTAAAAAATTAAAAAATTTTATCTTTTTTAAATAATTCGGTTACATGACCCATTTTTCTACCTTTTTTTACTTCTTTTTTATTATAAAGGTGAATTTTTACATTTTCTGTATTATTTTTATCACACCAATCTTCTATTTCCTCACCAATAATATTAATCATATGGGCACTATTTTTTAACACCACTTCCTTAATTTCATTTCCTGATACACATATCATGTGCTGTTCAAATTGACTTATGTTGCACGCATCAATAGTCCAATGACCAGAATTATGAACTCTTGGAGCAATTTCATTAACTAGGATTTGATCTTTTGCAATAAAGAATTCTACCGCAAGAACACCTATGTGATTAAGTTTAGTAATTATTTTTTTTGAATAATCAATTAGTTTTTTAGTTTGATTCTCAGATAGACTTATTGGATTGTATGTATGTTTCAATATGTGATTTTCATGTATATTTTTTCCTATAGGAAAAAAAGATGTATTACCTCCAATATCTCTTGCAATTATAACAGATACTTCAAATTCAAAAGGTATTTTTTTTTCAATAATTGAATTACTATGAATCTTATTAAAAACTTCGTTTGGATTATCAGATTCTTTTAGACTAAATTGCCCCTTTCCATCGTAACCAAGAGTTCTGGTTTTTATAATGCTATCAGTAAATTCAACCTGTGCAGAAGATATATCATCTATACTTCTTAAATCTTTATATGGAGCAATAGGTATTTCTAATTCATCTAAAAATTTTTTTTCAGTTAGTCTATCTTGGGTTAATAATAAACTTTTTTTCCCTGGTCTTATTTTTTTCTGATCTTTTATACAATCTAATGTTTCAATGGGAATATTTTCAAATTCATAGGTAATATAATCAACATTATTTGAAAATTTAATTATTTCCTTTTCATTGGTATAATCTCCAACGCTGAAATAAGTTGATCTTCCTTTAGATGGACAGTCATTCTCAGGACAAAAAATATGAGTTTCAATATCTATATTTTTTGCTGCATCGCATAGCATCATTCCTAATTGACCGCCGCCTAATATTCCGATTATTGGCTTAGTCATTAATTGGACTTAAAGCTACTGATTTTGTTTGTTTTTGCCGCCAAGTTTCTAAATTTTTAGCAATTTGCGGATTTTTATTTGATAATATTGATACAGCTAACAAAGCAGCATTTTTTGCTCCAGCCGATCCAATTGCTAATGTTCCAACTGGAACACCTGTTGGCATTTGAAGTATTGATAATAAACTATCAATTCCTTTTAAAGATTTACTCTCAATAGGTACACCAAGAACAGGTAATGTTGTTAATGAGGCAATCATTCCTGGTAGATGAGCCGCTCCACCTGCTCCAGCTATAATTACATTAATACCATTTGATTTTGCTTTTTTTGCGTAATTAAAGAGTCTATTGGGTGTACGATGCGCAGAAACTATTTTAGTTTCATAAGGTATCTTAAATTCATCTAAAATTTCGCATGTATCTTGCATGGTTTCCCAATCTGATTTACTTCCCATAACTACTGAAACTAAGGCTTTTTTATCAGATTTTTTGTTCACACTAATTCTCTATTTTAATCTTCTTTTTTTAACTCATTGAGCTTTGCAAAAACACTATCTGAAGTATATTCTTTCTCCTCTTGATTATTGCTTTCTTCGGGAGATATTTTTTCTTCAGTTTTTTCCTCTGTAGCTGTTTCAGTCTCTGTATTAACTGGATTAACTGGCTCTACATTTTGTTCAATATTTATTTCTTCTACTTGCTCATTAATTATATTTTCAGGAGCTGAAATTCCTTCACCTTCATATTTTTTTGCTTCTTCAGCTTTTCTCTTTTCAATTCTTTTAAAAGCTTTCTGAACTGCGTTATCAAGATCAACTTGAGTACATAATCCAACTGATACGGGGTCAACAGGGGTAAGGTTTGCTGAATTCCAATGTGTTCTATCTCGTATAGACTGAATTGTAGATTTTGTTGTTCCAACAAGTTTGCCAATTTGAGAATCTAATAGCTCAGGGTGATTTCTTACCAACCAAAAGATAGAGTCCGGTCTATCTTGTCTTTTAGATAAAGGGGTATATTTCTTTCCAACTCTTCTTGCAACCTCGGGTAGATCATCTCTTTTCTGAATAGCCTTTAATCTTGCATTTTTATCTTTTTGACAATCTTCAATTTCTAATCTTGTAAGTTGACCTGCAGCAATAGGGTCAGCACCTCTAATGCCATGATCTACATCACCATCAGCAATACCTTTAACTTCAAGTATATGTAAGCTGCAAAAGTCTGCAATTTGTTCAAAAGTTAATGCTGTATTATCTATTAACCAAACAGCTGTAGCTTTAGGCATTAGTGGTTGATTCATATTTTTCTCCAAAGGTAATAATTTTTATAAATTACTATCGGCAATCTATATAAGATAAAATGTAATTTGTAAAAAATTCTGTATAAAAATCTATAAAATAATAATCTTAGGTTATACTATTAATAATATTGTTGAAAAAATAAGAATAATCAATGGATTAATTAATGGAAGATGAAGTTTTAATAAAACAGTCAATTATTGATGAATTAAAAAAAGAATATCTTGATGATTTAAGTATTAATGAGCTTGAGGAGAGAATTTTATCTTTGAAAGAAGAAATAGATAGGGTTGAAAGGAAAATAGAGGTGAAAAAACTATCCAAGGACAATGCTGAAAGTATTTTTAAAAATTAAATTAATTAAAATCTATAAATATAACTAGGATTTTGTTTCTTCTTGTTCAGAATTGTCTAATGTATTCTTTTTAGAACTATCTTTTTTTGATGATTCACCAAGAAAACCCTCGAATTTTTTATTAAACTTACCAACTCTTCCATCACGATCTAGGATTTTTTGACCACCACCAGTCCAAGCAGGGTGTGTTGTTGGATCAATATCTAAAACCAAAGTACCATTAGCTTCACCCCAGGTTGAACGTGTTTGAAAACTCGAGCCATCGGTCATTTTAACCGTAATCATATGATAGTCAGGATGAATATCTTTTTTCATTTTATTACCTATTTTTTGAACGTTTTACATTGCATTTGTATCTCATGCAAGGATTAAAAACCTAATTTTTCACTTAAAGCTAAAATTATATCATCATTTCCAGATATTATATTTCCATTCCAAAGGTCTTTATCACTCCCATCAATCCCTTTTGCAAAACCACCTGCTTCACGTACCAATAAAACCCCAGCTGCTATATCCCAAATGGAAAGACCTCTTTCCCAAAAAATATCGTACCTACCAGCGGCAATCCATGCAAGGTCAAGAGCTGCAGAACCAGATCTTCGGATACCAGCAACTTCTGGAATAATTATATCCATTTCTTTTATAAATAATTTTTTATTACCTCTTCCTAGATGAGGAATTCCTGTTATTAAAATTGACTCAGAGAGTTTTTTTCTGGTTGCTACTCTTATTCTTTTATCATTTAAGAAAGATCCCTTGCCCCTCTCTGCTGCAAACATTTCATCTGTAATAGGGGAATAAATAATTGCTGCCTCTAATCGATCATTAATTTCAGCTGCAATTGAAATAGCAAAGTTTGGATTTCCATGCATAAAGTTTGTTGTACCGTCAATTGGATCTACTATAAATCTGGCTTTTGTATTTTTATTTTCTATTGGCTTAGACTCTTCCATTACAAAGGACCAATCTGGTTTTGCATATGATAATTCATCGTAAATTATTTCTTGGGTTCTTATATCTGAGGCTGTTACAAAGTTTGCAGGCCCTTTAGTTTTAACCTGAAGATTTTCAAGTTCATTAAAATCTCGTCTTAATCCTCTCGAAGCTTTTTTTGCAGCCTTTTGCATGATATTTATAAGAGGTGAGTCCATTAATCAACACGTTTAACATAAGATAGTTCTTCTGTATTAATAACAATTTTCTCATTAGTTTGCACGAATGGTGGTACCATTACTCTTAATCCATTCTCTAATATTGCTGGCTTGTATGATGCAGCTGCAGTCTGTCCTTTTACAGTTGGTTCAGTCTCTTTAACAATTAAAGTTACTTGATCTGGTAAAGCAATATTAATAGGTGTTCCTTCATGACTCTCAATTTCAACATCCATTCCATCTTGAAGTAATGCTATTTTTTCACCTATAAAATCCAAAGATACTTCAATTTGCTCATACGTTTCTTTATCCATAAATGAGGCAAGGTTTCCCTCTGTATATAAATATTGATATGGTTTATTATCAAGTCTTAATCTTTCTACTGTTTCTGAAGCACGAAATCTCTCATTAAGCTTGGTACCATCTGGTATTTTTTTTAATTCTACCTGAGCAAAAGCTCCTCCTTTACCAGGTTTTACGTGTGAAGTCTTAACTGCAACCCAAATTGCATCATTGTGTTGAATTATATTACCCGGTTTAATCTCATTACCATTAATCTTCATTAGAAATCCCTAATATTAGTTTTCCTGATCTTTAGTCCACATACCTTTTGTTGCAAGAGAATTCATTTTTGCTCTATGAAGGAAGGCTTTTGAGCATTCCTGTTCATTTTCCTGCAATCCCTGCCAAGCTTGCAAAGCTGAAGCTTGAAGAGCTCTACCATAAGAAAAACTTAAATTCCATGGAGTTCCTTCAATTTTATTAATTGCATTAAGGTTCTCAGTTGCTTCAACTTCAGATTGACCACCAGATAAAAAAACTATTCCAGGAACTTCTGATGGAACAGTTTCCTTGAAGCAATTGACTGTCATATTTGCAATTTCTTCTGGTGAAGATTTCTTTGAGGAGTTTTTTCCATCTATAACCATATTAGGTTTAAGGCAAATGCCTGTTAGATCAACTTTATGTTTAACTAAATCATCAAAAACTTTTGTAAGAGTATTCTTTGTTACTTCATAACATCTCTCTATTGAATGAGAGCCGTCCATTAATACTTCTGGCTCAACAATAGGTACAATACCTGCCTCTTGGCAAAGAGCAGAATATCTTGCAAGAGCATGAGAGTTTGCATCAATACAAAGAGAGGAGGGAATTTCATCGGAAATTGCAATGACTGCTCTCCATTTTGCAAATTTAGCACCCAAACTTGAGTATTCTTCTAATCTTTCCCTTAATCCATCTAAACCCTCGGTAACAGTTTCACCAGACATCATTGCCAATTCCTTGGCTCCCATATCAACTTTAATACCAGGAAGCGAACCAGCTTCATTAATAGTATCAATTAGTTTTTTACCTTCTTTATTTGATTGTCTAATTGTTTCATCAAAAAGAATTACACCAGAAATATAATTCTTCATTGCCTCTTCAGTCTCAAACAAAATTCTTCTGTAATTCATTCTGTTATCTTCTGTTGACTCAACATTAATTGAATCAAACCTTTTTTTAATAGTACCTGAACTCTCATCAGCCGCTAAGATTCCTTTTCCAGGAGCTACCATTTGTTTTGCTATCTCATTAATATCTGTCATTTTATTTTCCCTTATTTTTTAATACTTCCAATCCTGGCAATATTTCACCAGCTAATAATTCTAAAAAAGCCCCACCTGCAGTAGATATATATGTAAAGTCCTTATTATAATTTGATTGACTTAGGGCAGCAACTGTATCACCACCACCGGCCACTGAAATAATTTTTTTATTTTTTGTTAGTGTCGATATTTTTTTTGCAACAGAAACTGTTCCTGTCTGAAAAGGATTTAGTTCAAATAAACCAAGTGGGCCACACCAAACAACAGTAGACATATCCTCGAGAATACCACTAATTTTACTAATTGTTTTTGAACCTATATCCAATATTAAAGCATCAGGAGGAATTTCATTAACTGATGTTTCGTTATATGATGTTCCTTTTTCCATATCCTTTGCAACCAATGCATCAACAGGTAAAATTATTTCACAATTATTTTTATTTGCATTTAAGATTATATTTTTTGCAGTATTTATCATCGATCTTTCGCACAAAGATTTTCCAATTTTATAACCTTGTGCAAGAAGAAAAGTATTTGCCATTCCTCCTCCAACAAAAAGTTTATCAACATTTTCGGTAAGGTTTTCAAGAACTTTTAATTTTGTAGATATTTTCGAGCCACCGATAATACCAAGTCTTTTTCCTGAGCCGGTACTTAAAGATTTATTAATCATTAAAATTTCTTTCTCTAGATATCTTCCAGAATAAGAAGGAAGATATTCTGCAATACCTACAGTAGAAACATGAGATCTATGTGAAACTGAAAATGCATCATTTACAAAATAATCACCATTTTGAGCAACCTTCATTGCTAAATCTTTATCATTTTTTTGTTCACCGTCATGAAATCTTGTATTTTCATATAATACTATCTCATCGAATGAGGATGATTGTATTTTATTTTTTACATTATCTTCAAAAGAATTTTCTATAAATAGGATATCTTTTTTTAAATGTTTTTCCAATGATGCTATGACTTTCGAAAGAGAAAATTCTTTATTATTAGTACCATCAGGTCTTCCAAAGTGAGACAATAGACAAATTTTTGAACCTTTATCTGATAATTCTTTAATTGTTGGAGTAATTCTCTCTATTCTTGTATCGTCTAAAACAATATCATCTTTAATAGGAACATTAAGGTCTACTCTAATAAAGACTATCTTATCTTTTAAATTTTCTTTTAAAAGTTGATCTAAGTTTCTTAAATTTAACATTATTTATTTTAAATAAGTTTACCAATCACTGAAGCGGTGTCACTCATTCTATTTGCAAAGCCCCATTCATTATCATACCAGCTTAAAACTCTTCCTAATCTTCCACCAATTACCTCAGTTTGTGTTAGATCAAATGTTGAGCTCGCAGGATTATGATTATAGTCAATTGATACTAGAGGTTCTTCAGAAACATTTAGCACACCTTTTAACGCGCCAGAGGAAATCTTTCTCATAGCGTTATTAATTTGGTCGATAGTAACTTTCCTCTTAGAATTAAAAACCAAATCTATCATTGATACATTAGGTGTAGGTACTCTTACAGCCGTTCCATCTAATTTACCTAATAGCTGAGGTAATACAAGGCCAACAGCTTTTGCAGCTCCAGTAGATGTAGGAATTATTGACTGTGATGCAGATCTAGCTCTTCTTTTGTCAGAATGGAGAGTATCAAGTATAGCTTGGTCACCAGTGAAAGCATGAACAGTTGTCATATATCCTTGATTAATACCGCAAAGTTTATCTAAAACCATCGCCACTGGCGCGAGACAGTTTGTTGTGCAAGAGGCGTTTGAAATTACTTTATGACTTTTTCTTATTTTTTTATGGTTGACTCCATATACCACAGTAATATCTGCATCTTTTGATGGAGCACTTATAAGTACTCTTTTTGCACCAGCTTTTAAATGCATCGATGCTTTGGCTTTATCAGTGAAGATTCCTGTACATTCCATTACAATATCAACATCCAATTTTCCCCAAGGAAGATCTTCAGGATTTCTCTCTGAGTAAATTTTAATTGGACCAAGTCCAGCATTTATTGACGTTTTTGTACATTTAACTTTGTGAGGGAATTGTCCATGAATTGAATCATATTGAAGTAAATGGGCATTGAAATCTGGAGTTCCTAAATCATTGATCGCAACCACCGAAATATCTTTTCTTTTTGACTCAATTATCGCTCTTAAAGCTAAGCGTCCAATTCTTCCAAATCCATTAATTGCAACTTTAGTAACCATTTCTTCACCTATTATTTATAAATTTTCTTTAATAACTCTAAGAACATTTTCTTTATTAATCTCAAAATGCTCATACAAATCAGATGCAGGCGCACTTGCTCCAAAACTTTTCATTCCAATGAAATAACCCTTGTCTCCAAGATATTTTTCCCATCCTGTACCAACTGATGCTTCGATTCCTATACGGATTCCATTGGTTTCTAAAAGTGTTTTTTTATAATCATCAGATTGTTTTTCAAATAATTCAAAACTCGGCATTGAAATAACTTTACAAACTGTACCTTTTTTCTCTAATTCTTTTTTTACATCTAAGGCAATAGAAACTTCACTACCTGTTGAAATTATGCAAACATCAGGCTTTTTTGATACTGAACCAATTTCATAACCACCTAATTCACATTTATTAGACCTTTCAAATGTATCTCTGAAATGTTCGCAGCCTTGTCTACTAAGGGCAATTACTGTTGGTCGATTAGATTTAATAGCAATTTCCCAACATTCAGCAACCTCAGTAGCGTCCCCAGGTCTAAAAACATTTAAATTAGGGATAGATCTTAGACTCGGAATTTGCTCAACTGGTTGATGTGTAGGGCCATCTTCACCCACACCTATAGAATCATGTGTCATAACATGGATAACTTTTATACCCATTAAAGCTGCAAGTCTTATTGACGGCCTGCAATAATCGGAAAAAATTAAAAATGTCCCAGAGTAAGGAATTATTCCTTTATGAAGCGCCATACCATTCATGGCAGCAGCCATTCCATGCTCTCTAATTCCATAATGAATAAATCTTCCATTAAAATTGTTCTTTGAAATTGGGTTTATGTCTTTAGTTTTTGTATTATTTGATGGAGTGAGATCTGCTGAACCACCAATCATCTCTTCAATTATTGGATTTATAATTTCTAAAACTTGCTGGGAAGATTGTCTTGTTGCAAGTTTAGGGCTTTCAGAAGAATATTTTTCTTTTAAATCTTGTATATTCTTTGTGACTAAATCAGAAATATCACCATTGATTGCATGAAGAAATTTAACTTTCTTTTTATCATCAATTTTTGATAATCTTTCTTCCCAATCTTTTCTTTTGCGTGTATTTTTTAGCCCTACAAGTCTCCATGCATCCTTTAGGTCAGTAGGTATTTCAAATGGACCATGAGTCCATTGAAGGTTATTTCTCATATTATCAATTTCTTCTTGATTAAGAGGCGCTCCGTGTGAGGCGGATGTTCCTGCTTTATCTGGAGATCCATAACCAATTGTTGTTTTACAAACGATTAAAGATGGGGTATCTGTTTTTAATTCTTGAGCAATGGCATCTTCGATTTGAGCATGATCATGACCATCTATCTCTATAGTACTCCATCCAGATGCTTCAAATCTCTTACTTTGATCGGTTGAGTCTGATAAGTCTAATGACCCATCAATTGATATATTATTACTATCATAAAGTACAATAAGTTTTGATAATCCTAAATGACCAGCTAAACCAATAGCCTCGTGACTTATGCCTTCCATTAAATCCCCGTCAGATGCAATAACATAAGTATGGTGATCTACTATTTCATCGCCAAAACGAGAGTTAAGAATTCTCTCTGCGATAGCCATACCAACAGCTGTTGAAATTCCTTGGCCAAGAGGCCCTGTGGTCGTTTCAATTCCAAGAGTATGACCATACTCAGGATGTCCAGGTGTTACAGAATTTAATTGTCTGAAGTTTCTAATCTGATCAATGGTCATATCTTTATAACCAATTAAATGATGTATTGCATACAACAACATTGAACCGTGACCTGCAGATAAAACTAATCTATCTCTATCTTGCCAGTCAGGAGCTTTAGGATCAATTTTTAGAAATTTAGAAAATAAAACAGTTGCAAAATCTGCTGCTCCCATAGGCATACCTGGGTGACCACAATTTGCATTCTTAACAGCATCAACTGCAAGAAATCTTACTGCATCAGCCATCTTTTTTTGACTAACATCACTACTTTCCATTTTTTTTTCTCTGAGTCATATGATTAATTTTTTGAAGTATTAAACAAAATCTAATTTGAAGAACTAATTATGAAACGTCAATCTTAATCTTAAATTATTCATTTTTTTAATATACTATTGAACCAATTTAATATTGGTGTAATTATAAAATTATATGAACAAAACTTTTGAAAATTTAAAGATTTATATTAATGAAGCTGATACTAACATATCAGACTTAATCGATCTTTATATAAAAAAATCAGCTGAATTAGAAAGAGCTAGTCAACTTACAGAGGACCTATCAAAAAAACTATTAGCAAGTGAAAATATAAATAGAGAAGCTAAGAAAGAAATAGAGTCTTTAATTAATTTTGTTAAAAATAACTAAGGAATTAAATGGGAAATATATCCATTGAAATCAATAATAGAGAGTTTTTAATTGCTTGTACTGATGGTGATGAGGACAAGGTAAGAAATCTTGCATTAAAATTTGCTAGTAGAGTTAGTAGTATAAAAGAGAGAGTTGGAGAACTCGATCAACAGAGACTTTTTTTGTTGGCTGGTATTTTAGCTGAGGAAGAAAATCAAGAACTTAATGATGACCTAAGCATTGATGAAATGACAAAAGTTTTAAAAGGAATAACAAAAAAAATAAAAAGTAATATTGATAAATGACTCCAGTAGTAATATTAAAGCTTGCTATATGTCAAAAGATCAAGCCAAAGAAAAAAATAAACTGAGATTATTGTGGAAAGAGAGAAGAAAAAATATTTCTCTTAACTTTTATGATAAATATGAAAAAAATTTTATAAAAAATTTCAAAAAAGCTGTCGGTAGTTTTAGAAATAAAATAATTGCTGGTTATAATCCTATAAATCACGAAGCAAATTGTTTAAATTTACTAAATTTTGCATCAAATGAAGGATCAAAAATAGCACTTCCTTATACAAATAAAAATAAAATATTAGAATTTAGAGAGTGGTATTTTAATGAACCATTAACAAAAGATAAATATGGTATTTTATCTCCGTCGTCAAAAAAAATTGTTATACCTGATGTTATAATAATTCCGTTGTTATGTTTTGACTTAAATGGTACTAGACTTGGCATGGGTCTAGGTATTTATGATAGAAGTCTTCCATTTTATGAATTAAGTGATAAATATGGTCTGGCTTTTTCCGGTCAGGAGACAAAAAATCTTATTAAAGAAGAACATGATTTCTTGATTGATGGTGTAATTACAGAAAAGAACTTTTTAAGTTTTGAAAGGAAGAAGAATTGAGAATATTATTTTTAGGCGATATTGTTGGCAGATCAGCAAGAGAAACTGTTATAAAAAAAATGCCTGATATAAGAAGAGATTATTTCCTAGATTTTGTAATTGTAAATGGTGAAAATGCTGCTGGTGGATTTGGAATAACCGAAGATATTTGTGAAAAACTTTTTTCTTCAGGAGTTGATTGCATTACAACTGGAAATCATGTTTGGGATCAGAGAGAACTTTTAAAATATATTGATAATGAAAATAGATTATTACGACCTGTAAACTTTCCAGTTGATACACCTGGTAAAGGTTTGAATATTTTCCATAATCAATTTGGTCGTATCCTTGTTGTAAATGTTATGGGAAGGCTCTTTATGGAGTCATTAGACGATCCTTTCTCAGCAATAGAAAAAGTATTATCTGAGAATCATTTAGGTGTAAATTGCGAGGCTATAATCATTGATATTCATGCTGAAACTACTTCAGAAAAAACTGCAATGGGGCATTTTTGTGATGGAAAAGTAAGCCTGGTTGTAGGAACTCATACTCATATACCTACTGCTGATTATCAAATTTTACCTTACGGAACTGCTTATCAAACCGACGCAGGAATGTGTGGTGATTATGACTCTGTTATAGGTATGGAAAAGACTGAACCTATAAGAAGATTTGTTGAAAAAACACCTGGGGGTAGATTTAATCCAGCTCAAGGTGACCCAACCCTTTGTGGTGTAATTATTGAAACTTCAAGTGATGGGTTGAGTGAATCAATTGAACCGTTTAGAATTGGAGGTATTCTGTCTCAAACAAAGAAACAATAATTAATTAAAGATAGAATTAAAAGAGTTTATAAAATGGCAGGACATTCCAAGTTTAAAAACATACAATTTCGAAAAGGCGCTCAAGATAAAAAGAGAGCTAAAATTTTTGCGAAAATTTCCAAAGAAATTACTGTTGCAGCTAAGCTTGGTTTACCCGATCCAAGTGCAAACCCAAGATTACGCTCTGCAATTGCTCTTGGTAAAGCTCAAAATATGCCAAAGGATAATATAGAAAGGGCTATAAAAAAGAGCTACGATGAGAATGGTGAGAATTATGAATCTGTTCGTTACGAAGGTTTTGGAATTGAAGGGGTTGGGATAATAGTAGAAACACTTACAGATAATAGAAATAGAACTGCTGGAGATATTAGATCAGTTTTTTCTAAACATGGTGGTAATTTAGGTGAGACCGGCTCAGTTAGTTTTATGTTTAATCATTTAGGTATAGTAAAATTTCCAAAATCCGCAGGAAATTTTGATGATATTTTCGAGATCGCTACTGATGCAGGTGCTCTTGACTGTGATTTAATAGATGATGAATATGAGATAGCTTGTTCAACTGACGAATTGCATCAAGTCACGGAAAATATCGAAAATACTCTTAGTTGCGATATTACATCTCAGCTGACTTGGAAACCATCAAATCAAATACCTTTAAATAAAGAAAAAGCTCTAAAAATAATAGAAATGATTGAAGTATTAGAGGATCATGACGATGTACAAGAAGTTTTTGCCAATTTTGATTTACCTGAAGAGGTTTTAAATGAATTACAGTAAGAAGATTTTTTAAAATGCCTTCACCTCAAAAAGTAAAGGGAAAGTCATTTGAAAATGCAAAAGCAAAATTTTTAACAGAAATTTATGGTGAAAAATTTATAAGAGTTCCAACATCTGGTGCCTTTTTAGGTGGACAAAATTATGACAGAAGGCATACAATGTCTCAAGGTCAGGTTATGGCCTTTAAAGGCGATATAATACCTCCTGATGATTGGATTTATTTCAATTGTGAATGTAAATTCTATAAAGATTTTAAATTTCATTTATTATTCAATAAGTCAAAAGTATTGGATGGTTGGATTGATGAAACATTATCAACTGCTAACGAGAACGACCTTAATATTATTTTTATGAAATTTAACAATATTGGTGAGTATGTTGCTTATCAAAGGAGCGAAAAATTCAAAGTTAAAAATTTTATCTCATATTCAAAGGGATGGAATTTTACTTCTCATGAATGTTTTTGGAATGATTATAATATTAGTAAAATAAGAGATAGGTCCAAGGGAATTAATCTTTAAAAAAATATAACTTTAAAATAACGTTATGAAAAATAAAAAATCAATGAAAGATTTACCAGAGGTAAAACTTTTTAATAAATACATCGATGATAAACCTATTGCTCTTGCTGTTTCAGGTGGTCCTGACTCTACTGCAATGATGCAAATAGCAGCTCTTTCAAAAAAATTAAAAAATAACAACGTTACAGTTATTGTTGTTGATCATGGTCTTAGAGAAGAGTCAAAAAATGAAGCAAATATAGTTGGTCAAAATGCAAAATTACTTGGCTTTAAGTTTAAAATTCTTAAATGGGATGGTGTTAAACCAAAAACTCGTATTCAAGAAATAGCAAGAAAAACAAGATATAAATTAATGACCTCTTGGTGCAAAAAAAAAGGAATTGAAAAACTTTTCTTGGCGCACCATCTCGATGATCAAGTTGAAACTTTTTTAATGCGTCTTGGTAAGGGCTCTGGTGTTGATGGTCTTGCTGTTATGAATTATGTTACAGAAATATCTTCGCTTAAATTGGTGAGGCCTTTTTTAGAAATACCCAAGACCAGATTTATAAAAATACTGAGTATCACGAATCTTGAATGGATTTCGGACCCAAGTAATTTTAACTCAGATTATAAAAGGTCAAGGATTAGAAAAATTTTACCAATTTTATCTAAAGAAGGAATTAATTCAAAACAAATTGGCTTAGTAATAAAAAGGATGCGATCCGCAAAAGATGCTTTAAATACTCAAACTAATATTCTGCTAAAAAAATACTTATCAAATGTAGATAATGTGGCATATTTTTTGAATAAAGAATTATTGAAAGATGTAAAAGAAAAAGAGATATTACTCAGAGTTTTAGAAAAAATTTTTATGAATATTTCTGGATCTATTTATCCTCCAAGGAGAAATAAACTTGAAAATATTATATCTTGGATTTTAAAAAATAATAATATTAAAGCCAAAACTTTAACTGGTGTGGTTGTTAGAAAAAGAAAAAGTGAACTAATTTTTTATAGAGAACCAGATGATTGTTATAAATCGGTTAATATTAGACCTCTGACTTCAAGGTACAGCTGTTGGGATGATAGGTTTTTTTTAAAAGCAAATAAATCTAATGATCTACAAATAAGAGCTCTTGGTGATGTTGGCATTAAGATATTAAAAGAAGAAAAGATACTAAAAAGACAAGGTTTTCAAAATGTTCCATTATCAGCATGGAAAACAGTTCCAGGAGTTTGGTCAAAAAAAAGACTTATTTCAGTGCCAACTTTAGGTTATTGTAAACAAAAAGATTTAAAAATTTATATAAAATCGAATAAAAATATATAAATGCACTAGTAATTCGTTATTTAGTAACTATTTATATATTTATGTAATTAACAATTGTTAAGAAAGAAGGTAAAAAGTGAATAACGGAAATTTAAGAAACTTTATTGTTTGGGTCATATTAGCATTTTCTTTATTAGGTTTATATAACTTAATTGATAATCCTATTGTTTCAAAGAATCAGTCAGAGATAACCTTTTCTCAACTTTTAGCTGAAGTCGATGCTGGAAATGTTGTAGATGTTGAGATTTCTGGCGATAATATTTCTGGTCATTATTCTGATGGAAGATCTTTTAAAACATTTGCTCCTTCTGATCCATCTTTAATCGATAGGTTGTACAATAGGGGAGTATCAATATCAGCTAAACCAGAAAAAGAAGGTGGCTCAATTTTTCTAAATATACTTATCTCATGGTTCCCAATGTTATTATTAATTGCTGTATGGATCTTTTTCATGCGTCAAATGCAAGGGGGTGGCGGTAAAGCTATGGGCTTTGGTAAGTCAAAAGCTAAACTTCTAAATGAAAAAAGCGGTAAAGTTACATTTGAAGATGTTGCTGGTGTTGATGAAGCAAAAGATGACTTACAAGAGATAGTTGAATTTCTAAAGGATCCGTCAAAATTTCAAAGATTAGGCGGTCGTATCCCAAAGGGAGCCTTATTGGTAGGACCTCCAGGTACAGGTAAAACATTACTTGCAAGAGCTATTGCTGGTGAGGCAAATGTTCCATTTTTTACTATTTCCGGTTCTGATTTTGTAGAAATGTTTGTAGGTGTAGGCGCTAGTCGTGTAAGGGATATGTTTGAACAGGCAAAAAAGAATGCTCCCTGTATAATTTTTATAGATGAAATTGATGCTGTAGGAAGATCTCGAGGAGCTGGTTTAGGTGGTGGAAATGATGAAAGAGAACAAACTCTTAATCAGCTTTTGGTTGAAATGGATGGATTTGAAACAAATGAGGGAATTATTTTGATAGCTGCTACTAATAGACCAGATGTTCTTGACCCTGCTTTATTAAGACCAGGAAGGTTTGATAGGCAAGTCGTGGTTCCAAATCCAGATATAATAGGAAGAGAAAAAATATTAAAAGTTCACGTCCGAAAAGTTCCAATATCTTCAGATGTTGATATCAGAGCGATAGCCAGAGGTACACCAGGATTTTCCGGAGCTGATCTCGCCAATATTGTTAATGAAGCGGCATTACTTGCTGCAAGAAGAGGCTTAAAATTAGTTTCTAATGCAGAGTTTGAGGATTCAAAAGATAAAGTTATGATGGGTCCAGAGAGAAGATCTATGGTTATGACTGAGGAGGAAAGAACTCTAACTGCATATCATGAAGCTGGTCATGCATTGGTTTCTTTGAATTATTCTTCTTCTGATCCAATTCATAAGGCAACTATTATACCTAGAGGACGCGCTTTAGGTATGGTAATGCGGCTACCTGAAAGAGATCAAATTTCTATTACTAGAGAAAAAATGTTTGCTAATCTTGCTGTAGCAATGGGCGGAAGAATTGCTGAAGAAGAAGTATTCGGTTATGATAAAGTCACTTCAGGTGCGTCATCTGATATTAAGCAAGCAACTGACTTGGCAAGAGCCATGGTTATGCAATACGGAATGTCTGAAAAATTAGGTTTTTTATCCTATGGCGATAATGAAGAAGAGGTTTTTCTTGGAAGATCTGTTGCTAGAACTCAGAGTATGTCTGAAGAAACACAAAAACAAGTTGACTCAGAAGTTAAAGTAATAGTTGATACGTCGTATAAAAATGCTGAAAAAATAATAAAAGATAAAAGAAAAGATTTAGATATTATTGCCAGAGGATTACTTGATTATGAAACACTTACTGGTAATGAAATAATCAATCTTTTAAAAGGTATTGATCCAACAAGGGAAAATCCATCAGATGATGATAAAGGTTCAAAAACGTTATCGGGATCTGTTCCGAAAACAGGAGGAAAAGCTCAAAAATCAGAACCAGGTCTTCAAGGTACTTAATAAATCTTTTTTGGGGGATTGATTGAATAAAAAACTCTTTGGTACCGATGGTATTCGTGGAACAGTAAATGAATCATATTTAACTGCTGACACCGCATTAAAATTAGGGATTGCTGCCGGAAAAGTATTTACAAGAGGTCCGCATATTCATCGTGTTGTTATAGGAAAAGATACTAGAGTATCTGGATATATGCTTGAAACAGCTCTAACATCAGGTTTTACATCTGTAGGAATGGATGTTTTCCTATTTGGTCCAATCCCAACACCTGCAGTTGCTTTTTTAACTCAAGCGTTAAGAGCTGATATTGGTGTAATGATAACAGCATCCCATAATACTTATGAGGATAATGGTTTTAAATTATTTGGACCAGATGGTTACAAACTATCAGATGAAAAAGAACTTGAAATAGAAAACTTAATGCTATCAGAGGATTTGTTAAATTTTCCTCGTTCAGAATATATCGGCAGAGCCAAGAGAATAGATGATGCTCAAGCTAGGTATATTGAATATGCTAAAAGATCCTTTCCAAAAGATAAAACTCTTGAAAATATTAAAATTGTTCTTGATTGCGCTAACGGTGCATCTTATAAAGTCGCCCCCGAAACATTTTGGGAACTTGGAGCACAAGTGACAGTTATTGGTAATCAACCAAACGGAAAGAATATTAATCTTAACTGTGGTTCTACAAATACTGATTTATTAAAAAAAACAGTTATTGAGAAAAGTGCAGATATTGGTATAGCACTTGATGGTGATGCTGATAGAATGATTGTTGTCGATGAAAAAGGAAAAGAAGTTGACGGCAATCTTTTGTTTGCTTCAATTATAAAGAATTTGAGTGATAGAGATATGATTGGGAATAAATCTGTTGCTTCAACAATTATGGCAAACTTTGCACTAGAAAAATATTTATCAAGTATCGGAATTAATCTCATCCGAACAAATGTTGGCGATAGGCATTTAGTAAAAAGCATGAGGGAAAATGATCTACTAATAGGCGGTGAACCTTCCGGTCATATTGTAATGAGAAATTTTGGTACAACAGGTGACGGATTGATTGCTTCTCTTCAAGTTTTATCTATGATGACCTATGAGGATAAACCAATTAGTGAACTTACGGATTTATTTGAACCTTATCCTCAAAAGAATATATCAGTATCAATAAAGAATAAAAATCCTCTTAATGACCCAATCGTAAAAAAAGTAATTAAAGAACAAGAATTATCCTTAGCTAACAATGGAAGAATTATTGTTAGAGAGAGTGGAACAGAGCCAATTATAAGGGTTATGGTTGAGTCAAAAAAGAAAGCATTGATAAATGATATTTGTGAAATAATTGTTTCCACTATAGAAAAATCTGTAAATACAAATAACTAAATCCCCTTAATTATAAATTTCATTTGACTAAAAGTTTGATAGATTATATTCCCATAAATGGGTTACCCTTCCCCAACGGGGGGCAACTATCTGGAAGGGTAGAGTAAATGATAAAAGAAAAGCCATTAAACAAGCCTGTATGTATGAATTTTTCATCAGGTCCTTGTACAAAAAGACCAGGATGGAGCGCAAATTCTCTTGATCACGCTCTCTTAGGTAGAAGTCACAGAAGCAAAGAAGGTAAAATAAAGCTAAAAAGTGCTATTGATAAAACAATAGATATCTTAGGTATTCCTGACGGATATAAGGTTGGAATTGTCGCTGGCTCTGATACTGGAGCTATAGAGATGGCGATGTGGAATTTATTAGGATCTAAACCTGTTGAAATTTTAGCTTGGGAAGTATTTGGAAATGATTGGAAAAAAGACATTATAGAACAATTAAAAATTCCAAATTCAACACCTCATACTGCCGATTTTGGATATTTACCTGACCTTGCAAAAGTTAACTTTAATAATGATGTTATATTTACTTGGAACGGGACTACTGCTGGAGTTAAAGTTCCTAATGCCGATTGGATTCCTGAAGAAAGAGAAGGGTTAGTTCTCTGTGACGCTACATCAGCAGTTTTTGCCCAAGATGTTGAATGGACTAAGCTAGATGTTGTAACTTATAGTTGGCAAAAAGTTCTTGGCGGAGAAGCAGCTCACGGAATTATTGTACTCAGCCCTAAAGCTCTAAGTCATTTAGAAAACTTCTCTCCTAATTGGCCTATTCCTAAGATTTTTAGACTAACCAAAGAGAATAAAATTATTGAAGGTGTTTTCAGAGGTGAAACCTTAAATACTCCATCTATGTTATGTGTAGAGGATTATCTCGATGTTCTTAATTGGGTAGAAAAAATTGGCGGTTTGAGCTCATGCATCGCAAGAGCAAATAAAAGTCTATCTAATATAGAAAGTTGGATTGATAATTCAGATTTTTTTGATTTCTTATGTGATAGAGCAGAATCCAGATCTAATACTTCTGTTTGTCTAAAGTTTAATAAGGCTGACATAATTAATAAAGATGAAGAATGGCAAAGAAAACTTGCAAAAGAAATAGGTTCTATTCTTGAAGAGGAGGAGGTTGCCTTTGATATTGTTAATCATAGAAGCGCACCCCCTGGTTTAAGAATATGGACTGGAGCTACAGTTGAAAGTTCTGATGTTGAAAAACTTTTACCTTGGATTGACTGGGCTTATGAGAAAGCTTTAACCAATATCGATAGCAATTAAGGAGCTAGTTATGCCAAAAGTATTAATTTCTGATAAATTAAGCTCTAAAGCTGAAAAAATTTTCATAGATAGAGGAATTGACGTTGATGTCATCACTGGCCTTGAGAGGGATGAATTAATAAAAATTATAGATAAATATGATGGTTTAGCTATTAGGTCTTCTACAAAAGTAACTCAAAAAGTTCTTGACGCCGCAAAAAATCTTAAAGTAGTTGGTAGAGCGGGAATTGGTGTAGATAATATAGATATCCCTTATGCGACTTCAAAGGGTGTTGCAGTAATGAATACACCTTTTGGAAATGCAATCACAACTGCTGAACATGCTATATCATTAATAATGTCTTTGGTAAGAAATATCCCTCAGGCTAATGAATCTACTCATATAGGTAAGTGGGAAAAATCAAAATATATGGGTAGTGAAATTACCGGCAAGACTCTTGGCCTTATTGGATGCGGAAACATTGGTTCTATAGTAGCTGATAGGGCGTTAGGTTTAAAAATGAAAGTTTTGGCATATGATCCATTTCTAACAGAAGAAAAAGCATTAGAGCTTAAGGTAAAAAAAACTGAATTTGATGATCTTCTCACTTCAAGTGATATTATTACTTTGCATGTTCCAATGACAGATCAAACTGCGAATATAATCAATGAAGACTCTCTTAAAAAGTGTAAAGATGGTGTTAGAATTGTTAACTGCGCAAGGGGTGGATTAATAGATGAAAAAGCACTTAAAAAAAATATTGAAAATGGAAAAGTATCTGGTGCAGCTATAGATGTTTTTGAAGTAGAGCCAGCCACTGAGAGTATTTTCTTTGGGATGGATGAGGTTATTTGTACACCTCACTTAGGTGCATCAACTCTTGAGGCTCAAGAAAACGTTGCTCTTCAAGTAGCAGACCAAATGTCAGATTTTTTAATAACTGGAGCTGTAACAAATGCTATCAATATGCCATCAATCAGTGCTAGTGAAGCCCCAATATTAAAACCTTTTACAAAAGTTTCTGAGCAATTAGGTTTATTTGCAGGGCAATTAATGCCTTCAGATTATAATGAAATTTCAATAGATTATGTTGGGGATGTATCTGATTATAATTGTTCACCAATAACATCTGCTGCAGTTGCAGGTATTCTAAATGCATCATTTCCAGATATAAATATGGTTAATGCACCATCTATTGCGAGAGACAAGGGTATTGCAATTACGGAGACAAAAAAAGATGAATACAGTGCTTATGAAAGTTACATTCGTATTTCTTTAATATCAAAAAAAGAGACTTTTTCAATTGGTGGAACAACATTTTCTGATGGTAGACCAAGAATAGTTCAAATAAATGGAATTAATTTAGAGGCTGAGTTAATGGCAAATATGCTTTATGTTACGAATAATGATGTTCCTGGTTTAATCGGGAGCCTGGGAAATATTTTAGGAGGCGAGGGCATAAACATTGCAAGTTTTAACTTAGGACGAACTGCACCCTTAAAAGATGCAATGGCTCTTATTGGTATTGATAGTCCGGTAAATGAAAAAGTAATTAATGAAGTTAAAAAGCTTGAATCAGTTGTAAATGTAAAAAGTTTAAACTTTAATATTATGTAAAAAAAGAGGAATTTAAATTGGCAAATGTAGCTGTTATTGGCTCTCAGTGGGGAGACGAAGGAAAAGGAAAAATTGTCGATTGGCTATCAAGTAGATCTGATGTTGTTGTTAGATTCCAGGGTGGCCATAATGCCGGTCATACTCTTGTTGTAGATGGTGTCACTTATAAATTAGCTTTGTTACCCTCAGGTATAGTTAGAGGTGGAAAATTATCTGTAATTGGTAACGGTGTAGTAATTGACCCATGGGCCCTATCAAAAGAAATTAAATATATAACTGATTTAGGAATTAAAGTTACTCCTGATAACTTAAAAATTGCTGAAAATGCTACTCTAATTTTACCTTTACATCAAAAACTCGACTCTTTAAGAGAGGGCAGTAATAAAAATGTGAAAATTGGTACTACCAAAAGAGGTATAGGCCCTGCATATGAAGATAAAGTTGGAAGAAGGTCAATTCGTTTAGCAGACTTAGCAAATAAAGATACTCTAGCTGGTAAAGTTGAGAGGTTGGTTAATCATCATAATATTGTCTTAAGAGGAATGGGACATGAAGAGTTGAGTCATAAAGAGGTTTTTAATGAACTAACACTTATAGAAAATGAAATACTGCCTTTCAAAGCAAGAGTTTCCTCAATTCTTTCAGATGCTAGGAAAGCAGGAAAAAGAATATTATTTGAGGGTGCGCAAGGTGTTATGTTAGATGTTGACCATGGAACATATCCTTTCGTAACATCTTCAAATACGATTTCACCAACTGCTTTATCAGGAGTTGGACAAAATACAAAAGCATTAAATTTTGTACTTGGAATTACTAAAGCTTATACAACTCGAGTAGGTGAGGGGCCTTTTCCTACTGAACAAGAAAATGAAATTGGAGAAGAGCTTGGAAAAAAGGGAAATGAGTTTGGAACAAATACAGGAAGAAAAAGAAGATGTGGATGGATTGATGCTGTTATGGTTAGGCATGCAATAGAGGTTGGTGGAATTGATGGTGTTGCTCTCACGAAACTTGATGTTTTAGATGGATTTGAAACTATAAAAATTTGTATCGGATACGAGCTTGATGGTGAAAAAATTGATTATCTACCTATAGCATCTGAAGATCAATTTAGAGTTGAACCCATTTATGAAAATGTAAAAGGATGGAGTGATTCTACATACGGTGCTCGAAGTTGGGGTGAGCTTCCAGCAGAGGCAATAAAATATGTCAAAAGGTTAGAGGAATTAATTGGTTGTTCAGTCTCTCTTTTATCAACAAGTCCTGAGCGTGAAGATACAATTTTAGTTAAAGACCCTTTTGAAGATTAAATTTTACTTGCAAGCATTAATAAACCGTTATAACAAAACATATGTCCAAGGGGTGCCAATTGGCTGAGATGGTAATAACCAATCCCTTTGAACCTGATCCGGTTAATTCCGGCGTAGGAATGGATTTTTCTCTACAGCCACGTATTAATCGTTTCTGCATAGTATAATTTGTAGGAGTAATTTTATGCGATATTTTTTTTATATTTATCTTTTGGTCTTTAGCATTAATTTTGTGTCAGCCCAAGAAACTCAATCTCAGTTAAGAATAGATGAAATTGTTGTAACAGCGGAGTTTAATGATGTTGATGCATATAATATTTCTTCAAGCATTTCTGTTATTAGCGAAAATGATATCTTTAAAAGAAATGCCAACCATTTAGAAGATTTGCTCTTTATAACTCCAAATGTGAACTACTCATCCGGTGCATCAAGAGGGAAGTTTTATCAAATTAGAGGTATTGGTGAGAGAAGTGAATTTACAGAACCTGTAAATTATTCCGTTGGCGTTATTATAGATGGTATAGATTTTACAGGTATTGCTCTAGGAGCATCAACATTTGATGTAAAGCAAGTAGAAGTTCTTAGAGGTCCTCAAGGAACTCTCTACGGAGCAAATGCTCTAGCTGGTTTAATAAATATTGTTAGTAATGATCCAACCGAAAATTTTTATTCAGAAATATCTGGTTCAATTTCAGAATTTGGGGGAAAAGATTTTGGAATTATTCTAAGTAATTCAAATGATAATAATTTTGGTTATAGGCTGGGTTTTAAGAATTCAAAAAGTGATGGATTTGTCAAAAACATTTACCTAAACAGAGATGATACAAACGATATTGATGAAACAATTTCCAGAGCTAAATTTACAAAAAATAATGATACCACGAAATTAACTTTAAATATTTTTTATGCTGACATTGATAATGGTTATGACGCATTTAGTCTTGATAATACTCGAACTACGTATTCTGATGAGCCTGGCTATGATAGGCAGAAAACTACTGCAGCATCTGCTAAATTTGAAAAAACTCTTAGAAATAGTCATACTATCGAAATCCTAGCAAGTTTTGCTGATTCAGAGCTTGGTTATGCTTATGATGAAGACTGGAGTAATACAGGAATTTGCGAGAAAACACCCTGTGACTCTGCATTATTTGGTTTTGACTGGTGGTACTCATCTTTTGATAGCTTCAATCGTGACAATACAAATCATTCCATAGATTTACGATATATTTCAAATTCTGAAAATACTAATTGGGTTGTTGGTCTATATAATAGAGATCAAGATATAAATCTTATAAGAAAATATACTTATTTGCAGAATGATTTTAAAAGTTCTTTTGATACTAGAAATTCAGCAATTTATGGTCAATTTACTAATAACCTTACAGACAAAATAAAATTTCAAGCTGGCTTAAGGTATGAAGATAGGAAAGCTGATTATTTAGATAATAACGGACCTATTCCAGAGGGCTTCTTTTGTATAGAAATTTATCCAAGGCCAGACAGTTGTCTTTTTGATAATAAGTATTCTAAATCTGAAAACTTTTGGGGAGGCCAAATTTCTTTACAAAATCAAATAATTGAGAACACTATGATTTATGCACTGTTATCAAGAGGCTATAAACCTGGTGGTGTAAATATTGACGGCCAAATTAGTCAACAAAATCTTAACTATGACTCTGAAACAATGTGGAATTATGAGTTAGGTGTAAAAACAAATAATCAAAATAAAACTATTTTTTTACAAGCTTCTGTTTTTTATCAAGATCGAGATGATGTTCAAACTAAACAAAGTTTAGTTACCTCCATAGATAGCGGAATTGTGGGTGGAGATTGTCCATGTAGCTTTGCTGATTATATTGGGAATGCTGCTTCAGGAAGTAATTATGGTCTTGAACTTGAGTTTCTTTGGATACTAAACAATAAAATAGAAATTTTTTCAACTCTAGGACTTCTTGAAACAGAATTTAAAAATTTTATTAGCTACTCTCATATTAATGCTGACCCCGGAAACGGTAGAGGTTTTGATTTATCTGGAAGAGAACAGTCACACGCTCCAAAATACCAATTTAATTTATCATTAAATTATAATTTAAGTGAAAATTTATTCTTTAACTTAAATCTTGAGTCAAAAGATGAATTTTATTTTTCAGATAGACATGATGCTAAATCTAAAAGTTATAATCTTTTAAATTTTGCGGTTTCTTATAAGAAAAATTCCTACGAAATCAATTTTTATGGAAAAAATATAACTAATGAGGATTATCAGACAAGAGGCTTTGGTAGCTTTGGAAATGATCCAAGAAAATTTTATATAACCGAACAATATAATCAATATGCTGCACCAAGAGTATTTGGTATTAATGGTAAAAGATTCTTTTAAAAGAGTGTAAATAATGCTTCTTGAGGTTTTTGCAGTAATTTTTGCTATTGCTTATTTATTGCTTGCTGTAAGACAAAATATTTTATGTTGGTATGCAGCATTTATTAGTACCTCGATTTATATTTTTTTATACTGGGATGTTTCATTATATATGGAGTCTATCCTAAATATTTATTATTTATTAATGGCAATTTATGGTTGGATAAACTGGAAAAATAGGAAAGATAAAATTAATTTACCTATAATAGAATGGTCATTAAGTAAGCATTTTACTTCTATATTTTTAATTCTAATCTTAAGTTTATTATCAGGCTTTCTTTTAAATAATACGGAAGCAACCAGACCTTATCTTGACTCGTTTACTACTTGGGGATCTGTTTTTACGACATATATGGTTACTCAAAAAATTTTATCAAACTGGTTTTATTGGTTGGTTATAAATGGCGTAGGTATTTTCCTTAATATTGATAAAGAGTTATACTTAACTGCGTTGCTTCTTCTGAGCTATCAAGTAATATCAATACTTGGCTTTATAAATTGGCGAAAGTCTTATTATGAACAAAAATAGTGAATTAATTAAGTTAATAAAAAAAACGAATTTAAATTTTAATTTAAAAAAAATTTCTTTCAAAAAACTTCATATTGGAAAAGTTAATAATAGTTTTTTAATCAATGATGATGAGGATAAAAGAAAATATATATTAAGAATAAATTCACCTCAAAGCAAAAAATTTAACATTATTAGAAAAAATGAAATTATAATTTTAAATGCTATCAAGGAAATCAAAATAGCTCCTAAGATAATTTTTTCTGATCCTCAATTTAAATTTTTAATTACAGAGTATATCGATGGTTTTACTTGTTCAAAGAATAATTTCTCATTAAATGATAGAGCTGTATTAAAAAAAATAGTTGAAAAATATCAGAAAATTGAAATTAAACTACCAAAGTTTAACTATCTAAAACATGTTGAAAAATACCAAAAAATAATTAGCGAAAAATCAAAAATTAATAATAAGCTTAAAAAAAGACTTGAAAAATTTTATCCTTATTTAGAAAGCTTTCAAAATCAAAACTGGTCACCAGTACTTTGCCACCATGACTTAAATCCAACAAATATAATTAAGACTGACAACGGCATGAAAATTATTGATTGGGAGTTTGCGGGGTATGGTCACTCAAATTATGATTTACATTATATAGGTTTTGGGGATAAAGATGATTTTTTTTTTAATGAGCTAATTAAAATAATTAATGACCTTTGGGTCATAATTGATAATAGCTAAATATCAACAATATTTCGGTCTTTCATACTTTTTTCCAAACTTTCTTTCATTTTTTCAAGTGCTCTAACTTCAATTTGTCTTACACGTTCTCTACTTATATCATACTTAGAGCTTAATTCTTCAAGAGTAGAAGGATCATCACTTAATCTTCTTGTTTGAATAATGTCTAATTCTCTTTCATTTAAAACTAAAAGTGATTCATTGATCAGTTCCTTTCTTAATGTATCCTCCTCTTGGCTTGAATAGTTATCTTCCTGGTTTGGCTCCTCTGCCACTAACCAATCTTGCCATTCAAGTGTTTGCTCACTATCAGATATTGGAGAATTAAGGGATGGATCTCCACCTGATAGTCTTCTGTTCATATTGATAACTTCTTTCTCAGGAACATTAAGTTGATCAGAAATTTTTTTTAAGTTTTCTGGATTTAGGTCACCTTCTTCATATGCTTGTATTCTGTTCTTTGCACTTCTAAGGTTAAAAAATAATTTTTTCTGTATTGCAGTTGTTCCAATTTTAACCAGAGACCAGGATCGAAGAATATACTCTTGCATAGCAGCCTTAATCCACCACATTGCATAAGTAGTTAGTCTAAAGCCTTTTTCTGGATCAAATTTTTGAGCTGCTTGCATTAATCCTATATTTCCCTCTGAAATAATATCGGTTATAGGAAGGCCATAACCTTTATAACCCATTGCTATTTTGGCTACTAATCTTAGATGACTTGTTACGAGAGTATGAGCTGCGTCTGTATCTTTGTGAACTTTCCATCTATTTGCTAATGTATATTCTTCATCGGCGCTAAGCATGGGAAATTTTTTTATTTCCTCGAGATAATTTTTTAAGCCAACTTCACCTGATAAAACAGGAAGATTCATGGTGTCCTCTCTATAATCTATCTATATTATATGGTTATTTTCATTATGTATGTAAAGAGTTCTTGTTAAAAAGAATCAATAATTTTTTTCATATTTTCAGGGGGATCAGTCTCAAAAATTAAATTTTCATTGGTAACAGGATGTTCAAATCCAAGTTTATAAGCATGTAGAGCTTGCGTATTACCGTGTTTTTCGACTAAAAATTTGATAGTGGTCTCTAACTTATTAATTTTTGTTTTATATCCGTGTCCATACAAAGGGTCGCCTAATACAGGGTGAGAAATATAGTCCAGATGAACTCTAATTTGATGAGTTCTTCCTGTTTCTAACTTACACTCAATTAGTGTTATATTATTTTCATTATTTTTCTCTAATACCTTCCAGTGCGTAACAGCTTCTTTTGATTTATATTTTTCATTATCAACAACCATCATTTTTTTTCTATTTCGATCAGATCTTCCAATAAAAGTTGATATTTTACCTGATGAAAAGGTCGGAATACCCCATACAATAGCCTTATATGCCCTTATTAATTTTCCATCTTTACCATGATTTTTGAATTGCGAAGCCAAACCATTATGAGATCTATCATTTTTTGCGACGACTAAAAGCCCACTTGTATCTTTATCAAGCCTATGGATGATACCTGGTCGTTTTTCCCCTCCTATCCCGGATAAACTATTACCGCAATGATTAATTAGGGCATTTACAAGAGTTTTATTGGGATTTCCAGGAGCTGGGTGCACCACCAATCCTTTTTGTTTATTAATTACTATTAAGTCATTATCTTCAAATATAATCTCAAGCTCAATTTTCTCACCTATTGGTTTAGCCTTTACTGCCCTAGGAATCTCGAGAGAACATATATCATTTTCTTTCACATTATATGAAGGATCAACAATTATTCTGTTATTTATTTTCAAAAAGCCATCAATAATAAGTTTTTTAATTCTAGTTCTGCTGAGGTCAGTGATATTTTTTTTTAAAAACTGATCTAGTCTTATTTCAGATAATTCTTTTTTGACTTTATGTGTTATAATATTTTTCAATTATTCTCATTTAGTAGAAATTAGCAATGAAAAGCAATTATATCTTTTTAAAATCGATTGTCATTATTTTAGGCATATTAATATTTTTAGGACTTTTCTTAATAGTGATGAAAATTATTTTTGATTTAATGTAGATTTAATTGTTAACACTATTGTAAATAATTATTTATAAAATATAACTAATTTAAAATTTTAATAGGTTATTTAAAATGAAATATTTCTCTAAATTCTTTTTTATCGCTTCTCTAATTTTTACATTATCTCATCAGTTATTTGCAAATGAAATTAATGTTTATACCTCTCGTCATTATGATTCTGATGAGAAAATATACGAAGACTTTAAAAGTTTAACAGGAATTAAAGTAAATATTATTTCTGGAAAGGGCAAGGCTTTGATGGAGAGATTAAGGCTTGAAGGTAAAAATTCGCCAGCTGATTTATTTATCACTTCTGATGCAGGAAACTTATGGAAGATTCAAAAAGATAATATGTTTAGAAAGATACTATCAGAGAAAATAATTAAAACTGTACCTGATAGCGCTAGGGGTCCTAATAATGAGTGGATTGGTATAGCAAAAAGATCAAGAGTAATTTTTTATAATCCAGAAAGAGTAACAGATTTAGAAATTAAAAATATAACTTACGAAGATCTTGCAAATCCAAGATGGAGAGGAAGGTTAGTAGTAAGAAGCTCTGGAAATATATACAATCAATCTCTTGTTGCTTCTCTTATATCTAGTATCGGTATTGAAAGAACAGAAAAATGGGCAAAAGGAATTGTGAAAAATTTTGCTCGTAAGCCTCAGGGGAATGACCGCTCTCAAATTTTAGCAGTTGCTAATGGTGAAGCAGACATTGCTTTAGCCAATACTTATTATATCGGCCTGATGCTATCAGGCGAAAAGGGTGAGGATCAAAAAAAAGCTGCTGAAAAAGTTTCTATGATATTTCCAGGTCAAGCTGACAATGGAACACATATTAATATTAGTGGAGTAGGTATTTTGAAAAATGCTCCAAACCCATCCAATGCAGAAAAATTTATTGAATATCTTTTAACTGATAAAGTTCAAAAGCATATAGTTGATAATACATATGAATATTCAATAAAAAGTAATGTACCGCCAAATAAGTTAATTGCCAAATTCGGATTAAATTTTAAAACAGATGAAACAAATGCATCAGATTTTGGTAAATATAATCCTGAAGCTGTTAGATTGATGGACAGGGCGGGCTGGAGATAAAATTTATATTTATAATTTAATAAATAATTTGCGAAATATTATGTTTTATAATTCTTTATTTGAAAACTTACTTAAAATTTTACCTATCTTTTTATTTTTAATCTTTGTTACACCTGTAGTTTTAGTTTTATTCAGTCTTTTTTATGAATACTCTGAAAACTGGTTTCATTTATATAATTATGTTCTTAATGAATATATCATAAACTCAATTTTTCTAATTTTTGGAGTTTCCTTTTTTGTTTTATTGATAGGAGTTTTATCTTCATGGCTTGTAACCTATTATGATTTTGCGGGTAAATCTTTTTTTGAATGGGCTTTGATACTTCCTCTTGCGGTACCTCCATATATCCTAGCTTATACATTTACAGAGATTTTTGATACTTATGGAAGTGCTAATATATTATTAAATAATATTTTTTTATTAGATGATAAAAAAGTATTTTTTCCAAATGTAAGGAATATTTATGGAGCAATAGCTGTTTTTTCTTTTACTCTTTATCCTTACGTTTATCTTGTTTCAAGAATGGCTTTTATAAATCAATCAATTTCAATTATTGAGGCTGGAAGAGTTTTAGGTTTGAGCAGAGTGGGTACATTATTTAAACTATCCATACCACTTATAAGACCAGCTATTTTTGCAGGTTTAGCTCTAGTTATAATGGAAACATTATCAGACTTTGGGGCTGTTGAACATTTTGCAATTCCAACATTCACTACTGGGATTTTTAGAACTTGGTATGGAATGTATGACTTAAATACCGCAATGCAGCTTTCATCATTACTCTTAATTTTTGTAATTATATTTTTAGTTATTGAGAGAATATCAAGAAGCAAAGCTTCTTTTGTATCCAGTAATTCTCTTTATAAAAAATACAATGTTATAAAGTTAAAAGGTTATAATAGTATATTTGCAATGCTGTTTTGTTTTACTCCAGTATTTATGGGATTTATTCTACCTATAATTGAATTAATAAATTGGACCATTAATTATAAGTTAGATTTTTTTAATAAAGATTTTATAGAGAGTTCTTTTAATTCACTTTTACTTGCAATAATTGCAGCTTTATTATGCACAGCGATTTCTTTTCTTATTAATTTTTCCGCTCGTCTTCATGGTAATAAATTTCTATCTTTTCTTAGTTCAACTCTGACACTTGGATATGGTGTACCTGGATTAATTTTAGCTATTGGAATAACTCAACTTCTTACATTTATTGATAATTATGTTCAATTTTTTCATTTTAATTTTATTTTTACTGGAAGTCTAATTGGTTTAATAATTGCCTATATCATAAAATCATATGCTTTATCTAATTCTTCAATTGAGTCTGGTTTTCAAAGAGTAAGTAGCTCATTGGATGATGTATCTAAAACTTTAAACATTTCAGGTATTAAATTAATGTACAAAATTCATTTACCGCTTGTAAAAACAGGACTTCTAACGAGTATTTTGCTTGTAGGATCGGAGGTGATTAAGGAGTTACCTGCTACTCTAATTTTGAGACCTTTCAATTTTGAAACATTGGCAGTTTCGGCATATAATTATGCCTCAGAAGAGCGAATGTATGAAGCGGCCGCACCATCAATTGCTATTGTAATAGTTGGACTTTTACCAATTATAATTTTATCAAGAATGATAAAAAGTTCGCGACCTGGAGAAGCGCTATGGTAAAAAAAATTAGTTTAAGTTTGTCGAAGATTAAGCACAGTTATAACAATAAAGATTTTATTTTAAATGATATAAATTTAGACGTGTCTGAAGGGGAAATAGTTGCAATTTTAGGTTCATCGGGGTGCGGAAAATCAACTCTTCTAAGGTTAATTTCTGGATTAGAAAAACTAAATCATGGTGAGATAGAAATTTTCGGAAAAACTGTTGCCAATAGAGATTTCTCAATTCCTCCGAACCATAGAAATGTTGGTTTAGTTCTTCAAGAGAAAGTTTTGTTTCCTCATTTGTCAGTTATAGAAAATGTAAAATTTGGAATTAAAGGTAAAAATATTTTCCGTACAAAAAAAGCTTTAGATTTACTTAATCTTTTTCGTGTCAATCAGTATGTGAATTCCTATCCAAATAATATATCAGGAGGTGAACAACAAAGAGTTGCTATTGCAAGAGCTATAGCCCCAGATCCACAAATTTTATTAATGGATGAACCTTTTGCTTCTCTAGATGAAGATTTGAGGATGGATTTAAGGCATGAAACCAAAAAAATATTAAATAATAATAACATAACTTGTATCCTTGTAACTCATGATATTGAGGATGCTAATTCTATGGCAGATAGAATAATTAAACTAAAGGATGGACAGATTGATGATTAAAAATTTTAAGTATTTATTTTTGTTTCTTTTCACTATTTTCTTAAATTCAATTCTGAATGCTGAAGAAATGATTATTGGCGAGGAAAAAATTGATCCAGGGATTTCTTTAATTTTTGAGGGAGCAATTAAAGATGATATTTCTCCGAAAGAATTTTATTTAAGTGAACAAAAATCTGATATTCATATCGAGGCTCTTGCAACTTGGACAAATGATGGACCCGAGGGTTCAGTGGAAGGAGGTTTTGTTCCATATTTAGAAATAAAAGTTAAAATAATTAATCAAGAAACTCAAAAAAGTGTTCTTTATAACCTTGTTCCGCATATAAATTTAACAGATAATTTTCATTATGCTAATAATATAAAATTACCAGGAAAAAAAGACGATCTTTATGAAGTAATTTTTAACTTAAAACCACCTTCCCTTGGCAGCTTAGGCTACCATTATGATTGGAGGGCAAATGTAAATAAAAACCTTATTTCTAATAAAACATTTGTTTACAAGGATCAAAATTTTAGTAAATGGGCTTCTCTATTAAGACGATAATTCAGTATTTTCAATAAGTTAACTATTAAAAAATAATTTGAATTTTTTTTAAATTATTTAGTTGCGAATGATTCTCAATTAGACTATAACTGCGAGTAATTATTATTAACAAAAACAATTTTTTAAATTGGGGAATTAAAGCTATGATAAAAACTAAACTAAGTAAGTTTTTACTTATTGCATTGATGTTTAATCTATCAGTGCCTAGTATTATATTTGCACAAGAGAATTCATCTGATCCTGAGGAAATTATCGTTAAAGGTAAAGTTCTTTATTCTGATCAGGTAACCGCTCTTAAAACTCCAGTACCAATTATTGATGTGCCACAAACACTATCAATTGTTACTGATGTAGACATTCGTAGACAAGGCTTCAGATCTATTGGCGATATCGTTCGCTATACACCTGGTGTTAATACATCTCAGGGTGAAGGACATAGAGATGCAGTTGTCTTTAGGGGTGTCAGATCTACTGCAGACTTTTATCTTGATGGTGTAAGGGATGATGTTCAATATTACCGTTCTTTATATAACCTTGAGCAAGTTGAAATTCTCAGGGGACCTAATGCACTTCTATTTGGTAGAGGTGGAACAGGCGGTATCATAAACAGAGTTACTAAAAAAGCTGTTTTGGATGACGCTTTTGGAACTTTCGATATGGGTGCAGATACTTTTGGAGCATTTGACTTCGCTGTTGATTACAATGTTCAAACTGGTGAAAATTCTGCATTAAGAATTAACTTTCACTCTGATACATTAGAGAATCATAGAGATTTCTTTGATGGTGATCGATATGGTTTTAATCCAACTTTAAGGGTTCAAATATCACCTCAAACTACTTTAGATTTATCTTACGAGCATGCAGACCATGAAAGATTTATTGACCGGGGTGTTCCAACACTTAATGGAGAGCCAGTCGAGGCTTTTGAAGATATAGTCTTTGGTGATACTAATACCAACTTGCAAACTTTAAGAGCTGATATTTATCGTGCTAATGTAAGTCATGAATTTTCAGAAACTCAAAAAGGTAATTTTGTAGTTCAGTATAGTGATTTTCAAAAATTATATAAAAATTATTATGCATCAGGTTATTCCGGTGGAGATACATTTACAGCGGACGGTTACTTAGATCCTACAGAAAGAACTAATTTAATAATTTCTGGTAACATTGTTAATGAGTTTCAAACTGGATCAGCAAAACATACTCTATTAGTTGGAGCTGAAATTATTGATACAGAGAATGAAAATTATCGTTACAATACTTTCTTCATTACTACTGAAGATGATAACGAAGTATTCAAAATCTCTAGACCAATTGACTTTGGAGTTAATGCTGCAGGTGTAAGAACATATAATGACTTTACTGCAGATCTAAAGAGTTCAACTGAGTCTGATATTGAAGTAACATCTTTTTACATTCAAGATCAAATTGATGTAAGTGATAACTTTAAAATTATGCTTGGCGGTCGTTTTGACAGTTTTGATATTACAGTTAGGGACATTAAAAACGGTACTTCAGAGTCGAGATCTGATGAAGAAGTTTCACCTCGTGCTGGTTTAATTTTTAAACCTCAAGAAAACCTATCCCTTTACGTAAGTTATAGTGAAAGCTTCCTTCCTAGATCAGGTGAGCAATTTAAAAAGCTTGATGCAAATGCTGCCAGACTAGATCCTGATGTTTTCGAAAGTACTGAAATCGGCGTTAAATGGGATATCAGAGATAATCTAAGTTTCACAATAAGTTATTTTGATAGTGAGCAAACTCAAGCTGTCAGAGATAGTGATACTGGTGAAAATTCAGAAATTGTTGGTCTTCAAGTAGACGGTGTTGAACTTGAACTTAAAGGACAGGTAACTGACAGATTATATCTAGCTCTTGGTTACAGTGATCTTGATGGTGAAACTGGTAAAGGTGGTGAGCCTAGAGAGATTCCAGAACAAACTGCTTCTTTATGGGCTACATATGAAGTTAATGATCAGTTCGGAATTGGTTTAGGTATTACTCATCAAGGTGAATCTAATATCAAAAATGATAAACCAGGTTTAATCCTTCCTGACTATACACGTGTTGATTTTGCAGCTTATTATGATCTTGCTGACGATTTAAGTGTTCAACTTAACGTCGAAAATTTAACTGATGAGCTATATTTCCCGCATTCTCATAGTACACACCAAGCATCAGTTGGTGAGCCTTTGAATGCACGTGTATCACTTAGGAAAAGATTCTAAGGGATAGTCTAATAGATATAGAGGGATGTTATGGAAAGAAATATCAAGAATTTAGGAACTGCTGAAAATATATTAATTTTGTGCTCGAGGTTTTGGCTTAAAGCCCATGTATTTAGATGTAATACACCTCTGATCTTAATTGATCATACTTTCAAGGCAGCTAAACTTGATAACTCTGTAAGATACTTTCATACACTTATGATGGGTCTATCACACTTAAATAAAACTAATTTAAGAAGTGATTTCATGACATCCCCTATAACTAGTAAAAACGAAAATTCATTAATCGAAATTATTGCTTTTGCCCAAAAAGACATGAAGGAAGATATTTATGGTATTTTTGGTCCATATTTTCCAGAAGCAGATGCAGAACATTTTGTAAATGCTGGCTTTAATTTAGGTAAGAAATTTATGAACAGTGATTTGATTATTCACGAGAAGTATAAAGATAACATTTACTCCTTTTATGGGGGCAGGGAGCAATTAAATGTTATAAATTAAGATTTATATTATCTAATTTTTATTTCCATTACTTAGACTCCCCCCCCTAAGGAAAAATAATTAGATAGGCAGTATCCCAATAATACTGCTAAATGGGACCATTATTTTTAATTTTGGTCCCATTTTACTTTCTAGATTGATTATAATTTAGCAATAGTTTATATCTACTTTCATCACAAATTTTTATGATTCTAACAATCATTATATAAATTAGGAGAAATTATTATGTTAGGAATTGGAAGTGATTTACCAGAGTTTGAGGTGGTAGGTGTAAAACCAGGTTTTAATAATCATGAGGAAAATGGCGAAAGTGCATTTGAAAATATCACCAATAAAAGTTTTGAGGGAAAATGGAAGGTTATTTATTTTTACCCAAAAGACTTTACATTTGTTTGTCCAACTGAAATTTCAGAATTTGCTTCATTAAATTCTGATTTTGAGGATAGAGATTGCGTTGTTTTGGGCGGAAGCTCCGATAATGAATTTTGTAAATTAGCTTGGAGAAGAGAGCACTCTGATTTAAATAAGCTATCTCAGTGGTCATTTGCTGATACTACCGGATCCCTAATTGATGCCCTTGGCATAAGATCTGAAGAGGGTGTTGCCTTAAGAGCTACTTTTATTGTTGATCCTCATAATGTCATTCAACATGTTTATGTTACTAACTTAAACGTAGGAAGAAATCCTCAAGATACATTAAGAGTATTGGATGCTCTTCAAACTGATGAATTGTGCCCATGTAATCGTCCTGTTGGTGGTGAAACTTTATAAAAGTTGATAATTATGAAATTTGAAAAAATAAAGTCTCTTTTGCCTGATTTTGCAAAGGATATTAAATTAAATCTTTCTTCGTTATCAAATGAGACCATCTTAAATGAAAATACTTTTGCCGGTACAGTGTTAACTTCATCTTTAACAACTCAAAATAAATTTCTAACTGAAATGGTAGTTGAGGAAGCAACTGAAGTTCTTTCAGAGAAAGAGTTAAACGCTGCGTATACTGCGGCAAGCTTAATGGCTATGAACAATATTTATTATCGATCAATACATTTAATAAGTAACAAGAATTATCAATCAATGCCTGCTAATTTAAGGATGAATGCAATAGCATCACATGGTATAGACGAAATTGATTTTGAACTATGGTCTCTTGCTGCTTCGGCAATAAAAGGCTGTGGTATGTGTCTTGATAGTCATGAAAATGTTTTAGTCAAAAAAGAAGTTAGTGCAAATAAAATTCAAGCAGCTTTAAGAATAGCTTCAGTAATAAATGCAACTAATTTGTCATTAGACTCAATACCAAAATAAACTATGCGACATATTGTCTTTCACATCTTTTAACATGTAAATGGATTATTTTTTGATGTAAATTAATATATCTATTCATAGGAGATTGAAATGAAAAGAATATTATTTGCTATTTCCACTGTATTTTTTGCTAACACTATTTCAGCAGCAACCTTTGAAGTTGAGATGCTAAACAGATTAGGAAAAGAGAGTATGGTTTATTCTGAATCTGTAGTAAATATCCAATCTGGTGATACAGTAAAATGGTTAGCAACAACAAAAGGTCATAATGTTCAATTTTTGAGTGTTCCTGAAGGTGTTGGTTCTTTCAGAAGTAAATTAAACGTTGATACAGAATATACATTTACTGTACCTGGTATTTACTTATATCAATGTACACCTCATAAAAATATGGGAATGATTGCGGTAGTTGTTGTTGATGGCAATAAAGATAACTTGAATGCTATAACGTCTGCACGAGTAGCTGGTAAAAGTAAGCAAAGATTGGCAAAAATTATTGAAATTTTAAATTCTTAAGCTCTAGAGTTTATATTACTAGTTTCAACTCTTTCAAAGTTGAGAATTTCCCACGCTTCATTGACACATGAAATAAAGTTATTTATGTCAGCTTTAGAGTGTTTAGGAGTTATAGTTACTCTTAACCTTTCTCCACCTTTTGGCACTGTAGGATAAAATACAGGTTGAATATAAATACCAAATTTATCAAGTAAAAGTTTAGATATTTGTTTACATTCTAGAGGTCCTTTTACAAGTATTGGGACAATATGACTTTCATTATCAATAAATGGAACATTAATAGATCTTAAACCTTCTCTTATAATTGATGAGTTTTCTCTGATTTTAAGACGCAAAGTTTCAGCAACTTTTGATATTTCAATGCTTTTGATTGAGGCAGCTGCAACAGAGGGATTTATTGATGATGTGAAAATAAAACCTGGAGCAAAGCTTCTTATATAGTCAATTAAATCTGCATTAGCTGCAATATAACCGCCCATTTGTCCAAAAGATTTTGATAAAGTTCCATTAATAATATCAATATCACTGGAAATTCCTAGTTCTGCAGCTATACCGCTTCCTGAGGGTCCATAGAGACCAACAGAGTGAACCTCATCTAAATATGTTAGTGAGTTATACTTTTTCGCTAATCTAACAATATCTTTTAATGGAGATCTTATACCTTCCATAGAATAAATTGATTCACAAACAATTAATTTAGGAATATCAATGTCACAAGTTTTCAATTTTTTTTCTAGGTCATCAATATTATTATGTTTGAAAATATGATATTTTGCTCCACTATTTCTTATACCTTCAATAAGAGATGCATGGTTCAGTTGATCAGAAAAAATTTCAATATTTTCAATATTTTTACATAAAATAGATATTGTTGATTGATTTGCGGTGTAAGCCGAAGGGAAAACTAAAGCTCTATCTTTACCGTGCAATTCAGCAAGGCATTTTTCTAATCCAACATGATATGAAGAAGTACCAGAAATATTTCTCGTTCCACCTGAGCCTGTTCCAAGTTCAGAAATAACGTCTATGCATGATTGCATTACCTCAGGGTGTTGGCTCATATTTAAATAGTCATTAGAGCACCAAATTTCTACTTCTCTATTTTGACCTTCGTTATATTCAAGGGCTTTAGGAAATAAATTTTGATGTCGATCTATCTCTCTGAAGGTTCTATAAAGTCCTTCATCTTTGAGATTATCTAATTTACTTTTAAAAAAATTATTATAATCCAATTTTTGTCCCCAAATTAACTATACTAAAATAATTCATTATTTTTAATAGAAAAAAACTATAATAGCACTTTAAATTACCCCTTTTAGACATTATGTCGCATATTTCTATCAAGATAGACAAAATATGTCGATACATT
>CACOFZ010000002.1 GCA_902626605.1 uncultured PS1 clade bacterium
AATAAGGTCGTTGGTATTTCAAAACTAGCAAGGGTTATAGAAATTTTTTCAAAACGCCTTCAAACTCAAGAAACAATGACAATGCAAATCATAGATACTATTGATGAAGCACTTCAACCATTTGGTTCAGCAATAATGATAGATGCTAAACATCAATGCATGACTACAAGAGGAATAAATAAACCCAACGTTTCAACAATAACTACAAAATTTAGTGGTTTATTTGCTGAGGATGCTGAATTAAGAAATAGATTTATGCAATTAGTAAAGGAATAGTTTTGTCGGAAGATTATCAAAAAAAATTCCATAAAAGACTATCAGTTGAAGAAATTGAAGAAGGCAATACTCTTTCTCCAAAATTCGATAAAAATGGTCTTATACCATGCGTAACTACTGACTCTGTTACTCACGAAGTATTGATGGTTGGATATATGAATGCAGAAGCATTAGTAAAAACAATCGAGGTAGGTGAAGCATTTTATTTTAGCAGAAGTAGACAAGAGGTATGGCATAAAGGTCAAACCTCTGGACTTAAGCAAAAAGTAAAAGAAATAAGAATTGATGATGATCAAGATTCGATCTGGCTTTCAGTTGATGTTGGCGGAGCTGGAGCAAGTTGTCATGTTGGATATAAGTCATGTTTTTACAGATCTATTCCTTCAGAAAAGGAAATAAATTTAGATTTGGAACTAAAATGGGAGGAGCAAGAAAAGATTTTTGACCCTAAAGAGGTTTACGGAGATACCCCAAACCCAACAAAATTATAATTAATTGGGAAACTTTCCAAATGGAAATGGTTTTTCATTCTCATCTTGAGATGAAAAATCTAAGCACTCTGACATATAAATTGATAATCTTTTAGTAAAATTTTTGAGGTCTTCGGGTTGTTCGGAGCCCACTGCCCTCACAATAAAACCAAGTATAGTTAAAACCACGATTATCCAAAAAGCTAGATAGGCTAAGACAATAAAGAAAATACTATAAAAAATATCTATTGCAAAATTCATAACAACTAGAGCAATCTTATCATCAGAAGACTCTTCGTTCACTTTAGATACTTTATTTTTATTTGAAGTATTTTTTTCTACCATAACAATAACTTAGATAAATGAAATAATACTATTTAGCAATAAAATTAACTAGGTTGTCTAATTTTATTAACAAGTGTTTTTATTTCCTCTGGAGGAGGTTTAGTTATTGAAGATATTATAATTGCAAAGAAAAAATTAACAAGCATTCCTATAACTCCAATACCCTCTGGCGATATACCAAACAACCAATAATCAGAAGCGTTTAGCTCAGGTGATATAAATTTAAAAAATATTATATAGCTTAGAGTAAAGATAAGGCCTGAGATCATTCCAATAATAGCGCCAGCTGAATTAATTCTTTTTGAAAAAATTCCCATTATTAAAACTGGAAAAATAGATGATGCTGCTAAACCAAATGCAAAAGCTACAACTTGAGCTACAAATGCTGGTGGATATATTCCAAAAATACCTGCAATAGCAATTGCAACCGCAGCTGATAGTCTTGCAAAAAATAGTTCTTGATTATCGCTAATAGAGGGTCGGAAAATCTTTTTCAATAAGTCATGACTTATTGCCGAGGATATAACTAATAATAAGCCTGCAGCGGTAGATAATGCAGCAGCTAAGGCTCCAGCCGCAACGAGAGCAATAACCCAATTTGGTAAAGCCGCAATTTCAGGGTTTGCAAGAACCATTATATCTCGATCAATATAAATTTCATTCTTGTTTGTGGAGAGATTATTTATTACTAACCTTTCGCCATTTTCTCCCCTTTTGTTCGAAAATATGGGCTTAGTATTTTCAAGAGCATTTCCAGGTCCATACTGAATAATTCCATCATTATTTTTATCTGACCAAGAAATTAATCCAATGTTCTCCCAATTTTTAAACCATTGCGGAGTAGTTTGATATTCAGAATTATGAATAGTATTTATAAAATTTAATCTTGAAAAAGATGAAACTGCTGGAGCAGTTGTATATAAAATCGCTATAAATAATAAAGCCCATCCTGCAGATGTTCTTGCATCCCTTACTCTTGGTACAGTAAAAAATCTAACAATCACATGTGGTAAACCTGCTGTTCCAGCCATTAGGGCACCTGTAATACAAAAGACATCTATTTTTGATCGAACTGACTGAGTATAATTATTAAAACCTAGATCATTTAAAACTAGGTTTAATTTATCCAAGAGGTAAATATCTTCATTTAAAATTTTTGATCCAAAACCCAATTGTGGAATTGGGTTTCCAGTTATTAAAATTGAAATAAAAATAGCTGGCACCATATATGCAAAAATCAAAACACAATATTGCGCAACCTGAGTATAGGTAATACCTTTCATACCTCCTAAAACTGCATATATAAATACAATAACCATTCCAACTATAACACCAGTATTAATATCAACTTCTAAAAATCTTGAGAAAACTATTCCTACACCCCTCATTTGACCAGCTATATAGGTAAACGAAACAAAAATTAGACACAGGACCGCCACAAATCTTGCTATTTTCGAGTAATACCTATCACCTATAAAATCAGGTACTGTGTATTTACCAAATTTTCTTAAATATGGCGCCAATAAAAGAGCAAGTAATACATATCCTCCTGTCCATCCCATAAGGTAAACAGCTCCATCCTTACCCATAAAAGATATAATTCCAGCCATAGAAATAAATGATGCTGCAGACATCCAGTCAGCAGCTGTTGCCATTCCATTAGCTACAGGATGAACTCCTCCCCCAGCTATATAAAATTCATTCGTAGAGGATGCTTTCGACCATAAAGCTATACCAATATAAAGGGCAAAAGATGCTCCAGCTATTAAATATGTAAGAACCTGAAGATCCAATTAATCCCCTCCAGAGTCGTATTTCTTATCAAGCTTATTCATCAAGAAACAATAAATAACAATTATAAAAACAAAACTTATTATAGAGCCTTGTTGAGAAAACCAAAATCCAAGCTTAAAGCCGCCAATATTAAAATTATCAAGATAATCTGAAAATAAAATACCTGCCCCAAAAGAGGATAGAAACCAAATAGATAAGAGAGAAATAACTATCATTAAATTTGCATTCCAATAACTAATATTAGTCTTCATATCAAAAATTTCCTAAAATTTTCTCTTTTACCAGTTGTAATCGATCGTTTCCAAAATACATATCATTATTATTTATAAAAATTGTCGGAGAACCAAAACCTCCTCTCTCTATTAAATTATCAGTATTTTTTCTAAGCTGATCCTTAATAAACTCAGTTTGAATTTCGTTTATAAAAATATCTTTATCAATTCCATTTGTAACTGCTATTTCTGATAAAATATCTAAATCAGAAATATCTACTCCTTTACCCCAATACATTTCAAAACAAGAATAGCTAAAAGAAACTAGTTTATTATATTTATCTGCAACTATAACACCCCTCATAACATTTACTGCATTTAAGGGAAATAAGTCCGGCCAATTAATTGTGATATTATAAAAGTTAGACCAATCCCTTAGATCTTTTCTAGAATATTTAAATTTTAATGGGTTAGGATTTTTTCTTGTCTCATATATATCTTGATTAACCGAATTAAAAACACCGCCTACAAGAATAGGCTTCCATAATATTTCAAGATTATTATTGTTTTTAATAATTTCCTGGAAACCGTGAAAGGCTAAATATGTCCATGGAGAAGAACAGTCAAAAAAGAACTCTATTTTGTTCATAAATAATTATTTTCCAGTCCAATTTGGTTTTCTCTTTTCGGAGAAAGCAAGAGGCCCTTCAATAAAATCTTCACTTTTGAATAGATTGTTTACTGAGTCATATTTTGCTGACATGGCATCTTCTATATCTGCATGAGATAATCCTGACATTACTACATCTTTAGTTGTTCTTATTGACGTTGGAGAACAATCTAGAATTAATTGAGCCCATGATTCTGCAGTAGTCATTAATTCCTCAATTTTTGTAACTTCATTTACAAAACCTAGATTTAAACCCTCCTCAGCGCTTACAGTTCTTCCTGTGAGCATCATACTCATAGCTCTTTTTAACCCAATTTGTCTTGGAAGTCGGTGCATTCCACCAGCCAAAGCTGCTAAACCTACTTTTGGCTCAGGTAATGCAAATTTTGCATTTTCTGAAGCTATAATTAAATCACAAGCTAGAGCAATTTCAAACCCTCCGCCCATTGCAACTCCATTAACAGCCGCAATAAGTGGTTTATTTAAATTAAAGCGAGAAGTTAAACCTGCAAAACCAGTATTATTTCTCTCCATTTTTCCACCCTCAGCTTGATACCTAAGATCATTGCCTGCACAAAAAGCTCTATCACCTTCACCGGTGATTATTGCAACCCAAGCATCTTCATCATTAGAAAAATCATCGAATATTTTTTCTAATTCAAAATGAGCGGGTGAATGAAGAGCATTCATTCTCTCAGGTCTATTAAGAGTAATAATCCATAATTTCTCTTTCTTTTCTAATTTAGAAAATTCATAAGTCATTTCAATCCTCATCAATTAATTTAAGTGTTTTTGAAAAACGATTCCAATTTTCATTATAATGATCTGCTGATGCCTTAAGAAAAAGCTCCATATCATCATCAATTGTTTTTATAACCCTTCCAGGAATTCCTACAACCATAGAATTATCTGGAATAACTTTTCCCTCGGGAATAAGTGCTTTAGAACCTATTAAACAATTTTTACCTATTTTTGCACCATTTAGAACTACCGCACCAATACCTATTAATGAATTATCACCAATACTGCAACCATGAAGCATCACTTGATGACCAACTGTTACATCTTTTCCAATAATTAACGGGTATCCATAGTCATTATGAAGAACGCTACTGTCTTGTACGTTAGAATTTGCTCCAATTGTTATTTTTTCACAGTCACCTCTAACCACAGTATTAAACCAGATACTTGATCCCTCATGCAACTCAACATCACCAATGACAGTTGCATTTGAAGCAATCCAATAGGAACCTTTATTAGGCAAGCTTGGTTTTTTGTTATTTAATTCATAAATAGCCATCAATCTTAACTATAAATCAAAATCCAGAATAGACATTGTAAAAGTAAATGATGAATCGTCATTTTTATAAATAATGCCAATATATTCATCATCCTCACTGCGCCTTAAGTAAACTTCTTGAGAGTCATCAATTGACCCCCTCCCTGTTAAAAAAATTTTATCAGTACCCAAAAGGTTTATTAAATATTGTTGATGAGACAGGTCATTATCTCCTGACAAGGATATAGGTATACTCACTGTATAAGTAACCTCCTTATCATCAGGGTCAATATCTCTAAAAATATTTCCTATTCGTGAATTTTTTATAAAAATACTATTCAGGTCATCATCGCTTTCAGGTTTTCTTATTTGAATATCCTCATTACCAAAAGTTATTCTCAAATAATCCTGAACAATTAATATTTCATCATTTTTCATATAGACTCACTTAATTATTTTTTAATTTTAGCTGGAACCCCTACAGCAGTGCAGTTTGCAGGTAAATCTTCTAAAACAAGAGAACTCGCACCAATTTTAACGTTATCGCCAATTTTAATATTTCCTAAAATTGAAACATTAGCAGATATAGTAACATTTTTTCCAACTTTTGGATGTCTATCTCCTGATTGACTACCTGTTGCCCCCAGCGTAACATCATGAAAAATTGAACATCCATCCCCAACGGTTGCTGTTTCACCAATAACTAAACCAGTTGCATGATCCATTAAAACACCTTTGCCAATGATAGCTGCAGGATGAATATCTATATCAAATACTTGAGACGCTCTTGATTGAAGATAAAAAGCTGTAGCTTTGTTACCTTTTTTCCAATAGTGATTTGCAGCTCTATAAACTTGAAGGGATTGGAAGCCCTTAAAGAATAATATTGGTTGATAATAAGTTATACATGCAGGATCTCTATTAATAACAGTATTCATATCTGTTATAATTTTTTCATAAGCATTTTCTTCAGAAATAAAAGCGTTATAAATTATAGACTGTGTTTTTTCTAAATTAAAACCATTTTGCTGGAGTTGGTTAGCTAAAACATAAGAGATTGAAGATTCTATATCAGAAAAATCTAAAATTGCCTTTGTAAAAAATTCTTTCAGATCTGGTTCCTTTACTACGACATCTTTAACCTCAATTATTAGCTTTTCCCAAATAGGACATTCTCTATTAATTTTATTTACAGAAGACATTTAACCCCACAAAAAATTAAATTAAAAAAATAATTTGTTATTATTTTTTACTTTTTTATAAATAGTTTAACTTAAATAATATAATTTCGTATATAACAAAAATTCAAAGGATGCACATGGAAAATAAAGATAAAGTAGCAATAATTACTGGATCATCTGCTGGTCTTGGGGCCTCAGTTGCGATAGGGCTTGCTAAAAAAGGGGTAAATGTTGTTATAAATTATTCTAAAAGTAAGGAAAAAGCAGAGGAAATAGAAAAAATTTGTAAGAAATATGAAGTTGGAACTTTATGCGTAAAAGGTAATGTGGCCTCAGATAAAGACTGTAAGCATCTTGTTGATGAAACTATAAAAAAATTTAATAAAGTAGATATCTTGGTAAATAATGCTGGTACTACTAAATTTGCCAATCATCAAAAACTAGATGCATTAACAGATGAAGATTTTGTTAATATTTACAGGGTGAATGTAGTTGGACCTTATCAAATGATAAGGGCTGTCGAACCGCACATGAAAAAACAAAAATATGGAAGTGTAGTAAATGTATCATCCATAGCTGGTAAAACAGGAATAGGATCATCTATAGCTTATGCAGCCTCAAAAGGTGCGCTAAATACGATGACGCTATCTTTAGCTAAATCTTTGGGACCTGAAATTAGAGTAAACACAGTTTGCCCTGGATTTATTGGTACTGGTTGGTTTTTAGATAGATTTGGTGAAGAAACATTTAATAAAATAGTAAAAGATCAAGAAAATTTAACTCCTTTAAAAAGAGCTGGTACACCAGATGATATAGCAAAATCAGTTATTTTCTTTTGCTTAGATGGAGGAGAGCATATAACTGGTGAGACATTGATTTCAGATGCTGGTATGCATTTAGCATTACCTAAACAGTAAGGAATTCAATAATGAAGAATACTGAAATACCTAAAATAACAAATGATAAAGGTCAAAAAACAATAAAAATTAAATTTAGAGAATTTAATTGTTTAGGAGCAAAACCACCTCACGATCATCCACATATTTTTCTTAATTTAGGAAGAAAAGACGAAATTGTTTGTCCTTATTGCGGAACTTTATATAAATATTCTGATTAAAATGGTGCGGCCACCCGGAGTCGAACCGGGACGGCATTATCTGCCGAGGGATTTTAAGTCCCTTGTGTCTACCTGTTCCACCATGGCCGCATAGTTTTCACTCCAACACTCTCTGAAAAATTTCTTCAATATGTTTCAAGTGATAATTCAAATCAAAGATATCGTCAATTTCGTCATCGGACAAAATTGAGCAAATTTCTTTATCTTTTTTGATTAAATCATAAAATGTACCTTCATCATTCCAAACTTTCATAGAATTTCTTTGAACCATTAAATAAGAGTCCTCTCTGCTTACATCTTTCTGAGTAAGGGCAAGTAAAACTCTTTGTGAAAAAACAAGACCATTAAATTTTTCAAGGTTTTTCATCATATTATCTGGATATACAACCATATTTTCTACAACATTATTAAGACGGTTTAATGCAAAATCCATGGTGATTGTAGCATCTGGGCCAATAAACCTTTCAACACTTGAATGGGAAATATCCCTTTCATGCCATAAGGAAATATTCTCAAGTGCAGGAATAACCGAACTTCTAACAACTCTAGCAAGGCCGGTTAAATTTTCTGTGAGAACAGGATTTCGTTTATGAGGCATTGATGAAGAACCTTTTTGTTTTGAAGAAAAGAACTCCTCAACTTCTAAAACTTCTGAGCGTTGTAAATGTCTTATTTCGGTTGCTAGTCTCTCAACAGAACTGGCAATAATTCCTAAAGTTGAGAAAAAAGCTGCATGCCTATCTCTGGGTATTATTTGAGTTGAAACAGGTTCAATTTTTAAACCTAATGCTTCTGCAACATATTTTTCCACACTAGGATCAATATTTGCAAATGTGCCTACAGATCCAGAAATTGCGCAAGAACTTATTTCCTCAACAGATAATTCTAATCTCTTTTTATTTCTAGAAAACTCAGCATAGGCTTGTAACATTTTTAATCCAAAAGTAGTTGGTTCAGCGTGAATACCATGGCTTCTTCCAACACAAATTGTTTTCTTATGTTTAAGCGCTTGGGATTTAATGGACGACAATAATAAATCCATATCCTCCAAAAGAACTTCTCCAGCTCTTTTCAATTGAATATTTAGACAAGTATCTAAAACATCTGACGAAGTCATTCCTTGGTGAATAAACCTTGCCTCATGTCCAACGGACTCTGATATGTTTGTTAGAAATGCTAAAACATCATGCTTTATTTCAGCTTCAATCTCATTAATTCTCTCTGGATCAAATTTTGCTTTTTTTTTCACTACTTTTGCAGTACCAATTGGAACGATGCCAACTTTTTCCATTCCTTCGAGAGCATGAATTTCTATATCTAACCAAATAGAATATTTTGAGACATCACTCCATATTTCAACCATTTCTTTTCTTGAATATCTTGGAACCATTTCTAAACTTTTAACTATTTTAACAAAATAATCAATTATGGAATTATTTTTCTATAGGATTAGCTCTATTATTTAGAGATTTGGTAAAAATTTCAACGCCATCGGAAGTAACACCAACTGAATGCTCAAATTGTGCCGATAAGCTTCTGTCTCTAGTTACAGCGGTCCATCCATCAGACAAAATTTTACTTTCAGGTTTTCCAATATTTACCATCGGCTCTACCGTAAAAAACATCCCTTCTTGAAGAGATAACCCAGTATCTTCTACCCCGTAATGTAAAATATTTGGTTCGTCATGAAAAACTTCACCCAAACCATGACCACAAAACTCTCTAACAACAGAATAATTATTTTTTTCAGCATGATCTTGAATTATAAATCCTAAGTCACCAAGCTTAACTCCTGGTTTAATAAGGTTAATTCCCTTCATCATAGCCTCATATGTATTATTTATTAAATTTCTTGCTTTAATCGAGGGATTTCCTGCTGAATACATTCTTGAGGTATCACCGTGCCATCCATCTAGTATAAGGGTTACGTCAATATTAACTATATCACCTTCATCTAGAACTCTATCACCTGGTATACCGTGGCAAATAACGTGATTTAAAGATGTACATATTGATTTTTTAAAACCCCTATAGTTCAAGGGTGCTGGAATTGCTCCATTATCTTTTATAAATTCATAAGCAAAATTATCGAGATATTCTGTTGTTATACCTGGCCTTACCTCATCTACTAACAAATCTAATAATTCTGCAGCAAGCTTTCCAACATTTCTCATTCTTTGAAAAGCCTCTTTATTATGAATTTTTACAAAATTTGTATTAATGATAAATTCCCTCAAATTTTTATAATGTACTTATATATCATAAAATTTTATACAGCTAGTCTATGAAGCTATTGTTGTAAGTAATCTATCCTGATATAAAATTATATGATTAAAAAAGAAAAATATTCTGCTGCTATCCTTGTTATTGGAGACGAAATTTTATCTGGAAGAACTCAGGATACAAATTCAAACTTCATAGCCAAAGAAATGGAAATCATTGGTATTGATACCAGTCAGATAAGAGTTATACCGGATGAAAAAAATACAATTATTGAGAGTGTAAATGAGCTTAGGGTCAAAAATGATTACCTATTTACAACCGGTGGAATAGGTCCAACACATGACGATATTACCGCAGATAGTATTGCAGAGGCTTTTAGGGTCGATTTAGAAATTAATTTAGAGGCTTATGAGACTTTAAAAAAATATTATGAAAAAATTGGATCAGAATTTAATGATATTCGTCAAAGAATGGCTAGGATACCAAAAGGCGCAACTTTAATTGAAAATTCTATTTCTGCAGCACCTGGTTTTAAAATTGAAAATGTTTTTGTATTTGCAGGTATCCCAAAAATCATGAAAGCTATGTTAAGTAACTCTATAAAACATCTAAATAAAGGTAAACTAATACATTCAATATCTGTTAAAATTGATGCTGTTGAAGGTGATATTGCAAAATTATTAAAATCCTTAAATGACGAAAACGAAAATATAAAAATTGGAAGTTATCCTTTTTTTAATTCTAAGAATGATTTCGGTGTTAATGTTGTCATAAAATCAATAGATAAAGAGTTTTTAATTTTAGCAGAAGAAAAATTAAAAAATTATTTATCTAAAAATTCATTTAATTATAAGTAATTTGAAGGTGATAATGACAAAGAAAGTTCTATACGAAGGCAAAGCAAAACAACTTTTTGAAACTGAGAAACCATCGGAGTTAATTCAATTTTTTAAAGATGATGCAACAGCCTTTAATAAAAAGAAACATGAAATAATTGATAGTAAAGGGGTGTTAAACAATTTAATTAGCGAATTTATTTTTACTTATCTTGGTAATAATAATATTCCTAATCATTTTATTGAAAGATTAAGTCCAAGAGAGCAATTAATTAAGAAAGTTGAGATAATTCCAATTGAGGTAGTTGTAAGAAATATTGCTGCAGGTACTTTTACAAATAGATTTGGAATTGAAGAGGGAAAAAATCTTCCAAAGACATTAATAGAGTTTAACTTAAAAGATGATGAAAATGATGATCCTCTTGTTTCTGAAGAGCATATGAAAGTTTTTGGGTGGGCTAAAGAAAATGATATCGAGACAATGAAAAAATATGCATTTGAAATCAACAACCTACTTTCTAAACTTTTTAAAAAAATAAATATTATCCTTGTTGATTTTAAAATTGAATTTGGAAGATATTATTCAAATAATCATTATGACATTATCCTTGCTGATGAAATAAGCCCAGATTCATGTCGCCTCTGGGATATGAGTTCAAATAAAAAATTAGATAAAGATAGATTTAGAAGAAATTTAGGAGGATTAATTGAGGCTTACAAAGAAGTAGCGACTCGTTTAAAGATAGATCTTTCAGATATATAAATAGTTGATAAAAAATTTTATGAAAGCACTTGTAAAAATCATGCCCAAGAAAGGTGTTCTAGATCCTCAAGGAAAGGCAATAGAAAAATCATTAAATCAAATAGGTTTTCCCCAAATTAATAAGGTTATCCAAGGAAAATTAATTGAGATTGAAATAGAGTCTAGCAACGAGGTAAATGCAAAAAAAATTATAGAAGATGCTAGCAAAAAACTATTAGCCAATTTGGTAATTGAAGATTATGAAATTACTATTTTAAAGGGTGAATAATGGAAATATCAGTAATTGTTTTTCCCGGCTCTAATTGCGATAGGGATATTGCTGTTTCTCTAAAAAAATTTTCTAAAAAAAATCCTAAAATGGTATGGCATAAAGAGAGTTCCTTACCAAAGAGTGATTTAATTGTTTTACCTGGAGGATTCTCTTACGGTGATTATTTAAGATGTGGTTCAATGGCCGCAAATAGTCCGATAATGTCCGAAATAATTAAAAATGCTGAAAGCGGAGCCTATATAATTGGAATTTGCAATGGGTTTCAAATTTTAACAGAAACAAATTTATTACCTGGAACTCTAATAAGAAATAAAGAACTATCATTTATTTGTAAGAATTTATCGTTGAAAGTTGAAAATTCAGAATCAAACTTTACTCATAAATATTCGGATAAAGAAATAATTCAAATTCCCGTTGCACACAATGAAGGTAACTATTTTGCTGATCAAAAAATTATTGACAATATTGAAGATAAAAATCTCATTGCATTCAGATACTGTAATCAAAATGGAGAAGTAAACGATAAAACAAACCCTAATGGTTCAAAAAATAATATTGCAGGAATAATTAATGAAAAAGGAAATATTCTTGGAATGATGCCCCATCCTGAAAGGGCTACAGACAAAACTGCAGGTTTAACTGATGGAGAAAAATTTTTCATCTCAATCTTAGAGTCAATTCAATGATTAAAATTACCAAAGAATTAATAGATGAACATGGCATCAATAAAGATGAGTATAATTTTATTCTTCAATCTCTCAATAGAGAGCCAACAATAACTGAATTAGGCATTTTTTCTGCAATGTGGTCAGAACATTGCTCGTATAAATCTTCTAAAACATGGTTAAAAAAATTACCCACTAGTAACGATAAAGTAATTCAAGGGCCAGGTGAAAACGCAGGAGTAATAGATTTAGGTAACGGTGATGCCGCTGTTTTTAAAATGGAAAGTCATAATCATCCATCCTTTATCGAGCCTTATCAAGGAGCCGCAACAGGTGTCGGAGGAATTATGCGTGATGTATTTACAATGGGTGCAAGACCGGTAGCTCTTTTAAATTCTATCAGATTTGGTGATGTTAAAAATTCCAGGACAAAACATTTACTTACAGGGGTTGTTTCGGGAATAGGCGGTTATGGAAATTGCATGGGTGTTCCAACTGTTGGTGGGGAGGTTGAATTTAATTCATGTTATAATGATAATATTTTAGTTAATGCAATGTGTGTGGGTATTGCAAAAATTAATAAGATTTTTTATTCCAAGGCATCCGGTATTGGTAATTCAGTTGTTTATGTTGGTTCTAAAACAGGTAGAGATGGAATTCACGGTGCAACAATGGCATCAGCAGAATTTGATGAATCATCCGATGAAAAAAGACCAACAGTTCAAGTAGGGGATCCTTTCGCGGAAAAACTTCTTCTTGAGGCATGCCTAGAGTTAATGAAAGAAGATATAATTATTGCAATCCAAGACATGGGTGCGGCAGGCTTAACATCATCTGCAGTAGAAATGGCAAGCAAAGGGAATGTTGGTATTGATTTAAATTTAGACAATCTTCCATGCAGAGAATCCTTTATGACCGCTTATGAAATGATGCTCTCTGAAAGTCAGGAGAGAATGCTAATGATAATTGAACCAGAAAAAGAAAAAGAAGCAAAATCTGTTTTTGATAAGTGGGGCTTAGATTTTGCAACAATTGGCGTCTTAACTGATACTAATCGTATAATAATTAATCATGAGAATGAAAAAAAAGCTGATATTCCTCTTAATATTTTGGAAAGTGGGGCCCCTTCATATAACCGACCTTATAAAATAATTACTAATTCTGAAGTCGACCAATCTTATCTTCAAAACTCAGATGAAGAAATAATTAACATTTTAAAAAAATTAATATCTTCACCAAACTTATGCAGCAGAAGATGGGTATGGGAACAATACGATCATATGGTTATGAATGATACTGTTTTAAGGCCAGGTGGTGACTCAGCAATTATTAGAATACATGAAACTAATAAAGCGCTGGCTGTTTGTTCAGATTCTACTCCTAGATATTGCGCAGCTGACCCAATAGAGGGTGGAAAACAAGTAGTAGCTGAGTCCTGGAGAAATATTACATCTGTAGGAGCAAAGCCTATAGCTATTACAGATTGTATGAATTTTGGAAATCCTGAAAAAGAGGAAATAATGGGACAATTTGCAGGTGTCATTAATGGAATGATTGAGGCTTGTGAATTATTAGACTATCCAGTCGTTTCAGGAAATGTATCATTATATAATGAAACAAATGGAAAAGGAATTAACCCTACCCCAGTAATTGGTGGAGTTGGATTATTAGATAATTTAGATCACTTTTCTACTCCTAGTATAAAAAGAGAGAATGATAATATAATTATTCTTGGTGAAACTAAGGGACATTTATGTCAATCAATATACGCTTATGAAATTTTTGGTGACATCAGAGGTTTACCTCCTAAAGTAGATCTTTTAATGGAAAAAAAGATTGGAGATACTGTAAGAAATTTAATTAAAAAAATAAAAATTGATACTGTACATGATATTTCTGACGGAGGCCTTTTAATTGCACTCACAGAAATGTCAATAGCAGGAAATATCGGATTTGACTTAAATATAAGCCAAAATAAACTTGATAATGGTTATCTATTTGGAGAAGATCAAGGAAGATATATTATCTTAGTTGAGGATAAAAATTTATCTAAAACTATTGAATATATTAAAAAAAATAAAATATCCCATTCAATTATCGGTAAAAGTTGTGGAAAAAAGATTAAAATTAATAAAAATAGTGAAGTTTGTATTGAAGAAATAAGACATCTTTACGAAAATTGGTTTGAAAACTATCTAAAGGTTAACTAAATGGGCATGACAAAAAATGAATTATTTGAAATTCTAAATAATGGTTTTTCTGATTCTGTTATCGAAATTCAAGATTTAGCTGGAGATAATGATCATTATGCAGTAAAAATTATATCAAATGAATTCAAGGGGTTAAATAAAATTAAACAGCATAAACTTGTTTATGATGTATTAGGAAAGAAAATGGGGTATACCCTTCATGCCCTATCAATAAAAACCGAAGTACCAGAGGAATAACTTATGGATCAAAAAATTAAAGAGTCTATTGAGCAAGATATTAGTTCTAATGACGTTCACTTATTTATGAAAGGAACACCTTTATTCCCTCAGTGTGGTTTTTCAAGTACTGTAGTCCAAATTTTGACTTATTTAGAAGTACCCTTTACAAGCACAAATGTTCTTGAAGATGAGGGTATTAGAGAAGGAATAAAGGAATTTTCTAATTGGCCAACTATACCTCAGCTATATGTCAAAGGTGAGCTAATGGGTGGATGCGATATTATTAAAGAAATGTTCGAAAATGGTGAACTTAAAGAAATTTTTAAAACTGAAAATTTGTTAAATCAATAATTAATTTCTTGAATAAAATTCAACAACAAGATTTGGCTCCATTTGAACAGGATAAGGAACTTCAGATAGATTAGGTACTCTGGTAATCTTTGCTGTCAATTTTTTTCCATCAACTTCAATATAATCAGGTATATCTCTCTCTGAACTTTCAATACCTCTGAGAACAACCTCTAAGCCTTTAGATTTATCTTTTATTTCAATTATATCAGTGGTTTTAACTCTAAAAGAAGGAATATTTACTCTTCTACCATTAACCTTGACGTGACCATGATTAATAAATTGCCTAGCAGAAAAAACAGTCGGAACAAATTTAGCTCTGTAAACAATCGCATCCAGACGTCTTTCTAAAAGGCCAATTAAATTTTCAGATGTATCACCTTTAATTCTCTCAGCTTCCTTAAAGATTCTTTTGAATTGTTTTTCTGTAATATTGCCATAATATCCCTTAAGCTTTTGTTTAGCTCTCATTTGCAATCCAAAATCTGATAGTTTTCCTTTTCTACCTTGGCCATGTTGACCTGGTCCATAAGACCTTAAGTTAATAGGACTTTTAGGTCGTCCCCATATGTTTTCACCCATACGTCTATCAATTTTATACTTAGCTTGTATCCTTTTAGTCATCAATACCTCATAATTTTCAAAGAAAATTAAATCATTAATCAAACGGGATTTAGTAAAGATAATATGACATTAAGTCAATGTTCTTTGTTATGTTTATTTGTACTTCCATTAGCAATTTTTTTTATATTTTTAATCTTTTCATCATTGCATTCATCATTTGGCCACCTTAATAAGGCTGTAATTGCCCCTCTTAATGTTTTTACCTCCTGATCTGTTAAATTTGAACGATTAAAGATATTTCTTATATTCATCATCATTGTTGGTTTTTTTTCTAAAGGTTTTAAAAAACCAGAATCGTCTAATGCTCTCTCCAAATGATTAAAAAAAGATATTAAATCTTTTTTATTGGCAGGGAAACTATCAGGTATAACTATTTCCTCTTTAGCATAACTTACACCTAGACGATTTAATTCGGAAACAATTAAAATTACAGCTTGAGCAAGATTTAAGGAAGAAAAATCTTTATTGGTTGGTATTTCAATAATTTCGTCTGTTAATGAAATTTGATGGTTTGTTAAACCAGATTTTTCCCTACCGAAAATAAATGCAATTTTTTGTTTCATTTCTAACTTTTTATATGACTTTTCAGCCATTTTTTCTAATCCGTTTACACGTTTAACCATATCTCTGGGACGTATAGTTGTTGAAAAAGCAAAGTTAAATTCAGACAAGGCATCCTCTAAATTTTTAAATACTTTTGTCTTTTCTATAACTTTAATTGCTCCAGCGGCTGCTTTGATTGCATAATCATTTGGCCAATCATCTCTTGGGTTCACCAAAACAAGATTTTCAAACCCAAAATTAAGCATGGCTCTAGCAACGGTACCAATATTTTCACCTAGCTGAGGTTCAACTAAAATTATTGAAATATTATTTTTAAAAATTTTTTTTTCCATTATTTAATTTTTATATTATTATTTTATTAATGATGTTGAAATAACAAATCTATATGTTATTGAGTAACATTATTTAGAAATTTATCTAGTGGAAATTTGAATGTCCAAAATTAAAGTAGAAAATCCCGTTGTAGATTTAGACGGCGACGAAATGACAAGAATAATATGGAAACTAATAAAAGAAAAGCTAATCCTGCCATATTTAGATATTGATATTCAATATTATGATTTAGGCATACAAAGTCGCGATGAGACTGATGATCAAATCACCATAGAATCCGCAGAGGCAATTAAAAAGTGTGGTGTTGGGATAAAATGCGCAACTATTACCCCTGATGAAGATAGGGTTGAAGAATTTAACCTAAAAAAAATGTGGAAATCACCTAACGGTACTATAAGAAATATCTTAGATGGTACTGTTTTTAGAGAACCAATTCTTTGCCAAAATATTCCCAGATTAGTTCCGGGTTGGACACAACCAATTGTAGTTGGACGTCATGCATTTGGTGACCAATATAGGGCCACAGATTTTATTGTTCCTTCAAAAGGAAAGTTATCTATAAAATGGGAATCTGAGGATGGTAATCAATCAATTGAAGAGGATGTTTACGATTTTCCAGGAGGCGGTATTGCTCTAGGAATGTATAACACAGACGAATCCATTATGAATTTTGCAAGGGCTTGTATGAATTACGGTTTAAATAGAGAGTGGCCGGTATATTTATCAACAAAAAATACTATTCTAAAGGCTTATGATGGACGCTTTAAAGATTTATTTCAAAAAGTATTTGAGGAAGAGTACGAAGATCAATTTAAAGAAAAAAATATAATATATGAACATAGATTAATTGATGACATGGTGGCTTGTGCATTAAAATGGTCAGGAGCATTTATATGGGCTACAAAAAATTATGATGGAGATGTTCAATCAGATACAGTTGCTCAAGGTTTTGGTTCGCTAGGATTGATGACTAGTGTTTTAATGACTCCTGATGGTAAAACTGTCGAAGCAGAAGCAGCGCATGGAACAGTAACAAGGCACTATCGTTTACACCAAGAAGGAAAAGAAACTTCAACTAACTCTATTGCCTCAATTTTTGCTTGGACTCGTGGATTACAGCATAGGGCAAAGCTTGATAATAATGAAAAATTAAAAGAATTTGCATTAAAGTTAGAAAAAGTTTGTATAAGAACTGTTGAAAAAGGATCTATGACAAAAGATTTAGCATTACTTGTTGGTCCGCAACAAGATTGGCTTACAACAGAACAATTTCTTGATAAAGTAGATAGTAATCTTCAAGATGAAATGGAAAAAAATTAACTCTTATTTTCTATTTTTTTAATTAAAATTTTCTTAGCCTCTTCAATCATACCAATGTCTGTCCCTCCTGCAAGGGCCATGTCTCTTCTTCCTCCACCACCTCTACCCTTCATGACCTCAGAAACAATATTAACTAACTCAACAGAGTCATAATCATCTAAAACATCATCAGTGACACCTATTGCAATTGTAACTTTATTATCGCTTGAGTTAATTATACAAATAACTGAATTATCATAATCTTTTTTACATTCATCAATTAAAAATCTTAAGTTTTTACCATCAATATTTTTTACGAAATTAAAAAATAAACTTACCTCACCTAATTTTATAATTTCTCCATCTAAAACCTTTTTAGATACAGTTTCGACAGATTTCTTGTTTGATTGTTTATCCTCTTTAGCTCTCTTTTGAATTAATATTTTTTCAATTAAGGCTTCTGATTTATCTACCATAGAGCCTGTTACCGCTTCCAATCTCCTTATTCCCGATGCAACAGAACTTTGAGAAATTAATTTTAAAGAACCAATTTCACCTAAGTTCTTAACATGAGTACCACCACAGAGTTCTATGGAAAAATTATCTTCACCCATTGTGCACATTCTCACTATTTCACCATATTTTTCTCCAAATAAAGCTAATGCACCTCTTTCAATTGCTTCATCATATGTCAAAATTTCAGTAACAACTTTCGTATTTTTATCTATTTGTTCATTTACTATAGACTCAATTTTTATTAAATCATTGTAATCAAGGGGATTATTATGGCTGAAATCAAAACGAAATTTTTTTGCATTTATTTGTGATCCTTTTTGAGTTACATGCTCGCCAAGAACTCGCCTTAAGGCTTCATGCAAAAGATGAGTTGAGGAGTGATTAAAACTAATATTATTTCTATTATCCTTATTAATTTTTAAACTTAATACATCGTTTTTTTCAATAATCCCTTTTTTGATATAACCAAAATGAGCATGAAAATTATTCATTTTTTTCTTAGTATCAGTCACAACAAATTCAGTATTTTCGTCAAAAATGATACCAATATCACCAACCTGACCTCCGCTTTCAGCATAAAAAGGTGTTTGATTAAAAACCAAAATACCTTCTTCACCCTCTTCAATTTTTTCTACTAATTTATCGTTCGAGATTATAGATATTACTTGGGCTGAGGCCTCAAAATTTTCATATCCTAAAAATTCTGTTCCTTCATTGATATTAGAAACCTCAAACCATATTTCTTCGGTCTTTTTCTCACCTGAGCCTAACCATGATTTCTTTGCCTTTTCTTTTTGTTTATTCATTGAGGAGTCAAATTGTTTTAAGTCAACCGATAAATTTTTATCTCTCAGCAGATCCTCAGTTAAATCAATCGGAAAACCATAAGTATCATATAATTTAAATGCTGTTTTTCCATTAAAAATATCTCCTGACTTTAACAGCATAGCTTCTTCTTCGAGAATTTTTAAACCCCTAGATAACGTAGACAAAAACTTTTCTTCTTCATTAAGTAAAGTTATATTTATAAGCTTCTCTGCCCTAATAAGTTCATTATAAGGTTTGCTCATAAGATTAATAACTAATTTTGAAAGTTGAAATAATATAGGCTTGTTAAATCCTAATTTATGTGAATGACGCATTGCTCTTCGCATTATTCTTCTTAAAACATAGCCTCTTCCTTCATTTGATGGAATAACTCCATCAGCAATTAGAAAAGAAATAGATCTTAAGTGATCAGCAATTATCCTAAAACTTGCAATATTTTCATCGTTAGTCTTAATTTTTATAATTTCTTCAATATTACTTATTAAAGTTTCAAAAATGTCTATTTCAAAACTATTTACTTTTCCTTGAAGTACTGCAGACATTCTTTCGAGGCCCATACCTGTATCAATCGAAGGCTTTGGAAGAGGAACATTCTCTTCACCTTCTTTTTTTAGGTATTGCATAAAAACTAGATTCCAAATCTCTACAAATCTGTCACCATCTTCATTTTTTGATCCCGGGGGACCACCAAATACACGCTCGCCATGATCATAAAAAATCTCTGAACATGGACCACAAGGTCCTTCAGAACCCATAGACCAAAAATTATCACTTGAAGAAATTTTTATAATTTTTTCATCAGAAAAACCTGATATTTTCTTCCATAAATTAAAAGCTTCGTCATCTTCATCAAAAACTGTAATCAACAAGCGATCTTTTGGTATTTCAAATTTATTTGTTAATAGCTCCCAAGCTAATCTTATTGCCTCTTCTTTAAAATAATCACCAAAAGAAAAGTTACCCAACATTTCAAAAAAAGTTAAATGTCTTGCTGTATGACCAACATTATCTAAATCATTATGCTTGCCACCAGCTCTTACACATTTTTGTGAGCTTGCGGCTATTTTATTTTCTGGTTTTTGTTTCCCTGTAAAATAATCTTTAAAAGGTACCATCCCTGCATTTACAAACATTAAGGTTGGATCATTTTGAGGTATTACAGGACTTGAGGGCACAACAGCATGATTATTTTTTTCAAAAAAATCTAAAAATTCTGTCCTTATTTCATTTAAATTTGTCATATTGTGCCAAGATAATAAATTAATATTAACTTAACACAATATTTAGACTATTTGTTATTTCTTGCAATAATTTACTTTGCTAATGAAACGCTTTCTTCTTCATTATTTTTATCAGTATCAGTAATTTGTGCCTTGGAATTAGCTTTATCTTTTATTAATGAAGGGTCAATTTTCAATCCGGCGCTTTCACGAATAGATATTTCTATTGCTGCTGAAATATCAGGATTTTCTTCAAGGAATGTCTTAACATTTTCTCTTCCTTGCCCCATACGTTCACCTTCGTATGAATACCAGGTACCAGACTTTTCAATTATTCCAGCTTCAACACCAATATCAATTATTTCGCCTTTTTTTGAGATACCCTTTCCATAAAGAATATCAAATTCAATTGTTTTGAATGGTGGAGCAACTTTATTTTTTACAACTTTTACTCGAGTCTGATTACCAACAATATCCTCACGGTCTTTGAGAGCTCCGATACGTCGGATATCCAATCTAACAGTTGAATAGAATTTTAATGCATTTCCTCCAGTGGTAGTTTCTGGGCTCCCAAACATAACACCTATTTTCATTCTAATTTGATTAATAAAAATAATCATACAGTTGGTTTTTGAAATCGATGCTGTTAATTTTCTTAAAGCTTGACTCATTAGACGTGCTTGGAGACCAGGAAGACTATCGCCCATCTCACCATCAAGCTCAGCCTTTGGGGTTAAAGCTGCAACAGAGTCTATAACAATAACGTCAACTGCAGCAGATCGAATTAAAGTGTCAGCAATTTCTAGAGCTTGTTCACCATGATCAGGTTGTGAAATTAATAAATCTTCAACTTCTACCCCAAGATTTCGCGCATAGATTGGATCAAGAGCATGCTCTGCATCAATAAAACCACAAACACCACCAGCTTTTTGAGCCTCAGCAATAGCATGTAGTGCTAAAGTTGTTTTACCTGAGCTTTCTGGCCCATATATTTCAATCACTCTTCCTTTTGGGAATCCACCTATCCCAAGAGCAATATCAAGCCCAAGTGATCCTGATGAAACACCTTCTATTTCGGTTATCGCTTTATCAGCACCTAATTTCATGATTGAGCCTTTACCAAACTGCTTTTCTATTTGTCCAAGAGCAGCATCTAGCGATTTTGATTTATCCATATCTTTATTTCCTTTAGTTTCTACAGCTTTAAGTGATTCTTTCATTTTTGTTACTCCAATTTTTTTTAAGAAGAATTATAAGTGTATTTGTACTACTTTTGTTCTATTTTTGCAATAACAATTAACTAATTGAATTTATTTAATAAAATCAATTTTGTTCTTATTATGATCTGTTTATTTTATAAAAAAAAGTAATATCGATTCGAAACAAAATTATTCGTCCCTATATACCTTTTCTTTTCTTTCGTGTCTTTCTTGTGAATCTATAGATAAAGTAGCAATTGGTCTTGCTATCAAGCGTTTTAAACCAATATTTTCTCCTGTTTCTTCACAGTAACCATAAGAACCATCGTCAATACGAGAGAGGGCTTCATCAATTTTAGAAATTAACTTTCTTTGACGATCCCTCGCTCTTAATTCAAGAGATCTATCAGTTTCAGAGGATGCTCTATCAGCTAAATCAGAGAAATTAACAACTTCTTTTTGAAGATTGTTAAGTGTTTCTTTAGTCTCCTGAATAATATCATTACGCCAAGCAAGCAATTTACGTCTAAAAAATTCTTTTTGTTTAGCATTCATAAAAGGTTCTTTTTCAGAAGGTGTATATCCCTTTGGTAAACGAGTAACCATTCAAATCCTCATTATTAAGAAGTTGGTTTTTAAAGCATATATATTAAAATCTCAAGTAAGATTCGTAATAATCATAGTTGATATTAAATATTTTGATGATTAGATTATCTTTCTTATTTATTATAAAATTACTAGAGGTGAAAAATGAAGTTCGAAGGAACAAAAGATTATATAGCAACAGAAGATCTTCGTATCGCTGTAAATGCTGCTGTAACACTTGAAAGGCCATTATTAATAAAAGGTGAACCAGGAACAGGTAAAACTGTTTTAGCGGAGGAAGTTTCTAAAGCCTTAAAAATGCCTTTGATAACATGGCATATAAAATCAACAACAAAAGCTCAGCAAGGTCTCTATGAGTATGACGCCATAACAAGACTTAGAGACTCTCAGCTTGGGGATGAAAAAGTTAAAGATATAAAAAATTACATTAAACAAGGAAAATTATGGGAAGCATTTGAATCTGATGAAAGACCAATTTTATTAATTGACGAAATTGATAAAGCCGATATTGAATTTCCAAATGATTTACTGCAAGAGTTAGATAGAATGGAATTCTTTGTTTATGAAACAAATGAAACAATTAAAGCCGCAAAAAGACCAGTTGTAATTATAACCTCTAATAATGAGAAAGAATTACCAGACGCATTTTTAAGAAGATGCTTTTTTCATTATATTTCTTTTCCCGACTCAGAAACAATGGAAAAAATTGTAGACGTTCATTATCCTAAAATTAAATCAAAATTAGTTTCCGAGTCTCTTAAAGTTTTTTACGAATTAAGAGATGTTCCCGGAATAAAGAAAAAACCATCAACATCAGAACTTTTGGATTGGCTTAAATTACTTATGAACGAAGATATTAAACCAGAAATGCTTAGAGAAAAAAATGCTAGCAATCTTATACCTCCATTACATGGAGCCTTATTGAAAAATGAACAAGATGTTCATCTTTTTGAAAGATTAGCTTTCTTGGCTAGAAGAGAGAACGGATAGTAATTTTCAATGTTTGTTAATTTTTTTCATGAATTAAAAAATGCCAATCTTCCTGTCTCTTTAAGAGAATATTTAACTCTTTTAGAGGCTATGGATAAGGATATACCTAATAGAAAAGTTGAAGAATTCTATTATTTATCAAGATCAACACTCATTAAAGACGAAAAAAATCTTGATAAATTTGATCAAGTTTTTGGTCATGTTTTTAAGGGCTTAGAAACATTAGAATCTGACGAGATTGCTGAAATTCCTGAAGAGTGGCTAAAAACATTAAATGAAAAATTCCTTACAGAAGAAGAGAAACAAAAAATTGAGTCTATGGGTGGCTGGGATAAATTAATGGAAGAGTTAAAAAAAAGACTTGAAGAGCAAGAGAAAAGACATGAAGGAGGTTCAAAATGGATTGGAACCGGAGGTACATCACCATATGGATCCGATGGTTATAATCCTGAAGGAGTCAGAATAGGACAAAAAGAAAATAAGAATTATAAAGCCGTTAAAGTTTGGGATAAAAGAGAATTTAAAAATTTAGATAAAGATGTTGAGATTGGTACAAGAAATATAAAAGTCGCACTTAGAAGATTGAGGAAATTTGCTAGAGACGGTGCTGCAGACACCCTTGATCTTCCTGGAACAATTAAAAATACCGCAGATAAAGGATATTTAGATATATCGCTTGTACCTGAAAGAAGAAATAAAGTTAAAGTATTGCTATTTTTTGATATCGGTGGGTCAATGGATATGCATGTTAAGCTTTGTGAAGAGCTTTTTTCTGCTGCTAAAACTGAGTTTAAAAATATGGAAAGTTTCTATTTTCATAATTGCCTATATGAAAGTGTTTGGAAAGATAATAGAAGAAGGCATACCGAAAAAATTGATACATGGGATATCTTACATAAATATTCATCAGATTATAAAGTAATATTTGTAGGAGATGCGTCAATGAGTCCATATGAAATTACTTACCCAGGTGGTAGTGTTGAACATTGGAACGAAGAAGCTGGTGCAGAATGGTTGCAAAGGATTACTGATATTTATCAAAACGTAATATGGATAAATCCAGTAGATACAAAGCATTGGGAATTTACTCCTTCAACCCAAATTATAAGTCAGATTATTTCTGATAGAATGTACCCATTAACCCTTGATGGTTTAGATAAAGGCATGAAAGAATTAAGTCGAAACAAATGAGGAAAAAATGAAAAAAACCATAATATTAACATTTATAATTCTCCTTTCTTCCTGTGTTTCTCAACAAGCATTAGAAGAAAGAGCTGCGTTAAGAGATAAAATTGATCACGAAGAGTGTATAAAATTATCATTTATTGAAGGTACCGAGGCTTATGGTACATGCAGATTGACTTTAAAATCAATTAGAGCTCAGGATAAAAATACTGACGCAATAAGAAGAAATGGTTTAGATAACCGTTTCTGCAACAGATATTACTGCTGGTAAAAATCTATGAATAATAAAGTAATAGAAACTGACGTAGTAATAATTGGCGCTGGGCCTGTTGGTCTTTTTGCAGTTTTTGAACTTGGTTTATTAGATATGAAATGCCAAATAATTGACATACTTGATAAGCCTGGTGGTCAATGCGCAGAATTATATCCTGACAAACCAATATACGACATACCAGGTATACCTGAAATATCTGGTGATGAACTTACAAAATCACTATTAGAGCAAATCAAACCATTTAATCCAGAATTTCATTTATCTACAATTGTAAGTGAGCTTAGGCAAATTGAAGACAATCGATGGGAAGTAATTACAGATACAGATAAAACTTTTCACACAAAAGTAATTGTTATTGCTGCTGGAGGAGGCAGTTTTCAGCCGAAAAAACCTCCCATTGAAGGAATTGAGAATTATGAAGATAAATCTGTTTTTTACTCCATTAAAAATATAGAAAACTTCTTAGATAAAGAAATTGTAATCGTTGGTGGAGGTGACTCCGCTTTAGATTGGGCTTTAACTCTTCATGAAAAATCAAAAAAATTAACCCTTATTCATAGAAGAAAGGATTTTAGAGCTGCACCTGATACAGTAAACAAAGTTATGAAATTAATTGATGACGGATCTATTAATTTTGAATTAGGTCAAGTTAAAGAATTAGTTGGTGATGAAGGCAAGCTTAATAAAATTATATGCAGGGATAAAGAAGAAGAAAAAGAAATTAATTGTGAGATAATGCTTCCATTTTTTGGTTTAACAATGAAATTAGGACCCATCGCTAATTGGGGTTTAAATTTAGAACTTAATCTAATTAAAGTTGATACTGAAACATTTGAAACAAATCAAAAAGGTATTTTTGCAATAGGTGACATCAACTATTACCCTGGAAAATTAAAATTAATACTATGTGGATTTCACGAAGGTGCTTTAATGGCTCAAAAAGCACATGAATATATTTATCCAGATAAAAAAGTTATATTTCAATACACTACTTCTAGCACAAAATTACAAAAAAAACTTGGTGTTAAATAATTAAAATTGTTTTTCAGGTAATTTTATAACCAGGCCATCAAGCTCATCTGTGATTTTTACTTGGCAAGATAATCTACTATTATCCTCTACGTCAAAAGCAAAGTCTAACATATCAGTTTCCATATCAGCTGCTTGTCCTGTTTTGTCAAGCCAGTCATTATGAATATAAACATGGCAAGTTGCGCAAGCACATGCTCCTCCACAATCAGCATCAATTCCTGGAACACTATTATTAATAGCAGCTTCCATTACGGTTGAACCAACATCTGCCTCAACTGAATGTTCAGTTCCGTCAAATTCAACAAAATTAATTTTAACCATGCTTTATTTACTTTCTTAAATAACAAAAATAATAAGCCATGTTTATAAATGTTCTTAAAATATATTCAAATCAAAATTTTAAAAAAATTATGAATATTAAATAATTTTTAAAATCATGATACAAAGCTCCATGAGTAAAACGACTGACAAGCCGTTAAGAATATTAATGCCTAGTTACAGAAGCCATCCTTTTACAGGAGGCCAAGGTATTTATATGCGTTTAGTTACAAAGGCTATGGTAGAATTGGGTCATTCTGTAGAAGTAATATCGGGTCAACCATATCCTTTACTTGATGAAGGCGTCAAACTGACTAAATTACCATCACTAGATTTGTACTCTTATGATAACCCTCTAAAAGCTTTTAAATTTAAACTCCTTAAAGAACCAATAGATCTTTATGAATGGTTGAGTCATCTAAGTGGAGGCTTTTCTGAGCCTTATACTTTTGGCGAAAGAATGGCGGTTTGGGCTAAGAAAAATTATAATAGATTTGATGTGGTCCACGATAATCAGACTTTAGCTTATGGATTGATCAAATTAAGGGATATGGGAGTTCCTGTTGTGGGGACAATTCATCATCCAATTACAATGGATAAAAGAATTGACATTAAACATGCTGAATCTTTATTTCTAAAGCTCTTAAAATGGAGATGGTATAGCTTCCTAAAAATGCAAATAAAAGTCGCCAGAAAGCTAGATCCTATAATTGTAGTATCTGAAAATACCAGAAAAGATGTAGTTAAAGATTTTAAAATAGATCCAAAAAAAACAAGAAAAGTTTTACATGGAATAGATCATAAAACTTTTGAACCAATTCCATCAATTAAAAGAAAAGAAAATCAATTGATCACTACTGCAAGTGCTGATGTCCCTCTTAAAGGTTTAATTTATCTGATTAGGGCATATTCAGATCTTTTGAATGAATTCCCTGAACTTTCTCTAATTGTTATAGGAAAATTAAGAGATGGACCTACTAGCAAAGAATTGGACAAAAAGGGTATAAAAAATAAAGTAAAATTTATCTCTGACTTAACAAGCAGACAAATTTCAGAGTTATATGCCGAATCAACTATTGCTATCTCACCTTCTGTATATGAAGGTTTTGGATTTCCTGCAGGTGAGGCAATGTCTTGCGGAATTCCATTAATTTCAACAAATGGAGGATCTCTTCCTGAGGTTGTTGGTGACTCAGGTATAATTGTTCCTCACTCAAACCCAAATGAGCTTAGAAAAGCTATTAAAGAACTATTATTATCGCCTGAAAAAAGACAGGAGTTTGGCGAGAAAGGTAGAAATAGAGTTTTAGAAAAATTTACATGGAAAAGAGCTGCTAGAGAACTAGTTGATGTTTATAGAGAGGCAATCTCAAATGCTGACAATAGATCTAGATAAAATAGAAATAAAAGATGGTCATACAATTTTAGACTTAGGATGTGGTAAAGGAAGGCATATTCATAAGCTTTACTATTATAAAAAATGCCACGTTATTGGACTCGACCTATCATTTGATGATTTAAAAGTTACTTACCAAGGTTTTGAGACCTATCCGGACATAACTAACGATCCTAATAGACATTTTAATTTAATGGCTGGAAATGCTCTCTCTCTTCCATTTAAAGATGAAACTTTTGATCAAATAATATGCTCAGAAGTTCTTGAACATATTCCTGATTACAAAAAAGTAATAAGTGAAATTTATAGAGTTGCAAAAAAAAGATCATATATTGGTATATCAGTTCCAAATCGTTTTCCTGAAAAAATTTGTTGGTATCTATCCGATGAATACCATAATGAGCCTGGGGGTCATATTCATATATTTGAAAATAAAAAACTCATTAATAGTTTCAAAGAAAAAAATTTCCACTATTTATCAAAATCTTTTAAACATGGACTTCATTCACCATATTGGTGGTTAAAATGTTATGTAGGGGTTAAAAATGAGAGAAATTTTCTAGTAAATTTATATAAAAAATTTCTTGAATGGGATATTTTAAGTAGACCTAAAGTAACGAGAATTATAGAAAAATTACTTAATCCAATTATTGGAAAATCAGTAGTTCTCTATTTCAAAAAAGAAATAAAATGAATAAGAAAATATCAATTAAAGATCATAAAACATTCTTTAAAGGCTCAACGGATAGAATAATTGAACTTCAAAAAGACGATGGATCAATTACATGGTTTAATGAAGGTGTTTTTGATGCATGGAATCATCTTGAGTCAGTTATGGCTTTAAATGTTCTTGATTTTAAAAAAGAAAAAAATTTAGGATTTGAGTTCTTAATAAATTCTCAGCTTGAGGATGGGTCATGGTATGGACAGCTTGGAAGCACAGTTGAATTTGACGAAGTTACTGGCTTATTCAACGGAAAAGAGAGTGATGCTGGAGGTTTCACAAGAGATACAAACTTTTCAGCATACATAGCGACCGCTTCCTGGCATGACTATTTAATTAATAAATCAAAAAAGGATCTCTTTAAACTATGGCCTACAATTTTTAAAGCAATTGGTTTTGTTATAAAAAATCAATCTTTAAATGGTGAAATAAGGTGGGCTGCTAAAGATAAAAATGCTCCAAATGATGATGCGCTTGTTACAGGTTGTTGCTCAATATATAAAAGTCTCATTAGCGCAATAAATTGTGCAAACGTATTAGGAATAAATGTTGATGTATGGAAAAAATCTCTTAAAAAATTAGGTAACGCTATTAAAAATAATCCAGAATTATTTGATAGAACTTGGGACTCTAAACAACGATTCTCTATGGATTGGTACTATCCTATTCTTTGTGGTGTAATATCAAAAAAAGAAGCTAAAAAAAAGTTATTTAGTAAATGGGATAAATTTGTTGTTGATGGAATTGGCTGTAAATGTGTAAAAGATCAACCATGGGTAACAATTGCTGAAACTGCTGAGCTAGCAATAACGTTAAAAAAAATTGGTGAGACCAAACTAGCGGAGGAAATGCTTTCACATACAAATCAATGGAAAGACGAGAATGGAGCTTATTGGATGGGTAGACAATATGAGCAAGAAGTTTTTTGGCCAAAAGAGAGACCACCCTGGACATCTGCAGCAGTAATTTTAGCTTATGATACAATTTATGGCTTAAGTGAAGGATCGTCATTATTTTTAAATGACTCCTTATAAAATTTTTTTCAGTATTTTGAGAGACTTTACAGTCTCGTAGTCTTTAAACTTGCCAGAATTTAATGCAGATAGATAAACTTCATAAGGTGGCCTTCCACCATCTTCAGGGTTAGGAAAGACATCATGAATAGCTAAAAATCCATCTTTCATAATTTTTTCGTTCCAATTATTATAGTCATTAAAGGCTGCTTCCTTGCTATGTCCTCCATCAATAAAAACCATAGAAAGATTAATTGTCCAGAACTTAGCTACTAGAACAGAATCAGAAACAATGGGTATAATAAAATTTTCTAAGTTAAAATTTCTAATATTTTTTCTAAATTCTGGAAAAGTATTAATTCTCCCAGTTTGGGAATCAAATAATTCTTTATCATGATACTCCCAACCAACTTGATTTTCCTCAGATCCAGTATGATGATCAATTGCAAAAAGAAGTGAATTATTTTTTTCGCAAGCCTTTCCAATATAAATTGATGATTTTCCGCAATATGAACCTATTTCAACAATTGGGCCTCTCTTTGATGCCTCTAAAGCAACACTGTAAAGAAACTCCCCCTCTTCAGGATCCATAAAACCTTTAATTGAATTTAAACTATTAAATTGTTTCACTGTTTTTCAATTTGGAGAAATAATTAGAAGACTCTTTTTTAACAATACTGGCTAAAATATAAACACCTATTAAATTTGGAATTGCCATTAAAAAGAGAGCTGCATCAGATAGATCTATTACCTTAACTAAATCAAGAGAAGATCCAATAATGGCAAAAAAACAAAAAATAATCTTATAACAAGTTTCGATATTTTTAGACTCTCCAAAGATAAAAGTGACAGCCTTCACTCCATAATATGACCATGAAATCATAGTGGAGAATGCGAAAAGAGTTGCAACTAGTGCAAGTAAATAAGGAAATGTTGGTAAGACAGTTCCAAAAGCTTGAGAGGTCATTCTTGCACCTTCGATTTCTTGGCCAGTTGTATAAACACCTGATGTAATAATTACTAATGCCGTTAAAGTACAAATAATAACAGTATCTACAAAAGGTTCTAAAAGAGAGACTAGACCCTCAGTTGTGGCATCATCTGTTTTGACTGCAGAATGCGCAATAGGTGCAGATCCAATACCCGCCTCATTAGAAAAAACAGCTCTTCTAAAACCAAGAATTAAGACACCAATAAAACCACCAGTTACGCCTTCTGGGGAAAATGCACCAATAAAAATTGATGAAATTGCTGAGGGTATTTGATCATAATTAGAGAAAATAATAATCAAAGCAGAAATTAAATAAATAACAGCCATTGACGGCACTAATTTTGAAGTGACAGAACCAATTCTTTTTATTCCACCAATAATTACTAAACCTACAAGAAGAGCGATGATTAATCCATAAAACCAAGAATGAAGGTCTAAGAAACTTCCGCTTCCACCTGTAACATATATTAATAGGTCTAAAGATTGATTAACCTGAAACATATTGCCACCACCCAATGACGCAAAAATACAAAAAATTGCAAACATGTAGGCAAGGATATTTCCTAGTAAAGCCAAACCCCTCTCCTCAAGACCTTTAGATAAATAATACATGGGTCCCCCAGAAACAGTTCCATCTGGATTAATATTTCTGTATCTAACACCCAGAGTACACTCACAAAATTTCAATGACATACCAATTAAACCAGACAGTATCATCCAAAAAGTTGCGCCTGGTCCACCAAGGGAAATAGCTACAGCCACTCCTCCAATATTTCCTAAACCAACAGTTCCTGATAAAGCAGTTGCTAGTGCTCGAAAGTGAGACACCTCTCCCTTAGATTCTTTATTTGAAAATTTTCCTGAAACTAATTCCAAAGCATGCTTAAAGCCTCTGAAGTTAATAAATTTGAAATAAAAAGTCGAAAATAAACCTCCGGCTATAAGCCAAATAACTATCAATTCAACATTTGCATTTCCTAATGGTAGCGAATAAAAAACAATCCCTGAGATAAATGAAGCAATAGGAGTTAAAAAATCATTAATATTTTGATCAATACTTGCATGCAAATCATTTGAATAAAAAATTGAAAATAGAATTATAAAAATTTTTAAACAAAAGAATTTCATTTTTTTTTTGATCCAAGCTTGAATATAGAAAATATAAGATTAGTTTAATCATTATAATGAGTCTGTAAATCCACAAATTATTGATGAAATATTATGAAACCACTCAAAATAAAAAATCTTAAAAAAAAATTTAAAGATACATTAGCTATTAATGGTGTCAATCTTGAGATAGAGGAAGGTAAAATTACAGGTATTATTGGACGATCCGGCTCAGGTAAGTCCACTCTTCTTAGAATGATCAATAGATTAATTGAACCAAGTGAGGGAACAATTGAGTTTAATGACATAATTATCACAGAAATTAAAGGTAAAGCCCTTAGAAAATGGCGCTCAGAATGTGCAATGATTTTTCAACAGTTCAATCTGGTTGATCGATTAGATGTATTAACAAATGTACTTATTGGAAGCCTAGGTAGAAGTTATAGTTTTTTAAATTTATTTGGATATTTTTCAAAAGAAGAAAAAATTAATGCTTTAAGAAACTTGAATAGATTTGAATTAACTGAAAAATCCCTTCAAAGAGCTGGAACATTATCTGGTGGACAACAGCAAAGAGTTGCGATTGCAAGGGCGTTAATGCAAAAACCAAAGATCTTGCTTGCTGATGAACCAATTTCATCATTAGACCCAAAAAACTCCAAAAGAGTTATGGATGATATGCTCAAAATTAATCGAGAAGATGGAATAACAATTATTTGTAATCTTCATTCCTTAGAAATAGCAAAAAAATATTGCGATCGCCTTATTGGTTTATCTGAAGGAAAGGTTGTTTTTGATGGAAAACCAAAAGAGTTAACAACAAATATTTCAAAGAAGCTTTATGATTTAGATGATGAATGAAATTATTTTAAACAGTCACAATAAAAATTTAATCAAGAAAAAACGTTTTTGGAATACATCTCTTATTGTTTTATTATTAATTGGAATAGTTCTATCCTCTAAAATAATAGATACTAATATTTCAGATCTATTTAATGGAATTACAAGATTAGGTGATTACATTTCAAAGATTCTCCCATCACTAGAGTTAAATAATCTTTTTCTTGGCTCAAAAGATCAGGGGTCTATTGCATATTGGTACTTTAACATATCTAAATACTTAAAATTGCTTTTTGAGACTTTTAATATGGCACTTCTTGCAACTATGACTGGTTCTATACTGGCGCTTTTTTTAAGTTTTTTAGCAGCAAAAAATACATCACCCAATTCTCTGCTCTTTTTTTCGATAAGAAGAATGCTTGAATTTTTTAGAGGAGTTCCTGAAATAATTTTTGCAATTCTTTTTGTTTGGGTATTAGGAATTGGACCACTTGCAGGGATTATAGCAATTACAATTCATACAACTGGATCATTAGGTAAATTATTTTCTGAAGTTTATGAAAACTCCAATAATAGACCAATAGAGGCCCTTAAGGCATCTGGAGGAAACTGGTTATCAGAAATGAAATTTGGATTATTGCCACAAGTTCTTCCAAATTTAATTTCATATGCTTTACTAAGATTTGAGATCAACATAAGAGCCTCAACAATTTTAGGCTTTGTTGGTGCAGGTGGAATAGGCCAAGAGTTATATTTGGTAATTAATTTTAATTATTATGAAGAAGTTAGTGCAATTATTTTATTGATAATTTTGACCGTTATTTCGATTGATTTATTATCAGGACATATAAGAAAAAATATTATTGGATTTGATAATGACTAATCAAGAAATTGTTATGCTCAATCCAAAAATATTTTCTCCATTATGGAAACGTTCGCCTATAAAAATCGTAGTTTTTCTGATTATTTTTTCATACCTGATTTTCTCAATAAAATATTTTAATATTTCAATTACTGAACTTATTAACGATCTAAACAAAATGAAACCGATCCTGATTTCAATGATAACCTGGAATGATTTTCTATCATGGAATTTTAATTCAATCTTAGTAGGTATTTTACAAACTTTAGCCATGGCATTTCTTGGAACCGTCGCTGCCTCTGTAATATCTGTTCCTTTAGGACTAATTGCATCAAGACAAGTTATAAAAATAAATTTATTTAGATTTATAATAAGAAGATTTCTGGATTTTATTCGCGGAGTTGATATTCTTATTTGGGCTTTAATTTTTGTCAGAGCATTTGGTTTGGGTCCTCTTTCAGGGGTCTTGGCAATTTTCGTGGCTGATACAGGAACTTTATCAAAACTATATTCAGAAGCTGCAGATAATAGCGATAATAAACAAATTGAAGGTCTTGTTTCGTCTGGCTCAACAAAATTATCTACTATTAGATTTGGATTATTACCTCAAGTTATGCCAATTTTTATTTCTCAAAGCCTTTATTTCTTTGAGTCAAACTCTCGATCAGCTGTTATATTGGGAATAGTTGGTGCTGGAGGTATAGGATTACAATTATCGGAAAGAATGAAAGCGCAATACTGGGATCAAGCATTTTTTATAATCATAATAATACTTATTATGGTTGCAATAATTGATAAATTATCAAGATTTTTAAGGGAAAAACTAATAAACGACTAAATATTAAAGAAACTCTTAAATAGAAATCCATATTCTAAAAGTTTGATAAACTTTATAAAACATTATTAATGAAAACATAATGGTTAAAGACATTAAAATACGACCATATTTTGTTTCTTGATATTTTTCTGACATGTATCCAAGAACACCAGTTATTGCTCCAATAAAAGCCATTTGTAAGAAAAGTTTGTAAAGATCGGGGTTCATTTAATTTTCTCTCATTATAAAAGTTTATTTACTGTATTAATAATATCCGTATATTCTAGCAACATATATTTTAAGGGCCTGTAGCTCAGTTGGTAGAGCAGCTGACTCTTAATCAGCGGGTCTGGGGTTCGAGTCCCCACGGGCCCACCAAAAATAATAAGAAAGGATAGACGTGAATTTAGAAAAAATTATAAATTTAGAAGTAACCCTAATAGCCATTCCTTTCTTCTTTTTAGCAATTTTGTTAGAAATTTTAGCTATTAAATTCCTAAAAACCAATGGAACCATTGATACAAAAGATAATTCAGTGTCAATATTTATGGGTTTAACAAGCGTTGTTACAAATGGATTATCAGCTTTTATAACCTTAAATGTTTTATTTTGGTTTGAACAATTTCAAATTACTAAATTTCCTCTAACAATATGGACAGTTATTATATGCTTTATTCTTGATGATCTTAGATATTATACTCACCATAGGATAGTTCACAGATGCAGATGGGGTTGGGCAATGCATGTAACCCATCATTCTAGTAACAGAATTTCTCTTGCGGTAGCTCTTCGTCAAGGTTGGACAAAACATTTTACAGGGACAATGTATCTAAAAATTCCTCTTATTCTAATTGGTTTTGATCCAATTTTAGTTATTTTTTGTGGAGCAATGAATGCCGTTTATCAATTTTTTATTCATACAGAAACAGTTAGAAAATTTCCTAATTGGGTAGAGGCAGTATTTAATACTCCATCACACCATAGAGTTCATCATGGAAAAAACCCAGAGTTTCTTGATAAAAACTATGCTGGTACTCTCATTATTTGGGATAAATTATTTAATACTTTCGCTGAAGAGGATAAAGATAATTTTCCAGATTATGGACTTGTAAAAGATTTAGAAACTTTTAATCCCATAAAAATTGCCTTTCATGAATACTGGAATATTTTAAAAGATATGATAAGGACAGATATTTCAATAAAACAAAAATTTTTCTATCTATTTGCCCCTCCTGGCTGGAGTCATGATGGCTCAAGGAAAATGTCAACAGACATTAAAAAAGAATTTAGATCTAATTAAAAAAAGGCCTCTAAATAAGGCCTTTTTTAATTGTTTATTTCATAAGTTATTAAAACCTATAAGAAATACTTCCGGAAATCATTCTTGGATGTCCATGTGTACCAATAATATAGAAAGGGTCAGTCATATTATTTACAGGGTCTAATGCACCGCCTGCGCCCAAGTTTACCCAGTTCTCAAGATCTGTATAATATTGTTCATCGGTTAAATTCTCACCGTGAATCATAAACTCCCAATTACCTGATCTAATGCCAGTAGTAAGATTTAAAGTATAATAACTAGGATTTTTAATTGAGTCATGAGCCGGCATACTAGCACTTGTACCACGTCTATTATATTGAATATCAGCAATAAATTCCATTCCGTTATCAAGTGGCTTTTCGTAATTAGCAGCTAAGGCTACTCCATTATCAATAGATCCTGATGGAGTTCTTCCGCTCATATCAACACCGTTAATAATTGTTCCCCTGTCCCATTTTGCACTTAGAGTACCTAACGCTGCGGCTAATGATAAATTTTCCGTTGCTTGAAAAGCTAACTCTAGTTCAAAGCCAACATTTTCTGAATCCCCAGAATTTCCAACAGACTCAAAAGGACCCGTTGCTGACTGAATAATAGTAGTGAAAAGTCTATCTTCATAATCAATAAGAAATGCTGCGGCAGAAAAATTACCTCTTCCATTCATAAAGGATCCTTTAAGGCCAACCTCTGTTTGAATAGCCTCCTCTTTGCTGTATGTTGATAAAGATGGATTACCTTGAGAATCAAAAATAACAGGTTCATGCCTTAAACCACCCGGTTCATATCCCTTCGAAATAGTTACATAAAACATAGTATCTTCATCAAGATTTCTTGAAATAGAAAGTCTCGGTAAAACTTCTGTTCCGTCAACTGAGTTGGCATGATCTAGACCACTCTCAGTAACTTCAGCTGGGACAAGTTTCTTTCTTTCCCAAGAGTCAACTCTTAAACCAAATCCTATTTCCCAAGGACCTGAAGTATATGTTAGGTTACCAAAGGCTGCTAAATGGGTAGTTTCTGTATCATCATGTTTACCTGGCACTGTAAGATCTACACCGAAAATTTGAGGTCCAAATCTAGTTGTGGCTCTCTCAACCCACTCCATTTTTGAGGAATATAAGCCAGCCTGCCACTGAAGATTATTGGAAGTATTTGATGCAAAACGTATTTCTTGAATAGTTGCCTCAAATGTTTCATCTTGACGAGCATTAAGCCATAATTCAGGCTGAAGATCGACATCAGTCAATCTTTTTGCATCTGTATCAGTGTATGATGTTATACTAGTAACATCAAAGCCATCAAGCTCCCAAGTAAGTTCTAAACTTGCTCCGTATGTCTCTTTATCATTATTTGACGGAGTTTCAATATCATTAATATAAGGGTAATCAAAATTAGGAGGAGTTCCTCTTTCTAAGGCCCAATTATTATTTGGACCATCATATTGATTAGATCTTAATGATGCATATAAGGATAAATTGTCAGATAAAGGTCCAGCGATAGAAATTCTTCCACCACTTTCTTCATAACCTGCAACACTATCATCATCAGTTGTTGGGTTATACATAAAACCATCATCTTCCCTTGTAAAAGCGAAAAGACGAACTGCCCATTCATTACTAATTGGTAAGTTTATAGAACCCTCAACATCCGTTGAACTTTGCTCTCCAGCCATCAGTTTAATATGACCAGTTATTTCGTCAGGAGAGGGTCTTGTGCTGATAAATTTAACTGCACCACCAATATTACTTCCGCCATAAAGAACACCTTGTGGTCCTTTTAAAACTTCTATTCTATCTAGATCACCAAACCTAGATGAAGCATCACCAAATAGCTGAACATCATCCAAATAAAAACCTACGCCTTGTGTAAGACTAAATGCCCCCATACCTCTCATGGTTACATTTGGCCAACCATCTGTTCTAGTGTTTAGATTAAGATTTGGAACAGACATTCCAATTTTATCTAAATTTTTAATATTATGTCTAGAAATTGTTTCGCCTGATAGCGCTACGACTGTTTCAGGAATATCTAATAGACTTTCCTCTCTTTTTCTAGCTGTAACAATTATTTCTTCGAGACCTAAACTTGTCTCCTGAGCAGAAATAAAACTACTGTTATTAAAAAGCATAACTGAAAATAAAGATATGCTAACAATAAAAAATTTGAAATTATTATTCATAATACCCCCCCGGATTTATATAATAAGTTACTAATAACCGCATAATTTTATAAAATATGCAAATTTTTAATTAAACAATTATTTAATAAAGCTTAATCCCAAGAAAAAAACTGGCGATAAACAAACCGCCATAATCAAAATAATTAAAATTGCTAATAAAAATTTTTTCATTATTTCATTGAACACATTCTTGGAACTGCATGATTTTCTTTATTCTCCATTACTTGAACAATACCAACACCATCAGCAACCGCAAATTTCATCCCATCGACACAATAAGTGGTAATACCTTTATCTGAGTATAAAGTTTTTACATGAGCAAAAATATTACTTGGTAATAAACTTGAAAATAAAATAGCTAATAAGATTAATTTTTTCATTTAATTCTCCTTTAATTTCAGAATCAATTGATTCATATTTTTTTTAAAGTAAGATTTTAAAAATTAGAAATATAAAAAAATTTAAAAAAGAAGGTCTCTTTTTATAAATTTATAAACTTAGGAAATCCTATGATTAGCTTAAAGAGAAATAAAAAAGGAGAGCTTCAAAAAGCACCAGGGTTAAGAACTCGAAAATCCTCAATCTACACCCCTAACCAAGAAAAAGATTTTGTAATCAGTAGAGGTAAATTTTCTGACTTCCTTACATGTCCTAGATGTTTTTATATTGATAGAGTAGCGGGTATAATTTCACCTACGCCCCCTGGTTGGACGCTTAATGCTTTAACAGATACTCTTTTAAAAGATGAGTTCGATGAATGTCGAGCAAAACAAAAATCGCATAGGATTTTAATTGAGAATAATCTTAGTCACATAGTTCCTTTCCAGCATGATGATATTGATAAGTGGAGAAATTCTCTTCATTACGGTCTAGAAGCCCGATTTAAAGACACTAATATAATTTTAAAGGGTGGAGTGGATGATGTTTGGATTAATACAAAAACAGATGAATTGGTTGTTGCTGATTATAAATCCCAACAAAGTAATTTTGAGGTTACACAAGAAACATATTTTAGTAGCCCTTTTAAAGATGGGTATAAAAAACAATTAGACTTTTATGCATATTTATTAATGGAAATGGACTTTAATGTGTCGAAAGACTCCTATTTATATATTTGCAATGCCATTAATCAAAATAAAGGATTTAATGGTGAAATGATTTTTGATGAAATTCTCATTCATTATGAAATTGATACATCCTACATAGATCAAGAAATACAAAATATGATTAATGTCCTTAATTCAGATAAACCTCCTCAATCTAATGAAAGTTGTGAAAACTGCGCTTATGCCAATAAAAGATCTGAATTAAATTTATAGGTCTTTCTTCTTCATAAAACCAATTGTTAGTTGATGAATCTCTAGATCATTTTCTTTTAGTAAAAAATCTAATTGAGACTCAGCAAAAATATATTCAACTGAATCTTTACCGAATAAATAAAATGCTCGTTTTTTAAGATCATTCCATTGCTCAATTCTTTTCACTATTTCTTTTGATATTTTATTTTTTTTATTCATTCTTGCCTCCTTTATTAAAGTTAAAATAAAGGCATAAAAAAAGCCCCTACGATAAACATCGTAAGAGCCCTTAATCGTATTGTTGTTATGGAGCCTTTATCAAGGTCTTAACCTAAAACCACATCGTTTGGACCACCTTTGCCCGATTAAGGCTGGTTGGCGGAGCTTTCACTCTCTCTTGATGTAATTCAATTATAGCTTAAAAAAGCAAATATTGCATTAATTTAATTCATTGTAATAAAATTTATATAGATCTTATAAATATTTTTTACTAACGTTATACAAATGGTATTTAATCAAAATAATGATTTTAATTCTTATACAAAGGAACAAAAAAAAGTCCTAGATTTGGAAAAAAAATATTTCAATATTCTTTTTAAAATCTTTTCACATCAAAACTTTGAAGATGAATTAAGAGCAATTATGAACGATATAAACTCTGACTGGAAAAGAATATATGAGTTTTGGGGCAAAAAAAATGTAGTTGAATTAGCAGTCGAGAGACATATTAACTATAGAATTTATAATGACTCATCATTGAAAAATATTATTCAATCCATTTATCCATCTGTCATAAGTTCAGACACTGCATTTGTAACGAATGATGCAGTAATAAATATTGACTCTAAAACAATAAGTGTAAGTGGTAATAAAAATGATTGGACACGACAAACAGTTGGATGCAACCAAACTTCCTTTGATAATAAATTAAACTTTTTTTCAAAAGGAAAAAATTTGTCTTTACCGATAACAAGTTTGTTAAAAAGTTATCATAAATCTAAACCTGTTTTATCTTTTTTCTTATCAACCCTTTATCATAGCGATGATAAGAATCAAAAAGACTCTTGGTACGTAGACTCTAAATATAAAAATAAACCGTATTATAGTGATAAAACTAAAGATAAAACTATAGTTAAAGAAATATTTAAAAAAAACATAAAGTTTTCTTGCATGCCCCACAATGAGTTATCAAGTTTATTTGAATATAATATTATATCAGGGGTTAAATCATACAAACCTCCAGATGTACCTAAACCAACTGGTACGTCATCAGTAAGAGTTGAACATGAAAATCTTAAACATAGATATGACTCTAATGGAAATTACTGGGAAGGAATGAAATTATGGACATTTTAATATAATTGCTCTTTAACCTCCCTTGCTATTACCTCTGCTAGCTTTACTGGTACAGCATTACCAATTTGTTTATACATACTACCTAAAGCACCATAAAAAACAAAATCATCAGGAAAAGTTTGTAAAATTGCACATTCCCTAACACTCATCCTACGTTTCTTATTTGGGTGTATTTCTGGTCCTGTTGCGGTTATGGTATCGCTTGGGGTTTCCCAATTACTGATTCTTAATGATTGCTCAAAAACAATGGTTTTCTCTTCTAAAATAGTGACTTGATCATCATATTTATCATCAAAATTAAGTAATTTTTTCAGCTCCCACCAATCCTCTGGGTTAGGAATACTTCCTGAGTTATTATCTTTTCTAAACCAATGCCCTGCAGTATGTGCATAGCCAAAATGTTCATCAATTTTTTTTGTTGACCATTCGCTTTTATTTCTCCATTCCCTCAAATAATCACATATATCATGTTGATTAACATCATACTTTCTTCCCCAAAATTTTTCACTTACGTTAGTTCTGGCTATATGATTGTGAATTACTGTTCCATTTAAATTGAATTCTTTATCTCTAATTCTTACAGACTTTAAGTGGCCAATTACATCTTTTACAGGAACATACGGTTTTGTTGAATTATTAAATAAATCATTTCCAAGGCCATGAGTAATAGGAGGAAAAATATTATCAACACCAATATTATTTCCTATAATAATCACGCGCTCTCTATTTTGAGGTACTCCATAATCACTTGCTTTAAGTAATCGATAGTCAACTTTATAACCAATTTCTTTAAAATCTTTTAAAATCATCTCCATTACCTCTCCACCCTGAAGTGATAAGATTCCTTTCACATTTTCAGCTATGAAAAACTTTGGTTTTTTATCTTTTAAAATCCTTAACATCTCTAAATAAAGAAAATTTCTTTCATCTTTAATACTGCGCTTAATATTCGCTACTGAAAAACCTTGGCAAGGAAAACCTCCTAATAAAACATCAAAATCATTGGGTATTTCAGAGCTTGGTATTTTTGTAATATCCCCCAGGACAATATGATCACCAATATTTTCGCGGTAAGTCTTTACGGCATCCTTTTCAAAGTCATTTGCCCAAATAATATCAAATCCTTGATTTTTAAAACCAAGATCTAGTCCTCCGCAGCCAGAGAATAAGCCCACAACTGATAATTTCTTTTTAGCCAAAACCTTACCTATTTATAATTAGATTAGATACTTTCCATCCAATGATTAAATTTCTTATCATTACATGAAGTAATTAATGAAAATCTTTTCTTTAAAATGTTAGTTAAATTTCGTTCATCATTATTTGATATTAATTGATTATCAATTTTCACAACTGGACAAATTATATGAGAGGAGGATGTAATGAAAACTTCTTTAGCATCCTTTAATTTATCTAATGTAATTTGACCTTCAAAAATTTTTATATTCTCATCACGGGCTATTTCCAAGACACTTTTTCGAGTAATTCCATATAAAACCTGATTTTCATCAGCAGTTAATAAATTATCTTCGCCATCAACGATAAAAATATTTGAAGTTGTTGACTCAGTTATATTTCCATTCTCATCTGTAAAAAATATTTCATCATAGCCGTTTCTTCGAGCTTGCCATTTCGCCATCATTGATGATGTATAGTTTCCAGCAATTTTTACTTGTGGTGGAATAATATCATTTCTTCTTTGGTGTTTTTCTTTTTCTATCCAAACACTTAATTCTTTAAATTTATGAAAAGGTTGAGTATTTTTTGAAATAATATCCTCTTGAGGATCATATGCAGCAATTGCCACAGTAGAGAAAGGATCCTGAGGTACTACGTCTACTTCAACTGAGGCAATATAAACACTTATTTTAATATATTTGCTTCCTGAATTTTTTTTTACAGTATCCTTTATTGCTGCCTTAATTTCATTTTCATTATAACTTATTGGAATTCCTGCAGTTTCACATGAACTAAACAATCTCTTAACATGATCATGAAGACGAAAAATTGAAACTACCCCATCATTTTCAAAAATTGGAATAAACCCAAAAATAAGAGAACCACGTTGGTGAGAATGTGACAAAATATGAACATTGGCTTTTTCCCAATTCACATATTCACCATTTATCCAAATTTTTCTTTGCAAATGAATTACCTTTAGTAAAGAATCAAATTTTAATTTAACCTAAAATTATAATGTTTCAAATTCTTATAAATTCTTGGATTGGTATTGGTGTAGTAACGTTTCTTACTCTACTTTTTATAAGCGCACCTTACGGGCGTCATATAAGATCTGGTTGGGGGCCTCTCCTATCAAAAAGAACCGGATGGATTCTCATGGAAACTCCTGCTCTTTATGTCATGTGGTTATTTTATTTTTTTTACGCTGATATTAACAATATTGTTCTCATAATATTCTTATTTATTTGGTCTATTCACTATATTAATCGAAGTATTATTTGGCCTTTTTTAATTGATAAAAATGGTTCTATGCCTCTAGTTGTGGCTATTTTAGCTTTTATTTTTAATGTTTTTAATGCTTCTTTTCATGGTTATTGGTTCTTCTTTATGGATAATCAATATGATATTTCATGGCTTTTAAATTCAAATTTCTTACTAGGTTTATTTGTCTTTATTTTAGGAATGGCAATAAATATTCACTCAGATAAAATATTACTAATGATATCAAAAGAAAAAAAAGGATATCAAATTCCTTATGGCGGTTTTTACAAATGGATATCAAGCCCAAACTATTTTGGAGAAATTATTGAATGGATAGGTTGGGCAATAATGACCTGGAGTTTATCAGGATTTGTTTTTGCTCTTTGGACAATCTTTAATCTTCTTCCAAGAGCTTTAAAGCATCATGCATGGTACAAAGATAAATTTAGCGATTACCCAAAAGACAGAAAAGCTATAATTCCGAAATTATTATAATTATCCACCTGATGGAGTAGTTATATCGTCATCATCAATAGGAACCCAATCTTGTTCTTTTACCCATTCACTGAAAGTAGTTAATTTTATTGGGATTTCATCTAATACATCCTCCATATCAACCTTAAATGGATTTAGATTATCTTTGTTTTCATTATTATATTCATAAAAACCCTGCATTGCGGCTATATAATCTTCTCTACCAATATCGCTTACACCTTCAAAAATATCTGCCATACGAATGGCAAACTCTTTTGGAGTTAAAGTTTTTGGCTTAATAGATCTTCCAAGATGCCCGGATAATGTATCAGCTATCCTCTGTGGAGTTAAAACTTCTGGTCCACCTATTACCATTGCCCTTCCTATAAGATCGTCTCTTTCTAGGGCAGCGATCATAAATTTAGCAACATCGTCTAAACATATCCAATTAGCTTGAAGTCCTTCTTTATGAGGATACGCAAATTCGTCATTTTCAATAATATCGTTTCTAGCCCATTTAGTCAGAGTGTTGTCCATAAATAAGACTGGCCTAAAAATAGTTGTTCTTGCTCCACCTTGCTTTAGAGCTCTTTCAGTAGCTAAAACTCTATCATAATTATACTGACCAATCTCATTATCAGGTGCATATGCGGCTGTTTGGTATATTAGTCTTATATCAGCCCTTGCAGCAGCAGCTCCAACTGCAGCGCAAAAATCAATCATTTTTGTAACTTGTTCAAACGAAGGTTTATTATAAAAAGCTGCATCAGCTCCCTCCATTGCATTATCTATACTTTCAGGGTCATTATAATCTGCTGAGACCTCAGTTACATTATCGTCAATAAAAACGCCTTTTTTTCTTGTAATAGCTCTAACTTTGTAACCGGCTAGTATTAATTGACGAACTTGAGCCTGCCCCATTCTTCCTGAAGCACCAAAAACAGTTACTAATTTCATAAAAATCCCCTTGTTTAGTTTTACTTATTTAACCAATAACCTATCGACCTGATATTAATTTAACAAGCCATTTTGGTGTTATTTTCATAAGAAAAACTAAAACTTTATAGCGCCAACCATTTATAATTATTTCTTTGCCAGACATTGAAGCTTCATAAGCTTGCTCAACTACAGTTCTTGAGTTCATCCACATAAAGGAAGGAATAGAACTTTTAAACTCCTTCATCTCTTTATGAAATTCGGTATGCGTAAAACCAGGGCAAACAGAACAAGAAAAAATATTCTTGTTCTTATAATCATTATGTATCATTTCTGAAAATTTTAAGAGCATTAATTTTGTAGCAATATACATTCCACCAGAATTTGTAAAAGGAGCGAAAGCAGCTACAGATGATATGTTTATAATTCGTCCAAATTTTCTTTTTATCATTCCTGGTAAGAATAATCTTGTCAGCGCGATGGCTGAAGTCGATAAAACATTTATAAAATCTATATGGTCCTTTAAAGGAACTTCTTCAAAACTATCAGTTAATCCATAACCAGCATTATTTACTAAAACATCAATTTTTATTTTTTTTTCTTCACAAAAATTATAAATTTCTTCAGTCGACCTTAAATCACTTAGATCGCAAGAAATGATAGAAGCTTTTATTCCAAATTTATTGGATAGGTTATATTTAATTTCTTCTAAATTTTTTTTTCTTCTAGCAGTAATAACCAAATCATATCCTTTCTCGGCAAATAATGTTGCAAAATCTTTCCCGAGCCCAGAGGAAGCGCCTGTTATAAGTGCAGTTTTATTCATCAAAATCCTTTATTAACGTTTTTCAAAAGTAAGATTAAGCTCTTTTAAACCTCTTAGAGCAAAGTGCGGGTGATGAAGAAAATCATTCTTGTTTTCTGCTAAATTAATATTTTTTAAACGTTTTAGTAATATATCAAAGGCCATTCTCATTTCCTGCCTAGCTAACGGTGCGCCAATACAATGATGATGAGATGTACCATAAGCAAGATGTTTTCCTGGATTTTTCCTTTCTAAGTCCATGTGCATTGGACAACTGAACATATCCTCATCTCTATTTGCAGAACCAAATCTCATATCAATTATTGAACCTTCAGGAATTGTTTTATCACCTATTATTACGTCTTTTCGAACTCTTCTAAAAAGACTTTGAACTGGTGTCTCAAGCCTAATAATTTCTTCCACAAAATTTTTAAGTTTCGCTTTTCCAGTAATTAAATCATTAAGTTTTTCTTTTTGTTGCATCAAAATTAACATTCCGCCAGCAATTGAATTAGTTGTAGTTTCATTACCCCCAATATTTAATGCACTTACCATCGATAAAAGCTCTTCTGTAATTAATTGACTCCCATCCTCAAATTTAAAATTAACTAAATCTGAAATAATATCCTCTTTTGGATTTTTTCTTTTTTCTTCAAATATCTTATTCATATAGTGCTGAAATTTAACTAATCTCTCTGCACATGCTATTTCTTCACTCTCGGTTAGTCTTTGGCTTAAACCCTCTGATGTATCAAAAGACCAAGCCTTTAACTTTGATAAATCTTTTTTTGGAAAACCTAATCTATCTTGAATAATATTCATAGGTAGAGGGACACAAAATTGTGAAATAAATTCAACTTCACCATCATCGATAAATTCATCAATTAGTTCATTAATTAAATCTTCAATATAAGGTTCCATTTTTCTTATCTTACTAGCTGTAAAGCTAGGGTTTGATGCTTTTCGAAATTTTGTATGATGTGGTGGTTCAGAATCAAAGGTTGCTATTTGCCTCCAACCTTTTTCTAAGAAAACTTTTTTAACCTTTTCTCCATTTTTCCAATAACCATTCTTTTTATTTTCCTCTTTAATTTCTTTATCCCAATATCCGGATAAATCCCTAGAGAAAAATTCATAATCGGTTAATACCCTTTTTAAATCGTTATATTTAGAGACAACAAAAAAACCAGTATCAGGGCTTAAATAAATGGGGGCCTCCTCTCTTAAAACTTCATAGGCCTCATAAGGGTTCTCTTGAAGATCAGGGTCTAAAAAATTAATATCAGATAATTTAATTCTACTTTCTCTCATCTTTATTCATCATCTAAAGCGAATGCAATTAAGTGATCAGAGGCTGGAGAACCAACCGCCCAATGTCCGCCTGCTGCAATTACTACAAATTGCTTTCCATTCTTATTTGTATAAGTCATTGGTGTTGCATGACCAGCTGTTGGTAATCTAAATTTTGCAAGCTCCTCACCTGTTTCAGTCTTAAATGCCCTTAAATAATAATCACTGGTTGCAGCTATAAATGTCAAACCTGAAGCAGTAACTGTAGGGCCACCTAAATTTGGTGCTCCTTTTATCCACCAAAATGGAAAAGGTGCTAAATCTTTTGAGGTTCCTAATGGAATTTGCCATAAATGATCACCAGTACTTAAATCTATTGCAGTAAGATTTCCCCATGGAGGTTTAGTGCATGGAACACCTAAAGGAGACATAAATCCATAAGCTCTAATGGTACAATATGGTGTACCCTCGTTTTGTTGTAATGCTGAAAATCTTGATTGTACACTATCTCTTGCTAATTCTTTAAGAGCTTTATCACAGTCTTTTCGTGGAACCATTACAATCGTGCTTGATAAGTTCATTGTATTGGCAATAAGAATATTTCTAGAAGCATCAACTGCAGGACCTCCCCAATTCGCACCTCCTATTGCGCTAGGATAATGAACACTTCCTTTTAAAGATGGAGGGGTATAAAGACCTTCATTCCTCAGATCCTCAGCAGCTTTTTTACAATAACCCTTGTCCCATGGAGTAAAACCAAAAACATCCTCAGGATCTAAGTAAGTTGGCGTCAAAGGAGCTGGTTTTGAGGGAAAAGGCTGAGTTTTAGTAACATAATCACCCTCAACTGCACCTTGAGGAACCTCTCTCTCTTCAATTGGAAAAATAGGCTCACCTGTCTCTCTGTTTAACAAAAAAACAAAGCCCATTTTGGTTGTCTGTGCTAATGCTTTTATAATCTTTCCATCTTTCTCAAAATCATAAAATGTTGGTTGGGAGGGAACATCATAATCCCAAATATCATGATGAACCGTTTGAAAGTGCCAAACAACCTCTCCACTCGAGGCATCTAACGCTACTACAGAGCTGGAATAATAATCTGAACCATTTCTATGACCACCATAATTATCTGCAGCAGTATTTCCTGTTGGAAGGTAAACTAAATTTAATTCAGGATCAGTCGATATAATCGACCATACATTAGTTGTTCCTCTTTGATATAATTGTTGCCCTTCTTCATCAATTACAGGTTCTTGGCCTGGAGGTATTGGGTCCCAATACCATATTAAATCGCCTGTTCTGATATTATAAGCACGAACAACCCCACCCGGAACAGAGGTGCTTACATTATCGGCAATGCCTCCACCGACAACGACTGCATCACCAATGATCGCCGGAGGAGAAACACTGTAATAATAAGCAGGATTATGTTCACCAAGACCGTCTCTTAAATTTACTTTTCCATAATCTCCGAAATCAGAACAAAGTTTTCCAGTCTTTCCGTCTATAGCAAAAAGTTCAGCGTCAATTGTTCCTGTAATGATTCGATGATAACATTCTTCATTTTCAGATTTATTTATATCTATCCAGCTACCAACTCCTCTACAATGAAGAAGTGCTTTTTTTTCAATATCTACTTTGGGATCAAATACCCATTTCTCTTTTCCAGTTTCAGGGTCTAATGCAAAAACTCTATTATAAGGCGTACAGTAAAATAAAGTATCATTAACTAAAATCGGAGTTGCTTGGAATGATGTTTGTTGACTGCTATTTGGTATTACATCCTCAGTCCAATTCAAACCAGCATGAAAGTCACCTGATCTATGTGTCCAAATTTTTTTTAAATTTGTTACATTTTCAGGTGTTATTTCGTCAGCCACAGAATAATGACCCCCACCAGAGTCTTTTCCATATGATGGCCAGTCATCATTTTTAGCATTTATAGATACGCATGAAAAAATTAAAATTAATAATGTAATAAATCTAATCATATATAATTCCTATTTATTATCCGGAAGTGCAAAAGCGATCAAATGGTCTGAAGCTGGCGTTCCAATAGCCCAATGCCCTCCTGCAGCAATTACCACAAACTGCTTACCTTCTTTATTTGTATAAGTCATAGGTGTTGCATGTGCGCCTGTGGGAAGTCTAAACTTTGCAATTTCTTCACCTGTTTCAGTATTGAAAGCTCTTAAATAATGATCGCTTGTAGCACCTATAAAAGTTACCCCAGATGCAGTGACTGTAGGGCCTCCCATATTCGGAGAGCCTTTAATCCACCAAAAAGGAAAAGGTGCTAAATCTTTCGAGGTTCCTAATGGAACATTCCATAAATGTTCGCCAGTATTTAAATCTATAGCAGTTAATGTACCCCAAGGAGGCTTAGTACATGGCACACCTAAAGGAGAGAAAAAACCCATTGAACGAAGATTACAATATGGAGCACCTTCATTTGACTCAATATTAGTAAATCTAACTTGGTTTTTATTTATTGAGAGCTCTTCAAGAGATTTCGTGCAATCTTCTCTAGGAACCATAACAATCAAACTAGCCATATTATTTGTATTAACTATCATAATATTTCTTTCTGGGTCTATTGCGGGACCACCCCAATTATTTCCTCCGACACCGCTAGGATAGTGAATACTTCCCTGTAAAGATGGAGGTGTAAATAAACCTTCATTTCTGAGTTTTTTAGCTGTTCTTTTACAGTATCCACGATCCCAAAAAGTAAATCCAAAGGCTTCATTTGGATCAAAATATATTGGATTTAATGGTGCTGGTTTAGATGGAAAAGGTTGAGTTTTACTTACATAATCTCCTTCAATGGCACCTTGGGGAACTTTTTTTTCTTCGACTGGAAAAATAGGTTCACCTGTTTCTCTATTTAACAAAAAAGTGAGGCCAGTTTTGGTTGTTTGGGCAAGTGCTTTTATAACTTTTCCATCCCTTTCAAATTCATAAAAAGTTGGTTGAGAAGGTACATCATAATCCCAAATATCATGATGAACTGTTTGAAAACTCCAGACTAATTTTCCGGTTTCAGCATCTAAAGCGACAACTGAACTTGAGTATTCTTCAAGACCTTCTCTGTGACCACCATAGTAATCAGGTGATGCATTTCCAGTCGGAAGATAAACCATATTTAAATCTGGATCAGCTGATATAATGGACCAAACATTTGCGGTGCCTCTTCTGTATAGTGGATTACCGTTATCATCTATAAAAGTAGCTTCGTTAGGAGGAATTGGATCCCAGTACCAAGATAATTTTCCTGTTCTTATATCAAATGCTCTTACAACACCGCCAGGAATATCAGTTGATAGATTATCAATAACGCTACCACCAACTACAATTTTTTCATTTATTATTGCTGGGGGAGAGTTACTCCAATAATATAATGCAGGATGTTTACCAAGTCCTTCTCTTAAATTTACTCTTCCATTACTTCCGAAGTCCTCACAAAGTTTTCCGTTTTTACCATCTATTGAAAAAAGTTCCGCATCAATAGTCACACCTATTATTCTATGATAGCAACTATCGGATGGTAATTTTGTTTGATCTTTCCAACTACTTAAACCTCTGCAGGCTAGAATTGCTCTCCCATCTTTTTTAAGTTTAGGATCAAAAACCCACTTTTCCTCTCCAGTCTGAGGATTGAGTGCAAAAACTCTATTATATGATGTGCAATAGAATAATGTTTCATCAACTAAAAGAGGAGTTGCTTGAAAGGATGTTTGATACTCTCCACCTTTTACACCAGCTGAATTTGCTCCGCCTTTATAATCCCCAGATCTATGGACCCAAATTTTCTTAAGTTTTTTAACATTTTCAGGTGTTATTTCATCAGCTTTAGAAAAATGACCGCCTCCAGCTTCCTTTCCATATGATGTCCAATCATCAATTGCCGAAAAAACTGGATTTAGATATAAAAAAGTAATAATAAAAATTAAAAATCGCATTCATAACCCCTAAAATACTTAATTATTATATAAGAAATTTTTAAAATTTACTTCATTAAAAATATAAACTATTAAAATATTTTAAAAATTGATGGTGGTCTTCCTAATGTATATTCAACATAATTTTGAATTTTTTTTGTTTCTTTTTCAAAATCATGACCAACAGAAAAGGGTTTAATTGGTTTACCAAATTTTATATTATATTTAATATTTTTTTTATTTATTAATTCTTTAAATAAACTTATATCCTTTAATTCAGTATTAAATATCTCTAGAACATAAAAAAGTAATGAATTAGATCCTGACATATGAAATGGGATAATTGGTGCATTAAATTTCATAGAGAGTTTTATTATGGTTGCGACCCATGGTCTTTCATACAAATGTAAGCCTTTTCTTTTTGAAAGACGAGATGATGGAAACACAAGTAAAGCCTTATTTTTAGTCAAAGTATCTTTTGTTAACTTTAAAATCATACGACTTTTTTCAGAGGACTTATTTTTTTCATTCCAATCAACTGGGATAATTATATCTTGGAAACCTTTTGCAATCTTTATCATATCGGAATTAGCATAGAGAGTATAATCAGGTCTGCGTTCTTTTAAAACATCAAACATTACTATACCGTCAGTCAAACCAGTAGGATGATTACCCGCCAATATGATTGGTCCGCTTTTGGGAACATTTTCAATATTATGGACATTATGATTAGATTGAAGAAAATTTGTTAAATATGAAAAACATTCAAATCCTGATTTTTTTGAAATGTTATTAACAATTTTCTTTGCATCATAATATTTAAAAATTTTAAATACAGTAGGTCTTATAAGAGACCAGATAATCCTATTTTTCATAAGATTTGGGCATCTTTCTTCCATGATTTCATCTATAGGATGCATAAAATTTTATACTTTAAATCTTACAAGCCTGGAAGTATTTTTTTCTCTCGCTTTATAATTAACCTATTAAGTGCAGCTATATATGCTTTTGCAGATGCCACGAGTGTATCAGTATCAGCACCCCTGCCAACTACAGTCTTACCGTCCTCTTGCAAACGAACACTAACTTCTGCTTGTGCATCGGTACCCTCAGTTACTGCATGTACTTGATATAATTGAAGATTGGCACTATGAGGAAATAATTTTCTAATGGCATTAAAGATTGCATCAACAGGACCTGACCCTTCTGTAATAGATGTTACCTTTTTATCATTAATATCTAGGGTTAAATCAGCCGTTTGTGGGCCTGAGGTACCTGCCTTGATATTAAGTGAAATAAGCTTTATTTGGTCAATAGCATTTGAAAATTCGTCATCAATAATAGCAATTATGTCATCATCAAATATTTCCTTTTTTTTGTCTGCTAAATCTTTAAATCTATAAAATGCGTCATTCAATTGATTATCAGCAAGCTCATAGCCAAGTTCAAATGCCTTTTCTTTAAAAGCGTGACGACCAGAATGTTTACCCATCACAAGTGTTGACTCACTTAGACCAACACTCTCAGGGGTCATAATTTCATATGTTTCATTATTTTTAAGCATACCGTCCTGATGAATACCAGACTCATGAGCAAAAGCATTCTTTCCAACAATTGCCTTGTTATATTGAACAGGGAACGATGTTACTGATGAAACTAACCTTGATGCCCTTGTAAAAAGAGTGGTATCAACCTTAGACTCATAATTTAATATATCTTTCCTTACTTTCATTGACATTACCAATTCTTCAAGTGCAGCATTACCTGCACGTTCTCCAATTCCATTCATAGTACATTCAATTTGTCTAGCACCAGCCCTCACACCGGATAAAGAATTGGCAACAGCTAGACCAAGATCATTATGACAATGAGTTGAAAATGTAACCTTGTCAGCTGAAGGTACGTTATTGATTAATGAGTCGATAATTTCAAAATATTCCTCAGGAGTAGTGTAACCAACTGTATCAGGTATATTTATAGTTGAAGCTCCAGATGAAATAGCAGTCTCGACACACTTAAAAAGAAAATCTCTATTAGTTCTAGTTGCATCTTCAGCAGACCACTGAACATCTTCAACTAGGTTTCTAGCCCTTGAAACTGATCGTTGAATGGCATCAATAACTTGATCTTCATTCATTTGTAACTTGAATTTCATATGTATTGGACTTGTTGCTATAAATGTATGAATACGTGGATTAACTGCATGTTTTACTGCAGCTCCTGCTCTATCAATATCTTTATCTCCAGCCCTAGCTAAACCACAAACTTGAATGTTTTTAACAACTTTAGAAACCTCAGATACAGACTCAAAGTCGCCCTCGGAAGCAATCGGAAAACCAGCCTCGATAATATCAATACCCATAGTATCAAAAATTTCGGCTATTTGAATTTTTTCACTCAATGACATTGAAGCCCCAGGAGATTGCTCCCCATCTCTAAGCGTCGTATCAAAAATTTTAATGTAATTATTTGTTTTGTTCATTTTTATCTCCAAAAAAAACTATTTTTGGCTTTTTAAAATTATCCCCTAAGACATCTTGCCAAAAGATTAGTCCTAGAGGCTAATAAGCAGAAGAGATAAAAGAACTGAAGACAGTAGGATAGTCTCAAGCAAATTTGTATCGCTGTTTAAAAACAATTTATGTTGACTATCTATGTTCATAAATAAGCTAATGCCTTAAATTTTTGATTGGATCAAGTAAAAATTAATTTTTATCTTTATCAACTAATTTATTTTCTCCAAGCCATGACATCATATTCCTTAATTCACCACCAACTTCTTCAATTTGATGAGAATTTGATTTCTCTCTCATAGAGTGAAATTCTTTATTAGAACCAGTTTTATTTTCTGTCATCCAATCTCTAACAAATTTTCCAGACTGAATATTTTCTAAAACTTTTTTCATAGCTTTTTTAGACTCTTCCCCAACAACCACTGGTCCAGACACATATTCACCGTATTCAGCTGTATTTGAAATTGAATAATTCATATTTTTAATTCCACCCTCATACATTAAATCGACAATAAGTTTCATTTCATGAAGACATTCAAAGTATGCCATTTCAGGTGCATATCCAGCTTCAACTAAAGTATCAAAACCATTTCTTATTAGTTCAACTACTCCGCCACATAAAACAGCTTGCTCACCAAATAAATCAGTTTCACACTCTTCTTTAAAACTAGTTTCTATTATTGCAGCTCTTCCTCCTCCTATTGCTGAGGCATATGAAAGCCCAATATCTTTTGCTGTACTAGTTGCATCCTGGTGAATAGCTATTAAACATGGAACACCAGCATTTCTCTGATATTCTGAACGAACAGTGTGCCCTGGTCCCTTTGGGGCAACCATAAAAATATCCAAATCAGGCCTAGGATCAATTAAATTAAAATGAATATTTAAACCATGCGCGAATAATAAAGCAGAACCCTCTTTCAGATTATCCTTAATGTCATCATTATAAATATCTGCTTGTAATTCGTCAGGTGTAAGCATCATCATAACATCAGCCCATCTGGCAGCATCAGCAACGTTCATTACTTCAAATCCTGCATTTTTAGCCTTTTCTATTGATGATGATCCATCTCTTAGTGCTACGCAAATTTCAGATACACCGCTATCCTTTAGATTAAGAGCATGAGCATGACCTTGACTGCCATAACCGATGATAGCGACTTTTTTTGATTGGATTAAACTTAAATCAGCATCTTTATCATAATAAACTTTCATTTATAATCTCCGCATAATGAATTTTAATTTTTTGAACCACGAGCAATTGCGGCTAAACCAGTTCTTGATATATCGTTCAACCCTAAAGGACGCAAAAGGTCAATAAATGAATTAATTTTATCCATTGCGCCTGTCAATTCGAAAACAAATGACTTATCAGTTGTATCAACAATTTTTGCTCTATAAATTTCTACCAATCTAAGAATTTCTTCTTTATTCTCATTGGTGTATAATACTTTAATTAATGCCATTTCTCTCTCTACTGAGGGTCCTTCAATAGTAAGATCTGTAACTTTATGAACTGGAACAAGTCTCTCCAAATGTCGCTTTATTTGATCAATTGTTTTTGGACTTCCTTTTGTAACAATTGTAATTCTTGAAGTATGAGAGTCTTTATCCACTTCAGCAACAGTAAGGCTTTCAATGTTATATCCTCGTCCCGAAAAAAGGCCTATTACCCTTGCTAATACCCCAGCTTCATTGTCTACAAGTAAAGAAAAAGTATGGGTTTCTTGAACATCTTCTTTGATTGTAATCATATCAAAACCTTTCCTTCATCGCCAACTTCTATTGATGTACCCTCATCATTCAAAAGCATTTCATTATGCCCAGCTCCAGAGGGTATCATTGGATAACAATTTTCATCTTTATCAACAACACAATCAAAAATTACAGGTAAATCACTATTAAGCATTTCTTTAATCTTATCATCTAATTCTTTAGGGTTTTGAGCTCGAATACCATGAGCGCCATAAGCTTCAGCTAATTTCACAAAATCAGGCAGAGAGTCTGTGTAAGAGTGAGAATATCTTCCACCATGAAGTAGTTCTTGCCATTGCCTAACCATGCCCATGTATTGATTATTTAGAATGAATATTTTAACCGGCAATTTATGTTGAACAGCTGTTGATAATTCTTGCATGTTCATTAAAATTGATGCTTCTCCAGCAATATCAATGACAGTAGATTTTGGAAAAGCAACTTGAGTACCTATTGCAGCAGGCAGTCCATATCCCATAGTGCCCAATCCTCCTGATGTCATCCATCTATTAGGCTTATTAAAATGATAATGTTGGGCAGCCCACATTTGATGTTGACCAACCTCAGTACTAATAAAAGTATCCCTATCTTTTGTTAATTCATATAATCGCTCAATAGCGTATTGAGGTTTAATTGTTTTTTCAGATTTTACATAATTTAGAGATTTAATATCTCTCCATTTATTTATTTGATCCCACCATTTTGAATTATCAAATTTATAACCTTTTGATCTCCACAAAATAAGCATATTTTCTAATACATGAGCACAATCACCTATCACAGAGACATCAACATCAATGGTCTTATTAATTGAAGAGGGATCAATATCAACATGTATTTTTTTTGAATTTGGAGAAAACGCATCTAAACGACCAGTAACTCTGTCATCAAATCTTGCGCCAATGTTAATTATTAAATCACTATCGTGCATAGTCATATTTGCTTCATATGTGCCATGCATACCCAACATACCAAGCCATTGATTATTGTCTGCAGGAAAAGAACCTAAGCCCATTAATGTAGATGTTATAGGAAAACCAGTTAAATTAACAAACTCTCTTAAAAGATGGCTAGCCTCAGGTCCAGAATTTATAACTCCACCACCAGTATAAAAAACAGGTTTCTTTGCTTTAGACATTAATTCGACTGCCTGTTCAATCTCAGAAATTTCTGGTTTCACTTTTGGTTTATAGCTTGAATGCTCAACTTCAGACATTGAACAATATTCTGCATCAGCAAATTGAACATCTTTAGGAATATCAATAAGAACAGGTCCAGGCCTTCCGGTTGTAGCTACTAGAAATGCTAAATGTATTGTCTTTGCTAAATCCTCAGGTCTTTTCACTAACCAATTATGTTTAGTACAAGGCCTAGTAATCCCTATTGTGTCACATTCTTGGAAAGCATCTGTTCCGATTAAATGGCTTGGAACCTGACCAGAAATACAAACCAACGGAATAGAGTCCATTAAGGCATCAGTCAGACCAGTAACAGCATTTGTAGCACCTGGACCTGAAGTAACAAGAACTACACCAGGTTTTCCAGAAGACCTTGCATACCCCTCAGCTGCATGAACTGCGCCTTGTTCATGACGAACTAAAATATGAGCAGGAGCTTTATTACTTTTAAATAATTCATCATACAAAGGTAAAACTGCACCTCCAGGATAGCCAAAAATATGATCTACACCCTGTTCATTCAAAGCTTTTACTATTACCTCAGCACCAGTCATTTTGGTCATTTATAAATTCCTTTAATTACTTTTTTATCAATCAATCTTGCAGGAAATTAATAAATATAGCAATAAAGGTCAATATTATTTTATAATTTTTTTATAATTTTGTTTATAATTTTATTTGAATATTGCGTATTTATGCTATTCCACGAAATCATCTGATTATTTATCCAAGTTATTTGCCTTTTTGCGTATTGATGAGTTTTGAACTTAATTAAATCTAAAGCTCTATCAAAAGTGATATCGTTATTTAAAAATGAGGTAATTTCATCTACACCTATCGCCTTCATTATTGGCGAATTTTTAGAGTAATTCTTATTTAATAAACGTCTTACTTCTTCAATTACGCCATTTTCAAACATATAATCGACTCTTAAATCGCAATTTTTATAAATCCACTCTCTATCAGCATCTATTTTAAAATTTATGGATTTATAATTTATTATTTTTTCTCTGTTCATGAGCCAAAAGTCTGAAATTTTTTTGTTAGTACCTTCATATACCTCTAATGCTCTCATTATTCTTTGCCTATCATTGGGGTTGATTTTTTTTGATGCCTTCGGATCAATTAAAAATAATCTTTTTTGTAATTTCTCAAGACCATTTTTTTCTAATTCGTTCTCGATTTTTAACCTTATTGATTTGTCTATATCCGGTATAGGTGATAATCCATCAGTAACTGCTTTAAAATATAACCCTGTGCCACCAACAATTATTGGTACTTTTTTTCTTTTTATTACATCTTTTAGTATTTCATTTATTTCGTGAATCCATTTTCCAACCGACCAATTAATATCTCCATCTAAAAAACCATAACAGTGATGTTTAATTTTTTCTTTTCCGATATCAGGTCTAGCTGTTAAAATAAATAAATCTCGATAAAGCTGAATCGAGTCGGCATTTATTATTTCACCATCAATTTTTTCTGCTAATTTAATGGCTAAAGAAGATTTTCCTGTAGCAGTTGGACCAGATAATAAAACTATTTTTTCAATCATCATTTATATTTTTTAGTCTTAAATTTAGTTAATAAATAAATTAAATTATTTTCAAACATTATTAGATATATATGTTAATTAAAATTAATTAATTTTCTTAAACGGTAAAATTATGGAACTAATAAAATCATTTAAAGCCTTAAGACCAAAAAAGGGTAAAGAAAATGATGTAATAGCCCCTCCTTATGATGTATTAAGTTCATTAGAGGCAAGAGAAATGGCTGAAAATAAACCATTTAGCTTTCTACATGTTTCAAGGCCTGAAATAGACTTAAACCATGAAATTGAATTTAACGATCCTAAGGTTTATGAAAAAGGTGCGGAAAATCTAAGTAATTTAATAAAAAATAAAGTTTTGATACAGGATGATGAGGATTGCTTATATATTTATGAAATAATATTAAATCAAATATCGCAAACTGGTATAGGTTGTATAGCTTCTGTAGAGGCATATGAAAAAAATATTATAAAAAAACATGAATATACCAAACCGGTGAAGGAAGATGATAGAGTAGAAAATATTTCCAAACTTGAAGCACAAACCGGTCCTGTTCTTTTAGCATATAAAAATACAGATAAAATTTCCAAGGCAATACATAAAGTTAAAGATCAAAAACCAGAATATAATGTTTTTGCTCATGATGGATCAAATCATAAAATTTGGATTGTAAATAATAATAATCAAATTGAAGAAATACTCAGTGAAATTAACTCTATGGAGTCCCTCTTTATTGCTGATGGACACCATAGATCAGCGGCAGCCGCTAGAGTAAAAGAAAAATTTTCAAAAAAAAATCATAACCATGATGGTAGTGAAAACTATAATTATTTTCTTGCAGTTGCTTTTCCCCACTCAGAAATGACAATCTTGGATTATAATAGAATAATAAGAGGATTAAACGGGCAATCAATTAATTCTCTTATATCTAATATAGAGAAAAATTACTTTATAAAAAAACATAGTGAAGAATTTAGACCAGCGACCAAAAATACTTTTGGTATGTACTTAGATAAAAATTGGTATGAATTAAATGCTATTAAAGAAAATATAAATTTAACCGACCCAGTAAAGTCACTTGATGTATCTATATTGCATGACACAATTATTGAACCTCTGCTTGGTATTTATGATGAAAGAACTGACCCAAGAATAGATTTTGTTGGAGGCGCAAGAGGTCTCAAAGAGCTTGAAAATAGAGTTAATAATGACAACTTTGATATTGCTTTTGCTCTTTTTCCTACCCCTATTGAGGCTCTTATAGATGTAGCAGAGGCCGACAAGGTAATGCCTCCCAAATCAACATGGTTTGAACCAAAATTGCTAGATGGATTATTATCTCACCTTATAAATTAAGCAATTATTTTTGATTAAAAGATAAAGCAACTAAAGAAACTAATCTCAGTTCAGGCCTCCAAACTCTTAACAGAATTCTCTCGTCACCCTCTTTTTGACGTTCTTTTAATAAATTATAAACTTGTTCAGAACTTTCTGCTTTTACAGTTGATTGAAGAGTAATGTTCCCTGATACTCTTTGATGAGTTAAACTAATAATAACACTTCCATTTGTAATTTTTTTTGAAAAAGCTTCAGATTCCTCATCAACAGTAATTACTGCAACACCTTTTATAGTTGAAGGGATCTGATTTTCCCTTCGGAAATTTTCAGTAAGATCACCAAGACCAAGCCCCAAAATTTTATCAATATTATTGGAAGCTTCCTCGTTTACTTTATTCTCATTACCTTCAAGTCTTCCAATTTTAACTTTAAGCTCAACCTCTTTACCAAAACGAATAAGTCTAACTTTTATTTTTTTACCAATATCAGTATTAGCTACTTTTGTAGTAAGGTCTCTCATATCGTTAATTTCTTCTTTATTATAACCTATTATAACATCACCTTCTTCAATTCCCGCCTTATCAGCAGGTCCGTCCTTAACAACTTGCTGAACTAAAGCTCCTTTTGCTTCATCCAAATCCATATCTTTAGCAAGTTCCTCGGTGACATTTTGTATCATAACTCCAAGCCAACCTCTTCTTGTTTCGCCATATTTTTTAAGTTGATCAATAACTGGTTTTACTAAGTCAGACGGTATTGAAAAGCCTATTCCAACTGATCCGCCTGTTTGTGAGTAAATCATTGTATTTACTCCAATAACCTCACCATTCATATTAAAAAGTGGTCCACCAGAGTTACCTTTATTTATAGGGGCGTCGGTTTGAATAAAGTGATCATAAGGACCTGATCCGATATTTCTACCTAAAGCAGAAATAATACCCGCAGTGACTGTACCTCCTAAACCAAAAGGATTTCCAATAGCAACAACCCATTCACCAACCTTAGAATCTTCACTATCGCCAAAACTAACATAAGGAAGATCTTCCTCAGGATTAATTTTCAATAATGCAAGATCCATGCGTGGATCTAATCCAATTACCTCAGCATCATAAACCTCGTCATTACTTAGGGTTATCTTTATTGTTTCAGCCTCTTCGACAACATGATTATTGGTTACAATATATCCATCATCTGAAATAATAAAACCTGAACCAGCTGTTCTTTGAGGCGTTCTTTTTTGAGGTTGATTTCTAAAAAAATCTCTGAATCTTTCATCATTAAAAAAATCAAAAGGAGATCCAGGAGGGCTTTGACGCATTTGTCGAGATTGGCTTTCTTTCTCTTTTTGCTTCCTTACTACTGATACATTTACAACAGAGGATGAATACTCTTCCGCAAGAAAAGTAAAATCTGGTAATGATGAATTTGCAGTGGGATTTAAAAAAAACACAGAAAGAAAAGGTATTACTAAATATTTTAAAGTTAATTTCTTCATTGAATTATGACTATTATTCTGAGGCTAAGTCAGGACATAAAGCATCCCTTAGCCTGCTATTATTATTGATTAAGTTGATTAAATTTTTACTTTCATCACTTAATTTATCTGTTGAATTTGTAACGATAGATGAAGAATTTGGATTATTTAAAAATTTAAAAAACTCACTATCTGGAGATAAAACAATAGTTGTTTCATCATCTAATGAGTTTTCGTATGACATCATAGATCTATAAAATGCAAAAAAGTCCTTATCAAGTCCATAAGCTGACGCAAATATTCTATTCCTGCAAGCATCACCAATACCTCTATTAATTTCTGCATCACGAGTAGCCTCTGATAACAAAACAGTTACAGTTTTTTCAGCTTCTGCTCTAATACCTCTGGAGATTTCCTGACCCTTACCCCTAAATTCAGCAGCTTCCTGTTGTCTCTCAGTTTGCATTCTTCTATAAATTGCCTGGCTATTTGCATCAGGTAAATCAGCTCTTTTAATTTTAACATCTACAATATTAATACCTAAATTAAGGGCTTGTTCATTTGCTCTTTCAGTAATTTTCTTCATAAGGTCATCTCTATTATCTCTTACAACTGTAACAAATTCCTCTGCACCTAAAATAGATCTCAAACTTGAAGATACAATAGCCTGTAATCTTGAACGAGCTATTCTTTCATCTCTAACACTTATGTAAAATTGAAGAGGATCTGAAATTCTCCATCTTGTAAAAGAGTCAACAACAAGTCTTTTTTGATCTGCTGCAATTACTTCCTCGGCTGGAGAGTCTAAGGCTAAAATTCTTTTATCCAAATATTGAACTTGTTGGATGAAAGGCATTTTAATTTTTAATCCAGGCTCAGTAATTGGAGCACCAACTGGTCTTCCAAATTGAAGAACGATTGCTTGACGAGTTTCATGAACAGAAAAAAATGTATTAAAAATTAATAATACAAAAATACCAAGAAAAATTATTGAAGCAGTCTGTTTAATACTCATTATCTTTTACCTTTCTGGTTTATTTCGTTTAAAGGTAAGTAAGGAACCACTCCCTGACCTCCAACTGAGTCATTATCAACAATTATCTTATTCATACTCCCAAAAACCTTTTCCATGGTCTCTAGAAACATTCTTTGTCTTGTAACATCTTTAGCTTGTATATATTCAGAGTAGATTGATACAAATCTCGTAGCTTGACCTTCCGCCTCAGCAACGGTTTGTGATTGATAAGCCTCTGATTCCCTTAGAATTTTTGATGCCTCACCCTGTGCTTCTGGAACAATTTTATTCGCATATGCATTTGCTTCATTTCTTGCTCGCTCTTGGTCAGCTCTTGCAGCCTGGACGTCCCTAAATGCATCAATAACAGCAGAAGGTGGATCAACTTTTTGCATTTTTACTTCTCTGATCTCAATTCCAGAACCATAAGAGTCAAGAGTAGATTGCATAAGAGACCTAACATCATTTTCAGTTTTTTGCCGGGCTCCTGTTAAAATTGGTTGAATATCCGAATTACCTACAATTTCTCTCATGGCGCTCTCAGAGACAGCTTTTATTGTTCTTTCAGGATATTGAATTTTGAATAAAAATGAACTTGCGTCTTTTATGACCCAAAAAACAGAAAAATCTATATCAACTATATTTTCATCACCAGTAAGCATTAGACTTTCTTCTGGAACATCTCTTAAAGATCTTGATGGATTTGAAAAACCAGAACCGGATGGACCTCTCATTCCTATATCAATTCTATTAACAGTTGTTACTTTTGGCGTAATTGCAGTCTCAATTGGAAAAGGAAGATGATAATGCAAGCCAGGTCCTGTTTGACTTGTAAATTTACCAAACCTAAGAACAACACCTTGCTCATCAGCATTAACTCTATAAATACCGCTTAATGACCATAACCCAAATAAGATTAATAGTACGGCTAATAAACCTTTCCACCCTTTACCACCACCAGGTAAAAATTTTGAAATAATTTTTTGAAGACCGTTAAAGGGATTCTCAAAATCTTGGCGGTTATTATTCTGACCCCATGGATTTTGATTATTTCCATTCCAATCATTATTCTTATTAATTGTTTTTTGTTTCATTTTTAAACTTTCTATTTACTCAATATGTCCTTATATGACATCTTGAGCCATGGAGTAAATCAAATTCAACAACATTAACGAAATTTAATTATATATATGACAGAAAATTTAAAAAAAATAATAGAAGAAAAGCTAAAAAAAATCATACTTCCTAATAAAAAATATCTTTTTGAAGAGGAAATAATCGAAGGTATTAGCTTTAAAGAAGGACATGTTCAAATTTCTCTCTTTGCAAATAAAGATAATATTGAAGAGATTGAAGTCGTTGGAAAAATAATAAAAAAAGAATTACAAAATATTGATGGTGTTGTCAGCGTTACTACCGTATTAACTAACGAACCTAGTAAAAAAAGCAATTCTAGAGAAAGCGAAAATAAGAAACAAAAAATTCATAAAATTGACAATGTTAAAAAAATTATAGCAGTTGCAAGTGGTAAGGGCGGTGTTGGAAAATCAACGATATCAATTAATCTTGCTTCTGCTTTCTCTATAATCGGTAAAAATGTTGGTATATTGGATGCAGATATACACGGACCATCAGTTCCCCATATGCTTGGTTTAAAAGGTAAGCCAGAACTAAATAGAGATAAGAAAATTATTCCATTTAAATTTAATTCAATGAAAGTAATGTCAATTGGATTTTTATTAAATGAAGAGCAACCTGTAGTTTGGAGAGGGCCCATGGTTCACTCTGCTATTAAGCAAATGGCAACTGACACGGATTGGGGTGATTTGGATATATTAATTATTGATATGCCGCCTGGTACAGGAGATGCTCAAATCACAGTATCGCAACACTTACCATTAGATGGGGCAATTATAGTTTCAACACCACAACAAGTTGCTCTAAATGATGCAGTTAAAGCAATAGGAATGTTTAGAAAAGTAGATATTCCAATTATTGGTGTTATAGAAAATATGTCTTATCTCCTTTTAGATGATGGAAAAAAAGAAGATATTTTTGGAAAAGACGGCGCTAAAAATATGTCAAAGAAAGAGAAAATTTTATTTATTGGAGAAATACCTCTAGATAAGGAAATTAGAGAAAGCTCAGATAAAGGAAATCCATACATCTTTGCAAAACAAAAAGGATTGACAAAAGATATATTTTTAAAAGCAGCTAAAAAAATAGAAAAAATAATTTAAAATTTATTTTTTTTCAAAAATTATTAAACGATGAGAACAGCTATCTCCCTCCATCTTTGTAATTTCACCTTTAAAAATTTCGTTATATAAATTTTTATCAAAATTTGGAAAAAAAACATCACCTTCAGGGGATGAGTGAACTTGTGTATAATAAATTTTTGAAGCAATTTTTAAAAAATAATTAAAAAAATATTCTCCGCCTATAATCATAATTTCCTTAGCATTTCTCTCTTTAGCACATTCCTCAGCTTTTAAAATTGACTGTTCAATATTTTCACAAAAAATAACGCCATCTTTTTTTATTTTTTTTTGCCTTGTAACTACAATATTATCGCGTCCTGGCAAGGGTCTACCAATTGAATCCCATGTTTTTCTTCCCATAATCATTGGTTTATTCATTGTGAATTTTTTAAAATTCGATAAATCTGATGGTAAATTCCAAGGCATTGAACCATTTTGCCCAATAACTCCGTTTTCAGCAACTGCAACAATTAAACTAAAATTAAACATCATTATACCGCAACTGGAGCAGGAATATGTGGATGAGAAATGTAATTCTCCAAAACAAAGTCTTCAAACTCAAAATCAAAAATACTCTCCGGATCGGAAATAATTCTCATTTTAGGAAGCTCTTTAAAATCTCTTTGTAATTGTTCTTTGGCTTGATCGAAGTGATTTGAATATAAATGAGCATCACCAAATGTATGAACAAATTCACCAATTTCTAATTTTAAAATTTTTGCAATCATCATTGTTAAAAGAGCGTATGATGCAATATTAAAAGGGACGCCTAAAAAAATATCAGCCGATCTTTGATAGAGTTGACAGGATATTTTCCCATTTGATACATAAAATTGAAATAAACAATGGCAAGGTGGAAGAGCCATCTTTTCAACATCAGATGGGTTCCAGGCTGTAACTATTAACCTTCTCGAATCAGGATTGTTTTTTATTTGATCTATTAAACCAGATATTTGATCAATTGTTTCACCATTTCTTCCTGGCCATGATCTCCATTGATAACCATAAACGGGTCCTAACTCGCCATTTTCATCAGCCCACTCATCCCAAATACTAACACCATTTTCTTTTAAATATGATATATTGGTTTCACCTTTTAAAAACCACAAAAGCTCATAAATAATTGATTTCAAATGAATTTTTTTTGTTGTTAATAATGGAAACCCTTTTGATAGATCAAATCTCATTTGATAGCCAAAAACGGACCGAGTACCTGTACCTGTTCTATCGTTTTTATCAGTACCATTTTCTAAAACGTGTTTTAATAATTTGTGATATTGCCTCAAAGAAAACTCCAAAAATTAATATTAATTCTAAACTACTTTTTTGTCTCTTCAAATTTTATTTAATCAATTGTATAAAAGAAATGCTGGTTTACCAGATATAGTGATAAACGGTTGATATAATAAACTATTCGGACCCGGGGGCGGTACCCGGCACCTCCACCATAATTATGGGGGTGAAATAGGATCGACGAGAGCGTAAAAATCTTCTTTTCACTCGGAATTGTTCCGCCGTTATCGGGCTATTTTATAGAAGCAAAAAGCGACTATGCAGAGTATTCTCTCGCAGCTTAATGCGCGAGTTACTCAATTTAACTCCTAATTATTTGCATAATTAGGCGGGGTTTGAGGGGCACCTGGCAACAGAAGCTCCTTGTTTATTTCTAAACTAATAACCTTGGAGATTTATCGTGAAGAAAGAAAGACAAGAATCAGATGCTTTTGGTCCAATCAAAGTAGAAAGCAAAAAGTATTGGGGTGCTCAGACACAGAGATCTCTTAAAAATTTTAAAATTGGTGGCGAAAAGATGCCTGTTCCTCTTATTAGAGCTTTAGGTATAGTAAAATTGTCCGCCGCTATAGTTAACAAAAATATGGGCTCTCTTAAACCAAGAATTGCTAACGCAATCATAAAGGCCTCAAAAGAGGTTATTAATGGTAAATTTGACGATCACTTTCCTCTTGTTGTCTGGCAAACAGGTTCAGGAACACAATCAAATATGAACGCGAATGAAGTTATTTCAAATAGAGCTATTGAGATACTTGGTGGTAAACTTGGATCTAAAGATCCAGTTCATCCTAATGATCATTGTAATATGTCACAATCCTCTAATGATACATTTCCTACTGCAATGCATATAGCTGCAGCTATTGAAATTAACAGAGAACTCATTCCTTCTCTTAAGAGACTATCAGCCTCAATAGGGAAAAAAGAAAATGAATTTAAAAAAATTATTAAAATAGGACGTACTCACCTTCAAGATGCCACCCCGGTAACTTTAGGACAAGAATTTTCCGGATATAAGGCACAAATTGATAATGGGATCAAAAGAATACAAAAATCATCAGAAGAACTTTATTATCTTGCCCAAGGAGGGACTGCAGTTGGAACTGGATTAAATTCAAAAAAAGGTTTTGATAAAAAATTTGCTAACGAATGTAAAAAAATAACTAAGTTACCCTTTAAAACATCTCAAAATAAATTCGAAGCGTTAGCAACGCATGACGCACTTGTTGAAGTTTCTGGTAGCTTAAACACTGTATCAACTTCGCTTTTTAAGATTGCTAATGATATTAGATTACTTGGTTCTGGTCCTAGATCGGGTTTAGGAGAAATACAATTACCAGAAAATGAACCAGGATCTTCAATTATGCCTGGAAAAGTTAATCCTACGCAGTGTGAAGCAATGACAATGCTATGTCTTCAGGTAATTGGAAACCATACAACAATAAGTGCAGCAGGTAGCCAGGGTCACTTTGAACTTAATGTTTTTAAGCCAGTAATAGCATATAATATTTTACAATCTATTAAATTGCTCTCAGATGGCTCTGAAAGCTTTATGAAAAATTGTATAGCAGGAATTAAGCCTAATAAAATTAAAATTAAAGAACTGTTAAATAGCTCTTTAATGCTTGTAACTGCTCTTGCGCCTGTTATTGGATATGATAATGCATCAATTATAGCAAAATCAGCTCATAAAAATGGAACAACTTTAAAAGAAGAAGCAATTAAACAAGGTTTTGTGACCGAAGACGAGTATATAAAAATTGTTAGACCTGAAAAAATGATTTCGCCATCTTAAAATTATGAATCAAATAAAAAAATCACTTGTTCTCTCCGGTCATAAAACAAGTATTGCATTAGAAAAAGAATTTTGGATTGCACTTGAAGTAATTTCAAAAAATCAAAATATTGATATTGATAAATTAATTGAGAAAATTGATAAAAAAGAAAGAAATGGAAGTTTGGCATCAACAATAAGAGTTTTTATTTTAAAAAAATATATGAATCTTGATAAAAAATGAATCAATGTATGCTTAATAAATTTTAAAAATAGTCATTTTAAGTTATGTATCACATGTTACCTCAAAAAAATATTCAATGAAAAACTTCAAGAAACTTGAGAATTTTAAAAGATTGAATGAAGCTCAGAGAGAGGCTGTTCTTCATGATAATGGACCTTTATTAGTTTTAGCAGGAGCAGGCACTGGTAAAACAGGAGTTTTAACAACCAGACTTACTAGGCTATTAACTGAAAATCTTGCTCTACCGGGAGAAATTCTCTCCGTTACCTTTACAAATAAAGCTGCAAATGAGATGAGATCAAGAGTTAGCAATCAGATTGGTGACAAAGCCTCTGGATTAAAATGGTTGGGAACTTTTCATTCAATTGGAGCTCAAATTTTAAGAACATACCCTGAGAAAATTGGATTAAAAAATGATTTTATAATTTTAGATACTGATGATCAAATTAGATTACTAAAACAATTAATTAGAGATGAAAATATAGATGATAAAAAATGGTCACCAAAAGGACTTCTAAACCTTATTGATAAATGGAAAAATAAAGGAATTCTTCCTAGTAATATCTCAAGAGATGATGGAGATTATTTTGCAAATGGTAAGGGGAAAATTCTATATAAAAAATATCAAGATCAATTAAAGTTTTTTAATGCCGCAGATTTTGGAGATTTAATTCTTGAGTGCATAAGACTTTTTAGCGAAAATATTGATATTTTGGAACATTATCAAAATCGTTTTAAATTTATGTTAGTAGATGAGTATCAGGATACAAATTCATCTCAATATACCTTATTAAAATTATTATCGAATAGATGGATGAACATTTGTTGTGTAGGCGATGATGATCAATCTATTTACTCTTGGAGAGGAGCTGAGGTAAGCAATATTTTGAGGTTTGAAAAAGATTTTCCAAATGCAAAAGTAATAAGGTTAGAACAAAATTACAGATCAACAGGTAATATTTTAGCAGCTGCTTCAAGATTGATTGAGTCTAATGATTCTAGATTCGGAAAAACTTTGTGGACCTCATCATCTGATGGAGAAAAGGTCTCTATTACATCTACATGGGATGGTGAAGAGGAAGCAAGAATAATTACTGACGAAATAGAAAAGTACTCTTTGAACAATAAAAATCTTGATGAAATTGCAATATTAGTTAGAGCCGGCTTTCAAATGAGAGAGTTCGAAGATAGATTTATATCAGTTGGCCTACCTTATAAAGTTATTGGAGGCCCAAGATTTTATGAGAGAAAAGAAATAAGAGATGCAAATGCCTATTTTAGAATTGCTATTCAACCAAACGATAGTCTAGCTCTTGAAAGAGTTCTTAATACACCCAAAAGAGGTATTGGAGAAACAACAATAAAAAAAATTAAGGATTATTCTAAAAATAATAATATTTCTTCAATTGAAGCCATTAGAGACCTTATAAAAACATCAGAAATAAAACCAAAAACAAAACTTTCTCTAAAGAACTTTATTGATTTAGTTGATAGATGGCACGATTTACTTAATGAAAGAAATCATTATGAGCTCGCTGAAATAATTCTTGAAGACTCGGGTTATTTAGAAATGTTGAGGAATGATGATTCAATTACTTCTGCAGGAAGGTTAGAAAATATTAAAGAACTATTTAGATCTATTGAACCCTTTGAGAGCTTGCAGGCCTACTTAGAACATATTGCTCTAGTAATGGAGATAGATAAAAATCCTGATGGTAACAAAGTGACTTTAATGACTTTGCATGCCGCTAAAGGACTTGAATTTGATTTTGTTTATCTCCCTGGATGGGAAGAAGGCGTCTTTCCAAATCAAAGGTCGCTAGATGAAGGGGGGATAGAATCCCTTGAGGAAGAAAGAAGACTTGCTTATGTTGGAATAACAAGGGCAAAAATAAAATCCTCTATCTTTTATGCTGCGAATAGAAAAATGCATAATCAATGGCTTTCAAGCATACCTTCAAGATTTATCAATGAAATGCCAGAGGAAAATATTGAAATAAACCTATCTCATTTTTCAGGAAATCAAAAAAACTATACAGACATTGAAGAAGATATATTCGACCAGTCAGACTACAGCACACCTGGATGGGAAAGAGCAAAAATAGAAACAAGTAATAAAAATTTAGAAAATTTTGAACCAAAAATAATTACCAGCTCGCAAGCTAAATATTCAAAAGGATCAATAGTAATCCACAAAAAATTTGGTCAAGGTAGGGTTGAAAGCATTGATGGAAAAAAATTAACTATTAATTTTGGTGAGAGCGGCACCAGAAAAGTAATGGAAAATTTTGTAGAGTCTCTAAATTAAAAATTTCTATATTAATTCATCAAACTAATTATAATAATTATATTATGCCCAAGAATATTGAGAAAAATATTAAAAAACTTCGTGAACTTTTTGATGAAGAATCCATTGATGCTTATATTGTTCCACACGAAGATGAGTTTTTGACCGAATATGTTCCTAATCACTCTGAAAGGTTAAGTTTTATAACAGGTTTTACTGGTTCTGCAGGATTAGCAATAATAACAAAAAATAAAGCAGTCATTTTTGTTGATGGAAGATACACAACTCAAGTAAAATTAGAGACATCAAATAAAATATTTGATTACCAAGATTTAAATAATAATGATATTGAAAATTGGATTAGAAAAAATATAGAGCAAAAAAGTCAAATTGGATTTTGTTCAATGACCATATCATTAGATAAATTAACTTCTTTTAAAAATTTTGTTTCAAAAACAAAAATTACTTTTAAGAAAACTGATAATTTAATTGATAAAATATGGCTAGAAAGACCCAATCAAAGTAATGGATTAATCTACGAACATAAAAGTAAGTTTTCAGGTCTATCTCATAAAGAAAAAAAACAACTAATAATAAAAGAAATTATAAAAGAGGATTGTGACTCTCTTTTTATAAGTGAATCGGAAAATAATTGTTGGTTTTTAAATATAAGAGGAGATGACCTAGAGTTTACCCCTCTGGTAAGAAGTTACTCTATAGTTCAAAAAAATGGAGAAATTAATCTCTTCTCAGATCATGAAATATCAATCAGTATAAAAGAATATTTTAAAGAAAATAATATTAAACATTTTTCAATAGATAAAATTGAAGAATTTTTTAAAAATGGAAATTTTAAAAAAACTATATTTGATTTTAAAACCACTCCATTTAAACTTGCCGATATTATTTTTAAATATTCGAATAATTATAAAAATCTCTCAAATCCATGCAACTTGTTAAAAGCATGTAAAAATAAAACTGAAATTAAGGGTGCAATAAAAGCACATATCAGGGATGGAGTAGCTCTAACTAAATTTCTATGTTGGTTAGATAGTAAATCTGAAAATAATAAATTAAATGAAATTGATGTGGAGGAAAAATTACTAGATTTAAGAAAAAATGAAGAGAGATTTATTTCACCTTCTTTCAACACAATTGCTGGTACAGGAAGTAATGCAGCTATTGTTCATTACAAAGCTAATAAAGTAAGTTGTAAAAAACTTAAAGCTGGGGATCTTTTACTTGTAGATTCTGGAGGACAGTACCTAGATGGCACTACTGATGTAACCAGAACAATAGCATTATTCCCAAATGAAAAAAAAATTCAAAAAGAAAAAAAAGATAGATTTACCCGAGTATTAAAAGGTCATATCGCCATAGCATGTTCAGTATTTAAAAAAGGTACTATCGGTAAAGATTTAGATCCTTATGCGAGAAAATATTTAACAGAAGAAGGATTAGATTATAAACATGGTACAGGTCACGGTGTTGGTTCATTTCTAGGAGTTCATGAAGGCCCACAAAGTATATCACCACTGGGTTTTCAGGAAATTAAAGAGGGTATGATAATTTCAAACGAACCGGGGTATTATAAAGAAAATGAGTATGGAATAAGAATAGAAAATTTAATTCTTACTAAAGAAATGAAAGACAACAGTAACCATCTTTACTTTAAAACACTTACCTTAGCTCCAATAGATAAAAATTTAATATCCGCAGAAATGCTTAATAACAATGAAATAAAATGGATAGATACTTATCATGAGAAAGTGTACAAAAATTTATCAGAATTTATGCAAGAAAAAGAATTAGTCTGGTTGAAAGAGAGTTGTGGGCCTATTCTGCAATAAAATCATTCCACTCCTGCTCAGAAAAAACCTTAACACCATATTCATTTGCTTTATCTAGTTTTGATAATGTGGGTTTATCTCCCGCAATTAAAAAATTAGTCTTTTTAGAAAGTGATGATGATAGTTTGGCGCCCAAAAGTTCAATTTTTACCTTTGCTTCAGCGCGACTCATAGTTTTTAGTGTACCGGTGATTAAGATCATTTTATTAGATATTTTCGTTTCTTTAACTTCCTTGTTGTACTGTTTTACAATAACTCCAGACTTTATTAATTGAATTATTAATTGCCTTGTATCAATATTTTGGAAAAAATCTATAACTGAAAGAGCAACTTTTTCACCAACACCATCCAGAGACAAAAGTTCTTGTTTGGATATTTCCATGTTATCAATTGTTATATTTTTTAACATTTTATCTATAGATTTATAATAATTTGCAATTAAATCAGCAGAAGATAAGCCCAAGTGTCTTATTCCAAGAGAAAATAAAAAGCGATCTAAATCAATTTCTCTCTTTTTGTTAATGGCATGAAATAATTTAAGAGCGCTTTCCTTGATTGTTCCAATTTTTAATTTTGGTCCAGAGGTATATTTCCAAAAAGAAGGTGGATTATTCTTATATTTTTCCTCTAAATAAAAAATATCTACTGGTGATTTAATTAAACCCTCTAAATAATATTCATCTATCTGTTTTTCGCCCAAACCATCGATATCAAAAGCTGATTTTGATGAAAAATGTTTTATTCTTTCAATAATTTGAGCAGAACAGTTAAATGCTCCAGTACACCTAATGTATTTTTCTTCTTTTTCTTTTTTTCCTGTCTTTATTTTATCCCTAATAGTTTCGGAATTACAAACAGGACAAACTTTTGGAGGACTAATTGGTTTTAAATTTTTTTTTCTTTTCTCTTTAATTACGCTTATAATTTGAGGAATAACATCTCCTGCCCTTTGAACCCAGACAGTATCACCAATCCTAATATCCTTTCTTTTAATTTCTTCAAAGTTATGAAGACTAGCATTTGAAACAAGTGCACCTCCAATATTTACGGGCAAAAGTCTTGCAACTGGTGTTAGAACACCTGTGCGCCCCACCTGTATTTCAATATCTAAAATTTTAGTCACTGCTTTTTCTGCAGGAAATTTATGAGCAATTGCCCATCTTGGATGATGTTCAGTTGATTGAAGTCTCTCACGCCAATCTAACCTATTTATTTTATAAACTATTCCATCTATATCATATCCAAGACTTGCTCTTTGTTCCAATATGTCTTCATAGAAAACAATTAATTCATCAATAGATTTAAAAAGGCCAAAATTATCATTTGTAGGAAAGCCTAATTCTTTAAAAAAATTAATCAAATCATAATGATTGTCATATGGTAAGGAAGATACGCTTCCCCATGCATATGCAAAAAACTCTAAAGACCTTTTAGCTGTCTCCTTTGGGTCTAATTGCTTTAAAGATCCAGCAGCGGCATTTCTTGGGTTTTTAAATAACTCCTTTCCCTGCTTATCTTGAATTTTATTTAAAAGATTAAAATTATTATGGGACATATAAACCTCACCCCTGATCTCTAATAGTTTTGGTGTTTTTTTTCTATCTAGTACATGAGGTATACTTTTTATAGTTTTGATATTTTCTGTAATATCTTCTCCTATTTTGCCATTTCCTCTGGTTGCTCCTACTTTTAAAATACCATTTTCGTATAATAGGCTTGCTGAAAGACCATCTATTTTTGGCTCAGCTACATAATCAATTTTTTTCGTGCTATCTATTCTTAAAAAATTTCTAAGACTATCGCTCCAAGAAATAACCTCTTCTTTATTTTTAGCATTTTGAATTGAAAGCATAGGGGTAAGATGATTTACCTTTTTGAATTTTTCAGAGGGTTCTGCACCCACTGAAAAAGAGGGCGAATCAGGGTTAACTAAAGAAGGATACTTTTGCTCAATTTCCGATATAGTCCTTCTTAAATCGTCATATTCCGAATCTGAAATTGATGGGTTATGATCTTTATAGTAGGAAATATCATGCTTTTTTACTATTAGGTATAATTGTTCAAGCTGATCTTTTACTTTTTTCTCTTTTGAGGTTTCAGTATTATCTGATTGGTGTTGATCTATTTTTTCTTTATTCGACATTATCCTTAATCAATTCATAGCTATCTTTATACCATGAACTTTCCGGAAAATTATGACCTAACACTGAAGCAGTATTATAAGCTTCATCAAGTAAACCCATTGATAAATATGCCTCAACTGTTCTATGAAGCGCCTCTGGAACATGACTTGTGGTTTGATAATCAACAGTAACAGTTCTAAATCTATTTATAGCTGCTAAAAAAGCTTTTTGCTGAAGGTAATATCTTCCAATGTACATTTCTTTACCAGCTAAATGATCCAGCGTAAGGTCAATTTTTAATTGTGAATCTTTTGCATAATCTGTACCAGGATATCTTCTTACAACCTCTACAAAAGATTCTAATGCTAATTCAGTTATTCTTTGATCTCTTGCAACGTCTTGAATTCTCTCATAATAGGACTGCCCAATTAAGTAATAAGCATAAACCGCATGTTTATTACCTGGGTGAAGAGAAATAAATCTTTGGGCCGTTGATATTGCTTGATCATACTGATTTTGAAGATAATAAGCATAAGCAGACATCAACATTGATCTTCTAGCCCATGATGAGTAAGGATGCTGTCTTTCAACCTCATCAAATTCAAATGCAGCCTGTTGAAGTCTTCCCCTATCAAGATTATATACAGCATTATTATAAATTGCTGCCAATGATCTCTCTCTGTACTCAGGTCTCTCGTTTGTACTAGAACATCCTGATATCAGAATAAATAGCAAGGGTATAAAAAATTTATATAAATTTAGCATTCTCAATTGATTTCAACGTAAGAATTTCATTAAAATAATATTATAAACATCTATAATTGAAAAGTCTTTATAAAATTAACTTGCAAGATAATTTGATACAATACCTCTATGAAACTCTTGATAAGATTTATCTGAATATTCAACTATTTCATAGTTTTCATTAGACTTGAATAATTCGTGCAATAAAAGATTGTTAATATAATGACCACATCTTAGCCCTTTATAACTTCCTTGAATTCGATAACCTGAAGTATAAATATCTCCCACTGCATCTAATAATTTATGCCTTGAAAATTCGTTTTCATGCCTTAAGCCTTCAGGATTAATTATTTCATTGTTATCAACAATTATACAATTATCAATACTTCCGCCTAAGCCCAGACCTTTGGAACGCATATATTCAACATCTTTCATAAACCCAAAAGTTCTTGCATTTGAAGCAAAATTTTTAAAATTATAATTAGCAAGTGATGTTGACGCACTCTGCTTACCCACAGCTTTATTTTCAAAATCAATTTCAACAGAAAATTTTTGTTCCTTGCTTGGAGCAAAGGAACAATATTTATTGTCAACATTAACTTCGATCTTTTTTAAAACTTTTAAAATTTTTCTTTTCACCTTAAGAGATTTTATTCCACAATCTTCAATTATTTCAATTAAAGGTAATGAACTTCCATCCATAATTGGAACCTCAGGGCCATTTAACTCAATAATTATATTGTCGATGCCTGTTCCATTTAAAGCAGCCATTAAGTGTTCAATAGTTGCTACTTTAATGCCATTTTCATTTTCTATTGTTGTGCATAAACTTGTATCAGAGACATTTGAATATAACGCCTGTATTGAGCACTCTTTGTCTTTTTTATCTATATCTGTTCTTATAAAAATAATACCAGTATTTTCTTTAGCAGGTTTTAAAGTGACCTTAATTAAGTTTCCAGAGTGCAAACCTATACCATTAAAACTTTTTAGTTTTGAAATAGTTGTCTGCCAAGGATAATTTCCAGATGCTATTGATGGTGAAACAAGGTTATTCATAAAAATATCTTTAATTAGCTTATTTTCTCACTTTAAAAGTTTAACTATAATTATATAACAATAGTTATGATTACAGTTAGATAAATAACAATTAAAACCATATTTAGCTAATAAATGATTGTGACTTAATGTAACTTAAATAGTTAAAAAATTTATTGACCTTTAATTTTTCCAAAAAATCTTTGTAAAGCAGGAATCTCTAATTGAGAATTTGACTCATCATCCTCATCGGATGAGTCAAACCTATCGCTATTAAATAATGGAACTCCATCATCTTTTTCCCAATCCTCAGGTTCAGGTAAATTTGAAATATTCTCTTCAGAAAGTGACTCTGAAAAATTATCATCAAAATCATTATAATCATCAAAGTCCATATTGTGTGGCTTTTCGGGTGAAGTTTTTTTAACCTCTAGCTCAATATTTTCTGGTTCATTATCATTGATCACATCAACAAAATTACTTTCAGTTAAATTATTTTCCTTATTAATTTCAACAATTTTCTCCTCGACTGATTGATCCATACCAGTTGCAATTACTGCTGTTTTAAAGTTATCCCCCATTTGTTCATCTTGGAAGACACCAAAAATTACTTCGCATTCTTCTCCAACATCTTTTTGAATAACAGAGAGTGCACCTTGTATCTCAAAAGGGTTAATATCTGCACCAGCAGTCAAAGAAACCAAAAGGCCCTTTGTTCCTTTTAATGATAAATCATCCAACATAGGATTTGAAATTGCGTCTTCAGCAGATAAAATAGCTCTATCCTCACCAGAAGATACACCTACACCAAATACAGCTTTACCTCTATGCTGCATTATTGTTTTAACATCTGCAAAGTCAATATTGATAGAACCATTCTTCATTATTAGAGCGCTTATTGCCGATACTCCGTCATAAAGTGTTTTATTTACAAGATCCTCACATTCTTTCATTGGAGTTTTTTCATTAATAATTCTAAAGATATTTTGATTAGGTATTACAATTACAGTATCAAGAATTGAACATAACTCATCGATACCACTTTTAGCAGATGACATTCTTTTTTTACCTTCAAAGCTCCAAGGTGTAGTAACAATTGCAACAGTAAGAATACCCATATCTTTAGCTAGCTGAGCTATAACTGGAGCAGCACCTGTACCAGTACCCCCGCCAAGACACGCAGTTATAAACAACATATGAGTTCCCTCTAGGTACCTTCTAATTTCTTCTTGAGACTCTTCTGCTGCTTTTTTACCAACTTTAGGATCAGCACCAGCACCAAGGCCTTCAGTTGAATGAGAGCCAATTGAAATGGGTGTAACTCCTTTAAGATTTTCTAAATCTTGTACATCAGTATTAGCTGCAAATAATTCTACACCATCAAGGCCTTGTTCAACCATTGTTTTGAGGGCATTACCTCCTCCTCCACCCACACCTATTAAAGATAACCTTGGTCGTAACTTTTCTATTTCAGGTGTCTCCAAGGAAATACTGCTATTAGATACGAAATTTTCATCATCATAAGTAGTCATTTTAAGACCTCATAACTTTACAGTGTAAATTTCTACTGATTCTTATATTAAAACAAGCTTAAGTTATTGATTAAAAACCAGAACCCATTATTTTTTCAATTATTTTCACAGCAAAATTATTATTTTCCGACCTATTTTTAATTTCATTTTCTTGAATTAAAATTGAATGCAGAAGCATACCAGCACAGGATGTAAATGCTGGACCTGATAACTCTTCAACTAAATTATTTATTCCCGAAGGAAAACCAATTCTTACTCTAGTTTCTAATACCCTTTCTGCAAATTCTATACTACCAGGTAAATCTGTAGTACCTCCAGTAATTACAGTATTTTTGTTAGATATATCTTTATAGCCAGATTGTTCTATGCATTTTTTAGAATGCATAAGTATTTCCCAAAGTCTCGGCTTAATAATTGAAATCAATTTTGACCTAGAAAATGAAAGTCTATTTTCATCATTACCACCAATAATAGGTATTTGAAAAATTTCTTCTCCGTCATTTGCGCCCCTTAAAGCACTTCCATACAAGGTTTTTAATGCTTCAGCTTGATCAAATGGTGTACTTAACTCCTTTGATATATCATTTGTAATATACCAACCACCAAGATTGAGTGATTTTGCATAAACTATTGAACCATCAACAAAAACTGAAATAGAGGTAGTCCCTGCTCCAATATCAATACAAACTGATCCTTGATTTTTCTCCTCATCTGTAAGAGCTGACAAAGCAGATGTGTATGGCTTTGCTGTGAAGTTAGTTACATTTAAAAAACAACTATTAATAATATTTTCTAAATTACTTATATGGTTAGGGTTTGCATATATAAAAAGTAATTTAACACCAAGTTTTGAAGCACTCATACCAGAGGGATTCACAATATTTTTTATATTATCAACAACATAATTTGATGGAATAACATGAAGAATTTTTTTATTTTCATTATTAAATTTTTGTTTTGCAATTTCTATTACTTCTGCAATATGATTTTGATTTATAATTTGATTACCAATAAAAAGTTCACCGAAAATTCTCTCTGTTCTAATGTAATTTCCTGAAACATTTACCGAAACATTTTCTACCTCACAATTTGCTTGATTTTCTGCCAAATCAACCGCTTTCCTAATTGACTCCTCAAGGTCATTTATATTTGTAATCCCTCCATTTTTAATTCCCTTTGATTGTGAATACCCAGATCCAATGAGTCTAATCTTTTTTCGATCCAAAATATTATCTATTTTCCCGATAAAGCACACAACCTTATCTGAACCAATATCTATTGATGTAATGACTTTTTCAGACTGATAGTTTGATTTATTATTAATGAAAAAATCTTGTTGATTATTGTCTTTTTTAGCCATTTCCACTAACCCTGTCAGTGGTTATTTTACCTGCTACTCTTAAATCAATCTTTTTGTGGCCTTTTTCAATTAACTTATTTTTTTTAATATAAGAGTCTAATAATGAGAGAGATTCTGAAATATTATCTTCAGGTAATAATATCCTTACTCCATTTTTATAATGAAGATCCCACCTTCTTCTACTTACAAAATTAGCATAATCAACCTGACTTAAAATATCTGGATAGTTGTAAAGTTTATCCAAAAGATTTTTTAATTTTTTATCAGCACCCATTCCTCTAATTTGAAAGTAATTTTGATACTCATCTGATTTAATTTTTTCAATTCTATAGCCATATTCATCTAAAACATAGTGTATAGAACCTCTTTTCCAAACAGCTAAAGGTGAATATTCCTCAATACTTATACTTAAAGTTTCTGGATAAACCTTTCTTATGATAACATCTTTTATCCATCCTATTTTTTCTATTTCATTTTGAATATTTTTTAAATTTATAGTTACCAGTGATTTATTTTCATAGCTCTCTAAAACCTCAGATAATATTTTTTTTGATGAGCGTTCTCTTCCAATAATTTCAATATTATTTATTGAAAATAATTCAATAAAACTTGAGGTTAATTCTTTTTTAATTTTACCGTTATTAAAAAAATTAACAAAAATTATACAAATAATAATTATAAACAAAATGAATAGGTATTTATATTTATTTATCGATCGCAAGATGCATCCTCCAATAGATAAAGAATTAAATCATTATATGAAATGCCTTGTTTTTCTAATAACTCGGGAACAAGAGAAGTTATAGTCATCCCAGGTTGAGTATTTGTTTCTAGAGCAAAAAGAGACTCTTCATTATTTTCACCATTCCATTTAAAATCAGTTCTCGAAATTCCCCTGCAACCAAAAATGCTATGACACTTAAGTGCTGTTTTTTTTACCAGATTATAAATTTCTATTGGAATATTGGCAGGAATAATATGATCCGATGCTCCAGGTTCATATTTTGCATCAAAGTCATAAAAAGTATTTTTGGTTTTGATCTCTACAACTTCTGTTGGCTTATTATTAAAAACTGCGCAAGATAATTCAATTCCTCCAATATAATCTTCAATCAAAACACTTTCCCCATAAATCCAAGATTCCTTAATTTTTAATAATTTCTTTCTATCTGATTCATTTAAAATTACATAAACCCCATTACTAGAACCTTCATGAACAGGTTTTATTACAAAAGGCAATGTCTTGTTTAAATTGCTAATATTATTAATTTTTATAAGTTCATAGTTTGGAGTTTTAATATTATTCTTTAAAAATAGCTCTTTTGATAAGGCTTTATTCATACATATTTCTGATGAAGCAATACCTGAATGGGTATAAGGTATATTATTTTTTTCTAACAAAGATTGTAAAGATCCATCTTCACCACCTAATCCATGCAAAGCATTGAAGCAAACATCTGGTTTGATTTTAATCAATTTTTTTATAAAATCACCCTTACAATCAAAAGGTATGACGTTAAAACCTTCAGAGGATAAAGATTTTAAAATATTTTCTCCAGAGGAAATACTTATTTCTCTCTCCAGAGATTCCCCTCCAAGAAGAATAACAATCTTAGTATTTTTATTAATTTTTACCATTCTTACCTAATATTTGAATTTCCCACTCAAGTTTAATACCAAATTGATTTTGGACTTTATCAATGATCATTTCTCCTAAGTTTTCAAAATCTGATGCTTTAGCCTTTCCTGTATTTATCATAAAATTATTATGACGGTCTGAAATCATGGCACCACCACATCTTAACTTTGATATTTCAACCTTACTTATTAACTCCCAGGCCTTATATTGTTTGTCATTTTTAAAAGTACTTCCACCTGTTGGATATCCTTGGGGTTGGGTAGATATTCTTTTTTTTGAGATTTCACTTATTTTTCTCTTAATTTCCTCTTTATTTTTTTTAAAACCTATTAAATTTACAGAGGTTATTATTAAATCCTTTGGTATATTTGACTCTCTGTATTTAAAATCAATTTCTTCAGCTTTTTTTTTAATTTTTTTTCCATTTCTATTTAAAAAATTTACATCCAAAACTATGTCTTTAAACTCAGAACCATAGCAACCTGCATTCATGAAAATACCTCCACCAATTGTACCAGGTATACCTGATAGAAACTCAAAGCCTCCTATTTGAAGGTCAATAGATTTTTTTGCTACTTGTTTATCAAGAGCCCCAGAACCAACATTTAAAATATTTTCCTCTTTATGAATTAATTTTTTAAAATCTGCAGGTATTAAAATTGATAAACCAGATAAACCGCCATCACGAATTAAAATATTTGATAGCTTTCCGAATACATTTATTTCAATATTGGGAATTAATTCATTTAAGAGAATTGAGAGATCAGCCTCATTTTTTGGTATATATAAATATTCTAAAACTCCTCCAACTTTAAACCATGATAGATTTTTAGCTGATTTCTTATAAAAAAATTTACCGCTTAGTTCATCAACAACTGAAGGTGTTTTTAAAATGGGTTTTAAATTATCAAACATTCAAAACCTCATATTTAAATTCATTAGCATAATCATTGCACCATAAGGAAATTGATCCAGCACCCATAAATACAACAATATCTTTTGGTTTTACTATTTGACTTATTTTATTTTTAGCTTTTAAAAAATCATTGAAATAATATGCTTCTGTATATTTTTTTTTGTTTATGTCATTTGTTAAATTTTGAGAACTTATGCCTTTTATCTTTCTTTCACCTGCATCAAATATTGGCAAAATTATAGAAATGTCAGCATCTTTTAATGATTTAATAAAATTATTATAATTTTGATCTAATCTTGAATATCTATGGGGTTGAATTACAGCTATTAATCTTCCATTTTTTTTCTTTAATGCGCTTAGAGTGTCTTTTATTTCGGTAGGATGATGAGCGTAATCATCATAAAAAATGATACCATTCTCATCAAATATTTTTGTAAGCCTTCTCTTAACCCCTTGGAAAGTCTCCAATGATTCTTTAATGATATTTTTATTTATATTGAAATTAATACAAACTGAAATTGCTGCAAGTGCATTTTCAATATTATGATTACCTAGAAGGGGAAAATTTATATTTCTAATTAATGAATTTTTTTTGTTTAAATTTTTGATTTCAACATCAAAAATAATTCCGTCTTTATTTTTTTTTATAATCTTAGCTTGAATATCCGAATTACTATTAAATCCATATTTATAAATATTTAAAGATTTAAAATTTTTTAATATTAACTGAATATTCTTATCTTTTTCTGAAACAGCCAAAAAGCCAAATGGAGAAATATTTTTTATATAAGAATGAAAGGACTCAATAAGCTTTTTTTTACTTCCATAGAAGTCTATGTGCTCGTTATCAATCGAAGTTATAACCCCACCATAAGAGGGAAGAAAAGAGAAACTTCCATCTGACTCATCAGTTTCAACCAGCATAAGGTCGCTTTTTCCTAATTTTGTATTTGAGCCATATGAATTTAAAATACCTCCGTTAATAACAGTAGGATCTAATTTTGCTTTATCTAAAATTTCTGCAATTAAAGAAACTGTTGTTGTCTTTCCATGACTTCCAGCAACAGTGATTGTTCGTTTCATCCTCATTAATTCTTTAAGCATTTCAGAACGACTTATCACAGGAATGTTCAGTGATATTGCCTTTTTAATTTCTGAATTATTTTTTGGAATAGCTGAAGAATAGACAACCAAAGAGGCGTTTTTTATATTGTTCGGATCATGACCAATAAATATTTTAATACCAAGCCTTCTCAACCTTAAAACATTTGAATTGTTATTCTGATCTGATCCTGCAACTTTATAACCAATATTTTTCATTATCTCGGCAATACCGCTCATCCCGATACCACCAATACCGATAAAATAAATATTTTTAATTATTTTCAAATCAAAGTTCCTTGATTGATAATAAATCATCAATTATTGACCTAATGTTTTTTGAAGAATTATTTATTACCATTTCTTTATTTGCTTTTGCCATTTTTTCTAATATTTCAGGTTTCTCTATTAACTCATCTATAACCTTGTATAATTGATTTGAGTCAAGATTTTTTTCTTTTTTAACAATAACTTGTCCAATTTTTTCTAATTCAATAGTATTTAATCTTTGATCATCATCTATGGAGTGATGAAATGGAATAAATATTGCTGGAATTTTTGTTGCTGTTACCTCGGCAACAGTTGAAGCTCCCGATCTTGAGATTAAAAGATGAGAATTATTTAATAACTCAGGTAAATTATAAAAAAAAGTTTTAACCTCAGATTTAACATTCATACAGTCATAGTATTTTTTTACTTTCTTAAATTCATTATTTCTAACTTGATGAAAAATTCTTAATAAAGATTTCTTTTTGCTATCCAGCTTATTTATGCTATCAGGAACAATATCCGAAAAAAATGATGCGCCTTGACTTCCACCAAAAATTAATAAGTTTAAAAATCCATCTTGATTATGAGTCTTATAATCTTTTTTATATTTATAGATTTCTGGTCTTATAGGATTACCAGTATAAAATATTTTATCGTTATATTTTTTTTTGATACCTTTTACTTTTAAATGGCCAACTGTCAATCTATCGCAGATACTAAGCATTAATTTGTTAGCCCTTCCAATAATTTTATTTTGCTCATGAATAATTATTTTAATATTTAATAGATTTGCTGCAAAAATAGTTGGTATTGTAGGATAACCGCCAAATCCAATTACTAGTTTAGGATTAATTCTTAAGATATAAAAAAAAGAATAAATTAAACCAATTAAAATTTTAAAAAAAGTTACGGGCCATTCAATAGGCCTAATATTTGTAAAGGTTCCAGAGGGAATAATTCTTATTTTACTTAAGTCAAAATCTCTTAATAAATTTTCAACCCTTTTATCTGTAAATAAGAATACCTCATAACCGTTTCTTTTTAATTCCTCAGTGAGACTTAATGCCCCATATAAATGACCTCCTGTACCACCTGCAGTTAAGATAATTTTTTTATTTGATACATTCATTTTAAAAATTTATTCCAGGTTCATTAAAATTTTTTTTCATTTTCTTTAGCCTTGGATCATCTTTTTTTGTTAAGGATAAAAACATACCCATACAAATCCCTAAAGAGAGTATTGAAGATCCACCATATGAAATAAAAGGAAGTGTCATTCCTTTTGCGGGCGCTAAACTTAAATTAACAGCCATGTGAAATAATGTTTGAAGACCAAAAATTAAAAGCAATCCTGATGCAGCTAATTGATTGGTATAATCAGATACTAGAGTAATTTTTGAAAAACCTCTTATAATTAAAAATCCATAAATCAAAATAATAACTATGATTAAAAATAATCCACCCTCTTCAGCAACAGCAGCGAAAATAAAGTCAGTATAAGCATCTGGTAAATTATATTTCATCCAGCCTTCTCCTATTCCTTGACCAAATAACCCACCGTTTTCAAACGCATCTATTGCTGCAGAAATTTGAGTTGGCCTATTATCTAAAGATTCAGGAAAAAACCATCCCGCAAGCCAATTATTAACCCTTAAAGCTACATGTGAGAAATTTAAATATAAAAAAATAAAACCCAGAAAAGATATTGAAATTAATGCACTGATTATTTTCCAAGATAAACCATTGAAAAATAATAAACCCATGATTGTTAAAATTATAAGAATTGTTTGGCCAACATCAGGCTGAAGCAACAAAAGTGATATAACAGTTAAAGTAATTATTAGAGGTATTATCTGGAGAGTAATATTACTTTCTAGTCTTGATCTTGCTAAAAACCACGAAACAATAATAATTAATGATGGTTTAAGAAATTCTGAAGGTTGAATCGTGAAACCTAGAGCGGATAACCACCTTGAAGCACCTCCGCTACTTACTCCGATAATTAAGGTTAAAAAAATACCAATAAAACTAATGATGAAAATTATTAAAGATAATTTTCTTACAAAGTTAGAGGGTAAAATTGAAATTGATATCAAAAAAAATAATGATATGAAAAAATATATAAAATGCCTAGTAAGGAAAAAATAAGTATTTGTTTTAATGCTTATTGCTTCAGCCGGACTAATTGCTAAAGAAAAAAATAATCCTATACAACCTAAAAAAATTATTGCTAATAACATCCATCTATCAACCGTATACCACCAAACACCAAGTATACTCATATTTGTTCTTGATATTCTTAGCATTTATTCACTCTTACTCGTTAAAGAAGAAATTATCTGGACAAAAAAAGATCCTCTATCTTCATAATTTTTAAATTGGTCGTGAGAACTACAACCAGGAGATAAAAGGATTGAACCTTTTTTATTTTTTCTTGCTGCTTTATATGCTGCTTTTGTTGCATCTGATAAATTTTTATAGATAGATGGTTTCTTTTCTTTTGGAGATAATTTTTTTATTTCATTAGCTGATGAACCTATCAAGAAAACTCCCTTAATTTCTCTCGAAGATAAATTTAAGTTTGAAAGATCATTACTTTTTGAATAACCGCCTCCTATCCAAAAGATATCTTTAAAAGTGTCAATTGCTAAATTAACTGCTGAGACATTTGTAGCCTTAGAGTCATTAATAAACTTTATAGAGCCATCATCATAGACCAACTCCATTCTATGTTTTAAACCTCTAAACTCATTTATTCTTTTTCTTATAACCCCTTTTTCAATATCAAAAATTTCTAAAACTTTTTCTATTGCTTGAAAATTATATGATAAATTCATACCAAGAGGTAAATCACTTTTTGTAAAAAGAATTTTTTTGGAATTCAAATTTTTATCTGCAATATACTTTGAATACTTATCGTCAACGGAAATAATCGAATAATCATTTTTGTCCTGATTTTTAAAAATATTTGACTTTATATCCCTGTATTCAGTCATATTTGAGTGTCTATCCAGATGATCCTCAGAAATATTCAATAAGACAGCTATTTCAGGTTTCAATTTTGTATCAATCTCAAGCTGAAAAGAAGAAATTTCAATAATATAAATGGTATTTTTATTTCCTTTTTTTAATTTTAAAATAGGTTTTCCAATATTACCAGCCAATCTAACATCAAAACCCTCTTTCTTTAAAATCTCGTAAATAATTGAAGCAGTTGAAGTTTTACCATTTGTTCCGGTAATTGCTATCATCGTTCCTTTATGAAAATCTTTTCCTCTTGCCATTTCAAAAAGTGTTATATCATTATAAATTTTTGTATTTTTTTTTATTAAATTTTTTAATTTTTTCTTCTTTTTTAGATCAATTCCTGGTGAAGGAAAGAATGAATATAGATTAGACCATGGCCATTCTTCAATTTCTTTCAATATCAATTTCTTTTTTGTAAATTTTTTTCTTATACTAGGATTATCGTCCCATGCATAAACATTAGCTCCATTATAATTTAATGTTTCTGCTATAGAAGAACCTGTAATACCAAGTCCATATATTCCAATATTCTTAGATTTAAATTGATCAAAATTTAACATTCTACCTCAACTTTAAAGTCGCAAGACCGATAATTGCTAAAATAAGTGAAATAATCCAAAATCTTATTACTATCGTAGACTCTGACCAGCCTTTCTGTTCAAAATGATGATGAAGCGGAGCCATCATAAATACTCTTTTACCAATTAACTTATATGAGAGTACTTGAATAATTACTGATGATGCTTCGAGTACAAATAAACCACCAATAATAAATAGAACAATCTCATGTTTTACACTGATGGCAATAGATGCAATCAAGCCACCAAGGGATAATGAACCAGTATCACCCATAAAAATCATTGCTGGAGGGGCATTAAACCATAAAAAACCAAGGCCTGCTCCAAATAATGCAGAGCAAATAACCACTATCTCTCCTACATTTGGAATAAATTGAATGTATAGATAATTTGAAAAAACATAATTACCGACTAGATATGAAATTAAACCCATTGATGAAGCTGTTATCATTACTGGTATAATGGCTAAACCATCTAAACCATCTGTTAAATTTACAGCATTAGTAGTGCCAACTAAAACACAAAGAGAAAAAAGAATAAAAAACCAACTCGAAACAATCAATGGTGATTTAAAAAAAGGTATATAAATTGTAAAGTTATTACCTTCTGGAAAACTTTTCAAAATTAAAAAAACTATTGATAAAGAAAGTAATACTTGTATTAAAAATTTAATTTTCCAATTGACTCCATCAGATGATGATTTTTTTATTTTTATATAATCATCCGCAAAACCTAAAACTCCAAAACCTAAAGTTGAATAAAGAATAATCCAAATAAATTTATTACTTAAGTCAGACCAGATTAAAGAGCTAGAGATCAAAGCAAAAATTATTAAAACTCCGCCCATAGTCGGTGTTCCAACTTTTGTAAGCAAATGTGATGGCGGCCCATCTTTTCTAATTGGTTGTCCTTGTTTTTGTTTTTGTTCCATAAATACAATAAATTTTGATCCAAAAAATAGGCATATAAATAAAGAGGTTAATACTGCAAATGCAGATCTAACAGTGATATAATTAAAAATATTTAAACTGTTGTAGTCAGAAAAGAAATTTTCAAAAAGATATAAAATCATTATGCTATATTCCTTAATAACTTTTCTTCATTTAAATAATTTAGGATAGTTTTAATTTTGCTTTTGGAAGAACCTTTTATTAATAAAATATCTTCATTATTAATTTTTTTATTCAATTGCTTAATTAGTTCCTCAGGTTTTTGAGTGAAGGCACCCTTTTTATCATTTGATAAATTATCCCAGAGGTATTTCATTCTTTTTCCAGAGCAAAAGACAAGATTAATATCTGTTTTATTAATAAATTTGGCAATTTTTATGTGAAGTTCCTCTGAAAATTTACCAAGCTCCAACATATCTCCAAGAATTAATATTTTTCTCTTATTCTTATAAAAATCTATATCAGTTAGTAAATTTATTGATGAAATCATTGACTCCGGATTAGCATTAAAACTTTCATCAATAATTTTTATTTTTTTATTTTGAAAAGATAAATCATAAGTCAAACCCCTTCCTTCAATAGGACTAAAATTTGATAATTTTTTAGCTATATTTGTTAAGGATAAATTAAGGATGTTGCATACAGATAAAACAGCTATTGAATTAAGTGCCATATGTAGTCCAGGGGCAAGCATTGTAAAATTTAAAAACTTAGATTTTATTTTTGCTTCTATAAATGATCCTTGGGGAAAATATTTATAATTAATTAAAGAGTTTTTGCTTTCATCTTTTTTACCAAAACTTATTAATTCAATATTATTTTTTTCACATAAATTATTAATGGATTTATTAATAGAAATATCTTCATTTAGTACCAAATAGCCTCCTGATTTTATTCCATTAATTATTCCAAGTTTTTCTCTCAAAATCTCTTTTTTGGATTTAAAAAATTTTATATGAGCACTTCCAACATTATTAATTAATCCAATATCTGGCTTAATGATCTTACTAAGATAAGAAATTTCATCATAATTATTCATACCAACTTCAAAAATAGAAAAGTCAGTATTTGACGGCATCCTTGCTAGTGATAATGAAACCCCTATTTTATTATTATATGAAGATTGTGAATAATGAATTTTACCACAATCAATTAGAGATGAGGCTAGCATTTCTTTCACAGTTGTCTTACCAGAGCTGCCAGTAACAGCAATGATTTTTCCTTTATTTCTCTCTCTTGATGACTTTCCAAGACATACTAAAGCTTTTAAAACATCATTAACTACGATAACTTTATTTTCATGGTTAAGTACAGGAGCATTTGAAATAACTATTGAGGCACCCTTTTTAATTGCCTCACTAATAAATTGATGGCCATCATAATTAGGTCCAGCTAAAGCAAAAAAAATATCACCCTTTTTAATGGTCCTTGTATCAATTGAGACACCTGAGGCATTCCAATTTGATGGTCCATGACCATTTGTAATTTTTAATACATCCTCACCTTTCCAAAGAATTTTATCCATTAGTATTCTCCAGAAAATTTTGAACAACATCCCTATCACTAAAATATATTTTTTTACCTTTTTCTATTTGATAGCTCTCATGTCCTTTCCCAGCAATTATAAATATATCTCCTGATTTAGCTTCAGATAAACCATATTCTATAGCCTTCTTTCTACTAAAAATTATTTGAGCGCCAGGGCATCCTTTTTGTATCATATTAGCTATATTACTTGGGTCTTCGTATCTTGGATTATCATTTGTAATAATAACTTTATCTGAAAACTTCTCTGCAATTTCTCCCATTATTTTTCTTTTTGAAAAATCTCTATCACCGCCACAACCAAAGACTAAAATAATTTTCCTTGATAAAGAACTTGCGTATTGCAAAACCGATAAAAGAGCATCAGGAGTATGCGCATAATCAATTATAATTTTTAAGTTATTTTTTGTTTCAATAATATTCATCCTTCCGTAAACAGGTTTTATATTTTCTATTACCGAAAAAACATCTTTATAATTTGCTCCAGATGTAATTGCTAAGCCAGCAGCACAAAGAGCATTTGATATTTGAAAGTATGCTTGAAGCTTAAAGTTAAGTAAAAAAATTTCGTCATTATACAATATTTTTATTTTATGACCTGTAGCAATATTTTCTGAGGAGAGAATTTTTAATTTTTTGGCATTAACGCCAATGTCAAAAACATTTCTGTTAAGTTTTTTTAATTTTTTGGAAAATTTTATACCTTCGTAATTATCTGTAAAAATTACTGATGTTTTTTCAAAAGGAAGAATATTGTTAAAAAGTTTAAACTTTGTATTAGAGTACTCCTGTATAGATTTATGATAATCCATATGATCCAAGCTTAGGTTAGTAAAACATGCAGACTCCAGATTAACAGCATTAATACGATGTTGATCAATAGCATGACTTGATACCTCTAATGCTAAATTTGATACCTTCGATTTTGCAAGTTTATCTAATATTTGATGAAGCTTAATTGGGCAAGGAGTTGTATTGTTTGTATTAATATTAAAATTTTTTGATTTAACACCAAGTGTTCCAATAGTTGCAGAGTTATAACCAAGTAGTTGCCATATTTGATATAAAAAATCTACAGTCGATGTTTTACCATTTGTTCCAGTAACTGCACAAATTATTTCAGGTGAACCAGGAAAAAATAATTTAGATAAATGCGATAGTTCTTTTCTTGGATTTTGATTAAAAATTATTGGAATATTTTCTTTCTTAATTCCTCTATTTGAAGTTAAAATTGCAACTGCACCTTTATTAACAGCTTCATCAATATAATCTTCCCCATTGTTTTTATTACCTTCAATTGCAACAAAAAGGTTTCCATTTTCAATTAATTTACTGTTGGATTGAATACCAGATAAACTAATATCATTCTCAATTGTATCATCAATTAACCTTAGAGGTATCATAGAGAATTCTCCTTAATTAGATTAATTTTTAAGATATCTTTTTGAGGATTTTCTATTTCCTTATCAACATTATATTCAATATTTAATATTGGAGCTATTAATCGGATAATTTCACCTGCTGTCGGCCCAGCGTTATGAAATGAGCTTTCCCCCATAATACCCCTTGAAGGGTTCTCCTTAGGTCTTTCATAACTTACCAAAATAACATATTTTGGATCCCATCCTGGGAATGCACCTACAAAAGATGTTCGATTTCCACAACCACTATAAGTTCCATTACAAGGAATATCTGCTGTACCAGTTTTACCAATAACAGCATAACCTTTAATGTCAGCTTTTTTTCCCGAACCATGCTTTACAACCTGGCGCATAGCATAAATTGTTTTTTTACTTGTATCTTCTCTTATAACTCTATTTTCTTTTTTTGAATTATTATAATAATTGAGAGAAGGCTGAATTTTGTAACCACCATTCACCATTGCAGCAACAGAAGAAGTAAAAGACAAAGGAACAACGCTTAAACCTTGACCAAATGAGATTGTAATCATTGAATTATCTGTCCACCTTTCAGGTAAAATGGGTGATCCTGTTTCATGAACTTCAAGAAAATACTCATCTAAAAGTCCTACTTTTTGTAAAAAGGATTTCTGACTTTCTCTTCCGACTTTTATTGCAATCTGCGCCATACATCGATTAGAAGATCTAACCAAGCAATCTACTGAACTAATTAAATTTTCTGAATTCTGATTTCTATAATTATTTAAACACCTATTTGCAGCTATTTTTATACATGTGCTATCATCAAATGTATCATTAAGGTCTATTTGAGAGCTCTCAAGGCCCATTGCTAATGTCATTATCTTCATAACTGAACCAAGCTCATAACTACCTTGAAAAACTTGATTAAATGTAGATTTTTTTACTGTGTTATTTGCATAATTTTTGTTAATTATATTTGGATCAAATGTTGGAAGTGACGCTGAGGCAATAATTTGTCCATTATTTGCATCCATAACTATACCGAAACCACTCTCAGCACCATATAGTTCAATTCCTTTTGTAATTTGATCTTCAAGGTGAAATTGCACAGATATATCAATACTAAGTTTAATATCTTCATGGAGGATTTTGGATTTTGGTATTGTTTTTTCAATTCCAGACAAACCTATTAGATCTCTTCCTGAATACCCTATTATATGAGATGCCAATTGTTTATTAATATAAATTCTTCTCCAAACAGAATGGAACTCTACCTCAGCCACACCAGAATTTAAAATATCATAATATTGAATATCATTTATATTATCCGCAATCTCAACATAACTTTTATTCTCAAGTTTATTCAGAAGTGCATCCTTATCAAGATCGGGAATTACGGCTTTTATCATTCGAGCAGTTTCTTCTGGATTAACTGGATTTCTTATAGAAGCTCTTTTTGTCTCTATTGTAGTAGCCAATAATTTATCATTTCTATCATAAATTTCTGGTAAAGGATTTTTGATTGAATTTGATATAATTTTATTTGGTTTGCTTAAAATATCGCCTGGAAAGATTGCTAGTGATGTTCCCCTAACTACAAAAATTGCAAAAATAAAAATAAATAAAAACTTGGCTAAATGAACTCTTTCTCTGCTTAAGGATATTTTATCAAGATCATTTTGATTATTACTATTCTTTTTATGACTATCTTCAAATAAAAAGCTAAGATCATTGCCTGCAGAAACCTTAACATTTATAAATTTATTTTTTTTTAAATTAACCATTTAATTTTTTTCTATTTCTTGATTAATGAATTCAATGTTTTCACCTTTTGATGGTGATAGCCTAAGCTGTGGATAATATTTCTCTGATAATTTCTGTAGTCTTTCAGGGCTTGTCCTAACAACCCAATCTGTTTTAAGGAGTATCTCTTTATTCTTTTCTTTTTTAAGAGAGTAATTGATATTGTTTAGCTCTCTAACTTTATCTTTAATTTCATGACTAATTATTTGATTAAAAACTATTAACGAAATGAAGGTAAAAAAGAGACTATAAACAAATAATTTAAACACTTACACCTCCATATTTTATAAAATTATGAGAATTATCTCTTAAAATTTCTTGTGCAGATGTTCTGTACGCATATCGTAAATGAGCTGATCGAGATCTTGGATTTTCTTTTATTTCACTTTTGGTAGGTTTTGTAACTCTCTTTGATTTATAATAAAAAGGTAATTCTGTATTACCTGAGATATATTTTTTTTCTGAAATCGAATTATATTTTATAAAATTTTTGACAATTCTATCCTCAAGAGAATGAAATGAAATAACTACTAATCTTCCGCCTTCATTTAAAATACTTTCAGAGGCAATTAAGGCTTTATATAATTCTTTTAATTCGTCATTTAAATAAATTCTTAATCCTTGAAAGGTCTTTGTTGAAGGGTGAATTTTTTGATATTTTCCACCTATTGAGTTTTTAATAATATTGGATAATTCGTAAGTAGTTTGAATTTTTTTTCTTTTTCTTTGTTCAATTATATTCTTTGCAATCTTTCTTGATTTTCTCTCTTCTCCAAATAAATAAATAATGTTTGCTAAATCTTCTTCTTTATATTTGTTTACTACATCAAATACAGTTTTTTTGTTATCGTCCATTCTCATATCTAATGGAGCATCATAACGAAATGAAAAACCTCTTTCAGGAGTGTCAAGCTGCATTGATGAAACCCCTAAATCAATGAAAATAGCATCAACTTTTTTAATACCAAGCTTTGAAATATGATTTGTTAATTCCCCAAATCTTCCCTTTATAAGAGTTAATCTATCACCGTACAATTTATATTGATCTTCATTTAAGGAAAATACTATTGGATCTCTATCTATACCAATTACGTGACAGTCAGCACTCTCAAGAATTGCTTTAGTATGCCCTCCCGCACCTAGAGTACAATCAATATAAGTTTCATTTGATTTTGGATTTAATATTTCTAAAACCTCATTCATCATTACCGATTTATGAGTTGGAATATTATTATCCATCAATCTATTTCCTCAATTTTCATTTTATTTAACCCAACAGGGCCTATAAGATTTCTATGCTCAAGGGCCTTAACCTTTGCTTTTTCTTTAAATTCATCAAAATCATTAGGGTTCCAAACTTGAAACTTTCTACCTTGACCAACGAAAATGGCTTTATTTTTCAAGTTTGCGTGTTCTATCAAGCTTTCTGGTAAAGATATCCTTCCATCTTGATCATACGAGAGATTGTATGTATCAGCAAAGAGTGATGTAGATAAGGCATCTGTCTCCTCTGCAAATAACTGCATTCTCTCAACACTTTCTGAAATTTGGTTTATCAACTCTAAACCTCCTCCATCAATTGATTTTGAAGTAAAGGAAGGAAATAAATAAACGCCTGGGTATCCTTGAAACTCAAGAACAGTTCGGAAAGAGGCAGGAATTGAAATTCTACCTTTAGCATCAATTTTATTGACTGCGCTTGATAAAAAAATTTTCAAAAAACCCTCCAGTTTTTTTAAACAAAAGAATAACCTGATCTTATAAATGTAAGACCTAAATATGGATTATCATGGGATATTATGGGAGTCAATGGGATTTAATTAAAAAAATATGGTCTAAGTTAATTTTTAAAATTTTTTTAATTCGTTGGAAATGTCAGATGATTTGTAAGCCGGGTTCTGTACTTTAAAAAAAGCGATGATCATTCATCTTGAATATGCGTTACCACATACTTCTAGCAACCTACCCGAATAACTAGAATGAGAAATCCTTTGGCTATGCCAACGTTATTCCTATTTGGTCTTGCTCCCAGTGGGGTTTACCCTGCCAAATATGTTACCATATAAGCGGTGCGCTCTTACCACACCTTTTCACCCTTACCCTAAGGCGGTATATTTTCTGTGGCACTTTCCCTAAGGTCACCCTCGCCGGGGATTACCCGGCACTGTCTCTCATGGAGCCCGGACTTTCCTCTTTAAAAAAAGCGATCATCCAATCATCTGACACTTTTTTTTATAAAAAAAATGAGTTTTGGTCAATATTTTATGAATTTAAGCCCTTGCGCTTGGCCTTTCAGATAATCTCTTTTGATAGTCTTTTAAATTTTGAAACTCATCAGGAATTATAATTTTTGGCCACTTGGCAAATTCAAAACATGTAAAAGCAGTTGTGTCAGCAACAGTATATCTATCTAAACAAATAAAATTTTTACCTTCAAGTTGCTCGTTTAACCATTTAAAAAATTTAAAGACTCTTGGTTTATTTGCTTCTGACCATTCCGGTACTTGTTCTTCTAAATGTGCCATAGCTGGATGTCCATGCCTAAAAACTGATGCAATTGGTATCATCAATAAAAGCTCTAAACGTCTTTGCCACATTTCAATTTGAGCTATTTCTTTAGGATTTTCTCCAAATAAGTTTGGTTCAGGATTTAATGCCTCTATGTATCTGCATATTGCTATGGACTCTGTTATGAAAGTTCCATCATCAAGTTCAAGAGCAGGTACTTGTGATAAAGGGCTTATTTTCTTGTAATCATCTTTTTTATGGTCACCTTTCATAATATCAATAGACTTAAACGGAATATCTATATTCTTTTCAGAAAGAAATACTCTAACCCTTCTAGCATTTGGTGCTGCACCACCATCATAAAAAATCATTTCTAACCTCCCTTCTAAAACAATTAAAAAATTTGATGACATTCTATTTGTATTAGTTAATTTAATCATTAATTTATAATAATGCTAGGGAGAACAAAAATGACAATTGATTTTAAAGATAAAGTTGCAATCGTTACGGGAGCAGGTGGTGGATTGGGTAGGTCTCATGCTTTAGAATTGTCAAAAAGAGGTGCTAAGGTCGTTGTGAATGATCTTGGAGGATCTGTTGATGGTTCTGGAGGATCATCTGATGCAGCCGAAAAAGTTGTAAAAGAAATTATTAGTTCCGGTGGTCAAGCTATATCTAATGGTTCATCGGTTACAGACGACAACGGTGTAAAACTAATGATTGATCAAACAATCGATGAGTATGGAAGAATTGATATACTGTTAAATAATGCTGGAATATTAATTGATAAGTCATTTTCTAAAATGGAAATTAATGATTTTGAAAAAGTTTTAAATGTTCACCTTATGGGAACTGTTAAACCAACAAAAGCTGTTTGGGAAATAATGAAAGAACAAAACTATGGAAGAATATTAGTTACTTCCTCATCATCTGGTTTATATGGAAACTTCGGACAAACTAATTATGGGGCAGCGAAATTAGGTCTGGTAGGTTTTATGAATACCCTTAAGCTCGAAGGTCAAAAATATAACGTCCATGTTAATGCCCTAACTCCAGTGGCTTATACAAGGATGACTGCAAATTTAATGCCGCCTGAAGCTGAAAATTTATTAACACCTGAAAGCGTTACTCCTGCAGCAATTTATTTAGTTTCGGATGATGCTCCCAATGGAACTATTTTATGTGCTGGTGCCGGAGTCTATTCTGTTTCAAAAATTATGGAATCTGACGGATTAAGTCTTGGGCTTAATGCCACCGCTGAAGATATTGTTAATAACTGGGAAAAAATATCTAATTTTAATGAAGCAAAGTCATATAATATGGGCGGAGAGCAGACAGGTAAGGTTTTTGAAAAAGCCATGGAGACAATTGAAAAATAATTGATGAAATTTTTTAATGAGTGACATTTCTTTTAATATAAAAAACTATATTGAAGAACCAATTATTAACGAATTTGGTTTTAGAGAATATGATGCCCGATGGATTTATCCAAAACAAATTAATTTGAGCGGTATAAAAAAACTTGGTTATGGTCTTGGACAATTAATGATAGAAAAAAATGTCAAAAAAGAGATTGTTATAGGCCATGATTATAGATCCTATTCTGAGGAAGTTAAAAACGCTCTTGTATCTGGTTTATTATCATACGGTATAAATGTTTTTGATATTGGATTAACTATATCACCTGGCGCTTATTTTGCTCAATACGATTTAGATTGTAAATCTGTTGCAATGGTTACAGCTAGTCATAATGAAAATGGATGGACCGGCTTTAAAATGGGAGTCAATAGACCTTTAACATTTGGGCCAGACTTAATGAAAAGACTTAAAGAAATATGTCTTAATGACTTAAGTCCAAAAAAAATTAATGGTAAATATACTTATATTGAAGGAATGAATACCAAATATATTGAGGACCTAACTAAAAGAAATAATATTAAACGTAAACTTAAAGCTGTTGTGGCTTGTGGAAACGGAACCTCAGGTATTTTTTCTCCAGAAATATTAGAAAAAATTGGTATTGAAGTTATTAGGGTTCATTGTGACCTTGATCATACTTTTCCTAATTACAATCCTAATCCAGAAGATCTAAAAATGCTTAAACATGTAAGCGAAGAAGTTATAGCAAATAATGCAGATATTGGTTTTGCCTTTGATGGGGATGGAGATAGGTGTGGTTATGTTGATAATAATGGTAAAGAAATTTTTTCTGATATTATGGGCTTACTTTTAGCTAGAAACTTTTCTAATAAATATAAATTTTCAAAATTTGTTGTTGATGTTAAATCAACAGGATTATTTAATTCAGATAAAATTTTAAAAACTAATAACGCAATTGTCCAATATTGGAAAACTGGTCATAGCTATATTAAACAAAAAACCTCAGAAATATCAGCTTTAGCTGGTTTTGAAAGATCAGGTCATTATTTTTTTAATCAGCCTATTGGAAGGGGTTATGACGATGCATGTTTATCGGCAATTGAAGTATGTAAACTTTTGGATGAAAATAAAGAAAGTAATATTGCAGATATGATTAATGACCTGCCTCATACATTCAATTCTCCAACAATGTCTTTAGAATGTGCAGATAATGTAAAATATCAAACTATCGACAAAATTTCAGATATTATTAAAAATAAATTCAAGAATAAAAGTAAAATTGCAGATCAAGAAATTCTGTCTATCTTAACAATAAATGGAATAAGATTCACTCTTGAGGATGGAAGCTGGGGTTTAATTAGAGCTTCATCAAATAAACCAAATCTTGTTGTGGTTTGTGAGAGCACCTCTTCTGAATATGTTATGAAAGAAATCTTTAAGTTTATTGATAGTTTATTAAAAAAATTTAAAGAAATTGGCTCTTATGATCAATCTATCTAAAAAATTTCTAAAAACATTCTTGCCGATGTAATTAATAAAAAAATAGCAAAAATATTTGTTAAAATTTTGTTATCTAATTTATCAGCTGACTTTGCGCCAATTGGTGCTGCATAAGAAGAAATTGGTGCAATTAAAAGTAATCCAATGATGTTTACATATCCCAAGGAGCCAAGTGGTAAGTTTTCATTATTCCAACCTGTTATAATAAAAAAAATAGTTCCTGGAATTGCCAAATAAAAACCAAGACCAGAGGCGGTTCCAACTGCTCTGTGAATAGTTTTACCATACAATTTCATCAAACTAACATTAAATGTACCACCACCAATTCCTAACATTGAGGACAAGGAGCCAACTGAAAAAGGTATTAAACTTCCAAAAAAACCTTCTGGAATATCATTACCAAGTTTAAATTCCTGTTTATTAAAAAATAGATTTACCGAAACAAAAAAAGCTATAAAGGCAAAAATAAAAGTCAGCCAAAAACCTGAAATTAGTCCAGCTATTATTGCCCCAATAATTGAGCCTAATATTGTTGGTAAAAGCCATGACTTTAAAACACTATAATCAATATTATCATTTTCTTGGTGAGATTTATATGAGCGCCAACCTGTCGGGATTATAACAGCAAGTGATGTAGCCACGGAAATATGCATAACGACCTCTTGAGGAACACCAATTAGAGACAAAAAATGATACAACACTGGTACTACTATTATACCTCCGCCAACACCTAATAAACCAGCTATAAAACCAGAAATAAAACCAGATAATGATATTACTAACGCAAAAGGGATTAATGAAAAAAGATCATTACTCATTAAGCAGCCTGATTTTGAATTGAAATAATCTGATCTAATGCTTCCTTCAAAACTTTTGGGTCGTCTCTTCTTCTTGGCGCTTCATGACTCAAATAACTTCTCCATAGTTTTGCTCCTCTACAACCATGAAATAAACCAAACATATTTTGTGTTACTATATTAATCGGAACGTTATTTTTTACACAAATTTCTAGATAAGAAATCATTTCCTCAACAATCTCAATTCTTGATGGTAGCTTTTTATCATCGTTGAAGAAAATTTTATCAACATCTATAATAGAATATGGGTTTTCTTGAACAGCTCTTCCCAACATAACACCATCAAGTTCAATTCCCTTTGACTTAGAAATCTCTTTTTTACCCTCATAAGGACTTAAAATGCCCCCATTTAAAACTATATTTAATTCAGGCCATTTTCTTTTTATCATTCTAACTATATCATAATCTAAGGGAGGAATTTCTCTGTTTTGCTTAGGATCTAAACCATCCAACATAGCTTTTCTAGCATGTATAATATAGGTTGAAACTCCAGTATTTTTGGTAGTTTCAACAAACTCCGTTAACATTTCATCAGGATTGTGATCATCAATACCTATTCTACACTTAATAGTTACTGGTATTTTTACTTTTTCTTTAATTCTCTCAACACATTCTGCAACTAATTTAGGATGAGCCATTAAGCAAACCCCAAAATTTCCAGCCTGAACTCTCTTAGATGGACAACCAATATTTAAATTAATTTCATCATAACCATATTGCTCTCCAATTAGAGCTGCCTTGGACAAAGTCAAGGGATCTGATCCAGCTAACTGGAGCGCTACAGGATGTTCAACTTCATCAAATCCTAACAAAAAATCTTTGTCACCATAGATTATTGAATCGGCAACAACCATTTCAGTGTAAAGCCTCGCATATTTACTAAACTTTCTAAAAAAGAAACGACAATGTCGATTTGTGACATCAATCATAGGTGCGATACAAAACTTATGAGACATTTTTAAAAATTCCCTAATCCCCAATTAATAATATATTAATCATAATTCAAAAAAAATTGAAAAATTATAATCTCTATACTGTATTTCTTTAGTTAATAACAATAATTTATAGTATTAATTCAGTATAATAATTTAATTATTATATAAATTTTATATTAAGTTAATATATTTCAAATATTAAATAATAAGCTTTTAAGAACAAATAATCCATGAGGATCTATATGATTTACACAAAAAAACTAATGAAAATTTTAGCTTTTGCTTTTTTTACAATTTTTATAACGTCTATTTCTACTTCTGATATATCAGCTGAACAAACTACTGGGGTTATCAGAGGATCAGTGGTCGATGAGGCAGGTAATCCTATAACTGGAGCTTCTGTACAAATTCTTCATTCCCCATCTGGAAGTAAATCATCTACATCAACAGGTAATTCAGGGGCTTTCTACTCAAGAGGTTTAAGATTGGGAGGTCCATTCAAAATAACTGTTACAAAGTCAGGGCAAATGTCTACAAAAAGTAATATTTATACAAGACTAGGAAGTGAAGCAAACCTATCATTTACTCTTGGGTCAGCTGGGGTCGAAGAAATTGTTGTCACAGCACAAGCTGTTGATTTTAAAGGTCTAGGAGTTGGTCCTGGTTCAACTTTTGATGCAGAAGATATTTCAACATTACCTTCAATTGATCGTGATATCAAAGATATTGCTAAACTTGACCCCTTTGTGACCGTTAACAACAATGATCAACTCTCTTTTGCAGGAGGAATGCCAAGACTAATTGGTTTTATAATTGATGGTGTAAGCGCAAATGACTCTTATGGACTAAGTTCAAATGCCTATCCAACAAATAGAATGCCTCTGTCAATGGATGTCATAGATCAAGTTTCAGTTAAAATAGCAAATTTTGACGCTGAACTTGGTGAAGCATCAAGTGGTAATATCGTTCTTACAACAAAAGCAGGTACTAATGAGTTTCATGGATCATTTACAATTGAGTCCTCTCAAACTAGCGGAAATGAGCCTTTTGGTAAAAAAGCAGATAACGCTGATCCTGATACAGAATTATTCTCAGTTGCTCTTCAAGGTCCAATTATAAAAGATAAACTTTTCTTCTCTTTTGGTTATGAAAAATATGAAGCTTCTGACCCAATTCAAATGCAGGCTTTTCAATCGGGATCAGTGAGTAAAGAGGAAGCTGACGCCGTTATTATGGCTGCTAAAGATATTATTGGCTATGATGCAGGATCGTATAATAAAGGTTTAGAAGAAGAAGATGAAAAAACTTTTTTAAGATTTGATGCAAATATTACAGATAATCAGGCGTTAACATTAGAATATATTCATGTAGATGGATTTACAGAAAGTGCTTATTGGAATAGATCTTTTGGTCTTCCACTTTCAAGTAGTTGGTACAGAATTAATAAAGAGTACGAAACAATTAAATTTGAATTAAACTCAGATTGGTCGGATAACTTTTCAACCAAAATTATGTATTCTGACACAGATGTCATGAATCCGAATACCCCTGTTGGATCAACTTCAATTGGAGAAGTTGGTGTTGGTGTTACCTCAGGGGGAACTGTATTTTTTGGACCTGATCAATATAGACATGCTAATGAAATTCAAACCAGTAGAAAACAATTTGAATTATCTGGATATTACGATGTAGGCAATCATGCGATTACATTGGGTTATAAATCTATTGAAAATGACATGTTTAACATGTTTTCAAGGAATAGCTTAGGGGAATATGATTATAATTCTCTGGAAGATTTTATTTCTGGTAATTTAAGAGAACTTGATTATAGAAATGCTGATACAAATAATCCTAGAGATGCTGCCGGTCGTTTTAATATGGATTATACAATTATTTACTTACAAGACACCTGGAGCATTAACTCTGATTTAACAGCAAGGATTGGTTTCCGTTATGAAGAAATAAGTCAAGATACAACACCTGAATATAATTCATTCTGGTTTAACTGGACTGGAGATGAGTTTAGACCAGCACCTAGAAATGACGTAAACCTTGATGGTGAAGATATATTGATGCCTCGTTTTTCTTTAGATTGGCAAGCTAAAGATAATATTCTTGTTACCTTTGGATATGGTGAATTCAGTGGAAATCTACCTCCTGTATGGTTTGGTGGGCCATATATTGATACAGGTTTAGGTCTTCCAGGTAATAAACTTAGAGCAAGGAGTAATAACTTACCTACCCCAGGAACTCCTGCAAGTTATCCTGGTGAAGCTGCCTTAGCTCTTGTTCAAAATCAAATTGGTGATACTGGTGGGTATACAGCTATGATGGATAAAGATTTTGGTATTCCCTCAATAACAAAAATGAGCCTGGGAATTGTTGCAGATTTAGATTCAGGTATCACAATCAGAGCTAACTATATTTATATGGAAGAAGAAGATCCTGTTGGAGCATATATAGGTGGTTGTGATCCAAAAGGAAATGCAATAGCCGATAGCAGACCATTATATGGTGGATGTAGCTATGTTGGATATTTAACAACCTTTAAAAATATCCAACCTGAAACAAATATATTTGGTATCTCTATGGAAAAATCTTTTGATAATGGGTTAAACTTATATCTTGGCTATGCTCATACTGACAGAGAAATGGCTCACATGATGACAAGCTCTATTATTTTTTCAAGTGCTGTAAGAATGCCAATTTTTGATCACCTAACGCCTGTAAATAGCCCTTCTCATTACGAGATTGAACACTCTTTTGATTATGCGCTTACATGGAAGGGAAATATTTTTGGGAACCTTGAAACTAGCATAGGCTTAAATGGATTTAGACAGTCTGGCAACCCCTTTAGTTATACATTCAGAGGGGATTTAAGTGGATATAGGACAGATGGAGAAAATATTGAATTACTCTATGTTCCATCTATTGATGACCCAAATGTACTTTACGCCGATGGATTTGATTTAGCTGCTTTTGAACAATTCCTTCAGGACTCTGGTTTATCAGCATATCGAGGTTCTGCAGTTCCTAGAAATAGCTTTAATAGCCCTTGGGCAGGAACTTTTGATTTAAGAATTGCACAGGAAATTCCTTCTGGTGGAGTTCCTGGAAAAGCGATTTTCTTTATCGATATAGAAAATGTTCTTAATCTTTTAAATTCTGATTGGGGAGGATTTGAAAATTATAGTGGCTCTACAACCAATTCTAGAGGAATTGTTGAGGCAGATGTGGATGAACAAGGTAGATATATATACAAAACATTTAAAGTTGATGGCCAACCTACTCAGAACATAGGTAAATCAGTTTATCAAATTAAAGTTGGTCTCAAATATCAATTCTAAAATGATAAATAATCAGAAAAGGGCGCTATCTACTAGCGCCCTTTTTTCATATAATAAATTATGGCTCAAATTAACTTAAAAAAAATAAATCGTAGAAAGTTTCTTTACGGTGGGGGTGTAATTCTTCTTTCATTTTTTCCCCTATTTAAAAGATTAAAAGCATCATCAAAAAATATTTTTAAAATTTCATGTGGATCATGTCTTTCACAAGAGAAGGATCAGCCAATCTGGAAGAGTATTCTAAGAGAAAAATCGGATGTGTTTATTTTTATGGGAGATAATGTTTATGGCGATAATAAAAATAATAGTGATTTAAATCTTTTAAAAAAGGCTTATAAAAAACAAAAAATAAAAATTCCTTTTAAAAGATTAAAAGAAACTAATGAAATTTTCTCGATTTGGGATGATCATGACTATGGAAAAAATGACGGTGGCAAAGAGTTTGAAAATAAAAAAGAAGCAAAAAAGCTTTTTTTAAAATTTTGGGAAATACCACCTGATGATAAAAGAAGAAATAGAGAAGGTTTATATTTTAGCAAAAAAAGAAATACTGAAATTGGGATAATTCAATTTATTTTCCTTGATACAAGATATTTTAGATCCGCTCTTAAGCTAACTGATAAAAAATGGGCACCAAAAAAAGAAAAGTACATAGCTGATTATGATTCAAAAAAAACATATCTTGGATATAAACAGTGGAATTGGCTTAAAAAAGCTTTTAAAGAAAAATCAGATATCAAAATTCTAATATCAAGTATTCAGGTATTAGCTGAAGGACATGGTTTTGAAAAATGGGGAAATTTTCCATTAGAAAAAAGACGTCTTTATAATTTAATAGATGAAAATGATATTAATAAACTTATTATTCTATCAGGAGACAGGCATAGAGCAGGTATATATAAGGATAGGACTAAAAATGGTAATGAATTATATGAACTTACATCTAGCTCTCTTAATCTAGCGGCTGGAAAATTATTTAAAGCAGTTGAAGAAGCTGGTCCAAATAGAATTGGACCAACTTATTTAATGGAAAATTATGGAACTCTTGAAATTAATAATGATAAAAATATTAAATTATCCATAAAAGATTTAAATCAACAAACCCAGAATGAAATTAAAATAGACTTATCTTGAGTCAGCTAATTCATTAAAAGGAACATTTTTATCTACTCTAATATCTTGTGGTAGACCTAATACTCTTTCAGCAACAATGTTTCTTAAAATCTCATCCGTTCCACCAGCAATTCTATAACCAGCAGCACTCATCCATTGATTTTGAAATATAGAATGCATTAAAGACATATCTGGATCATTTAAAATTCCAGCAGCGCCTTGCAAATCCATAGCAAAGCTTGCTAAATCTTGCATTTTAGGAGCTGATACAACTTTCCCAATAGAGCTTTCAGGACCAGGAGTTTCACCCTTAGATAATGATGTTAATGATCTCATTTTAGTATATTTTAAACCCTCAGATTGAACATACCAGTCTGCAATTTTAGCTCTAACGTGGTCATTTTTAATAGCTGGTTTATTATTCAAAATTACATCTTTTGCTAACTGAGTTAAAGATGAATAATCAGCTGATTTTGGAACACCAATGGCTAATCTTTCATTCATTAAAGTAGTAAGTGCAACTTTCCAACCTTCACCAACTTCACCAAGTCGTTGTGTATCCGGCACTCTTACATCAGTAAAGAATACTTCATTAAAGTTAGAACCACCTGAAATTTGTCTGATTGGTTTTATTTCTATTCCAGGAGATTTCATATCTAAGAAGAAAAATGACAAACCTTTGTGTTTAGGAACTGTTGGATCTGTTCTAACAACAATAATACCAAAATCACAAAAATGCGCACCTGAGGTCCATACCTTTTGACCATTAATTATCCAGTCATCTCCATCTTTTTCAGCTTTTGTTCTAACTCCTGCAACATCTGAACCTGCAGAAGGTTCAGAAAATAACTGACACCATATTTCTTTTCCATAAAGAGCAGGTTCTACATATCTCTCATTCTGCTCTTTAGTTGCCCAAGCCATCATTGTAGGTATGCACATGCCTAAGCCAATATCAAAAAATCCTGTAGGTACATTATATTTTGACTCTTCTTGAGAATAAATAACTGATTGAATGGAGGAACCTCCAAGACCACCATATTCTTTTGGCCAAGTAATGGCTGCATAACCTGCTTCAGCTTTTTTTGCTTGCCAATCCCTAGCTCTTGACAAGGCACTCTCTTGAACATCAATTGAATCATAACCACCTGCTTTTTTCTCTTTTGGTGCGTTATTTTTAAGCCAATCTCTTACCTCTGAACGAAAATTATTCTCTTCCGGTGTATCATTAAAATCCAATGTTTATCTCCTTAATTAATTATTTTTTTCTTCTAGTTGTGTTACCAATTTATTTTTCCAAGAGGCTATACTGCCAAGAGAAAGACCAAGAACCTGACTTCTTCTGTAATAAAATTGAGTATCAGCCTCCCAAGTAAATCCAATACCTCCATGAGTTTGAATATTTTCCTGAGCAGCAAAATTAAATGCGTCAGTTGCAGCAACTCTTGAAGCTGCAGCTGCAATCTTTAAATCTGAACCATTATCATTCAACATCATTGCTCCATAATAACTATTTGACTTAGCTAGCTCAATTTTTATGTACATATCAGCAAGCTTATGTTTTATAGCCTGATATGATCCGATTTGTCTTCCAAAAGCAAATCTATCTAGAGCATATTCTTTTGCCATGTTCAGGGATGCCTCAGCTCCACCAATTTGCTCAAAAGATATTAATACTGCAGCAATATCAAGTATCTGCTGAACATCACCCCACCCATCACCTGATGAATTCATGATTTCACTTAATGCATTATTAAAAATGATTTCTGCATGATCTCTTGTTTGATCAAGAGTGGTAAGTGTCTTTTTCTCAATCCCTTCTGTTGATAAATCAACTATTGACATTCCTATTGAGTCTGAGGTTTTGTCTTTTACAACTGCAACACAAATATCTGCATAACTACCGTCAGGAACAGGCATTTTTGTTCCTGTTAATTTTCCTGAAGAAAAAGTACATTGTATATTGTCAGGATTAGGTTCCATAGCGCTCTCAGGTAATGCAAAAGTTGCAATTATTTCGCCTGAAGCTAGTTTAGGAAGATAATTTTCTTTTTGTTTATCAGTACCAAATAATTTAATTGCCTCAGTAGCAAGATAAACAGATGAAGAAAATGGCACCGGAGCAGATGCTCTTCCAAGCTCTTCTGCAATCACGCATAATTCTAATGGACTTAACCCAAGGCCTCCATATTCCTCTGGAATTGTTGTACCAGTTAAACCTAAGTCAACTAGCCCTCTCCAAACTTTATCAGAATAATTTTTATCACTCTCCAAAATTTCTCTTACCACATCAATTGAACAATTGTCAGAAAGAAATTTTGCAACTTGTTCTTTTAATAGTTTTTGGTCCTCAGAAAAATCAAAATTCATAATTATTAACCCTTAAAAAAATATTAACTTAAACAAAAAAGAATAAAATAGCAAAACCTAGAAAAGACAATTTTCAAAAACTTTCATTACATTTTCATCCCAATCATTATTAAACTCTCTAATTAGTTTATCAGCAGGGCTTTCATTATTAATAACAATATCTTCCAAGTACTGAAGATAGATACTTTCATCACATTCTTTTTTATTTAACTTATTTCTTCTTTTAAGACCTTCTTTTGATAACTTTATAGAATCTAAAGCTAATTTATATATATTATTTTTCCCGACTGAACAATTTAAACCCTCTTTAGGTACTTTATTTCTAAACTCAATAAGTTCCTCAACTGAAATATTTTTTGTTAATTCCAAAGCATCACTTAAAGCCTGATTATCATAAATTAAACCAACCCAATAAGCTGATATAGCGCAAATATGATCAATATTTCCTGCATCTGCTCCACGCATCTCAATATAATTTTTAAGTCTTGCTTCTGGAAAAATAGTTGTTAAATGAAGTTCCCAATCATCAATTGTAGCATCGTAATTTTTTACGCTATCAATTTTTTTATCCATAAAATCTCTGAAAGATTTTCCAGCTAGATCAATATATTTTCCATTTCTATTAATAAAATACATTGGAACATCAAGGGCATAATCAACATATTTTTCATAACTCATATTATCATCAAAAACAAATGGAAGGATACCAGTTCTATCTTGATCAGTATTCTTCCAGTATTCACTTCTAATTGACTTATAACCATTTAGTGATCCATCATTAAATGGTGAATTTGCAAATAAAGCAGTAGCAATTGGTTGTAATAAAAAAGATAATCTGAATTTTTTTATCATATCTTTTTCGTCTGAATAATCTAAATTAACTTGTGCGGTACTTGAACGAAGCATCATATCCAGGCCGTGGTTACCAACTTTTGGCATATAATTTTTCATTACTTTATATCTGCTTTTTGGCATAATAGGCATATCCTCTCTTGACCAATTTGCTGCAAATCCAAGTGCTAAAAAATCAATACCTATATTTTTTGTAATTTTTGATATTTGATTCTTATGATTTAATAATTCATCGTGTGTTTCGTGAATTGTATTTAGCATTGCACCTGAAAGCTCGAATTGTCCTGCAGGTTCTAACGTGATTGAACCACCGCCTATTTCATTAGCCCTAGATAATGCGATAATATTATTGTTCTCGTAAATAGGATCCCAACCAAAGTCAACCAACTTCAAAAGAAGATCGGAAATACCACCTTCTTCTTCATAGAAAACTGGTTTCTTATCTTTTAATTTAAATGCAAATTTCTCGTGTTCGGTTCCTATTTTAAAATCTTTAATTATTTTTTCACCAGAACTAATGAAATCTATAAGTTGATTTTTTGACTCAATTTTTTCCATTATGTTTTTTAATTAATTTTAATTGATAAATCTATACCCAATCTCCCAAAATTGAATGGAATATTGATAATGCGCTAACAATAGCAGTATCAGATCTTAAAACTCTCTGACCCAGAGAAATTACACAAAGATCAGAAATTTTATTAATTTTTTTTCTTTCTTCATCACTAAAACCACCCTCAGGGCCAATAAGCAGTGCCCATTTTTCGTTTTTATTTATTTTTTTTATTTCATTTAATTTCTTAAGAGGTTTGACCTTAGATAATTCATCACAGAAAATTAATGTCCTGTTTGGAGCAATTTCATTCCATTTCTCAATAATATTATCAAGTTTTTCAATTTTATTTACTTTTGGAACAAATGTTGAACCACATTGTTCAGCTGCTTCTATAGCATTTGATAATATTCTAGACTCTTTAATTGACTTATTTTGAGTTCTTTCTGTTATTACAGGCCAAATCAATTGAGATCCAAGTTCAGTAATTTTTTGTGAAATAAAATCTATTCTTGCATTTTTTACAGGTGCAAAAAAAATCCATATATCACATGGTTCTTTTTTAAAGCCTATTTTTTTTTCTATTTTTACTTTTGATTTTTTCTTATTTAAATCCTCAATTAATACCGTCCACTCGCCATCAGTTTCATTAAAAATATTCAGTTTATCTCCTGTTTTTAGTCGCATTACATTTTTCAAATAATGAGATATCTTGTTATCCAAATAAATAAAATCTGTGGATAGTTTTTCTTTAACATAAACTCTAATATTATTTTTCATTTAACTTTAATAATACAATAAAATATTCCTCTTAAGTTTTTATATATTAACAGATATAATTTAGAAAAAAAATGTTGGATCTTATTAAGAATTATAACTATTTGGCCAAAGCCATAAAAGCTATGTATCAATTAGCAAGATTGGATAAGCCTATAGGATTTTTATTACTTATGTGGCCATGTTTATGGTCTTATGTTTATGGATCAATAATATTTTCTTACAATATAGAAATTAAATATATTATTTATTTTATTTTAGGATCAGTATTGATGAGAGGTGCAGGATGCACATGGAATGACCTACTAGATAGAAAATACGACTCTAAAGTAAAAAGAACTAAAGATAGACCGCTTGCATCAAATAAAATAAGTCCAGCAAATGCAGCTATTTTTTTAGTTTTTCAACTTCTTCTGAGCTTATTAATTTTAATACAGTTTAATAAACTAACAATAATTGTAGGACTTTTATCAATCATACCAATCATTATATATCCATTGATGAAAAGAATTACTTGGTGGCCTCAGCTTTTTTTAGGAATAACATTTAATTGGGGGGCTATAATGGGTTGGACTGCCATCACAGGAGAGTTATCATATCATTGTATAATATTGTATTTTGGATGTATTTTCTGGACTATCGGATATGACACAATTTATGCACATCAAGATAAAATTGACGATAACTTTTTAGGGCTAAAGTCTACTGCTATTTTATTTGGTTCTAAAACAAAGTTTGCGCTTTATTTTTTTTACTTAATTTTTATTACAACTTTAATTATAACAATAAATATTATTGAAATTAAAAATTTATATATAAACTCACTATTTCTATTTTTTATTTTTATACATCTTTTTTCTCAAATATTTTTTCTAAATATTGACAGTCCTGATAACTGTTTAAAAATATTCAAATCTAATAATTCACTTGGAATAATTATATTTATGCTTTTGTTGTCTAATTATTATTAGCTTTATCTACATCCAAAAACTCAGAACGTAAGTTATCTATTAGCTCATACTTACCTTTTCTCTCAACATGCCAAAAGGTCCAACCATTAGAAGATTCCTTGCCTTGTATTTTTGCACTCATTTGATGAATAGAGCCACTATCACCATTCATTAAAAGACTGCCATCAGCCCTAACAGTCGCCATAAATTTTTTTGATTTAAGATTTTTTGGTCCTCTTAAAACTGATCCTGGTTTAATAAAACCGTTTTCAACCAAACTTCCAAAAGGTACTCTCTTTTGAGCTTTCTTTGAAACTGTTGTTAATAAAAATTCATCTTCAGTAGAAGTTATTTCTCTAATTCTTTTTTTTGCAGCATTTATATAAGAGACTTCTCTCTCAATACCGATAAAGTTTCTTCCTAATTTTTTAGCTACTGCACCAGTTGTTCCTGTACCAAAAAAAGGGTCGAGAACAATATCATTTTTTTTAGATGAGGAGAGTAAAACTCTATACAAAAGAGCTTCGGGCTTTTGAGTTGAATGAATTTTATTTCCATGTATATCTTTTAATCTTTCATTGCCTGAACAAATTGGAATATGCCAATCTGAGCGCATTTGAATTCCTTCATTCAATGATTTCATAGCATGATAATTAAAATTATATTTACTATCATGATTTTTTGATGCCCATATTATTGTTTCGTGGGCATTGGTAAATCGTGTTCCTTTAAAATTAGGCATAGGGTTAGATTTGTGCCAAATAATATCATTAAGTATCCAATAGCCAAGATTTTGCATAACATTACCAACTCGAAAAATATTATGGTATGAGCCAATGACCCATATTGTTCCCTCTGGTTTAAGTATCCTCTGAGCTTCAGCCATCCACTCTTTTGTAAATTGATCGTATTCTTTAAAACTTTCAAACATATCCCAGTCTTCAGTTACACCATTAACTTTTGATGAGTCTGGTCTAGATAATTCATTCTTCAACTGAAGATTGTATGGAGGATCAGCAAATATGATATCTATTGAATTATTGGGTAAAGACATCATAATATCTATACAATTTCCATTGATAATCTTATTCAGAGGTAGTTTAATTTTTTTATCCATAAATTTTTTTGACATTATAAAAGTATCCTCATCTTGAGGAGTCACAACGTCAATAAGTTTTTAAAGATTTATTTTTTATACAAAATATAGAGTCTCGCAGACTAATCTAACCCCAACATCTTGTTAATGGGTGAAAATGACTTTCTGTGATATTTACATGGTCCATAAATTTGAAGAGCATTACGATGCTCTTTAGTTCCATAACCTTTATTCTTCTTCCAATTATAATTTGGAAATTCCTTATCAATTTTTGACATCAAATTATCTCTAGTAACTTTTGCAATAATTGATGCTGCCGCTATGGAAAGAGAAATACTATCACCCTTAACTATACATTCTGTATGATGATCAAAGCCTGGATTTGAATTGCCATCAACTAAAACAATATCTACCGAACAATCTAAATTATTTAATGCCCTTTTCATAGAAAGGAATGTCGCTTGTAAAATATTCAAACTATCAATTTCCTCAATGCTTGAAATACCCACCCCTACAAAATGAGAATCATAAATTGACGAATAAAGTGATTTTTTTCTTTTCTCAGAAACTTTTTTTGAATCATCTAGATCACTTGGAATATTCTTTTTATCTAAAACTACAGCTGCTGAAACAACTGGACCAGCCCAAGGACCTCTCCCAGCCTCATCTACTCCTACAATAGATTTGTATGGCCAACCAAAATCTTTCTCAATTGAGAGATTTGGCACTAAATTGCTATAAGCGGCTCTTCTTTCCACCTTAAAACCGGCTTTCTTGCAGCCTGTGTCTCGTCTAATCTTCTTATTGGAGTAAATACAGGCGCCGCTTTAAATGAGTCAGAGTCTTTTTTTAATCTCTCAACCAAATCACACAATGTTTTAATAAAATGATCTAATGATTGTTTGGATTCAGTTTCTGTTGGTTCAACCAATAGGGCTCCATGAATAACCAAAGGAAAATATATTGTCATAGGATGATAACCTTCATCAATCATAGCTTTTGCAAAGTCTAGCGTTTCTACCCCTGTATCTTTGAGAAAATCGTCACTGAACAATATTTCATGCATACAAAATCCATCAAATGCGGGTGTTAAATGTGAGCTAAGAGAAGCTCTTAAATAATTCGCGTTTAAAACAGCATCCTCAGAAACTTGTCTTAATCCATCAGCGCCATGACTTAGCATATAAGACATTGCTCTTACAAACATACCCATTTGGCCATGAAATACATTTAATCTTCCAAAAGACTTTTTAAGATCTTTTTCGTTTGAGTCTTCTACTAAAATAAAATCACCTTTTATATTTTTAACTAATGGGGTTGGACAAAATTTTTCTAACCTATTAGAAAAAACTACAGGACCAGAGCCTGGTCCTCCACCCCCATGAGGTGTTGAAAAAGTTTTATGCAGATTGATATGCATTGCATCAATTCCAAGGTCACCTGGTTTTAATTTGCCAACAACAGCATTAAAATTTGCTCCATCACAGTATAAATAACCACCTGATTTATGTGTTAATTCTGAAATTTTAACAATGTCAGTTTCGAATAATCCACAGGTATTTGGATTGGTAATCATTACGCCAGCAAAATTTTCATCAATATTATTCTTAAAATCACTAAAATCTATAAGGCCCTTTTCATTTGATTTTATTGTCTTAACTTCAAATCCTAAAAAGGCAGCGGTAGCAGGATTAGTTCCATGCGCCGAGTCAGGAACCAAAACAACTTTTCTATTTAGCTCATTTCTATCTAATAAAGCTTGCTTGATAGCCATCATCCCACATAATTCTCCTTGAGCGCCAGCTTTAGGTGTCATCGTTACAGCAGTCATTCCTGTTAGCTCCTTCAACCATGATGAAATTAAATTAATTAATTCTAAAGCGCCTTGGCATGTAGATATTGGTTGCAATGGATGAATTTCAGAAAAACCTTCAAGTCTAGCCATCTTTTCATTAAGCCTAGGGTTATGCTTCATTGTACATGAGCCTAAAGGATACAAGCCTGCATCAATCGAATAGTTTTTTCTTGAAAGCCTAACATAATGCCTAATAGTTTCTGGCTCACTTAAACCTACCAAACCTATCTCATTATCAGAAAAACTATCACCAATCATATGACTTAAATTATCTAGTTCAGCTAAATCAACACCTGTTTTATCTATGTTTCCAACCTCAAAAAGAAGTTGCTCATCATGATCAAGACCTTTATTTTTATTCATAACAAACCTCCTTAGCTAATTTAATAAAATCATCTCTATCAAAATCTGAGTTAATTTCTGAAGAAGCAACAAGTAATAGATTTGAAAAATCGCCCTCTTGGTTTGATAGCCTAGATACAGGAACTCCCGCTAAAATTCCTTTTTCAGCCATTTTTTCAACAAAGACTGATGCATCAATAGGAAGCTTAACGGTAAACTCATTAAAGAAAGAATTATTTTTGACTTCAAAACCATCTAAAGTTTTTAATTTATTGTAGAGTTTAATAGCTGCTTCGTGGTTTAATTTAGATAACTTCTTAAAGCCCATTTCTCCTAACAAACTTAAATGGATTGTAAAAGCTAAGCTACATAAACCAGAATTAGTACAAATGTTTGATGTAGCTTTTTCTCTTCGAATATGTTGTTCCCTTGTAGCTAGAGTTAAAACAAAACCTTTTTCTCCATTCATATCTTTTGTTTCGCCAACTATTCTTCCTGGAAGCTGTCTAACATATTTGTCTTTGGTCGACATTAAGCCAATATATGGACCACCAAAATTGAGTGGATTTCCTAGAGATTGACCCTCGCATGCAACAATATCAGCACCCATCTCTCCAGGGCTTTTCATCATTCCAAGCGATATAATTTCATTAACAACCACAATTAAAAGAGCTCCCTTAGAGTGAGTATACTCTGCTAATTGCTCTAGAGAATGACAAGAACCAAAGAAATCAGGATTTTGAACAACTACACAGGAAACACTATCGTCAATTTTAGAAATTAATTTTTCAACTTCAAAATTTTCTGAAAACTCATAATCAATCTCATCTTCATTAGAGCTAATTAATGTATTAATTACTTCTGCATATTGAGGATGTAGTGTTGGAGATATAACTACCTTATTTCTTTTAGTAATTCTTTTTGCCATTGATACTGCTTCTGCTGTTGAAGTAGATCCGTCATACATAGATGCATTAGAAACATCCATTCCTGTAATAAGAGAGACCTGGGTTTGAAATTCAAAGAGATATTGAAGAGTGCCTTGAGAGATCTCAGGTTGATAAGGGGTATAAGATGTCAGGAATTCAGAACGCTGAATTATATGATCAACAGTAGCGGGAATATGATGCTTATAAGCTCCTGCTCCTAAAAAAAATGGTACTTCATTGGAGTTAATATTTTTATTGGCAATCTCAGATAAAATTTTTCCTACTTCCATTTCAGTTTTATGGCTTGGTAAATTAAATTTTGGATCCAATGAAACTTCTTTTGGAACATTGGTAAACATTTCATTAATGTCACTTATACCAATGACCTTTTTCATATTCTCTCTGTCATTATTTGTTAAGGGTAAATATCTCATTTCTTTATACTCCAATTAATTTCTTGTATTCTTCTTCACTCATTAAATTTTTAAGCTCATCTTTGTTCTTTATAGTTATTTTATATAACCACCCTCTTTCTTGAGGATCTTCATTAATAATTTCAGGTTTTTCTTCCAATGATGAATTAGTTTCAAAAATTTCTCCAGAAGCAGGAGAATAGATTTCACTTGCCGCTTTGACGGACTCAATTACCGCAACATCTTTTCCTTGATCAAAAGAATTACCTTTTTCTGGTAATTCAACGAAAACAATATCTCCTAATTGTTCGCTTGCATAAGATGTAATTCCAACAACACCCTCATCGCCATTAACTTTTATCCATTCATGATCTTTTGTATAAAAAATATCTGTCATTCACTTTTTCCTTTTAAAATAATTATGAGGAACAAAAGGCAGCTTTATAATATCTGCTGGTATTTTTTTTCCACGAATATTTAAAAAAACTTCTTTTTCATTTCTAAAAGAAGAAGTTATATAACCCATAGATATTGGTACTCCTAAAGAAGGAGAAAAACCTCCACTTGTTACCTCACCAATTAACTTATTACTAGCATCGTATATTAGAGTACCCTCTCTAGCAGGAGCCCTTCCTTTAGGAAGAAAACCTAATAAATTTTTTTTAGGTCCTTCTATATATTCATTTGCAATAGCTTCGCCGCCAATAAAATCTTGCTTATCAACTCTATCCTTACATATCGACCATTTTAGGCCAGCCTCGATAGGATTTTTTTCTATATTTATATCGTGTCCATATAAACAAAGACCCGCTTCCAATCTGAGCGAATCTCTTGCTCCAAGCCCTGCTAATTTAACATCGTTATTTTTTAAAAGCTCTTCAGTAAATGTAACAACGTGCTTATTAGGTATAGAGATTTCAAAACCATCCTCTCCAGTATAACCGCATCTTGATATTAAGATTTCATAATTTTTATACCTAAACCAAATACTAGACATAAATTCCATCCCTTTAATTTTAGGAATTAAATCTACTAATATTTTTTCTGATTTTGGACCTTGTAAAGCTATTAATGAAAGATCATTTCTAACGTTAATATTAAATTTTTTGTTTAAATTATCTCTTAGATGATTAATATCTTTTTGTTTACAAGCAGCATTCACAACAAGCCAAACGCTATTTTCATCTCTAGTTTTATGAACCATTAAATCATCTATTATTTTTCCTTCATGGTTTAAAAATTGAGTATATTTTATTTTTCCTGGAGCTAGCTTAGAAAAAGATATCGGAAGAATTTTTTCAAGCGCTTCCATAACAAAAGGACCATTTATTTCAATTTGCCCCATATGAGAAACATCAAATATGCTTGCTTTTGATCTAGTATGATTATGCTCAGCAATAATTCCTGAAGAATAATTTATAGGAAGATAGTAACCTCCGAATGGAACTATTTTAGCATTATTTTTGTTATGAAAATCAAAAAGAGAGGTTTTCTCAATAGAAATATTTTCATTTATTAATTCAGACATGTAGACTCCTTGACAGAAATAAGGCTTTTAAGCCTGCCCTCCTCTGTCGTTGGAACCTGAGAGATTTCGTATAATTAAATACTTACCCCGTGGGTGAAATCAGATGATTTTCTTTCCAGAGTTAAATATTTCTGCGGTCCTTTTGCCTGAGAGTTTCCGAGGGCGGTTGCTCCTTCGGCGCTAAACTAAGTCTCTCCCGCAGAGACATTTTTATATTATATTGATTCTTTACAATGTCATTTTTTATATTATTTTTGGATACCAATCAATACTTTGTATGAAGATCCTGTTCTTCCTTCCAAAATATCTGACCTTAGATTTTCTATCGCGATGCTGAAAGAGGTTATTTTTCTATTTTTAACTTTTACAATATTATTTTTTGACCACTTATCAATCACAACATCGTTAGGTCCAATAAAAGCAATAAATAAAGGAATTTGTATTGTATCAACTGATAATTGATCTTGATTAATAATATCGCCAATAACCCCCACATTAAAATCTATTTTTTTTCTTTTAACATTATAGTCGCAAATCATTACAGTTCTATTCAACTCTATATTTAAACCATTAAACATGCTTGTTTCTGACCCAGACATTATAGCTGCTCTCGGACATGCCCCCGGATCAAACTCAAAATCTGAAGAGCTACACGATGAAATTAAAGCAACAACAAATATTGTATAGATAAATTTTATCATAATTAACTTTTCCCAAACCTATTAACAAACTATAAAGAAAACGTTTATATTTAATTAATATGTACCGTAGTTGATCATAGCTATAAAATGAATAAAAAAATTGAAAAAATATTATATTTACCTAACCCAAGAGGCTTTTGCGCGGGAGTAGAGAGAGCTATAAATATTGTTGAACTAAGCTTAGAAAAATATGGGCCACCAATTTATGTAAGACATGAAATTGTTCATAATCCCTGGGTAGTAAAAGATCTTGAAAAAAAAGGAGTGATTTTTGTTAATGAATTAAGTGATATCCCAGATGGAGAAAGAGTAATTTTTTCTGCTCATGGTGTTTCATCAGAGGTAAAAAGCGAAGCAAACAGTAAAAAAATGGATTTTACTGATGCAACATGCCCTTTGGTATTAAAAGTTCATTTTGAAGCTAAAAGACATTTTGATAATGGTCTACATATCTTTTTAATTGGTCATAAAGGTCATCCAGAGGTTGATGGAACAATGGGCCAAATACCGAAAAACTCGATTACTCTTTTAGAAAACGAAGACGACATTAACAAAATTAACGAGCGTAAATATGATAAAGTTGCCCTAATTACGCAAACAACACTATCTGTTGACGATACTGCAAGATTAATAAATTTATTAAAAAAGAAATTTCCAAACATTACTGAACCTCCTCGTGAAGATATTTGTTATGCAACAACAAATAGACAAATGGCTGTAAAAAGTATTGCAAAAAAATGTGATGCTATTTATGTGATGGGTGGAGAAAATTCTTCAAATTCTCTTAGACTTGTTGAGGTTGCAAAAAAATCTGGGTGTAAAAATAATTTTCTGATTTCAGACATCAAATCTATTAATTGGGAAGAAATGGAAGAATTCAGTTCAATTGGTTTGACCGCAAGTGCGAGTGCACCAGAAATTTTAATTAATGAATTTTTAAAAATTATTAACGAAAAATTTAAAGTTAAAATAAAAACAAATTCTATAGCTGATGAAAATATTACTTTTAAATTACCAAAAGAACTTAGGAAATAGGCAATGGGAGTATTTACACATATTTCCAAAGACAATTTAAACACATTTCTAGAAGATTACAGCTTAAAAGAAATTCAATCATTTGAAGGTATTAATGAGGGTATACAAAATACTAATTATAAAATTAAAATTGACGCTAAAGATTTTATTTTAACAATTTATGAGAATATTAATAGCATTGATGATTTAGATTTTTTTTTAAGTTTAATGAATTATTTATCTTCAAAGGGCATTAAGTGTCCAATACCAATTAAAAATTTAAAGTCAAATTATGTAGGCGAGATTAAGTCTAAGCCCGCTTCTCTTTTAACTTTTTTAGATGGAAAATCCACCTTAAATATAAAAAAAAATCATACATTTGAAATTGGAAAAGTTCTTGCTGAAATGCATTTAAATACAAAAGATTTTCCTCTAAAAAAAACAAATGATTTATCAGTTGATGGTTGGGAAAAACTTCTAATTAAAAATAAAAATAAAATAGATAAATTTGAAAAGAATTTATACAAAAAAATTGAAGATAAAATAATTATTATAAGAAAAAAATGGCCCAAAAATCTTCCATCTGGAGTAATTCATGCAGATTTGTTTCCTGATAATGTTCTTTTTAAGGATGATAAAGTCTCAGGATTAATAGATTTTTATTTTTCTTGTACTGACTATTTTATATATGATCTTTGTATTTGCATAAATGCTTGGTGTTTTAATTATAGAAATGAGTTTCAAATAGATCTTTTTCAATATTTGCTCAAAGGCTACCAATCAATTAGAAAATTAGAAGAAGAAGAAATTAATGCAATTCCTCTTCTTTGCCATGCATCCTCATTACGTTTCTTACTGACTAGAATTGATAATTGGAAAAACAAAAATGATCTTGATATTGTTAATTATCAAGACCCTATGGAATTTCTAAAAAGATTAGAGTTTCATGAATTAAATGAAAATTTAGGAATTTATAATTTAAATGAATAAGGAAGTTATAGTCTATACTGATGGTGCATGCTCTGGTAACCCAGGGCCTGGTGGATGGGGTGCAACTATAAAAATAGGAGATGAAACTTTTGAAATTTTTGGGGGAGAAGATAATACTACTAACAACAGAATGGAATTAATTGCTGCTATAAAAGCACTAGAATACTTAAATGAAAATCATAAAATAACTCTATATACGGACTCAAGTTATGTAAAAGATGGTATTACAAAGTGGATTTTTAATTGGAAGAAAAATAACTGGAAAACATCAGCTAAAAAGCCCGTGAAAAATAGTGATTTATGGATACAGCTTGATGAAATTCAGAATAAAAGAGAAGTTAAATGGAATTGGGTAAAGGGACACGCAGGAAATTTAGGAAACGAGCGAGCTGATGAGCTCGCTCGAATGGGTATAAAAGAAATATAAAATTCCTAAAGTTGGTTTAAAATAGTTTCAGCACTTGACTCTGATATTTCACCAGGATTAGACTCTAAGTTTAATTTTGAAATAATATTATTATCAATTATCATTGAATATCTCAAAGATCTTGAGCCTAAGCCAAAACCTGATCCATCCATAGTTAATCCAGTTGCTTCAGTAAAATCACCATTACCATCACCAAGCATTAGTATCTTCTCAGCGCCCCTATCTTTTCCCCAAGCATCCATTACAAAAGCATCATTAACCGATAAACAGACTATTTGATCAGCACCTTTATCTAGAATTTCTTGTGAATTAGTTACAAAACCAGGTAAATGTTGCATTGAACAACCTGGGGTAAATGCTCCAGGAACAGCAAATAGAACTGTTTTTTTTCCTCCAAACAACTCACTTGAAGTAATTGGTGTTGGTCCCTTTTCAGTCATATGGTGTAAGGTAACCTCTGGTAATGTATCGCCTTCTTTAATAGTCATGTTAGTCTCCCAATATAAATTTTAATAGAGAGTAATTATAATAATTTATTTGAAAAAGAGAAATTATTTAATTTTAAAAAATTAGTTGATCACATTATTTGAAACATTTTTCCAAACTCTTAAAAAGTTTTCAGACCAAATTTTTTTAACTTCATCTTTAGAATAACCTCTTAATAATAATGAATTTGTTATATTAAAAGTTTGAGATGCATTAGACCACCCCTCTATACCTCCTCCTCCACCAAAATCTGAAGAAATTCCAACATAATCAATACCTACTAAATCAACTATATGATCTATGTGATCAATAAAACTATCAATACCAGGTAATGGAAATTCTATATCAATTTTATCCATACCATTTTTATACTCAATTAATTTCATATGCTTTTCTGGAATAAAATTATTATCGCCGGTCATGGTTAAGATTGAATCTCTTAAATTAATAATAGACTCTGTTCTTTTTTTATTAACTTTTACATAAGATGAAAAAGCTACAACCTGAACAACACCTCCTTTTTTTGCAATTTCTCTAATAATATTATCAGGAATATTCCTTGGGTGATTAGCTACTGATCTTGCCCCTGAATGAGAAGCGATTACAGGGTGATGTGATAATTTAATAACCTGCAAAGCCGATTTATCTGAAACATGACTGATATCTATCATCATGCCTAATTCATTCATTTTCTTAACAGTAATTTTTCCAAAACTAGATAACCCCCCGTGCATTTCAATATCATTATTGAGAGATTTTTTTGGTATTGAGCTATCAGATATTTGATTATGTCCAATATGCGAGAGCGTCATATATCTAGCACCTAGATCATAATAATATTTTAATAATTCAATATCCTCACCTATTACATAGCCATTTTCAATACCTATTGCAGCAAATAATTTTTTATCTCTTTTTGCTTTATAAACTTCTTCAGGACTCTTCACTAGGACAATCTTTTTGGGATATTTTTCAACCATTTTATTTATGGCATTGAATTTTATAATGGCTTTTTCTTTTGCCTCCTGATAACCATTTTTATTTAATTCAGACTGGCCGACATAAACAATAAAGAAACCTCCATCAAGATTACCTTCCAGCATTTTTTGAAAATCAACTTGCATTTCAGTATCATTTCCAGGGTCATGCTCTGGATTAATCATAAAATCAAATGGAATATCAATATGTGAGTCTAAAGTTAAATATTCAGCACGTAATTGTAGTGAGCAAGAAATCAAAAAAATAATTACTAAATATCTAATAAAAAGAAACCCCAAATTTACTACTCCTATTTAATATTTTTACTAATAAAGTTTTTTATTTTCTTCAAATCAATTTCCATTTTTGAAAAATTTTCTGATTTATTCATAATTTTTTTTAGCCTTTCTGGAATGTCAGGCCTGATATTAATACTATCCTCAACAGCAATAGGGAATTTTGAAGGATGTGCAGTACCAAGAGTAACGATTGAGCCGCTGATATCATCCATCAACTTTGAAGCAGCGTAACCAACAGCACTGTGTGGATCAAGAATATAACCAGTTTTTTTATAAACATCTGCAATGCATTCCTTTGTTTCTTTTTCAGAGATGCTTGTAGCTAAAAAGTCATTTTTAATGAAATTTAATGCATTTTTTTCTATTTTAAACTCTTTAGTTTCTTTGAGAGTATTCATTAGTTCTTCAATATTGGATGCATTCCTTTTGTAAGCCTCAAAAAGTAATCTTTCAAAATTACTTGAAATTTGAATATCCATACTGGGTGAAATTGTAGCCTTAGTTTTATCAATTGAATAAATACCAGTTTTTAATGCCCTAGAAAGAATATCATTTTCATTTGTTGCAATCATAAGACTCTTAATTGGGAGACCCATTTTTTTCGCAACCCATCCAGCTAAAATATCACCAAAATTTCCTGTTGGTACAGAATAAGAAACCGGTCCATTATTTAATAATTTAAAAGATGTAAAATAGTAAACAATTTGTGCAGCTATTCTTCCCCAGTTGATTGAATTTATAGCCCCTAATTTTACCTCATTATTAAAGTTTTTATCTTTAAAGAGATCTTTTACAATATTTTGACAGTCGTCAAAAGTACCATCAATTTCTATCGGAAATACACCTTGTCCATCAGTAGTAGTCATTTGTTTTCTTTGAACCTCAGATACCCTTCCTTTTGGAAAGAAAATGAAAACATTTACATTTTGACTATTCTTGAATGCTTCAATAGCTGCACTTCCTGTATCACCAGAAGTTGCCCCAATAATAGTTATTTTTTCATTTCTTTTTTTTAAAGAAAGATCAAATAATTCTGACAGCAAAAGCATTGCAAAATCTTTAAAAGCTAATGTTGGACCATGAAATAATTCTAATATATATCTATTTTCTTCAAGCTTCACCAATGGTGCCATTTCTTCGACATCAAATGACCTATATGCATTTTCGGTTAATTTGATAAGGTCATCATAACTAACAAAACTATCTAAAAAAGGATATAAAATTTCTGCTGCAATTTTATGATATTTGTCATTTTTAAGTTTGCTGTGATTTAAAATAGGCCACTCTTTAGGAACATAAAGACCACCATCAGGTGCTAAACCTGTTAGTAAAACATCTTCAAATTGAAGATTTTGAGATTTTCCTCTTGTAGAAATATATTTCATAGTTAGTAAATATATCGTATTCATACCAAATGGAATATTTTATTATTAAAATCTTTAAACATTTTTTTAGGAATATTACTTATGCAAAATATTTTTGAAGATATCGATAAGAGTGATGTAGCATTATTAATTGAAAAAGGATTACGTGACTCAGATGAAGGTGAACTTTTTTTTGAGTCAACACCAAGTGAGTCATTTATTTTTGATGATGGTAGACTTAAAAATTCAAGTTTTGATATTAACGGTGGGTTTGGTATTAGAATGGTCTCAGGTGAAACCACCGGTTATGCAAATTCAACTATTTTAAATAAAAAGTCTATTGAAAAAGCTCTTGAAACAGTCCAGGCAGCAAGAATAGGAAATAGTGTTATTGTTTCTGATAAAACAAAAAAAATAAAGAATTTAAACAATCAATTATATTCAAATGAAAATCCATTAAATAGCATTTCTTTTAACGAAAAAGTAAAATTAGTTAAAAACATAGATTCTTTTCTAAGGTCTTATGACAATAGAGTTCAACAGGTTAGTGTCAGCTTATCAGGAAATTTTCAATCAATAACAATTTTTAAAAAGAACGGTGAAATCAATACTGACGAGAGACCTTTAGTGAGATTAAATATATCTGTAATTGTTAACAATGGAAAACGGCAAGAGTCTGGATCTTATGGAACAGGTGGTAGATGGGATTACAAAAAATTAATTTCGAAAGAATTTTATGAAAATGCATCAAAAAAGGCGCTTAAGCAGGCAATAACTAATCTAGACTCTATAGATACTCCCGCTGGAGAAATGACTGTGGTTTTGGGCTCAGGATGGCCTGGAGTTCTTCTACATGAAGCTATTGGACATGGTTTAGAAGGTGATTTTAATAGAAAAAAAACCTCAGCTTTTACGAATATGGTTGGTCAAAAGATTGCAGACGAACAAGTGACTGTTATTGATGATGGCAGTTTACCTGATAGGAGGGGATCATTAAATATAGATGATGAAGGAACCCCTACCAGAGAAACTATACTAATTGAAGATGGTATTTTAAAAGGTTACTTACAGGATAAAATGAATGCTAGATTAATGAAACAGAATCCCACAGGAAATGGAAGAAGAGAGAGTTTCATGCATTTACCAATGCCGAGAATGACTAATACCTTCATGACAAATGGAGAATATGATCCTAACGAAATTATACAATCTGTAAAAAAAGGCTTATATATGGTCAACTTTGGTGGTGGGCAAGTTGATATAACATCAGGGAAATTTGTTTTCTCTTGTACTGAAGGTTATCAAATTAAGGACGGTAAAATTGGCGCACCCATTAAAGGTGCAACCTTAATTGGAGATGGGCCTCAGGCGTTGAAGAAAATTAAAATGGTTGGGAATGATACGTGTCTTGATGATGGCATTGGAACCTGTGGAAAAGCTGGTCAAAGTGTACCTGTTGGAGTTGGTCAGCCAACACTTAGGCTTGATGAGATAACAGTAGGTGGAACTTCATAAATGAGCTCTTTTGCAAATTTTTCTTTTGAATACGGTACTAGTGACCAAATAACTCCTCTAGTAAAAAGATTAATAGCAAAAAATCCTGGACCTTTTACTTATACGGGAACTGGAACATTTATTGTTGGAACAAAAGAATTAGCTGTAATAGATCCTGGACCAATTGATGATGATCATCTTAAAGCAATAATAGAAACATCAGGAAAGAATAAAATTTCACATATAATTGTTACACACACTCATAATGATCACTCCCCTTTGTCAAAACCTCTTCAAGAAATTACAGGTGCACCTATATATTCTTATTTTAATGAAGCAATGGATACCAAGACAAATAATCAATTTGAAGAGGGTTATGATAATTCTTTTAAACCTGATGTAATAGTAAAAGATGGAGATCTAATTAAAGGTTTTGATTGGACTTTAGAAGCAATTCATACACCAGGACATACCTCCAACCATATGTGTTATTCCTTACTGGAGGAAAAAATTCTTTTCTCTGGAGATCATGTAATGGGTTGGTCAACAACGGTAATTGTTCCTCCTGATGGCGATATGGATGAATACTTAAAATCTCTTAAAAAACTATTAGATAGAAATGATAATATCTATTTACCTACTCACGGTACTCAAATTGATAATCCTCATGACCTAGTAAATAGATATATTGAACATAGAATAAATAGAGAAGAACAAATAATTCAGGCGATTAAGTCAGGTAATTTAAAAATAAACGAAATGGTTAAAATTATTTATTCTGATGTCGACCCTGGACTTCACCCTGCTGCATCAATGTCAACATTAGCTCATTTAAATAGGATGGTAAAAAATAATATTATTAAGGTCGATGGTAAAGGTTTAAAGGCAGATTACAATATAATTTAGGGGTATAAAAAAGACTTAACCCATTTTCTCTTTTTTATTTTAAACAATACTCTTTCGTGCAACCTATATGGTTTATTGTGCCAAAACTCAATCTCAACAGGTTTGATTATAAAGCCGCCCCAATGAGGAGGCCGAGGAATATCAATATTTTTATATTTTTTAGAAATTAAATTAAATCTTTTTTCAAGTTCTTTTCTATTCTTTAACGGCTTAGATTGAAGAGATGCCCAAGCTCCAATTTTTGATTTTCTATCTCTTGAAGAAAAATAAGTATCAGAATCTTTTCCAGAAATTTTTCTAACTTTACCACGAATTCTTACTTGCCTCTCAATAGATTTCCAATAAAAGCAGGCTGCAATATTTACGTTTGATTCGATTTCCATTCCCTTTGAACTGTTTGAATTTGTATAAAAAGTAAGACCATCTTCATTAAAACTTTTCATCAATACAATTCTTACATTAGGTTGTCCTTTAGAATTAACAGTTGATAGAGAGATTGCATTAGGATCAGAAATCTCCTTTTTTGAAGCTAAGTCAAACCATTTATTAAATAAAATATAAGGATTCCTCTCTTTAATTTTTGATAATCCAATTTTCATAGTTTTAACCTTTTATTAATTATATTTTTAATTATACAATTCTGAATTAAGACTGTATTCCTTAAATTTGATTTTTTTATAAAAAATTACTAACAATATTAATATATATTTATTCAAAAGAAAAAATGGAAATTAAAACAAATATCTTATCAGGAAAAAAAGGTCTTATTATGGGCGTTGCCAATAACAGATCAATCGCGTGGGGAATAGCAAAGGCGTGCGCAAATAGTGGAGCAGAGTTAGCTTTTACTTATCAAGGAGATGCTATAAAAAAAAGAGTTACTCCTCTTGCAGAAGAATTAAATTCTTCAAATGTTTTTGAGTGCGATGTCTCAAATAAAGATAGTATCGATAGAACATTTGAGTCTCTTGGTTCGCTTTGGGGAGATCTAGATTTTGTTGTACATGCAATAGGTTTTTCTGATAAAAATGAATTAGACGGTAGATATTTAGATACATCTGAAGAAAACTTTTTACAAACATTAAATATTTCTTGTTTTTCTTTTACTGCTATTGCTCAGAGAGCAGAAAAACTTATGAAAAACGGTGGTTCGCTTCTTACCTTAACTTATTATGGAGCTGAAAAGGTTATGCCACATTATAATGTTATGGGAATTGCTAAAGCTGGCTTAGAAACAAGTGTAAAATATCTCGCAAAAGATCTAGGTTCTCAAAATATAAGAGTTAATGCAATTTCAGCAGGGCCTATAAAAACATTAGCAGCATCAGGAATTGGTGATTTTAGATATATTTTAAAATGGAATGAGTATAATTCCCCATTAAAAAGAACTGTATCAATTGATGAAGTTGGAAATTCTGCATTATATCTCTTATCTGATTTATCATCTGGGGTGACTGGTGAAATACATCACGTTGACTCTGGTTATAACGTTATTGGAATGAAGTCTGAGGATGCTCCAGACATATCAACTGTTTAGGATAAAAAAATATGTCACATAATATATTTGGTCACCTTTTTAGATTTACGACATGGGGTGAGTCTCATGGACCTTCAATTGGCTGTGTTATAGATGGGACTCCACCTAGAATTGAACTTAGTGAAAATGATATTCAAAAGTTTTTAGACAGAAGAAAACCAGGCCAAAGTAAATTTACAAGTCCAAGAAAAGAAACCGATGAAGTTAAAATACTATCAGGAGTAATTGAAGAGGATGGAAAAAAATTAACTACTGGAACACCAATTTCTCTAATAATTGAAAATATTGACCAAAGATCAAAAGATTACTCAGAAATTGAAGAAAAGTTTAGACCTGGCCATGCGGATTATACATATTTTTCAAAATACGGAATAAGAGATGTTAGGGGTGGTGGAAGACAATCGGCAAGAGAGACTGCTATGCGAGTTGCAGCTGGAGCAATAGCTAGAAAAATACTTCCAGAAGTTGAAATTAAAGGTGCTCTTGTTCAACTAGGTGAACATAAAATTAATAGAGAAAACTGGGATGATAGTTTTATTGAGAAAAATGCATTCTGGTCTCCCGATCCAAGCTCAATTGATCTATGGGAAAAATATATTGAAGACCTTATAAAAGATGGAGACAGTTGCGGAGCTATAATTGAAATTACAGCAAGAAATGTTCCTATTGGATTAGGTGCTCCAATATACGGAAAACTCGATGCTGAAATAGCAAATGGTATAATGAGTATAAATGCTGTTAAAGGTGTAGAAATTGGAAATGGCTTTGAAGCAGCTACGATCAAAGGAAGTGAAAACTCTGATCAAATGTTTATGAAGGATGATAAGCCTTCATTTGAAACAAATAATTCCGGAGGTATACTCGGTGGAATTTCATCTGGTCAAGATATAGTTATACGATTTGCAATTAAGCCTACTTCATCAATAAGAAGTAATCAAAAAACAGTTAATAAATCTGGAAAGAATACTGAAATTTCTACTAAAGGAAGACATGATCCATGTGTAGGTATTAGAGCTGTTCCAGTTGGTGAAGCAATGATTGCATGTGTTTTAGCTGATCATTTTTTAAGGGACAAGGCACAAAATAGATAAAATTATTTTTGTGGATCTACAATCTTCAGATCTGGAGACTTAATATTCATAGTATCCAAAACTTTTTCTACTATTTTATCTCTAACTAATTCAGTTTCATTATACATTTCTTCAGGCGTAGCATGAGAAATAAATCTATCTGGAAAAGTCAATGTTCTTACCTTAATGCCATCATCTAATTTTGAACTATTTGCTAATAAATTTAATACAGATGAACCAAAACCACCTGATGAACCTTCCTCAATAGTCAAAATTACTTCATGATTTTCAGACAACTTGATAATCATACTCTTATCAAGTGGTTTAGCAAAACGAGCATCAACTACAGTAGTGGATAAACCATATGTTTCTAAGATTTCAGAAGCTTTTTTAACTTCCGAAAGTCTGGTTCCTAAATTTAAAACAGCTATCTTACTTCCCTCTGAAATTATTCTTGCTTTACCAATTTCTAAAGGATCATAATTTTCTGGTACAATTAAACCTTCTCCTGCGCCTCTAGGGTATCTAAAAGAAATAGGACCCTCATTATATATTGATGCTGTCTTAACCATCCTTGCTAGCTCTATTTCATCTGAAGCGGCCATTATAGTAAAATTTGGTAATGTTGAGAGAAATGTAATATCGAAACTACCGGCATGAGTAGGACCATCTGCTCCAACAAGACCAGCTCTATCAATCGCGAATTTCACTGGTAAATTTTGAATTGCTACGTCATGTACTATTTGATCGTATGATCTTTGTAAAAATGTCGAATATATTGCTACAAATGGATTCATACCTTCAATAGCAAGACCTGCGGCGAAAGTAACTGCATGTTGCTCAGCAATGCCTACATCAAAAAATCTTTCAGGGAATTTTTCTTGGAAGAAATTTAATCCTGTTCCTGAGGGCATTGCAGCAGTAATTGCGACAATATTTTTGTCTTTTTTTGCTTCTTTAATTAGAGCATTAGAAAAAATATTTGTGAAAGAAATATTATTACTTTTTGATTTTTGTTGCTCGCCTGTTGTTATATTAAATTTTGAAACACCATGAAATTTTTCGTTTGAGTTTTCAGCGGGTAAATATCCCTTACCCTTTTTTGTAACTACATGAATCAAAATTGGACCTTGATCCGTATCTTTTATGTTCCTTAAAATAGGTAATAAATGGTCTAAGTTATGACCATCTATGGGGCCTACATAATAAAAACCTAAAGCTTCAAATAATGTGCCTTCACCAGAAATAGTTCTTGATACTTCATCAGCTTTTTTTGCACTTTTCTCAATAGATTTTGGAAGTTTTTCAACAATTTGCTTTGCAAAATTCCTAAAGCCTAAATATTTTTCTCCTGAAATTAGTTTAGCTAAATACGCTCTCATTGCTCCGGTGGGTGGTGCTATAGACATATCATTATCATTAAGAATTACTATTAAACGAGATTTTAATGCTCCTGCATTATTCATTGCCTCATAAGCTTGACCAGCACTTATCGCTCCATCTCCAACAACACATATGATGTTATTGTTATCATTTTTTAGATCCCGAGCTATAGACATTCCTAAGCCTGATGATATTGAGGTTGAGCTGTGGCCTGCGCCAAAAGCATCAAATTTACTTTCATCTATTTTTGCAAAGCCAGATAGACCATCCTTTTGCCTTAAAGTACTCATTTTATGTCGTCTGCCAGTCAATATTTTGTGAGGATAACTTTGATGACCAACATCCCAAATAATTTTATCTTTTGGAGCTTCGAAAATACTATGAAGAGCAACAGTTAATTCTACTACACCAAGACCTGCGCCTAAATGTCCGCCTGTTTTTGAAACAGAGTGAATTGTTTCCTGCCTCAATTCATTAGCAAGGTCTTTTAATTCAATATCTGATAAGTTTTTTAAATCATCAGGAGAATTAATATTATCTAACAAAGGTGTTTTTTTTATATTCATAAAATTTTTATTAAAATTCTCTTTCTCTTACAAAGTTTACAAGTCCTAATAAAGTATCAGGTATTGGGCCAAATATCTTTAGAGAAGAAATAGATAAATCGCAATATTTTTTAATTTCTCCTTTTGAATTATCAATATCAAAAAAATTTAAAAAAGTTTTTTTATTATTTTTTAAATCACTTCCAACTCTTTTTCCAGTAACTTTCTCATCGCCAATAACATCTAAAATATCATCAGAAATCTGGAAAGCTATACCTAAGTTATTGCCAAAGTTTTTTAATGCATTAATTTTTTTTTGTTCAGCACCACTAACAATACCGCCTACTTGGCAAGAAAAACTGATTAAATTTGCGGTTTTTAATTTATACATCTCTAAAAGCTTATCTAAACTTAAATCCTTTTGATTAACGTCAATATCTATTGCTTGACCGCCAACCATTCCATATTGACCAACATATTGTGCAAAAGAGTTAATTAAATTGATTTGATCTATTTTTTTTATTTTCTTATAGCTTTCAGATAAAATCTCAAATGATAAAGTTTGAAGTGCGTCACCGACTAGGATAGCTATTGCTTCATCAAAATATTTATGTGTTGATGGTTTACCTCTTCTTAAATCATCATTATCCATAGATGGTAAGTCATCATGAACAAGAGAATAAACATGAAGTAATTCAATTGCTGCTGCTATTTGCAAAATTTCATCTTCATCTGTATCAAAAAACTTTGAACATTCAGCTACTAAAAAAGGTCTTATTCTTTTGCCGCCACCTAAAACAGAGTAACGCATAGCATCATTCAAATTTTTATTATTACTTATTTTTTTTTCTAAAATTTTTGATAATACGTCTTCTATTTTTAACGAAGAATCTCTTAGAGATTTCTGAAAAATTTCACTCATTAAACTATATTTCGTCTAATGGTTCAGAGCTAAAATCACCATCAGGGTGAGAAATGATTTTGTCGATCTTCATCTGTGCAGTTTTAAGTTTATCTTCACAATGTGCTTTTAAAATTACTCCTTTTTCGTAAATAGATATTGAATCCTCCAATTCTATATCACCTCTTTCTAAATTTTCTACGATTTGTTCAAGCTCGGATAAAGCTTCTTCAAAGGACAATTTTTTAATTTCATCAGTTATTTTTAATTTTTTATTCATGATTAATTTCTCTTATAAGACTTTATAAGACTTTTTTATAATATATAACACCATTTTTATCTTTGTCTGCACTTATTAAATTCCTCAATAATAAACAATTTAAATGTGCAATACTCTCTCCTGTAGCCATAAGCAATACATCATCAGATATAGTTCTTTTAAATAAAACAGAAAAAACATCTATTGCTCTTTTTGGTTCCTTACATAAATCTAATAGCCTTTCTAAATTTCTTTCATGTCCACTTATAAGATTATCTAATCTCTCATGAAGACCTCTAAAAGGCTCATTGTGAGATGGCAAAATTAAAACATCATTAGGAACTCGTTCTTTAATGTAATGGCAACTATCTAGCCAATCCTCTAAAGGATTTGACAATGGTTCAGTTGGGAAAACACTTACATTTGATGAGATTTTAGGTAATACTTGATCACCTGAAATTAAGAGCTTTAAATCTTTACTATATAAACAAACATGTTCTGGGCAATGACCGCTCCCGACAACTACTTCCCAAGAATATTTTCCTATTTTAATAACTTCTTTATCTCTTAATCTTCTGTAATTATCTGGTAATTTGGAAACAGCTCTTCCAAAACCTCCAAATCTTTCAGCATAAGAGTCAAGTTGAACTTTAGTAAATCCAGCACCTCTATATAAATCCATACCTTCCTCCGGAGCTTCTCTACCTGTATCACTAACTAGCACCCTACACATAAGGTACTCTGATCTGGACATATAAAGTGGAGCAGAAAATTTTCTTGAAATCCATCCTGCCAAACCAACATGGTCAGGGTGAAGATGCGTGACAATAACTCTATTAACTCTTTTAGATTTCATATCTTCATTAAAACATTTTCTCCAATTTGATTTTATTTCAGCAGAAGCAACACCAGTATCAACAATAACCCATTCATCACCATCCTCGAGAACCCAAAGATTAATATGGTTGAGAGCAAAAGGTAGGCTCATTCTTACCCAAAAAATACCATCAGCTATTTTTAGCATTTTTCCTGGCTCTGGTATTTGATTAAAAGGGTAAATTAAATTATGAGCCCCCTTATTGTTAATTCTTTCTTTTAATTTTTCCATTAGAAATCCTCTAAAAAATTCCCCAGATTTTCACTAGTAGAACAAATAGAGCTTGATAAAGCCTTTGAATTAACAAGTATTTGAGTTGAAAAAAATAAGGCTAACTCTTTTCTCGCTAACAAAGATTCATTTTCAGTATTCTTTTCCGATAAAGCACCTCTTGAGAGATAATGAGATCCAGCAGTAATTCCAAATAATTCAAGATAATCTGAAGCAGAAAATAAAACTGAACGTAATTTATTTTCTTTAGTCCATTCTAATAATTTTTTAGTACAAATTTCAACTTCTACAATCGCAGCATTTAGATTGTTAGCAATTTTTATAAAACCATTATCATTTTTTTCAGAACATTTTTTTGATGTTTCCTTTATCTCATCGAGAAAATTTTTAATAGCCAATCCATCGGATATTTTTAATTTTCTAGTAACAAGATCAATTGCTTGAATTCCATTAGTTCCTTCATAAATTGGAGCAATTCTTGAATCCCTGTAATGTTGAGCAACACCAGTATCTTCAATAAAACCCATACCTCCATGAATTTGGATACCGAGTGAGGCAACCTTAACTCCAATATCTGTAGCCCAGGATTTTGAAATAGGAGTTAAAAGATCGGCTTTTAGCTGGTATTTTTCTCTAATTTTATCATCTTTATGATTTTGAGCTAGATCAATAGCTATAGCATTATCATAACAAATCGCTCTGGATGCTTGTGTGAGACTCTCCATTTTAATCAGTGTCTTTAAAACATCTGGGTGTTCTATTATATTTACACTATTTTTCGATTTTCCACTGTAATGACGTCCTTGTTTTCTCTCTTTAGAGTATTCAAAAGATTGTTGTAATGATCTCTCAGCGATACCAACACCCTGCATTCCAACATTTAATCGGGCATTATTCATCATTGTAAACATGCAGGCTAATCCTCTATTTTCTTCACCAAGAAGAAATCCTTTTGCTCCAATTTTTTCTCCAAACGACATAACACAAGTTGGTGAAGCATGAATTCCTAGTTTATTCTCCAAACCAATACATTGAAGATCATTCTTTTCTAATTCATTTGATTTTTGATTTTTAATGAATTTAGGAACTATAAAAAGTGAAATACCATTATTTCCCTCTGGTGCACCGTCAATTCTTGCTAGAACCAAATGAATAATATTTTCAGCCATATCGTGATCACCATAAGTAATATATATTTTTGTTCCTTTAATACTATAAGAACCATCGCTATTTTTTTTTGCGCTTGTCTTTAAAGCCCCCACATCAGAGCCAGCCTGAGGTTCTGTAAGATTCATTGTTCCAGACCACTCCCCTGTGAGTAATTTAGGAAGATATTCTTTTTTTTGATTCTCTGTACCGTGATGACTAATAGCCTCAATAGCCCCTTGAGTTAACATGGGGCATAAAGAAAAGCTCATACAAGATGTATTCCATAATTCTTGTATCATTACAGATATTGTTTTAGGAAAACCTTGGCCGCCGTATTCTTTCATGCCTGAAACAGTTCCCCATGAAGAATTGACCAACTCTTTATAAGCTTCTTTAAAACCAGGAGCAGTGGATACATTTCCATTATTTAAAATTGAACCAGCTTTATCAGCAGATTGATTTAATGGAGCAATCGAATTATCAGCTAGTTTAGCAGCTTCATATAGCAATGTTTCGACAAAGTTGTCATCCAGATCAGGCCATAATTCTGACTCAACAATATCAGAATAATTTGCCATTTCTTTCAAAGCAAAAATCATTTGTTTAACTGGTGATGCAAATGTCATATATAGCCTCTATATCCTTAATAAAAAATAATAGTTATTATACAAAAAAGACTTTTATAACTATAAGATTATTAAAATTAAAATGAAAAAAATTAAAAAAATTAACAACAAGACTATAAATGAAGCTGTAGAATTACTTCAAAAAGGTAAACTAATTGGATTTCCAACGGAAACTGTTTATGGTTTGGGTGCTGATGCCACAAATAAAGAAGCGGTTCTAAAAATTTATAAAAATAAAAATAGGCCTAAATCAAATCCTTTGATTGTACATGTCGCAACCTTAGATCAAGCAAGGTCAATTGGTATATTTGATGAAAAAATTTTAAAAATTGTAAAGGATTTTTGGCCCGGCCCACTTACTGTTGTTTTAAAAAGAAAAGATAATTCAAAAATTTGTAAAGAACTTTGCGCAGGTAAAGAAAATATTGCAATAAGAATATCCAATAACAAAACAATTTTATCGCTTATAAAAAAATTAGGTAAACCAGTAGCAGCACCAAGCGCAAATAAATTTGGTATGCTTAGTCCTACCTCTGCTGCACATGTAGAGAAACAATTTTTATATAATGACGATATACCTCTAATTTTAGATGGAGGAAAAACTAGTATAGGAGTTGAAAGCACTGTAATTGGATTAGTAAATAATAATATTATAATTTATAGGCATGGTGGAATAACAAAAGAAATTCTTGAAAAGAAAATTAATGAAAAAATTTATGAGAAATTAAATGCAAAGGCTTCAGAAAAATCAAATTTATCTCCTGGGATGTTAAAAAAGCATTACTCACCAACAGTACCTTTAAGAATTAATATTACAAACCCAAAGAAAGATGAAGTTCTTATTGGGTTTGGTGAAAATTTTAAAGAACCAAACTTAAGTAAATCTGGTAATCTAGAGGAGGCAGCTTCTAACCTTTTTTATCTTTTAGAAAAATATGAAGCAAAAGGTAGCAAAATAGCAATTGCTCCAATACCAAATATAGGTATTGGCGTAGCAATAAATGATAGACTAAACAGAGCTATCAAATAATTACTTCAAAGATGGAAGAACGTAATCCTTAAACTGATCTCTTAGAGTTAATTTTTGAATTTTACCTGTTGCTGTATGTGGAATTTCGTTTACAAAAACAACATCATCAGGCATCCACCATTTTGCAAGCTTTCCATCTAAAAAATCCAGTACATCTTGAGTTGAAGGACTTTTCCCTTCGTTTGCCACACATATCAGTAAGGGTCTTTCATCCCACTTTGGGTGAAGGACACCAATTACGGCTGCTTCTGCAATATCAGGGTGACCAACTGCAATATTTTCAAGTTCAATTGATGAAATCCACTCACCACCTGACTTTATTACATCTTTAGATCTATCGGTTATTTGCATGAAACCCATTTCATCAATTGTTGCTACATCACCTGTATCAAAAAAACCGTCTTCATCAAGAATTTCTCCACCATCACCTTTCATATATTGACTGGAGATAAATGGGCCCCTTACTTTTAAATTTCCAAAATCTTTTCCATTCCATGGAATTTCATTATTTTCATCATCAGTAATCTTCATTTCTACCATGTATGATGCTCTACCTTGTTTTAGCTTAATATTTACTTTGTCTTCAAAGGTAAGGTCCTCCATACCATGTTTAAATGCTCCAATTGTTCCCAAAGGTGACATTTCTGTCATACCCCAAGCATGCATAACTGAAACTTCATAATCTCTTTCAAATTTTTCAAGCATTACTCTTGGAACTGCTGAACCTCCTATAGCAACTCGCTCTAGGTAAGGTAATTGTAAATTATTAGCTTCTAAATATTGTAATAGCATAAGCCAAACTGTTGGAACAGCAGCTGTAAAAGTAACTTTCTCCTCTGTTAATAGTTGATAAATACTCTCTCCATCCATGTTCATTCCAGGCATAACAATCTTACAACCGGACATTGGGGCAGTAAAAGATAGACCCCAAGCATTTGCATGAAACATAGGTACTACAGGCATTACGGAGTCTGTTGACTTTATACCCATTGCATCAGCATTATTTGCTACTAATGTATGCAATACATTTGATTTATGAGAATATAGCACGCCTTTTGGATTACCTGTAGTTCCAGAGGTATAGCAAAGACCACAAGCATCTCCTTCATCGACTTTTATCCAACTAAAGTTATCATCTTCAACATCGATCATTTCTTCAAAACAAAATACGTTCTTCAATGAAGTTTCTGGCATATTTTCTTTATCAGTTAAAAAAATTATACCTTTTACATTTGGTATTTTCTCTTCGAGACCCTCCAAAATTTTAACAAAACTAATATCTGAAACAATAAATTTATTTTCAGCATGATTAATTATGTATTCTAGTTGCTCCATAAAAAGCCTAGGATTAAGAGTATGATAAATAGCTCCTACACCAGTAATACCATACCATGACTCAAGATGACGGTGAGTATTCCAAGCTAAAGTGCCTATTACATCAGATTTTTTAACACCAATTTTTATCAGTGCTTTTGAAAATTTTCTCGATCTTGAATGGATTTCACTATAATTAGTTCTATGAATGTCACCCTCAACTTTTCTGGTAATAATTTCTCTATCACCATGGTGAATGCTTGCATGGTCGATAAATGTATGGACCAATAACGGCCAATCTTGCATTAAACCTTTCATAAAATTCCCCTTATATAATGTGTGAATATAATATTCAGAATTTTTATGTTTTCAATTAATTTAAACTATAAATACAAAACTGAGTATTACCAATAGTCTTTTTTTTATTAACTACAAACCCTTCAATCATTTCAATATTATCATTTGATGACAACTCGGTTATGACAATTCCTTTTTTATTGATTAATTTTTTTTTATTAATTTTTTCTAAAGCAATTTTTGTTTTGGAAAAATTTTTATAAGGCGGATCTGAAAAAATTAAATCTAATGGCTTACTAAATTTGAAATTAATATTAGTTGCATCGCATTTTTTAACAAAAGATTGTTTTTCAAGATTTAAGTTTTTCAAGTTATCCTTAATTGTTATGATTGAATTAATATCATTATCAATGAATGAACAAAACTTTGCACCTCTAGACAGGGACTCTATTCCTAAAGAACCAGATCCAGCAAAAAGATCTAAAACTTGAGTCTGATCAAAGTTAAATTTTAATCCATGTGCTAAAAAATTAAATAAAGACTCTTTTGCCCTTGCACTTGTGGGTCTTGTTTTACTTCCTTTTGGTGATTTAATTAATCTACCAGATAAGCATCCTGAAATGATTTTCATAAAAATTCCATTAATTATAAATAAAAATAAGCTTCATATTTCTTTTTCAAAAAATTACTTGAAATTTCTCTTAATTCACCTTTTTTCATATCGTCTAGTTTAAAAGGACCATATGAAACTCTTAATAATCTGTTTACGCTTAAATCAATATGTTTAAATAGCTTCCTAATTTCTCTATTTTTTCCTTCCTTTAAAGTTATTGAAAGCCATGAATTTACTCCAGTTTTTTTTCCAATAGTTATCTTATTCCTAGAATAATTTACTCCATCAATCGTAATCCCTTTTTCAATTAAATTTATTTTATTAAGATCGATATCTCCACGAACACGAACTTTATACTGTCTTTCAAAATTATTAATGGGTAATTCTAAATATCTTGAGAATTCTCCACTATTAGTTAAAAGAATTAAACCCTCACTATTTATATCCAATCGACCAATGGAAATAATATTTTCTAAATTTTTCGGTAAAATATCATATATTGTTTTTCTATTCTCTTTATCTTTTTTGGTTACAATTATCCCATTAGGCTTAAAAAAAGACCATACACGTAGTTTCTTTTGCTTGTAAATTTCTTTGCCATCAACTCTTACTTTTGACTCTTGATTAATATTAATAGCTGCAGACTCAATGATTTTTCCATCAACCGCAACTCTTTTTTCTAAAATCATTTTTTCTGCTTTACGCCTAGAAGCTATACCGCTCTGAGCAATAAATTTTGCAATTCTTAACGGGTATTTTTTAGACTTATTTTTCATAACTTATTTTATATTATCTTATTATTTGATTATAAAATAGTTAATGGAGAAAAGTAATTGAATGATGCATTAAAAATTACAAATCAATTTATGGAAATTGCGCTTAAGGAAGCGAGGTTTGCTAGAGATCGAGATGAAGTTCCAGTTGGAGCTGTAATAGTTGATAAAAATAATAATATTTTAGCATCAAATGGTAACAGAATAATTGAATTATCTGACCCTACTGCGCATGCAGAAATTTTATGTATTAGGGAAGCTTCTAAAAAGATAAAAAATGAAAGACTAACTGATTGTACTATCTTTTCTTCTCTAGAACCTTGTATTATGTGTGCAACTGCAATTTCTTACTCTAGAATAAAAAAACTTTTCTTTGGTGCATACGATTATAAAACTGGAGCAGTTGAAAGTGGTATCAAATATTTTGAAACTTCATCTTGTAACCATAAGCCTGAATTCTATGGTGGTTTTAAAGAAAAAGAGTCCGAATTAATACTTAAGTCATATTTTAAAATGAAAAGAGTATAATATTAAGATTGCTTTTTTGTAATCTGAAGGATTATAATTTAAAGCATAAGATTTATTTAACTATAAAATTAAAGAGGAAGAAATGAATTTTGATCATAGTGATAAAACAAAAGAATTAATAGCTCGAGTAGAAAAATTTATGGATGAAAATGTTTATCCAAATGAAAGTGTATACGAAGAGCAAATGGAAGCTTTCGGTGAAAATAGATGGCAAATACCTCAAATACTTGAAGATCTTAAAGAAAAAGCAAAAGCCGAAGGGCTTTGGAATTTATTCCTTCCAGAATCTGATAAAGGTGCAGGACTAACAAATGTAGAATATGCTCCTCTTTGCGAAATTTTTGGAAGAGTTGGTTTTGCTGGTGAAGTTTTTAATTGTTCAGCCCCTGATACCGGCAATATGGAAGTTATAGATAAGTATGGCAATGAAGAACAGAAAGAAAAATGGTTAAAGCCTCTTCTAGCAGGTGAAATAAGATCAGCATATCTTATGACAGAACCTGATGTAGCATCTTCAGATGCTACTAATATCTCAACAACAATAAAAAGAGATGGCGATGAATATGTAATTAATGGAAGAAAGTGGTGGTCATCTGGTGTTATGGATCCAAGATGTAAAATCGCCATACTAATGGGTAAAACGAACCCCGAAGCACCTAGGCATCAACAACAAAGTCAAATTTTAGTTCCATTAGAAACACCAGGAGTAACAATTAAAAGACATTTGCCTGTTTTTGGTTTTGATGATGCTCCTCATGGTCACTCCGAAGTTCTTTTGGAAAATGTAAGAGTGCCTGCTGAAAATCTCTTTCTAGGAGAAGGCCGTGGATTTGAAATTAGTCAAGGTCGATTGGGCCCTGGAAGAATTCATCATTGTATGAGAGCAATAGGAGTTGCTGAAAGAACTCTCGAAAAAATGGCTAAAAGACTTCTTAGCAGGGAAACTTTTGGTAAGAAAATTGCAGATCATTCGGTTTGGGAAGAGAGAATTGCTAGAGCTAGAATTGAAATAGAGAGCTCAAGATTATTGACAATGAAAGCTGCTTACATGATGGATACTGTAGGAAATAAAGTTGCTAGGGCAGAAATTGCTATGATTAAAGTTTTAGCTCCTAAAATGCTTTGCAGTATTGTTGATGATGCAATCCAAGCTCATGGTGGTGGAGGTGTAACTACAGATTTTGGTCTTGGTAGAACATATGCCTCAGCAAGAGTTTTAAGATTAGTTGATGGTCCAGATGAAGTTCATAATAGAACAATTGCTAGATTAGAGTTCAAAAAATATAAAGAAGAATTAGAAGCTGCTCTAAAAATAGCTTAAGAGATAATTATAAAAATAAAGGTCTTAACTTTAGAGGTCTTTTTATCAACTATTTCTATAGTCCTATTTATTTTTAATTTAATCATTTTGTCTATTTATAATTATAACAAATAATTCATAAAAAACTATTAATGTGAAGATTTATGATTTATATAGATTTTCCTATGTTATGGAGTTTGAATTGAGTGATAACTGGACAAAAGATAGTTGGAGAAAAAAACCTATTGTGCAGGTTCCTGACTACGACGATAAAAAACATTTAAAGGATGTTGAGTCGCGTTTGGCATCATACCCACCTCTAGTTTTTGCAGGTGAAGCAAGAAGGTTAAAAGAAAATCTTGCTAAAGTATCTAAAGGAGAAGCTTTTTTGCTCCAAGGTGGAGATTGCGCTGAAAGTTTTGCTGAGCATCATCCAGATAATATTCGTGATACTTTTAGAGTTATGCTTCAAATGTCTATTGTACTGACTTTTGCAGCTGGTTGTCCTATTGTTAAGGTTGGAAGAATTGCGGGCCAATTTGCTAAGCCTCGTTCAGCACCTATTGAAAAACAAGGAGATACAGAATTACCTAGTTATAGAGGTGATATCATAAATGATATTTCTTTTGATAAAGAGTTAAGAAAGCCTGATCCAGAGAGACAGATAATGGCTTATAGACAATCAGCATCAACATTAAATCTATTAAGAGCATTTGCTCAAGGAGGCTATGCTAATCTTGATCATGTCCATAAATGGAATATGGGTTTTGTTCGAGAGAGTAAACAAGGTGAGCAATATGATGCTCTTGCAAGCAGAATATCTGAAAGTTTAAATTTTATGGATGCAATGGGTATTAATTCTGACTCATCTCAAAAACTTAGATCAGTTGAATTTTTTACTAGTCATGAGTCTCTTTTATTAGGATATGAGGAAGCTCTTACAAGAATAGACTCAACCAGTGGTGATTGGTATGACACTTCAGCACATATGCTCTGGATTGGTGATAGAACACGTCAACCTGATGGGGCTCATATTGAATTTGTTAGAGGTGTTAAAAATCCTATTGGAATTAAGTGCGGTCCATCACTTGAGGCTGACGAACTTATAAAACTAATTGATATTATAAATCCTGAAAATGAGGCAGGTAGGATTACTCTGATATCTAGATTTGGTGTTGATAAAGTATCTGAACATCTGCCAAAATTAATTAAGAAGGTCGAAAAAGAAGGTAAAAAAGTTGTTTGGTGTTGTGATCCTGTTCATGGCAATACAATAAAGGCTTCAAATGGATATAAAACAAGATATTTAGATACGCTTTTAAGTGAAGTAAAACAATTTATTGACATTCATCAATCAGAGGGAACTTATGCTGGCGGAGTCCATATTGAAAATACTGGTCAAAATGTTACTGAATGTTGTGGTGGTTCATTTGAAATATTAGAAGAAGACCTATCGAGCAGATATCATACTCACTGTGACCCAAGGCTGAATGCTAATCAATCACTTGATATGGCATTTTTAATTGCTGAAAGATTGAAGGAAATAAGGTCTTAGTAATTTAAGAAATATTTACTACCACCCTTCCTCTCACTTGTCCGTCCAAAATTAATTGAGCAAATTCCTGAATATTATCAAGGTTTGTTTCAACAACCATTTGAGCTAATTTATTCATATCAAGATCTTTGCTTAGTCGATCCCAAGCTTTTTCTCTTTTAGACATTGGTGCCATTACAGAGTCTATTCCAATTAATGAAACACCTCTCAAGATAAAGGGTAAAACTGTTGAAGGTAAGTCCATACCCTGAGCAAGACCACATGCTGAGACTGCTCCACCATATTTAGTTTGAGCTAAAACATTTGAGAGTGTTTGACTACCAACAGAGTCAACAGCACCTATCCATCTTTCTTTTCCAAGTGGTTTTGATGGTTCAGATAATTCATTTCTATCAATTACTGAACTAGCACCTAAACTTTTTAAATAATCCGTCTCAGATAATCTACCAGTTGAAGCGATTACAGAAAAACCTAGACTTGAAAGAAGAGATATAGCCACTGATCCGACACCTCCTGAGGCTCCTGTAACAAGAATTTCTCCTCTATCAGGTTTAATATCAAAATCCTCAAGACCAAGAACACATAACATAGCTGTATAACCTGCTGTACCAATTTGCATTGCTTGATGATTAGATATATTTTCAGGTAATTTTAATAAGTGCTCCGAATTCACTCTAGCTCTCTCAGAATAACCTCCATAATGACTTTCAGATAATCCATAACCATTCATTACAACTCTATCACCTGGTGAAAACTTTGAATCCTCAGATGATTTAACGACTCCGCTAAAATCAATTCCAGGAATCATCGGAAAACTTCTCACTATTGGAGAGGCGCCTGTCATTGCAAGACCATCCTTGTAATTTAAAGTTGAATGCGTAACGTCAACAACAACATTTCCCTCCATAAGATCATTCTCAGAAATCTCTACAAGATTAATAGTTTGTTGGTCATCGTTTTTTTCAATTTTTAATGCTTTGAATAATTCTGTCATAATATTTTCCTCATCTTACAAAACTCATTGGCTCTCCTAATGGATCAAAAACAATATCATCCTTCATAACAATATTATCTCTAATAATAGTCATTACTGGCCAACCTTTTACTTTCATATTATTATATGGTGTCCAACCACATTTACTAGCTATCCAATCATTAGTTATAACTCTTTCTCTATTCATATCGATAACAGTAAAATCAGCATCATATCCAATTTCTATTTGACCTTTTCCTTTTATTTTAAATAACTTAGAGGGATTATAACTAGTAAGTTCCACAAATCTTTGTAAAGTTAATTTTTCGTTATTTACATGATTTAACATTATGGGAACTAAGGTTTGAACACCAGGCATTCCTGATGGAGAGTCAGGATATTCAACCTCCTTTTCATCTCGAGAATGGGGTGCATGATCTGACCCTATAATATCTGCTGTCCCATTTCTAATACCTTCCCATAGTTTTTCTTGATGCTCCAAACTTCTTATTGGAGGATTCATTTGGGCATAATTACCTAAATTATTATAACAATCAGGCGCATTAAAGGTTAGATGTTGAGGAGTAATTTCAACAGAGGCTATATCTTTATTTTTCGCTAAAAATTCTATTTCCTGCCCTGTTGAAACATGGAGAATATGAATATTTTTTTTATTCTTTCTTGCAATTTTTACAATTCGTTTAGTTGCTTTAAAGCATTGTTCATCATTCCTCCATATTTCATGAGAATTTGTATCACCTTTTATTCGGTATTTTTTTCTTTCTTCTAATAAATCTTGATCTTCACTATGAAAGGATGCCCTATTATTTATATTTGACAATATTCTATCTAATTCTTTATCACCAGAAACCAATAACGTTCCTGTGCTTAAACCCATAAAAACTTTAACTCCGCAACAACCAGGGATATTTTCTAGGTTGGGTAATTCTAAATAATTATCCTCAGTTCCACCAACATAAAAAGCATAATCACAATGAAGTCTTCCTCGTGCTCTAGCAAATTTGTCTAATAAAGCAGCCTCATTTGTAGTTGAGGGATCAGTATTTGGCATCTCAAATATTCCAGTTACACCCCCCAAAACAGCTGCTTTAGTCCCTGAACTTAAATCTTCTTTATATTCTCCTCCTGGTTCACGAAAATGTACTTGAGTATCTATTACTCCTGGTAATATATGAAGATCAGTAATGTCAATAATTTGACTTGCTTCTTCCTCAGAAAGATTACCTATTTTCATAATCTTTCCTTCCTTAACAGCGATGTCAGATATATATGTTTTGTTGTGGGTCACTATAGTTGACCCTTTATAGATTGTATCAAACGACATTGTTTCTTTTACCCTAATTCATTATAGTTAATAATTATCATTATAAAAATATTAATATGAAAAAAAAATTAATAAAATTATCAGATCGTTCGATACTCCAAGTTGAGGGTATAGATGGTGAAAAATTTCTTCAAGGTATAGTTACTTGTAATGTTGAAAAAATAGCAAATAAATTATCTTATGGATCAATTTTAACCCCTCAAGGTAAACTTTTATATGATTTTATTATTTCAAGACAAAATAATAATTTTTTAATTGATATCTATAAATCAAATATTGATGATTTTATTAAATTGTTAAATATGTATAAATTAAAATCAGATATTAAATTAATCAAAAGAGAGGACTTATCTGTTTTTGTAGATATAAATGATGGACATAGTGATAATGAGAATATTGATCCTAGACTTGCATCAATTGGGCTAAGAAAAATTTTAAAATCTGATTATGAATATTCCTCTCATGAAAAAATTTTATACGAAAAAAAACTAATTAAGTTAGGAATTGCTGAAACTGGAGATGGGATAAAACCTGGTGATATATTTCCAATTGAGGCAAATTTAGATTATTTAAATGGGATTGATTTTCAAAAAGGTTGCTTTATAGGTCAGGAAGTTAGCTCTCGGATGTACAGAAGAGGAAAAGCAAAAAAAAGAATTGTGTGCTTTAAAAGTAACGATAACTTTACTAATAATGATGAATTAGTTTATAATAATAAAACAATTGGAACGGTGATAAAGAAAATAGAAGATTATGGTATAGCTTTAATCAAAATAGATAAAATTATTAATCCCGAAAGAGAGACAATCACAATCACAAGTAAAGATGGAATTAAGAGTATTGATATTAATTTGCCAACGTTCTTCCCAATTTAGATTTTAAAAATATGAAAAAACAAAAGACAAAAAATAAAGATTTTTTATCAGGACCAGAAATACTTAAAGAAATGAATATTTCATGGACAGAGAAAATGTTTAAAGAGACCGAGCATCAATATAATAAAGTTGCAGGTATTATTCCTGAAATTGAATGGCCTTTTTTTGCTCCTTATATAAAAGCAATTAATATTCTTAAAAAAGATATGAATGCAGTTATTTTAGCTCATAATTATCAAACTCCTGAAATTTTTCATTGTATAAGTGATATTAGAGGTGACTCTCTTCAATTGGCCAAAGAAGCAGGGAGTGTTGATGCTGACATAATTCTTCAATGCGGTGTTCACTTCATGGCTGAAACTTCTAAACTTTTAAATATGGATAAAACAGTTCTTATTCCAAGTATGGATGCAGGATGTTCATTGGCAGAGTCTATAACTGGTGAAGATGTTAGAAAAATAAAAGAAGAGAATCCTAATATTCCTGTTGTTACTTATGTCAATACTTCAGCTGAAGTAAAGGCTGAGTCGGATGTTTGTTGTACATCGTCAAATGCACTAGATATAGTTAACTCACTAGATTCCGATGAAATAATATTTTTACCTGATGAGTATCTTGCAATGAATGTTGCTAAAGAAACAAAAAAGAAAATTATTATGTGGAAAGGAAGGTGTGAAGTACATGAAGAATTTACACCGGAGGAAATTAGAGAGTTTAGAGAAAATGAGCCTGGAGTAAGAGTTATTGCTCATCCTGAATGTTCACCAGAAGTTGTAGCAGAGTCTGATTTTTCTGGATCAACAGCTGCAATGATTAATTGGGTAAAAGATAATCAACCGGAAAAGGTCTTAATGGTAACTGAATGCTCTATGAGTGATAATATCTCTGTTGAAAATCCAAATGTAAATTTTGTAAGGCCTTGTAATTTATGTCCCCATATGAAAACAATTAACCTTGAGAATATCTTAGAATCATTGTGGAATAAAAAAGTAGAAGTTTTAGTTAATCCCGAAGTTGCAATCAAAGCAAAACAAGCAATTGTTAAAATGATTGAATTATGATTGAAGTAAATCCTCTAGAATTTTCATTTGAAAAAATTGTAAAAGATGCGCTTTATGAAGATTTAGGTCACCAAGGTGATATAACTAGTAATTCAGTAATAGATAAAAATTTACAAAATAGCTTTGTTTTAAAATCTAGATCGGATGGAGTAATTTCTGGGATACAAGTTGCCGAGTTATCATTTAAAATATTAGATAGTAGTTTAAATTTTAAGAAAAAATTAAATGATGGCTCAATTGTAAAAAAAGAAGATATTATTGCCACAATAGATGGTTATGCATCTTCAATACTCAGCGCCGAAAGAACGGCCTTAAATTTTTTAAGTCATTTATCAGGAATAGCATCAGCAACCAACGAAATGGTAAATTTAATATCTGAAACAAATACAAAAATTGTTTCAACCCGAAAAACTACACCTAATCTTAGAATATTAGAAAAATATGCTGTTAAAGACGGAGGCGGTATGAACCATCGCTTTGGTTTATATGACGGTATATTAATAAAAGATAATCATCTTGCACTTTCAGGATCTATAACCAATTCTGTTTCTTTAGCGAGGGAAAAATGTGGCCATATGGTTAATATAGAAGTTGAAGTTGATAATTTGGATCAATATAGAGAGGCATTAGAAACACAAACAAACGCAATTCTTCTTGATAATTTTAAAATAGACGATTTAGTAAAAGCAGTTAATCTAAATAAAAAAAATATAATATTGGAAGCGTCAGGAAAAATTACAAAAGATAATATTCTCGAAATAGCAAAAACAGGTGTAAATTTAATTTCTTCTGGTTGGCTTACTCATTCATCGCCATCACTTGATATAGGCTTAGATTTCTCTTGAGGTATTTATTATGAAAAATTTAAAATCTATTTTTATTACCGGTGCCGCTGGAGGGATGGGACGTTCAACAGCGAAACTTTTTCTGGAAAAAAATTGGTTTGTCGGCTGTTATGATAATAACAAAGAAAATCTTTTAGAACTAGAAAGTCAACTTGGAAACGAAAATATAATATACGATGTATTAGACGTTACAAATAAAGAGAATTTTCAGGACTGCGTTAATAATTTTTCCTTAAGATCTGAAGAAAAACTAGACATACTTTTTAATAATGCAGGAATTACTGAGGGAGGTTTTTTTGATGAAATACCTTATCAGAGGCATATGGATATTATTAATATAAATATTGTCGGGGTAATAAATGGAATATATTCTGCAGTAAATTTATTAAAAAATACAGCCAATTCTATAAGTATAACAACATCTTCTAGTTCAGGAATAATGGGAATGGAGATGATAGCCTCATATTCTGCTTCAAAGCATGCTGTAAAAGGCTTAACTGAGTCACTTTCATCGGAGTTTAAAAGATTCAACTCAAGAGCTGCTGATATACTTCCTGGTGTTATTGATACACCAATGATTAGAGACGAAATAAGAAAAAATTTGCCAAAAGATGGTATTTGGAGATTGATTTCATCAGAAGAAATAGCAAAAACTGTTTGGAATGCTTATCAATCAGATAAGATTCATTGGTACGTTCCTGAAGAATTGGAGGAGCTTGAAAAAGAGGTAGCTGCAAATCCTCAAAAAGCAAGAGAGCTTTTAAAAACATCAGGCCCTTTAAGTAATGATTAATTATTTTATTGATTTATAATTTTCTTTGTTTCTTTTAGAAAACTCAAAACATTATTGATTTCGTTTTTATTAATTTCTTTGCACCAATTTATAATTTCACTCAATGATACAGGTAAATTAGGAATAATTGTTGGAGTTTCACCAATATATACTTCGCCATTTTCACCATTAATAGTAATTATCTCTTCCTCAGTAATAAACTTACCCCCGCAGTGAAATCTTTTATTATCTATATCAATTTTTATATCTCTTGCTCCTGTAACGCATGTTTTACCTAAACCTCTTGAAACAACTGCTGCGTGACTTGTCATACCGCCTTGGGTAGTTAAAATTCCTGATGATGCATGCATCGCTTTTATATCATTTGCATTTGTTTCTTTTAAAACTAAAATTGTTTTTTGTTTTTTATTTTTAAATTTAGTTAAACTTTCAAAATCAAATACAACGACTCCTGAAACTACCCCTAAAGAAGCTGGAAGCCCCTTAGTTAATATTTCATTTTTATTTTTTGGATCAATTATGGGTGATAATAACTTTTCAATTTTTTCAATATCTAGAGATAAAATAGCCTCTTTTTTTGTAATTAATTTCTCTTTAACCATGTCGCAATAGATTACTAATGAAGCTTCAATATTTGACTCTGCTTTTCTTGATTGCAAAATCCATAATTTTTTAGACTCTATTGTGAATTCAATATCTTGGATACATGAAAAATAATTTTCTAATTTTTTAGAAAATTTTTCTAACGCCTTATAACAATCAGGAAATTTTTCTTCTAAAGATAATATTGTTGATGGTGATTCGCTTTTATCGACATTACTAATAGCCCAAGGGGTTTTAAAACCAGAAACTATATCCTCACCTTGAGATCTAATAATATACTCGCCTTTTAATCTTTTTTTTCCATCTTGGGGGTTTCTAGAAAAAACTACTCCGGTTGCGCTCTCATCATCTAAATTTCCAAAGACCATTCTTTGAATATTTACTGCCGTACCAAAATCATCAGGAATTTCATTAATTCTTCTATAGTCAATTGCTCTCTCATTAAACCAAGACTCCATTACCGCATTGATGCTTAAGACAAGCTGTTCATTCACATCCTCTGGAAAGGGTCTTCCAATTCTTTCTTCAATTAAAATTAAATATTGATTACATATTTCTTCAATATCATTGACTTCTAAATCTTTTTCAAACTGAAGACCAGCTCCTAAAAGATAGCTATCTAAAATTTCATCAAAATAAAAGTGTTCAATTTTATATACTACGTGAGAAAACATATGCAAAAAACGCCGCCATGTATCCCAAGCAAATAATCCTTTGTTTTGTTTTTCATAAAATTTAAGAACTTTCTTATTAAATCCAATATTTAGGATGGTATCAAGCATACCTGGCATTGATTTTTGCGATCCAGATCTCACTGAAACTAGCAAAGGGTTTATAGAAGAACCAAACTTGCAATTTGACATTTTTTCTAATTTTGAAATATTTTCTGCTAACTCATTTTTAAATTCAATTGGAAAGGATTTATTTTTCTGAAAATAATGGTTGAGTGTTGTTAAAATTGTAAAACCTTGGGGTACAGGTAATCCTAGATCTGTCATCAAATTCAAACCAACACCTTTATTGCCTAATAATTCAGCTGGGTTTTTTAATTCATTAATATTTTTGTTAAAACTGTAAATCCATTTTTCCATTTATGTGGTATACCTATAAAAGATTTTTTTGAAAATAATTAGGGGCTTCATCACAACTTATTCTTACTTGTTCCATTGTATCCCTATCTCTTACAGTAATTGTATCGTCGTCTAAACTTTGAAAATCAACTGTAATGCACATTGGAGTACCTACCTCATCGTGTCTTCTATAACTTTTACCAATATTACCAGAGTTATCTAATAACACTCGTCCTAGTTTCAAGCTTTGAAGCATTCTTTTGATATCTAAAGCTTTTTCTACAATTTCATCATTATTTCTTTTTAGAGGTATTACTGCTGCCTTAATCGGAGAAAGATGAGGTTTAAGTGCAAGAACTGTTCTTTCCCTTCCATCATCAAATTTTTCAATTCTATAAGACTCGTTCAAAATTGCCAAAACACCTCTATCCACTCCTGCTGAAGGCTCAATAACAAAAGGAATAACCCAATCATTAGTTTTTTTATTTTGAATTGCTAATTTAGTAACTGAATCTTCATTTTTAATTACCTTTGAATCAATTTGAAAATCTTTTTGATGTCTAGTATGTGAACCAATATCAAAATCAGTTCTATTGGCAATACCCTCAAGCTCTTCAACACCGTGAGGAAATTTATACATAATATCTATAGTTTTCTTTGAGTAATGTGAAAGATCTTTTTTAGGAACATCAATTATCTGAATATTTTCCTTACTTATTCCTTGATTTTCCCACCACTCAATTCTTTTTTCTACCCATTTTTCATGCCAATCCTCGTCTGTACCTGGTTCGACAAAAAATTCTAATTCCATTTGCTCGAACTCTCTAACTCTAAAAATAAAATTTCTAGGGGTAATTTCATTACGAAATGCTTTACCAATTTGAGCTATCCCGAAAGGTAAAACCCTTGAGGTTGAGTCAATAACATTCTTAAAATTAGTAAAAATTTGTTGAGCAGTTTCGGGCCTTAAATAAGCAAAATTTGATCCATCATCAACAGGGCCCACATTAGTTTTAAACATAAGATTAAATGGTCTTGGCTCAGTAAGATTTTCTGAACCACATGATGGACAAAGATTATCCTTAATATGATCAGCTCTCCATCTTGATTTGCAATCTTTACAATCTACAAGAGGATCAGTAAATGTTTCTTCGTGACCGGAATATTTAAGAACATGTGGATGAGTTAAAATAGAAGAATCTAGACCCTCAACGTCATCTCTCTCATACACCATAGAACTCCACCAAGAACTCTTTAGGTTATTCTTAAGCTCTACACCAAGCGGTCCATAATCATATAAACCTTGAAGACCACCATAGATTTCATTTGTCTGATATATGAAGCCTCTTCTTTTACATAAAGAGACCAACTCATCCATATTTTCAGCAACCATGGCTAACCTCCATAAAAAGAACTTAACGTATTGTTTTATACTAATCTAATTTTAATAAATAGCACTAAAGACCTAATGATTGAAGCCAATTCCATTTCTTAGTAAGTTGTCTATATTTTTTGGAATTTTACCATCCTTATTTGTTAGGATTAAACCTTGATTGTATGATAGAGGTTTTTTTGAATCTCTAACCCCACTTATAATGAATCTAGATGCTTTTTCATCTTTTTTTGGAAAAATTGGAGTTACTTTTATATCTCCTAGTTTTTTCGAAAACAGAAATATCATTTCTGGAAGATTTTGAATATGATTTATAAAGGTTATTGTTCCTCCTGATTTAGAAAAAGTAAGAGCTTTTTTTAACCATAAATCAAAAGTTCTTTTATTACCTATATTTGCAATTTTTTTATTTTTATTAGATGGTTCAGAGAGATTTTCTTTAATAAAATATGGAGGATTTGCATAAATTTGATCAAATGATTGGCGTTTTATAAATTGGTAATTCTCAATTTTTCCTTCAATGTCACCAGCAAAAACTTTAATATTTTTTTTAAAATTATTTAATTCAATATTTTTTTTTGAAATTTTTAGCATTTCGATGTCATTTTCTATTCCAACAATATCTAAGTTAGGAATTCTTTTTGCTAAGCAAAGAGAGACTACACCTGTACCAAAACCTAGTTCCAGGCATGAGTCCCCCTCAAATGCCTTAATTGCAGAAGCCAATAATACAGAGTCATGTCCTGCTCTAAAGCCTTCCTTCAACTGGTATATTTTTAATTTACCCCCTAAAAAATTATCTAATGTTTCAATTTTACTCATAAATATTAATAATAAATTATCTTAATTTTCATTTTTATTTGTTTAAAGACTACCCATATAATCTATGCTACATAAATATCAAAATATGTTTAAGGTAAGCATTATGGTAAAAATAAGTAAAGAAGATCTATCACTTCATAATCTCAAAAAATTAATTAAAAAAGAATTTAATGAGACAGATAAGTTAATAAAAAATCAAATTAATAGTGATGTTAATAGAATACCAAAATTATCAAAACATATAATTGACCTTGGGGGTAAAAGACTAAGACCCATGTTAACAATCTCATGTGCAAAAATGCTTAAAATTAGAAATAAAAACCATATAAAGCTAGCTGCTGCAGTTGAATTATTACATACCGCAACCCTTCTACATGATGATGTTGTAGATGAAAGTATTTACAGAAGAGGAGAAAAAACATCGCATACATTATGGGATAACAAATCAAGTATTTTGGTTGGTGATTTTTTGCTAGGTAAGGCCTTCCAACTTATGGTTAAAACTAATTCTATTGAATGTTTAAATATACTATCAAAAGCTGCAGCAATAATTGCTGAAGGCGAAGTTTTGCAATTAGTTGAAACTAATAATGTAAGTATTAAGGAGATTAATTATATAAAAATAATAGAGTCTAAAACCGCAGCTCTTTTCTCAAGTGCTTGTGAAGTTGGAGGCATTGTATCAGGAGCAAATAAATCTCAAAGAAAGAATCTTTTTAATTTTGGTAAAAATCTTGGTACAGCGTTTCAGTTAAAAGATGATGCCCTCGACTATGATGGCTCTTCAAATAAAATGGGTAAAAATAATGGTGATGATTTTTATGATGGAAAAGTAACTCTTCCAATTATTTTGGCCATGAAAAATGCTAGTAAAAAAGAAAAGGATTTTTTGAAAAAAACATTCAATAAAAAAGTAAGAAATAAAACTGATCTTGAAATTGCAAAAAAAATAATAAGAGATAAGGATACAATAAATCAAACGTTAAAATTAGCAAATAGATATGGTGAGAAGGCTAAGTACATTATGAGAGATTTTGAGAATAACCCTATAAGAAATGCTTTAATAGATTTGGTAGATTTTTCTCTAATTAGAAATCATTAAGTTTTGTTTTTTTTACAAAACAACTTGGAAAATTCTTTTCAAAGTAATTTGATGCAAAATCAATATCTTTTTCGTGAAAAATTCCAAAGCAAGCTGAACCTGAACCAGTCATGGACGAAAAGATAGCATTTTTTTTATTTAAAGATAATAAAATATCAGAGATAATTGGATACTTATTTATTGCAATATTTTGCAAATCATTACTGAATTTTTTAAAAAAATCATTACTATTAATATCTGATTTCTTTTCAATCCAATCTCTAGTTTCTAACAAATTTTTATCTGTATAATCTTTAATATTTATTAAATTAAAAATTTCTTTGGTAGAGATATTTATAGATGGGTAAATAATTAATAAATCATAAATATCGTTGTAATCTAATTCTAGTATTTTTTCTCCTCTACCATGGGCAATTAGAGGTTTTGAAATTATGCATGCTGGAATATCAGATCCAATTTCAGCTCCTATATTTATCATATCAATCTTTGATAGTTTTAAATCTAAAAAATTATTTAACATGCGTATTAAGGCAGCAGAATCAGCTGAACCACCACCTAGACCAGATCCTAAGGGTATATTTTTTCTAAGTATTAACTTAAAAGGCGGTAGATCATTTAATTTTAAATATTTTTTTAAAATTTCAAGAGTTTTAAATATTAAATCATTTTTATACGGAATTTTTTCAAATGAAGATTGAATTTCATAATCAAAAATATCTGATTTTGTTAATATTAGTTGATCTGAAAGATTGCTAAAACAAATAAAACTAAGAAGTTGATGGAAATTATTTTCCTTTTTACCGGTAAGGTTTAAAGAAATATTTATTTTTGATTTTGCTTCCTCAATGATTTCCATAAATATTTAAATACCTACATACCTCCATATAAAGGGCCCTCTCCACCTTGAGGTGCAACCCAATTTATATTTTGAGAAGGATCTTTGATGTCACATGTTTTACAATGGACACAGTTTTGAGCATTAATTTGTAAACAGTTTTCGTTATTTTCCCCCGATTTTATAATTTCATAAACTCCTGCAGGACAATATCGTTGGGCAGGCTCAGCATATTCCGGCAAATTAAAGCTTATTGGAATTGAAGTATCTTTTAAAGTTAAGTGACAAGGCTGATCTTCTTCATGGTTTGTATTTGACAGAAAAACCGAGGATAATTTATCAAAAGAAAATTCTCCATCTGGTTTTGGATATTCTATTTCTTCACAATCAGAAGCTTTTCTTAATGTTTTATAGTCTGGTTTATTATGGCCAAGTGTGAATGGCATTGTAATACCAAAAGTACTAAGCCACATATCGAAACCACTCAAAAGTGTACCAAGCAAGGGACCGTATCTTGATTGATAAGGCTTAACATTTCTTACTTTTTTAAGTTCTTTAAAAATTCTACTTTTTTCATATCTTTGCTGGTAATTATCAAGATCATTGCTTTCGTCTTGGTTTATTTTTTTTTCAATTATAGCTTCTGCTGCTAACATCCCAGATTCCATAGCATTGTGTGTGCCTTTAATTTTTGGATAATTTAAGAAACCAGCTGAACATCCAATTAAAGCACCTCCAGGAAAATTTAGCTTAGGAACTGACTGATATCCTCCAGTTGTAATTGCCCTAGCACCATAAGATAGTCTTTTTCCTCCTTTAAGAATTTTTTTAACTGAAGGATGTGTCTTAAATTGTTGGAATTCGTCAAAAGGTGATGCATAGGGATTCGTATAATTTAAATGAATTACATAACCAATTGAAACTAGATTATGATCAAAGTGATATAAGAAAGAACCACCATTTGTACCATCGCTTAAAGGCCACCCCATAGAATGTTCAACGAGACCCTCAGAAAAATTTTCCTCCTGAATTTCCCAAACCTCTTTAAGACCAATTGCATATTTCTGAAAATCTTTTCCATCTGAGAGATTAAAATTATCAATCAAAAATTTAGACAGCGATCCTCTTGTTCCTTCGGAAAATAAAGTAAATTTGGCATGTAACTCCATTCCTGCTTCCCAGGAGTCTTTTGCTCCTCCCTCTCTAGAAACACCCATATCTCCTGTGGCGACACCTTTAACACTATTATCATTATTAAATAATACCTCAGCAGCACTAAACCCTGGATAAATTTCTACGCCTAAACCTTCTGCAACCTCACCTAACCACTTACAAACACTTCCAAGACTTACAATATAATTGCCATGATTTTTCATCAGAGGAGGCAGCATTATCTGAGGTATGGAAAAAGACCAATCTTTACCAAAATACGAAAGTTTATCTTTTTTAACTTTTGTTTTTATGGGACTATCCATTGCTTGCCAATCAGGAAGTAATCTATCAAGAGCAACGGTCTCTATAACTGCTCCTGATAAAATATGAGCACCTACTTCGCTAGATTTTTCTAATACACAAACAGATAGGTCCAAATCATTTTTTTGTGCTAGTTGTTTTAATTGTATTGCCGCTGATAAACCTGCTGGACCAGCACCAACAATTAAAACATCGTACTCCATAGACTCACGAGACGAAGAATCTAAAACCTGGCCTTGTCTTGCGTTTACTTCGTTTAAAGGTAAATCACTCATGTCTTATCCTGTAACATAATTCGGCGCTCAAATAAAAGTTAAATAACACCATATTCAATAGTTTTTATTGTATTTATCAAATTAATTATATAAATTAGTATTATTTATAAAATAAATTATATAGAATTTACTATATCAATATCATAAAAATCTTAAAGTATAAAATAATGTTATTTTTTCTTTTATAGTAAATATTTTAAATGATTTTTTAAAATAGTGATATCATCAAATATGCATAAATTTTTAGACGATCTTAAATGGCAAGTTGAAGCAGGTATCAATGAAGTTTTATCAGATTCACCAATAACATCCTACGAAGATAATAAAATAAAAGTAGATAAAAAAACTGAAAATACATTCTCTAATAATCTTAATAATTTTGATAATTACAACGATTTATATAAATACCTTTCGAATTCAATAGAGTGTGAACTTAAAAATATTTCTAAAAATTCAATTAAAACCCAAGGTAATTTAAATTCAAAAATAATGATGATTACTAATATACCCTCACCTTTAGAGGACAAGGAGGGAAAGGTCTTAGTTGGTAAAAATTATAATTTATTTATTAATATTCTATCATCAATAAATTTATCAATAGATAATCTATGTTTTACTCCAATTATTCCATGGAAAACTCCTGGTGAAAGAGAGTTAAATAAGAGTGAAATTGAGTTATTGGTTCCATTTATAAAAAAACAAATTGAAATAATTAAACCAAAAATTCTTATTTTTTTAGGAGCTGACCCAATAAAATATATTCTTCAAAAGGACATTGGTATTTTAAACTCAAGAGGAAGTTTTTTAAATTATCGATATGGTGATAAAACTATTCCATGCTTGCCTATCCTTACGCCAGAATTTCTCATTAGAAGACCTGAATACAAAAGAGAAACATGGAATGATTTAATAATGTTATCAAAAAAGATTAAGGAGTTAAATTTACAATGACTGATGCTATCTCAGAATTCATAAAACTTAATATCTGTATTTTAACTATTTCAAGCTCTAGGACTTTACAGAATGATAAATCAGGTGATGTTTTAGAGAAAAAAATTTCTGAATTTGGTCACTCAGTTTATGATAGAAAAATTATAAAAGATAACAAGGATGAAATACAAGAAAATATCATAAACTGGGGTAATGATAAAAATATTGATATAATAATAACAACAGGTGGAACAGGATTAACTGGTAGCGATGTAACACCAGAGTCATTAGAGGAAATTTTTGAAAAAAATATTGATGGCTTTTCTGCTATTTTTCATAAAATTTCTTATGAAAAAATAAAAACGTCTACTATTCAATCTAGAGCAACTGCGGGTATATATAATAATAAGTTTATTTTTGCCTTACCCGGCTCACCTAACGCGGTTGCAGATGGATGGGATGAAATTTTAAAATTCCAGTTAGATAGTAGGCATGAACCATGTAATTTTGTAGATATTATGCCAAGATTAAAAGAGGATTAATAGCTATAGGTTATCCTTTAGATCGGAAATGCTTTTATCTATCAGTTCTGAAGCTATTTTATCATCAATATTTTCCTTCAAATACCCTTTTGCAATAATCAATGATAATTCTGATGCTTTAGCCTTTACCTCTTTAATTGCTTCATCCCTAGCTTGAGCAATTTTAAGATCAGCCTGCTTTTGTTTTCTTTGAATTTCTTCTTTAAGTAAATTATTTGATTTTTCAGTTATTAAAGCAGCTTGTTCGGAGGCCTGTTTTAAAATCTCCTCAACCTCTGCATCACATTGTTCTAGTTTTCTTTTTTCTGTAGCAAGAAGCTTTTGTGCTTCTTCATGAAGGATTCTTGCCTCATCAAGTTCTTTTTTGATCTGCTCAGATCTATCGTCCAAAGACTTAATAATTGTAGATGGAAGTCCTGCCCAAATAACAAAAACAACAAACAATATAAAAGATAAAGCTACAAAAAAAGTTGCATCAAACATAAAAATCTACCTACCTTAATTTAAATCTTTAGAGAATTTATTTAAATCTTTTTTATCAACCTTCTTAACATAAAGATTATTAATAATTTCTTCAGCAATATCTATAGCAAGTTCTGAGGCCTCTTTTAGAGCCTCAACTTTACCTTTGTTTATTTTTTCTTCAGATAAGGATATTTCTTTAGATATATTCTTTTCGAATTTTTTTCTTTCAGACGAAACTATATCTAAACTTTTCTGCCTCTCGTCCATTAGCTTTTTTTGTGACGAGGATCTTGCATCTTCAAGTTTAGACTTTAACTCATCAACAACTTTTTCTGCTTCTAATGATAAAGCTTTGGCCTCATCGAGGTCATCAGTAATTGTATCATTTCTCTCTTCAATTACATCAGAAATTCTTGGTAAAGCTATTTTTGATAATACAATATACAAAAAGCTAAGACACAAAAATAACCAAAAAAGTTGAGGAATGAATGTTGTAAAGTCTAATTGAGGCATAAAATTTTTTAAAAATTAAAGAACAAATAAAAGAATTAATGCAACTAATAATCCAAACAAACCAGTAGCTTCTGCTAGTGCAAAACCTAGCAATAGATTTGGAAATTGGGCTTGTGCAGCGCTTGGATTTCTTAAAGCTCCCTGAAGATAGCTACTAAAGATAAGTCCTATTCCAATACCTGCTCCAGCTAGAGCCATACATGCTATTCCAGCACCTATATATTTTGCTGCTTCTGCTTCCATTTTAATCTCCTTATTTAAAAATTAATAATATTGTTATAATTAAATTTAATGCATATGCAATGAGTCATTCAAATAAATGCAAGTTAAAATTGTAAAAACGTATGCTTGTAAAAATGCTATTAAAATTTCTAACCCAGTAAATGCAACCATTACACCAAGAGGCAACCATCCACCTACAAAACCCAAAGATAGAACGAAGCCAGAAAATACCTTAAGCATAGTATGACCAGCCATCATATTTGCAAATAATCTTACAGATAGGCTAATGGGTCTTGTAAAGTAAGAAATAACCTCAATAACAACTAAAAGTGGTAGCATAAAAACAGGTACGCCCTTTGGAGCGAAATAACCAAAAAATCCAAATCCGTGCTTAACAAAGCCTACAATTGTTACAAGTAGAAAAATTAAAAATGCTAAAGCAAATGTTACCGCGATATGACTTGTAACTGTAAAACTATATGGCATCATTCCAAGCATATTTAAAAAGAGCACAAACATAAAAATAGTAAAAATAAATGGAAAGTATTTCTTTCCTTCTTGACCAACATTCTGCCTAACCATATTGGAAACAAACTCATAAGATAGTTCTACTAATGATTGCATTCTAGAAGGAACTAGTGCTTGTTTTCTTACAAAGAAAATTGAAAAAAAGCTTATTAGAATAACGGAAATAACCATAAATAGGGCAGAATTTGTGAAAGAAATATCTAATCCACCAAGATTTAATTCAAAATATCTTGAAATTTCAAACTGGTGCATTGGGTCAGCAGGAAAGGATCCTGCAGAGTGATGATCATCTAAATTATCAGCTGAAGCCATTTAAATTAAATTCCTTAAATTCAAGACTCATTATTCATATTCTTAGCAGTCTTAATAACATTTATTATCCCAGCTGCAATACCTAAAATAAAAAAAATTAAAAAAAACCACGGCTGGGATCCCAGCCATTTATCTAGTGACCAGCCCATAATAGAGCCTACAACGATACCTGACACAAGCTCAGTACTTAATCTAAAGGCCAAACCTATTGAATTTCCACGTTTTTCAATATTTTCAGACGTCTTTGCAAGCCTTTCTTTTTCTTTAAATTCATCTATTTTTGATATTAGATCAGATGCATCTAATTTTTTTTTGCCTTCCGAATTTAAATCATTTTTGGTCACAATTTTTACCTAAAATATTCTTTTTACAGGTTTACGCTAACTTACGAAATTTTTCTGCAGTCTTTAAATCTACTGAAACTAATTTGCTAATTCCTTTTTCCTGCATAGTAACTCCAAAAAGACGATCCATACGCGACATAGTTAATGCATGATGAGTAATAATAAGAAACCTAGTGTTAACATTTTTAGACATTTCTTCAATTAAATCACAAAATCTTTCAACATTAGCATCATCCAATGGTGCATCAACCTCATCCAAAACACAAATGGGAGACGGGTTTGTAAGAAAAACTGCAAATATTAATGATATAGCAGTAAGTGCTTTTTCTCCACCAGAGAGAGATTCCATAGACTTAAGTTTTTTTCCTGGTGGCTGAGCTAGCATCTCCAAGCCAGCCTCTAAAGGATCATCTGAGTCAACAAAATTTAATTCCGCATGACCTCCACCAAAAAGTTTCTTAAAGACATTTTGGAACTTTTCATTAACTTCATTAAATGCTTGTTTCATTCTTTCTCTGCTTTCTTGATTTAAACCAGAGATACCTTTCTTAAGTTTTGATATTGCAGCATCTAGATCTTCTCTTTCAGATTTGGTTTCATCAAAACGATCTTGTACTTCTTTAAGTTCATCATCAGCTCTTAAATTTACACCCCCCAAAATATCTCTCTCATTCTTGAATCGTTCAAAATTTTGTTCCGCAGTTATTTCATCTGGTCTAGGATTGTCTTCGCTAAAATTTACTAATTCTAGTAATTGATTGTTATTTAATTTTAGATCTTTATCAATTTGGCTATTGATATCATCTTTTTTTTCACGATTATTTTGAAGTAAAGTCTCAAGCCTAGCTTCAGACTCTCTATGCTGTGCCTCTTTTTCTATAATATCTCTTTGCTTAGATCTAATAGCATCAATTTTATTTTCTAGATCTGTAAGTTTATCTTCAGAGGATAATTTTTTTAACCTAGCATCTTCTATAAGGGTATTAAGAGTATCTTTCTTTTTTTCAATCTCCTCAGGAAGACTAGTATAATTACTCTTCTCGTTCTTAAAATTTTGTATACGTTCTTCAAGAGAAGATATTAAGTCAATAGCTTGAGGTATTTTCTTTTCAATATCACCCTTGCTTTCTATTTCTGTACTAATTCTATCTAACTCAATTTTTAGCGTAGTAATAGTTTCCTGATATTCCTCACCTGTTTTGCGAAGTTTTTCAATACCGCCAAACTCAACTTCAAAACTATCTATAGAGGTTTTAATTTCTGATAATTGCTTAAGATTA
>CACOFZ010000003.1 GCA_902626605.1 uncultured PS1 clade bacterium
GGACAGTTATTCCCTATTGTCATTAAAGCTGATGGATTGGCTGCAGGAAAAGGTGTAATTATTGCTGAAAACTATAATGCAGCTGAAAAAGCTGTTAAAGAAATTTTTTCAGGTCTTTTTAATGATGCAGGAAAAGAAATAGTTATAGAAGAATTTTTAATTGGGGAGGAGGTAAGCTATTTTATAATTGCAGATGAAAATAATTTTATTGAATTAACTAGCGCTCAAGACCATAAAAGAATTGGCAAAGGTGATACTGGTCCAAATACCGGTGGAATGGGTGCATATTCTCCTGCTCCAATAATGAATAGGGAATTAAAAGAAATAACTATTAATAAAATTATAAAACCTACATTAAAAGCTATGAAAGACTTAGGGTGCCCTTACACAGGAGTTCTGTATGCTGGTTTAATGATAACAAATGAAGGTCCAAAACTTATTGAATATAATGTTAGATTTGGTGATCCAGAGTGCCAGGTAATTTTACCAAGATTAAAATCTGATTTATTAAGCCTGATAATAAGCAGTTGTAAAAACTCTCTAAATCAGGAAAAAATTCTATGGGATGATAGATTTGCATTAACTATAGTTATGTCCTCCAAGGGTTACCCTAATGATTATAAAACTGGTCATGAAATTAAAGGTATCAATAAAGTCAGTAATCAAGACGATATTTATATTTATCATGCAGGAACAAAAAAAGTGAATGATATAATATATACAAATGGTGGGAGAGTTCTCAATATAACAAGTCTTGGAAAAACCGTTGGAGATGCAAATAAAAGTGCTTTAAGAGCTATAAATATGATAAAATGGAATGGTTCTTATTATAGAAATGATATCGGATGGCGAGCGATGAAAAGGGAGGAAAATGATTAATAACAATGATTTAACATCTACCGAAAAATTTACAGGTACAATGGATGTTCAAGAAAAACTAAAATTTCCTGAAAAAAAATTGGAAGAATATCTCTCTGATACAATACCAGGTTTCGAGGGTAATTTATCTGTAAAAGAATTTAAAGGTGGACAGTCTAATCCAACCTATCAGTTAGTTACTCCAAATAAGAAATACGTACTTAGAAGAAAACCGCCTGGTAAGCTTTTACCCTCAGCGCATGCAGTTGATAGAGAGTATAGAGTTATAACCGCTTTAAACTCAGTAAATTATTCTGTTCCTAAAACATTTTGTCTTTGTGAGGATGAGTCAATAATAGGAACAATTTTCTATATTATGGAAATGGTCGACGGAAGGATTATCTGGGAACCAACAATACCAAATTCATCTCCAGATATTAGAAAGGAAATTTTTAAAGCTAAAAATAAGACTTTGGCAGAGCTTCACAATATTGATTATAAGAAAATAGGTTTAGAGAGTTTTGGAAAGCCAGGTAATTATTTTTCTCGACAAATTTCTAGGTGGACAAAGCAATATATTGCTTCTGAAACAGAAAATATAAATGAGATGCAGTCACTTATAGAATGGTTACCTAATAATATCCCAGGAAAAGATGAGACATCTATAGTGCATGGTGACTATAGAATAGATAACATGGTCTTACACCCATTAGAGCCAAAAGTTTTGGCTGTTTTAGATTGGGAATTATCTACTTTAGGACACCCACTAGGAGATTTTACATATCACCTTATGCAATGGTTTATGCCAGAGGTTGAAGATGGTGCAGGAACACAATCATTAGCAAATGCAGACTATAAATCATTAGGTATTCCTAATGCAGAGGAATATATAAAAATGTACTGTGAGCAAACTAATCGTAAAGAAATTGATAATATAGATTTTTATCTTGCATATAACTTCTTCAGACTAGCTGGAATTCTTCAAGGAATTCTTGGAAGAGTAAGAGATGGAACGGCTGCAAGTGAACATGCTCAAGAAAGAAGTAATAGGGTAAGACCTTTGGCTGAAGCCGGTTGGCTATACGCTCAAAAAGCAGGGGCTATATAATCACTTAGTAATTATTCTTACTCCTTCTTTATTACCTATAATTACTTTTTTTGTTAAATTTATAAATAAACCATTTTCAAAAACACCTGGTATTAAATTGAGTATATTTTCAACAATATTCGGCTCACTTATCAATCCTATAGATAAATCATAAATATAATTCCCACCATCAGTAATAAAAATATTTTGATTATCTTTTCTTAAACTAATTGATCCTTTATAACCAATTTTATTAAGTTTATCCATAATCCTGAGACTTGTTACATCATGTTCATATGGTGATACCTCAACAGGCAATTTAAAATCTCCCAATTTGTCTACCAATTTACTTTCATCAGCTATTATTAATAATTCATTAGAGCTAAACGCAATAATCTTTTCTCTTAAAAGGGCTCCTCCTCCCCCTTTTATAAGAGACAAGTCATTATCAATTTCATCAGCTCCATCGATTGTGAGATCCAATTTATTTACTTTCTCAAGAGTAGTTAATGGTATTGATAATTTATTTGATAAATTTTTTGTTTTTTCTGAGGTTACTACTCCACATATATTTAAACCATTTTTAATTTCTTCAGATAATAAAATAAGAAACTCATCAACGGTTGACCCAGTTCCAAGTCCCAATTTCATTCCGTCTTCGACATAACTTAAGGCTTCTTTAGCTGCATTTATTTTCATTTCTTTTAACATTAAATCTCTCCTGATCCAGCCTTCATTTTGTGAGCTTTTTCAATTTTAAGATAAGCATTATTTATAACTGCAAGCTTTTCATTGGCCATACCTAATAATTCTTTTGGTACACCCTTTGAAATTAATTTATCTGGATGATTTTCGGCTGCCAATTTTTTCCACTGTGACTTTGCAATATTTAAATTACTTCCAGCTTCCAAACCAAGAATTAGCCAAGGATCATCATTTTCTGCAGCCATATGACTTGCTCTTATTCTTGCAAAATCTGCAGCTGAAAAACCAAAAATTCCTGCAACTTTTTCTAAAAAAACTATTTCATTCTTGTTAACTGGACCATCTGCTTTCGCAACATGAAAAAGGGCATCAATAACATTTTCTAAAACATGAAGATTATTTTGAAAAATAGACGATATTTGTTTTGCATATGCGTCATATCCAGCAATATCTTCTCTTGCTAAATTGTAAACTTTAATAACGTTTTTTAATTCATTTTCTGGAAGATCATGAAGTATCTCTCTAAAAGCAGAAAATTCTTTATTTGAAATTTTTCCATCAGCCATAGACATTTTTGCTGAGAGTGCAATTAAAGCTATTGCAAATGCAACATCTTCATCATTTTTATCTAAAACATAATGACCAGCAACTGCACCAACAACTGCACCAAAAATTCCACCAACTAAATATCCAGCAGTAACACCTGCGAGCTTACCCCAAACTGACATAGATTCTAAAATATATGAGTCGTAATAAAATTTCTTTGATAAAATTTAAGAAATTATAATCCTAAAACAGCTTTTGAAATAATATTCCTCTGTATTTCGTTTGAACCAGCGTAAATAGTTGTTTTTCTTCCATTCAAATAAGATGGAGTAATTGTCATAGCATAATCGGGTCCTATTGATGGTTCATTAATATTTGCAAAAGTATCAAGAACAAATGGAGAGGACCAATAACCAATAGCTTCAACAGATAATTCTTGAATTTTTTGCTGAAGCTCTGTTCCCCTACATTTCAAAATAGAGGATTCTGGACCAACTCTTTGACCAGCCGAAAGAGCAGAAAAGATTCTTAATTCTACAAACTCTAAAGCCTGAACTTCAATCTCACATTGATTTAATTTACTTACAAAGTCGATATCGTTAATTAGATATTTATCGTTTCCAATAGAAGTATCTTTTGCAATATCCTTTAACTTTTTAATTCCTCTATATAGTGACGGCGAATAAGAGTTTCCTCTTTCAAACTCAAGAAGATATTTAGCATAAGTCCATCCTTTATTTTCTTCTCCAACTAAATTTTCTTTAGGCACTTTAACATCTTCAAAAAATACTTGATTTACTTCTTGATAAGGTGCTGGAGATTGATCAAGGGTTATTAATGGTCTGATATCGATTCCAGGTGATTTCATATCAATTAAAAGAAAAGATATTCCCTCTTGAGGTTTTTCGGTTTTAGAAGTTCTAACAAGACAAAAGATCATATCGGCATGCTGAGCAAGTGTTGTCCAAATTTTCGTTCCATTTACTAAATAATGATCACCTTTATCTTCTGCTTTACATTGAAGTGATGCTAAATCAGACCCAGAACCTGGTTCAGAATAACCCTGACACCACCAAACTTTAGATGAGAGAATATCAGGTAAAAACTTTTTCTTTTGCTCTTCGGTGCCAAATTCCATTAAGACTGGAGCTACCATGGAAAGACCAAAGGGAATTGTTCTTGGCGCACCAGCATGAGCCATCTCAGTCTCAAAAATATATTTCTGAGTTGTGGTGAAACCAGGACCGCCATGTTCCTCAGGCCAATTAGGGGCTATCCAACCTTTTTCATACAGAGATTTTTGCCATTTTAAATGTAAATCTTTGCTCGCGGATCCATTCTTAGATCTCGCTAATTCGTCTTTCATTTCTTGAGTGTAAAATTCTTTAATAAAATCTTTTACTTCATTTCTAAAGTCTAAATCTTCCTGATTAAAATCTAAATCCAAAATATTCTCCTTTTTATTTTCCTTTAAAGTCACCGTCTCTTTTTTCGAAGAAAGCCGATAATGCCTCTTGATGATCCTCAGTTAAATGCATTAAAGCTTGCATGTTTGCTGACATTTCCAAAATATTATCAAAACTTGCACCCATTCCTTCTCTTAATAGTTTTTTACTCATTCTAAGGGCATCAGGTGGTTGTTTAATTATTGATGATGCTATTTTATTTGCCTCTTTTAAAAGATCTTCTGATTTATAAAAATCACTAATTAAACCCCACTGCTTTGCAATTTCAGGTTCAATTAATTTTGCAGAAAATAAAAGCTCAGAAGCCCTAGACATACCTATTATTTTTGGCAATAACCAAGCTCCGCCATCTCCAGGAATTAAACCTATTTTAAGAAATGTTACTCCGAATTTTGCATTATCAGATGATATTCTTATATCTGCTAAACATGCAACATCATTGCCTAACCCAATAGCTGGACCATTTATCGCTGCAATAACAGGAACCTCAATATTCCATATTGCTTTGATTATTTTGTGGATACCTGTTTTGTACCTCTCACGAAGACCAACTGAAGAACCTGAAAAATTACCAGACTTATTTTGCATATTCTTAACATTGCCACCTGCGGAGAATGCTTTACCTGCTCCCGTTAAAATAACACAACGAACATCCCTATCATTATTAATTAATTTTGAGGCCTCTTCAAAATTAAGAACATCTTCAGGCTCACCCAACGGGTTGCGAATATCGGGCCTGTTCATAGTTAAAGTTACTACTGGGCCATTTTTTTCAAATTTTAGCCAATCATTCATTAAATTTAACCTTTAGGATGCTAAAGAATATTTTTTCAAATGATGATCGGCATTTCCTAGCTGAGTTTCAATCATTGATAATCTTTTAAAATAATGACCAACATTTAATTCATCTGTCATACCCATACCACCATGAAGTTGAACTGCGCTTTGACCAATAAATTTTGCAGCATTACAAATTTGTACTTTTGCTCCTGAAGCAGCTTTACTTCTCTCCAAATCTTCTTCTTCAAGCTTAAGATTAACCATGTAGGTCATTGATACTGATTGTTCATATTGCATAAACATATCAACCATTCTGTGTTGTAAAACTTGGAATTTACCTATTGGTTGACCAAATTGCTTCCTCGTCTTGCAATACTCCACTGTTGTTTCATTTAATACTGACATTGCACCTATTGCTTCAGCACATAAAGCCGCAATTGTTTCATCGGCAACTAATTCTATTAAAGGATAAGCATTTCCCTCTTCACCTATTAATGATGAACTATTTAATTTAACATTTTCAAAAGAAACTTCAGAAGCCATACTTCCATCAACGGTTTTATAATCACGTGTTGAAATACCATCACTGCTCTTATCAACAATAAACAAAGATATACCATTTTTATCTGACTGATCTCCAGATGTTCTAGCTGAAACTATAAGTTTATGTGCCCATGGAGCAGCAGAAACAACACATTTATCGCCATTTAAAGTATATTCATCACCATTTTTTGCTGCCGAAACTTTTATATCAGCAAGATTAAATCTTCCCTGGGGCTCTGCATAAGCAAATGCCCAAATTTCGTCCCCAGAAATCAAACCTGGAAGATGCTCCTGTCGTTGCGCTTCAGATGCTCTTCTTAAAAATCCACCACATGTAACAACTGTTTGAATATATGGCTCTACAACCAAGCCTTTTCCAAATTCTTCAGCAACAATCATAGTTTCAACAGAACCAAACTCAAGACCACCGTCATTTTCAGAAAAAGGAACCCCGAGAAGACCAAGTTCTGCTAATTGTTTCCAGTTATCTTTGCTCATACCTTCATCAGATTGAATAATTTCTCTTCTTCTATCAAAATCATAATTGTCCTGAACAAAAGATTGTATTGTATTACGTAATAAAGTTTGTTCTTCACTAAATGAAAAATCCATTTCTTTCTCCCTAAAGTCCTAAAACCATTTTTGCTATAATATTTCTTTGAATCTCATTAGATCCACCATAAATTGAAGTTTTCCTCATACCAAAATAATTTTGAGCAACGCCTTGAGTATGTTCTGGTCCAACCTCAAGATAATTTGATCCAAAATTTCGAACGCTAAGAGGTGTAATGTAAGGACTTGCATAATTACCAATGGCTTCTAAAGTTAATTCAGAAATCTTTTGTTGAATTTCTGTTCCTTTAATTTTTAGAATTGAAGACTCGACACCTGGTCCTTCTCCCTGACTCTCCTTTGCTAGAGTTCTTAGCTCAGTATACTCTAAAGCAGTTAAATCAACCTCAAGTTCTGTAATTTTTTTATTAAAAGATGAGTCATTGATCAAAGGTTCACCATTGTTTAGTTCAGATTTAGCTATCTCTTTTAATTTATCAATTGCTTTTTTAGAACGAGCCACACCTGCTATACCAGTTCTTTCATTACCAAGTAAAAATTTAGCAATTGTCCATCCCATATTTTCTTCTCCAACAAGATTTTCAACAGGTACTCTAACATCTTCAAGGAATACTTCATTAACTTCATGACCACCATCAACTGTAATAATTGGCTTTACCTCAATACCTGGAGTATTCATATCTATTAAGAGAAAAGAAATGCCCTCTTGAGGCTTTCCTTCACTAGATGTTCTAACTAAACAAAACATCCAGTTCGCATACTGTGCTAAAGTTGTCCATATTTTATGACCGTTTACAATATAGTGATCACCATCTCTTTCAGCTTTTGTTCTTAGACTAGCTAAATCAGATCCTGCACCTGGTTCAGAATAACCCTGACACCACCAGTCGTCTCCAGATAAAATGCCCTTTAATACCCAATCTTTTTGATGATCATTACCAAAAGCAATTATAACAGGGCCTAACATAGTTAACCCAAAAGGTATTAATGGAGTTGTTCCGGCATTAGCGCATTCCTGATCCCAAATATATCTCTGAGTAATAGACCAATCAACCCCACCATATTCAACAGGCCAATGAGGTGCTATCCAACCTTTTTTATAAAGTTTTTTATGCCATGAAAGAATTCCTTCTTTCATTTGGTCGGAGGTAACCTCGTGATATTTTTCGATGTTTTGACCGGTATTATTTTCTGGTGAAAAATTTTCAGCAATGAAATCACGTACTTCATCTCTAAATTCTTGATCAGCTTTTGTAAAATTTAAATCCATTTTTTTACTCTTTCCTAATAATATTAGTACACTATAACATTTATAATAATTGTATAATTTAGAACATTTACTTTTATGTAATATCAGAGGTATCTAATTAAATCCATTGTATTTTTGTCGCAATTATCAAAATTAATTATTACAAATAAAAATAATTAAAAAAAGTATTTTTATTACTCTTGAAAAGAAAAATAATTTAACCATTTAAATGATATGGATGCCTAAAAGGATCCTAAACTTAATAACTTGCTTTAAAAAGGAGTATAAAATGAATACAAGAATAGAAACAATTTGGAGAGATCTCTCTCCTTTCGCAGTAGGGTTTGATAGAACATTTGATACATTATCAATATTAGCAAACTCTAAAGCTCAAAATACAAACTATCCTCCGTATAATATTAGAAAATTACCTGAGGATAAGTACAGTATTGAACTTGCAGTGGCTGGTTTTGATGAAAAAGATATCGATATTGAGGTATCTGAACAAAACCTGATAATAGATGGCAAAAAATCTGATGAAATGAATGAAAATTTAATTCATCAAGGTCTAGCATCAAGAAATTTTAACAGAAAGTTTGTTTTATCAGAGGATATGGTTGTTCAAGGTGCTGCTCTATCTAACGGCATACTTTACATTGGAATACAAAGAGTAATTCCTGAGCATAAAAAACCAAAGAAAATTCCTCTTACTAGCAAAGAGAGTCTTTTAAACTCATAATTTTAAACTTTTTTAAGAATTTAAGGTGGTGAAATTATTTTGCCACCTTTTATTTTTTATAATTATTAATTAGATTTACCTAGTATTAAAAGATAAATTTAATATATTGATATAGCTATTTATAGAGGGGTCTATGTCAGACAATATTTCGGAAAATATCAATTCATCATCAGTCAGAAACTATGCCCTTGGAATTTTAGTTATTGTTTATACTTTTAATTTTATTGATCGAAATATATTATCAATTCTTCTGCAATCTATAAAAACAGACCTTAACCTATCTGATACTTCTCTTGGACTATTATCTGGTTTTGCATTCGCAGCATTCTATGCAACATTAGGTATTCCAATTGCAAAATATGCTGATAGAGGAAATAGAAGGAATCTAATCTCAATATCTTTAGCAATATGGAGTTTAATGACTGCTATTTCTGGCTTAGCTCAAAACTTTTTACATTTACTTCTTGCAAGAATAGGTGTTGGTATTGGTGAAGCTGGATGTAGCCCTCCTGCTCATTCAATGATTTCAGACTATTTTCCAGCAAATAAAAGATCTACTGCTTTAGGTATTTACTCTTTAGGAATTCCTTTTGGTATTATGTTTGGTTTATTTGCTGGAGGATGGATTGATGAGATGTTTGGCTGGAGAGCTGCCTTTTTTATCGTTGGAATTCCAGGTATATTAATAGCTATACTATTTCGTTTTTCAGTCAAAGAGCCAATTAGAGGACAAGCCGAAGGTAAAATTGCATCTGTAAACCAACCCACTATTTCTGAAACAATCTCATATCTTCTTAGAAAAAAATCATTTCGTCATTTGGCTTTTGCAGCCTCTCTTGCTGCTTTTGTTGGCTATGGAGGAATCAATTGGTTACCATCTTTTTTCCAGCGCTCTTATGGAATGCCCTCTAGTGATGTTGGCTGGTATCTGGGTTTAATATTGGGTTTACCAGGTGGTTTAGGAATTTTTCTTGGTGGTTATTTATCAGACTATTTTGGATCGAGAGATGTTAGATGGTCTTTATGGGTAGCTGCAATTGCTATGGGAATTACAGCACCATTATATTATCTAGTTTATTTAAGTCCAACAGCTAATACATCACTTCTATGGCTAATTATTCCTGTAGCATTAGGTAATTTTTATCAAGCTGCTACTTTTAGTCAGACGCAAGGAGTAGTTGAATTAAAAATGAGATCAGTTGCAGCTGCAATTTTATTATTTATCATAAATATAATTGGCTTAGGATTTGGTCCATCGGCAGTTGGAATTGTTAGTGATATTCTTCAATCTGAATATGGAAAAGAATCTTTAAGGTATAGCTTACTAATATTTGCTTCGCTTAAAATATGGTGTGCCTTCCATTATTATATGGCTGGTCGATACTTAAAAGATGATCTTGTAACTAATTAGAGTTAGGTTTTTTTAAAAATAATATAGGTGTAGTTTTTTTATAATTTATATAATCTTCTTCTAAACCCCACTTATTATCAGAACTCTTTTCTAACATAGGTATTCCGCTGATTTTTGTTAATAACACATAGACAAAAAATGGTGAAATTAATCCCAAAAATTCTCCGCCATCCATAGATGGAAAAGCTATAATTGCTATACCTAACCATAAAATTATTTCACCAAAATAATTAGGGTGGCGTGACCAAGCCCATAGACCCGAACTGATAAATTTACCTTTATTTGAAGGGTTTTCTCGGAATATTTTTTTCTGATTATCAGCTAATATCTCTATAACAAAACCTAACACCCATAATAAAAATCCCGTAAGCATAAAGATAAAATGGTAAGAGCTCATATTTTCAATTAAATTTATAGATGTCATCGCCGATAAACCAGCTACATATGTAAGAAATACCCATAAACCAGATAAAGTCCAAGTCATGAAGAACCAGAAAAAATCTTTTTTCATTTCTACAAATCTAATATCCTGACCAACATCTTTTACTCTTTTAAATAAAAACATTCCAAGCCTTAAAGACCATAAAATAACCATTATTCCAATTAAGTAAGTATAGGGATTTAAACCTTCAAAACTTGAGCTAAATATAGAATTAAGAATTAAAATTATAGATAGACTTATATAGGTAAAACTTCCAGTTGCATCAAAATAATGCTCGGTTTGAAAAATATAAGCATGAATAAAAAAAATCCAATGAACTATATAAGAATAAAGAAAACAAAAAATAAGCAAGGGAAAACCAAAAAAATCTACACTATTTTGACCAACAATATAGGCTACTAAAAATCCTAAAATAATTGACACAACTGAACCTAATATAGATATTTTTAATGGCATTTTAATTTTCCTCTATAAATTTAATTAATTCACTTATAACTTCAGGATACGCTTCTTTATCCCACCTGTAAAATTGATGGCCTTTGTTATCCCATTTTAGAAATTTTACCATATTTCCTTTTTCAATCATATCATTTGAAAATTTTTCTATGATTTCAATTGGAATTGTTTTATCTGATTTACCATGAAAAATTATTGAAGGCGGAAGACCTTTTCTAATATAATTTGAAGGTGAAAATTTTTCAAAATTGCCATCAAAAAGTTTTTTCACAAATAACCAAAGTTTTTTTCTCCTTTCCTCAATGTTATCAGGTATTTCCCTATCTAAGACGGAAGTATTAAGCGCAGGATTTAATAAAACTAATCCCTTAATTTTTTGAATAATTTCATTATTTTCATCAGGTATCATTACTAAAGATGCCGCTAATTGACCACCAGATGAACCACCTCCAACAATAATATTTTCTGGATCAATTTTTAAAACTTTTGCGTTAGATATTATCCACTCATAAGCCATTCTTGCGTCATTCATTGAGTCTTTTACTTTAGAGTTATGTTTAAGAGCAATTCTGTAATCAGCACTAATGCAGGTAATTCCTTGATTAGAAACATCTTTACATATTTTAAAAAGAGAATAAGACGATCCAAATGCCCAAGCACCTCCATGAAAAAGCAAAAGAGTCGAATTTGATTTTTTCACAGATGGTTCAAAAAAATGTAACTTTAAATTAATATTATTTTTTTTACTGTAGGTGAAAGATCTATTTGGTTTATCCAAATAATACAATGAACCATATCCAACTTTATCAAAAAAGTGACCGATAAAAGGCATTCGAGGGGGTTTTGTCAAAAAAAGATAGGAAAAAAATAATACCAATAAAGTGACAAAAACTAATAAAATAGTAAAAAATATTTTCATAAGATAATTTCTATATTATTCGAAGAAATGATTTAGCCTCTCAAAGGCTTCAGCAAAATCCTTTTTAAAATCCTGTACAACAGCACCTGCACTCATAGGCTGATCCATAAGACCCACTCCTTGACCTACCCAATAAGTAGCAAGATTTTTTGCACCTTTATGGCCACTTTGAGAGAGCTTATCTATTTTTTTTAATGCAGGCTCGCTTACTAGGGATTGTAAGGGCATAGGAAGTGGTTCCGGCCCTTTTTCTTCCCATGCATCAGTCCAAGGTGACCTTAACTGTCTAGAATACTTTCCAGTTCTGCTTCTAGAACGAACAGTATCTCGTGAACTCGCTAAAAGCATTTTTTCCTTAACAATCGGATTTGTTTCTGCTTCCGATGTGGTTAACCAAACTGAACCACACCAGGCCCCAGATGCACCCATTGACATAGCCGCAGCCATCTGAGCACCAGTTGTAATTCCACCTGCGGCTAATATAGGAACATCCTTAATTGATTTTATTGCCCTGTAAACCTCTGGTATCAAAACCATAGTAGAAACTTCACCACAATGGCCTCCAGCCTCTCCACCAGAGGCAATTAAGATATCTACACCTGCTTCAACCTGTTTAACCGCATGTTCTTTTGCACCAACCAAAGCTGCAACTGCAACATTATGTTTTTTTCCCATATCAAGCATTACTTTTGGAGGAACTCCAAGTGCGTTTGCAACTAATTTTATAGGGTATTCAAAGGCTACCTCTAGAGATGTTGCAGCACTTTCATCAGATAAGTTCATCCTAAAATTAGCCGCTCCATCCTTTAGATTAATCAAATCATCAGTCTCTATATCATAATCAGATAATATTTCTTTTGTGAAATCTTTATGACCCTGAGGAATAGCATTAACTAATTGCTCAGTGGTAATCTTTTCACCCTTACCTTCAAATTTATTTGGAACAATTAAATCTATCCCGTAAGGCATACCATCTACATTACTATCAATCCAATCTAATTCTTCTTTTAGACGATCCGGTGGAAGACTTACTGCACCGAAAACTCCCATACCACCTGCTTTTGAAACAGCAGCTACGACGTCTCTACAATGAGAAAAAGCCACTAAAGGAAATTCTATTCCTAACATTTCACAAATTTTTGAATTCATTCTATTTCCTAACACAAAATATAAAATAATTTATTTGAAATATATTAAACAAATATCAAGAAAATTTAATTTCACCATCATTAATTTTTCCATAACGTATTTGAAAAATATCTTTTAAAAAATTTTGATTATTTATCCAAGGACTTCTTTTTCCTTGTTTTGGGAAAATATCTTTTGATCTCTTGATATAACCAGAGGTTAGATTAAGCCAATCATCATTATTCTCAATTTTACTATTAGCCTCTGGACAGCATTTTTTAATAGAACTTTTTTTCATATAATTCAAAAGTCTACATACGTATTCAGATGTTAAATCCGCACCTAATGTCCATGAAGCATTTGTATAACCAAATGTGGAAACTAAATTCGGAACTCCGCTAAACATCATACCTTTGTAAGTAACAGTATCTGGTAAATTAATATCTTTACCATCAACTTTTAATTTTATATTACTGCAAATCTCTAAATTTAGGCCAGTAGCAGTAATTATTAGGTCTGCAGGTAAAGTTTTACCTGACACAAGCTTAATACCTTCAGCAGTAAATTTTTCAATTTTATCAGTAACCACTGAAGTTTGTTTTTTTCTAATAGATTTAAACAAATCACCATTAGGAACTAAACACATTCTTTGATCCCAAGGATTATAATTGGGAGTAAAATGTTTATCTACATCATAGTCATGACCTAGAGATTTTCTTACTTGATTTATAATAAAATCTTTTACTCTTTTTGGATTTTTTTTACATAATCTAAAGTACCATTGTTGTCGTAAAATATTTTTCCATCGCACAATAAAATAAGATAACTTTGAGGGTAAATATTTTTGCAAAAAATTTGCCAGTGAGTCTTGTTGAGGAGCAGAAACTACATAAGTAGGTGACCTTTGAAGCATTGTTACATGTTTTGCATCTTTTGCCATTTCTGGGACAAGAGTTACTGCGGTCGCACCACTTCCAATTACAATAACCTCTTTATTGGTGTAATCTATTGAGGTATCCCATTCTTGAGGATGCATTATCCTTCCATTAAATTCGTTTATGCCCTCGAAATCGGGGGTATATCCTTTTTCATAGCTATAATATCCAGAACACATAAAAATAAAATTACACGACATAGTAACTATACTCATTTGATTTTTATCTTCGACTTTTATAGTCCATAGTGACTTTTTTGAGCACCATGAAGCATCTTTCACATAATGATTAAACTTTATTTTTTTATCTATATTGAATTTTTTTGATGTCTCATCAAGGTATTTTAAAATTGATGGACCATCTGCAATAGCCTCTTTTTCTTTCCAAGGAAAAAAAGAAAACCCCAAAGTATACATATCAGAATCTGATCTAATACCAGGATATTTAAAAAGATCCCAAGTGCCACCTATGGTATCCCTGCCTTCAAGTATAGCATAAGATTTTTCAGGGCATTTCGTTTGAAGATGGTACCCGGCTCCAATACCAGATATACCTGCCCCTATAACTATAACATCAAAATGATTATCCATGCTTTAACTATAATATAAAAAACATTAACAATGCTACCTTTTAAAACATTCTAAATGAATACTATTTTGCCGCAGGCAGCTTTAAAAGCATTTTACCAAAATTTTTTCCTTCAAATAATTTTTTGAAAGCATCAGGAAAATCTTCGATATCACCATCACAAACAAACTCAGGTAATTTCAAAGATCCATTATCAATCCATTGAGATATTTTTTTTCTTGCCTCAGCATATCTTTCAGCATAATCAAAAATTACAAATCCTTGTAATCTAGCTCTCATACTACCCAACCAAATATAATTTGAAGGTCCACTCATTTCATCCTGGTAATATTGTGAAGTTGAGCCACAAAGCAAAACTACACCATGCATAGCAATTAGTTTTAAGGCCTCATTCATAATCGAACCACCAGTATTATCGAAAATAATATTTAAACGGTCTGGCGCTGCCGCTTCCAACTGCTCATACCAATTTTCATCATTATAATTAATTGCAATATCGTAACCTAGCTCATTAACTAACCAATCACATTTTTCTTTTGAGCTGGTAGTTCCTATAACTTTTGCTCCAGCAAGTTTTGCAAATTGTCCAGCCATTGAACCTACTGCCCCTGCAGCTCCAGTTACTAATACAGTCTCACCTGGTTGAGGTTTACACTCATCAAATAAAGCAAAATATGCAGTCAATCCAGAAACCCCAAAACCTCCCAACCAGGATCCTAAGGGTGACAAACCAGTATCACACTTCTCCAGGCCATCACCATTACTAGTTGATAAACTTTGAACACCTAATGCACCTGTAACAAATTCACCTACTTTAAAATCTTTATTATTAGAGGCTATAACTTCACCAGCTACATTAGCGTGAATAATATCACCAGGTTGAACTCTAAATAAAAATTCATCACTGTCTCTTACAATTAATCTTAATGCTGCATCAACACCTACATAATGCGATTGAATTAATAATTCATTATCAACAATATCAGGTACATCAACTTCTTCAGTAACAAAGTCATCTAATTCAGCTAAGCCATTAGGATATTTTGCCAAAAGTAATTTTTTATTTTTACCCAAATTATTCAATTTATTTCTCCATAAATATTACTAAAAAATTATGTAATTATATTATCCAAAAACGCTATTAAAGATCCCAATACGTAGATATAAATTGGAGGCATACTAAAATATAAACCAGGACCTCTTTTTTCAGCATCCTTATAATATGATAACGCATATCGTATTCTTCCAATCGGCCATAAAATACCAATTATAGCTGCCCATACAGGATCGACTGCAAAAGAAAATAACCATAAACCAGGTAAAAATAAAACTAAATGCTCTAAAGTATTATGATGAACCCTAACATGCCTGACATACTCCTCAGGACCATCATGTGAAGGAGCTTTAATATCAAATTTGCTCCTGGCAATTCCTGCCCTTAGAAGGGTAAAATAGTAAACTAGTAAAGCAATACTGCTTAATATTCCTGGATATATAAAATCATTCACAATATTCTCCTTAATTAAATTTGCTTAAATTCTTTTTCTAAGAAATTAGAAATATAATTATTTTTATAAAAATCTTTTTCAAGTTCTATAATGTTGTTGATCATTAATTTTTTTGCAACCCTTATCATTATAATAGAAAATTTTAGCAGAGAGAAAATACGATAAAATTTATAATTTTTAGAGGATAAATTGGTATTTTCTTCCCAAATATCTATCGCTTCATTTGAATCTAATGAACCCTCTAGTTTTTTTATTCCTAAACCAAGACTGCTTGCATCATCAACTGCAAAACCCCAAGCCAAATCGGAGACAGGATCCCCAATTGATGACATTTCCCAATCCAAAAGTGCTGTAGCCTTATAATCTTGATATAAAACATTCCCTAGCCTTGAGTCACCCCAACAAAGCTTATTTGGATTGGAGTCGGATGGAATATTTTTTTTTAACCATTTAATTACATCATCGCACAAATTATTTGGTTCTCCATCCATACCCCAATCTAGGAAATTTTTATAATATTCAATATCACTTATTACTGGATTTTCATTAATATTTTCTTCGCAAAAATTGTCTAAACTAATATCTTTAAGATTTAAATTATGAAGATTAGATAAATGAAACAACCAATCAATCCAAACATTTCTTCTTTTTTCTGAATCAGCTCTACCCATCATTCCCTCTGGATCCAAATGATACGGAGGGTTATCTGAAGGAGCTTCCCCTTTTATGTAATTCATTATATAAAATTCGTAACCAATAATTGAACTATTACCCTCATAAAAAAGTACCTCGGGTACAGGAAAACCTAGAGAAAATAGTGCCTTCATGATACAAACTTGTTTTTTTAAATTATACTCTGGAAATACTCTATAGCCAGTAGGGGCTAATCTTAGAACCAGATCTGAATTATAATTTTTCTCTACTAATTTGAATACAAAAGTTTCATTTGAAAAACCTGATGCTAAGGTATTGTTGTGAGGAATAATGGAAATTGACTTTTTATCAAAATTTTGTTCCGAAATAAACCAATCCTTTAAAAGGTTTAATTTAGTATCTAAGTTTTTTTCAGTACTAATCGGCATTAGTTTTATCAAAAAGATCCTTAAAACCACTTGGTTTATGTGGGCCTATAATTAATTCCTCTAAAACTCCAAAACCGCCATGACTATTACCATCATTTTTAAATGTTACATCACAGAATGATTGAATATGTAAAAAGGGTGGATCATGAGGATCATCACTTAAATCATAGAAATCGTAAAAAGTCTCATTTTCACCTTTATAATGACCATGACCCCATTCAGGGTGCATATAACCTATGCCACACATAAAATTTTTACTTTTTGGTGTCATTTTTATCTCAACTTCACTTCCATCATCTTTTTCTGCAAAAATAGACAATTCTTTTACTCTTCTTGAATTACTTTGGTATTTAACTTTCTTCCTTAAATTTATAAGAAATTCATCGTCATTTTTATTATTATGCTGAATAACAGAATTTCCATTTATTAGCCTTCCGTTTTCATCATCAACAAAATGTATTTGCACAGCAAAGTCTTTAAACTGCATAGGACACCATAACCAATAAAATTGAGGTACTTCAAAAGGAACAACTGGTTGACTGTCAGCTTTACCTACTGGACGAACACCCCAAGATCTATCCCTAACGCCAATTATATCAAGATCTTCGAGATTAAATATTTTGCCTTTTAGATTTATTTTCCCTTTCCACTTTCCATGTTGTACTCCTCTAAAAGTATCCATCACAAGCCTTGGGCCATTGTACATGATCATTTTGGGTTCTTGCATCATTTTAAAAATGCCTTCAAATATTATATCTGCTGAAATTCTTGCATTTTCATCATTAACCTTTAATCCTATTTTCTCTAGGGGTTCGATTACAGTTAAATCTATTGACCCGACTTTAGTATTTAATCTTTCTTCATTTAATACTCTCGAGGCCCTACAATTATGCTGAAATCCATCATAAGAAATTGTAAATGCCGCATCTATAATATTTAAATTTGGATAAACACACATTGCAGCAGCAAAATAAATTTTACCATCCTTACTATATCCATTAAAAAAATATCTATCGTAAAAATTTCTTGAAGCTCCAACTTCTGAAATTGGCGAGGAAATTTGATGTATTGGAAAATCATCTGATTTTGTAAGCACTTAATCCCCTCCTAATCTTTTTCTTAAACTGCAAACTCTGACAGAAACTCTATCCAATTATCATCATCATTCAAGCATGGAATATATTGAAATTCCATACCTCCAGACTCTAAAAAAGTTTCTCTTGCTTCAATATTAATTTCTTCTAAAGTCTCTAAATTATCTGCAACAAAAGATGGACAAACAACTGCTATTTTTTTGATACCCTTTTTAGGTAATTCTTTAAGAGTTATATCTGTAAAAGGCTCAAGCCATCCAGGTCCAATTCTTGATTGAAAAGAAACGCCCCACTTATGGTCAGGAATACCAATTTTTTCGGCGCACAATTTTGATGAAATTTTTACCTGATCTTCATAGCTTGGGTTTGTCCTTACGTTTTGTCTTTTTGGGATACCGTGATAACTAAATAAAAGGTAATCAAAATCTCCAGATAAATTTCTTTTTATAAGGCTCGATAAAGCATTTATATATCCACTCTCATTATAAAATTCATTGATTGTTGATAATTTAAGACCAAAATTTTCATTAATTTTCTCAACCTCTAATTTTGTTGTTAAAAATGTTGCCTCTGCATAATGCGGATATAAAGGTAAAACTATTACTTCCTTACAACCCCTCTCTTTAAGTGAAGACAAAGCCTTTTCAATTGATGGGTTTTGATATCGCATTGCCATTTCTACGGGGTAATCAGTTCTATCAATTAATTTTTGTTTTATTAAACTTGTATTAATAATTAAAGGTGAGCCATCTTTTGTCCAAATTGATTTATAAGCTTCTTGAGTTTTTTTTGACCTGAAAGGAACAATAATAAAGTTTACTAAAATCTTTTGAATTAGCTTTGGAAGATCAACAACATAATCATCAGATAGAAATTCTTTGAGATATTTTTTTATTGATGAAAGCTCTAGATTATCTGGAGTACCAAGGTTTATGAGAAGAATGCCTTTCATGTGTAATCCTTTAATAAGACCTAGTCATTTTTTCGCTCAAGTCCCATAATTTATCAGCATCTTCTTTACTTTGAGCCCATTTAGAAGTTTTTGCTACTTTACAGTTGTAGAAATATTGACCTGATATATCCGATACATCTGGAGAGGAGCATAAATATATTGATGTTTCAGCACCTTTTTCAGAAGTACGCATAAAAGGTTTTGCAATAAAAGATAAAACTTTATTAAGATTATTACTATTATTTTGTCCAAACGAAGTTCCTACCACCCCCGGATGAAGGGAATTTACTGTTATTTTCTCGCTTTCAAGGATAGATGAAAGTTTTTTTGTAAACAGTATATTAGCTAGTTTAGTGTATCCATATACTTGAAAAGGTTTATATGATTTTTTTGAATGAATATCATTAAAATTCATTCTTTTAACAAATTGATGAGCTGCTGAAGATACATTTACAATTCTAGCTGAATTTGACTCTTTTATTTTATCTAAAAGTAAATTCGTTAGAGAAAAATAGGCTAAGTGATTTATTGCAAAAGTTTCTTCAAAACCGTCTATCGTCTCGTTTCTTTTAAAATTAATAAGACCAGCATTATTTAGTAAAACATCAAGAGAAATATTTTTATCTAAATATTTTTCTGATGCAGTTTTAATATCTTCTTGTGAGGATAAATCGGCGATTATAAATGAATTTTGACCATTGGATATTTTATTTATATCAGTTAATAAATTTTCTGCTTTTAGTTTATTCCTAGCAATGAATGTTATGTTTGCACCCATTTTTGCTAATGCAAGAGCTGACTCTCTTCCAATACCAGAAGTAGCTCCTGTGATTAAAATATTTTTGTTTTTAACATCAAACATCTAAAATTTCACATTTCAAAAAAAAGTGATTTTACTATATATAGTTTTTCCATACTACATTTTAATTTTTAATGTTAAGATTATACAATAATTAATGGAACTTAAGATGAACAAATTTGCCATTTGTCCAATTTTTATACCTGCTAATAAACTAAACTATGTTGAAAAAGCTATTAAATCTGGAGCCGACGGCATTATTTTTGATCTTGAAGACTCAATCCTTTTAAATGATAAAGCTAAAGCAAGAGAAAACCTATTTAAATACTTATCAAGTAATAATCCTGATGCAATAACTTATATTAGAGTTAATGATATTAATTCTGAATTTGGAATAAGTGATATTGAAATGCTAAGCGAACTTAATTTCGCTTTTATTGTTCCAAAATTTGAAAATGAAGAAAATTTTACTAAAATTCCTGATGATATAAAAATTATTCCATTAATTGAAACACCTTTAGCGATTAATAACTTAAATAAAATTGCAAAAAATAAAAAAGTTATCGGCTTATCCTTTGGGGCCGCAGATTTTAGTAGCATGATTGGATCTGAAATGAGTTGGGATGCTATGCTTTATGCAAGATCTAAAATTATTATCGAATGCTCAATAAATAATCTGATATCAATAGATAGCCCATTTATGGATATATCAAATATGAATGCTTTTGAAAATGAAGTTAAAAAATCAAAGGCTATAGGAATGCAGTCAAAAGCAGCAATAAACCCATCGCAGATAAGCATTATAAAAAAATATTTTTTACCTTCAGAAGAGGAAATATTAGAGGCAAAAGAAATTATCGATTTATATAATAAAAGTGATAATGGAGTTTTTTCATATAAAGGTAAAGTGGTGGATAAACCCATAATTAAAATTATGAAAAATAAACTAATAATTTCAGAAAATAATTAAAATTTAATAGTTTTTTGTTGAGGCTGGTTCATCAATTACATTATTTTCAATATAGCCTAATTCAGAGATACTTATTTTAACTTTATCGCCATCTTTTAAAAAGCTATTTTCTGCAACACCTACTCCTCCTGGTGTTCCTGTAAGTATAAGATCGCCAGGCTCAAGAGTGAATGAGGTTGAGAGGTGTTCTATTAATTCAAAGCAATTAAAAATTAAATTTTTAGTATTAGAATTTTGTTTTATAACACCGTTAATTTCAGTTTTAATTTCCAAATTATGGGGATCTGAAATTTCATCTGGTGTAACAATTGCTGGTCCAAATGGGCAGTGAGTGTCAAAAGACTTTCCAATGGTGAAAGTAGGCACTCTTAATTGCCAATCCCTTACACTTACGTCGTTAGAAACGCAATATCCTGCAATTACCCTATGGGCTTCCTTTTTTGGAACATGTCTACATTTTTTTCCAATAACAAATGCTAACTCTCCCTCATAATCAAGTTTTTCTGAAACAAAAGGGTCGTGAATAGGATCATAAGGACCACAAGCTGAGGTTGATTGTTTGTTAAAAATCATTGGTACCTCTGGATCATCAACCTCTCTACCCAATAATCTAATTTCTTCAAGATGATCTTGATAGTTTAATCCAATGGCAATTATTTTTGGTGGTCTTTTGATGGGGGAAGTTAATTTGCAATATTTTAAAGAGACTCTCTTCTCATTTTTTTCAATTAAGTTTCTGGCTAAATGTAAAAATTCTTCACTATTTTGAATAAAAGTTAACATATCTTGAGGAATATTAGGGTCGTTAGAGAAAGGTATTATATAATTATCTCTTAATGCACCGATTTGAGATTTATTTTCATTTATGTAGGAAACTAATTTCATTTTTTTTGTCTCCTTTTTAAATGCATTTTATACAAATAAAAAGCTATAGGTTCATAAACCAAATTCATAAAAAAAATACATATTTTATTATTTAGTAGGCGGCTTAACCATTTAAAGCCATTTGTATTTTTCCATATTACAATAAATGCTTCTGCACCTATGTATTCAATTCCATTCTGAAAAGCATGCATTCTTCTATTAAATTTATCATCCATTTCTGAGGAGTCTTTATACTCAACCCCTTCAGATTTAGACCTATAAATTTCTATCTCCCTTCTACATACCGGACAGCTATCATTATAAAAAACTTCAATTTTATTTTTATCTTTGATTTTATTCATGTTCTTACTTAATATTTAAGATAGTTAAAGGTGATGATATGGGAATTTCAGTTTGTAATACAAGCAAAAAAGTAAATTCAATTGATATTGAATTAGAAAAACAAAGAGAAAAAGATCAAAAATATTTTAATCAGAAGAAAAAAATAAAGAAGGAAGAAAATGCAAAGATTTAATGAGAAATTAGTCGTAATTTCAGGAGGAGCATCAGGAATGGGTGCCCTTACCGCCAAACGTGTAGTTGAAGAAGGTGGTACAGTTATAACACTCGATATAAATGATAATCTTGGTCAAGAGGTTGCAAATGAAATTGGAGATAAATGTGAATTTGTTCATGCAGATGTAACAAAGCCTGATTCATGGAATAATCTAGAGAAATATCTAGGTGATAGGTTTAATAAGGTAACCTCAGTAATTAATGCTGCAGGAATTAGTGAACCTGCAACCATCGAAGATGAAACTTTTGATCATTGGAATAGAACACATTCCATCAATGGAACATCAGTTTTTCTTGGTTGTCAGTTTGGTGTTAAAGCAATGAAAGATGGTGGTGGTTCAATTGTAAATTTCTCTTCTTCATTGGCAACAAGGCCTAAACCATTTGTAATAGCATATAATTATAGTAAGGCAGGTGTTCTTGCTATCACAAGAACTGTAGCTCTTCATTGTGCTGAAATGGGTTATAAAATTAGATGCAACTCTGTACAGCCTGGTGCTATCAATACACCCATGATGCAAAGGTATATCGATGCAGCAGAAGATCCAAAACAACAACTTGCTGATTTTGCTGCAACACACCCTATGAATAGAGTTGGCGACCCTGATGAAGTTGTAAAAGCTGTTTTATTTTTAGCTTCTGACGACTCAGCGTTTACGACAGGTGACTCAATTTCAGTAGACGGAGGGGTGATAGCTATTTAATTATAGAGGGCCCTCAAAATTTACACCATTCAAAGAAAGACGATCTATTAGTGGCTGTCCAAGGCCTGTTGCAGGTGTAAGAACACCACCGTATTCTTTTCCACCAGGTAATTTTTCATTTTCTTTAATTAAAGTTAGAGCACTTTCACATACAAATTTAGAAGTTACCCTATACCCTGGATCACCTTTACCATGAACTCGAAATAATTTTTTATCCCCATTATCTAATTCTGCAGTAAAAAAACTATCAAAGAATCCATTTTTCATTGTCTCTTCACTAGGGCCCTCTCCTGGTTTTGGAAGTAACGGTCTAATTAACTTTCGAATAGGTGTCCTTAAAATTAAACCAAATAAAAGTGTTACAGAGGTTACTAATAAAGCTGTTTTAAATTTTTTATAAAAAGCATGCTCTTGGTAGGTAAAATTTGCACCATAACCATTTTGATTTAAATCTAAAAGAGCCGCACTTCTTCTAACAACCCTAGTATTTGAAACGGCCATAATAAAAGGCCCAGTCCATGAATTAATTGATTTATTTTTCTTTAAACCAACCGAGTCTGATCCAAGGGCTTTTTGCTCCTTGGATACCGATTTTTCTGGATTTAAAACATATGGATCATTCATTTTTTTTCCTAATTTAAGATCACCCATTGAAAAACCTGTTTCAGTAGTACCCCCTGAGACACCTCCCTGACCCGCATGAAAAGACTCAATTCTTTTTACAGGTCCATTAATTTTAGAACTTGCAAAAAAGGTTCCTAAATCGGAAGGAATAGAGTCATATCCACAAGCAGGAATAATTCTAATACCTTTTGAAGAAGCCTCCTCATGATGAAGGTCGATCATATCTCTAATCCAGAAGAATTCTCCTGTAATATCGACATAATGCGAAAAATTTTTAACACAAGACTTTACTAAATTTGAGCTATATCTATGAAATGGACCTGCAGTAGATAATACAACCTTTGTATTCTTTGTTATTTCATCTAGAGCTTCATTATCATCACTATCTGCAATAAAAATATCTACATCAAGAGATAACCTATTCTTCAAATCCTCAAGCTTACCTCTGTTTCTCCCTGCTATAGCCCAATTTATGTCATTGGCATTTTTATTAAGGTATTTTGCACATAACTGACCTGTGAAACCTGTAGCTCCATAGATTATTATATCAAATTTTTTATCCATTATCATACATCCTTTTTTGGAAAATATTTCTTGATAATTAATTCACCATCAAGAAACTCGGATAAAGCCTCAACCAAACCAGTTTCGGTTCTCCATTGCATATATGCTTCCTGATTTTCTATTTTTTCCCACTCTTCGATGAGAAGAACAGTTGAATTTTCCATTTCATGATAAGTTTCTAATCGGATACAGCCTTCATAAGCCCTCGTATCAACCAAAACATTTCTTAAATAATCAAAAAAATCCTCAATTCTATCTTTTTTTACGGGAATTTCTAAATTCACTAATACGCTCATTCTTTTCCTCCTTTATTAACAGTTATGAAATCATCATAATAGTAAATATTCAAACCTTTATTATTTTTTTCAACCATAAAATTTGAGATTTTATCAATTTCAATAGCTCTGTATTTTCTCATAGGACCTATGAGAAAGAAATTTGATATTTTTGAAAAAAAATCAATAATCCAGACTAAAAAATCTTTAGAAATTGAGTTTTTATTTGTAAGAATATGACCAGGACGTAAAATCGAAACATTATCATATCCAAGTAATTTTATGCTTTCCTCAAGAAGGCCTTTAGTTTTTAAATAAAAATTTAATGATTTTTTATTTGCGCCAATTGCTGAAATAATTGAAATATCTTTAGCGCCCAATTTTTTTGCTTTTTCAAGAATCTTAATTACATAATCATGCTCAATCTTGAAATGATTTTCTCTATCCTTTTTTTTAATATAAAGCAATTCCCAAACATTAAGCCTTCTTCCTAAACAAATATAAATATGATCCCAATTATTTAATTCTATATTCGCTTCAAGTGTATCGAAATTAAATATAATATCTTTTACATTTTCAAATTTATTATCCAGATTTCGACGTGAAAATGCATATATTTTGGATTTCTTTTTATCCAATAAATTAAGAACAGAATTACCTATTAAGCCTGAACCACCAAAAACAATTATATTTTTATTATCCATTTAAATATCTATCTTTACGGTAAAATCACATTAACTAACTTCCATCTTACACCAAATCTGTCTAAGTGAAGTATGATTTGCTTGTTATTAATAGTGTTTATGAAAACAACAAACCTATTCATTGATTGATATTTAAATTCAATACTTTCTAAAACTTCTATTCCATCATCTTTTTTATCTAATTTTTTATTATTTCTAATAATTGAAGATGGATCTTCCCCATCAATCAACCTTCCCAATCCATCAGGTGTAAGAAAAATATCGAGCGTTTCATCAACAACTATATCGGCTAATCCCTCGGCTAAGAATCTTAATGGATTATCATTTAACTTTTTATTAATACGATCTGATAAAGATAAGTTAACTTGATCTTTTAAATTTGATCTTAATTCAGGAAAATAGATATTTTGACTTAGTTTATTTGAGTTTCTTTCTTCTATACTCTCTTTTATGGAGTAAAGCGTTAAAAAGGGCCCTAGTCCAAGAAAAATTAATACAAAAACAAAAAAAAGTAATAGAGAAATTAAAATCTTTTTCATAAAACTTTATTAATTCCTATCTTTTAAAGCCATTCAAAATAATTCTATGATCTTCAGTATAAACTGTCATAGCTTCTTTTAATTTTTCTGAAGAGTTTCCCAAAACTTGAAAACTTTTAACCAAAAAAGTCGACTCAAATTCACTTCTAAGATTTCCATTCAAAAACGATATGACATGATAAAGAGCATCTTCATTGTTATTGTAAACTTCATATAAAGAAATTTTATTGTCTTGAGATTTAAAATACTTATATACAATAGTACCTGGCTCAGTGGATTTTACATTTTTTACTAATTTGTCTATCAAGCTATCTACGTTATTTTCTTTACCCTTAATAACTTCCATATCCAAAATGAATATAATTTTCTCATCATTTATACTTTCATGATGGGCGGCCTCTATTGAATTACTCATAAAAAGACATAAAAAACTTAATATAATGAATTTTCTCATTCTTCTCTCCAAATAAATATCTGAAAGCTTAAAATTTTGTTCTAAATTTTACAATTTAAATTATAATGATTTTTGAAATCCAATGTGAATTGTAATGTCATCTTTCATTTGTAAGCCATTTTTATTCTGATCTATTGGTTTAATAATCTCAAAAGCAAACCTATCTTTATACCTTCCGCCAAAAATATCAAAAATTGTATTAATTCCTATTCCGAAATTAATCACCTCTCCACCGTAATTTAAAGGATTGGCTGTTTGCACCGGTGCCATAATTGTCTTATCTGAACCGTCAATTGAATCCTGATTTTTATAATTTAGTCTAAAAGAATAAGAGGCCTTTTCACTTAAAGATCCTTGAAACCATAAATTATATTCAAATCCGTCGCCATAATTCCAATCTTTTTCATCAATTACTTTTTTAACCAATAATTGATTTCCCAATATAAAATTTCCTATTGATCTAACATTAGTAAGCCCAGTTGTTAACCGAAGAGCTTTATCACTAGATTGCATACCATAGGGTAATGTAATCGAAGCTTTCATGTTCATTGGAGTTAAAACCATTCCTTTTTCAAAATTATCACCTACACTTTTTTCCAGACCAAAAATTGCATGCCACCTTGAAGATTCACCTTTATGTAAATTAAACAGTGCAGCAAGAGAAATTTTTGATAAATCAGAGGAAGATGTTTCAAAGGAGCCTAAATAGTTTCTTACCATCATACCCTGATGTGTATCTAAGATCATTTCTTTATCATTGAACATTACCATTCCCATTAAAGTTATTTTATCGGATGGTGCATACATTGCTCCCAACATAATCATTCTCATTGTCATTTTTTTTGGAATAACGCTCAAATTCATTGGCATTTTCATAGACTCAGAATTCTTCATGATCATTGGTATTTTAGAAAAGGGATTTGGTTGTTTAAGAATATTATCATCTGAAATTGACTTTCCATTAAGGATATTTTTCTTCATTTCCATATTTGCAATCCTAAGTGAAACCATCCATTCGCCTTTCTTATGAAAATGATCTCCCATAACACCAATGGGACCATGGTGAATTGCATTAGCTGCATAAATATCTAAGGGTAAAAAGATTAAAATAATTAACAATATTTTTTTCAAATAGACTGCCATTCATTAAACTCCAAATGCTATGAAACAAATTTATTTGATAATTACAAGGTTTATAATGTCACAATTTATTAATCCAATAGACGTATTTATTTATAATCCTCTACATTGATCAGTTTTCCTGAACTTACTTCGTAAACAAAACCATGAATTTTAATATTACTGGGTATAAGACTATGATTTTTTATGATTTTTAAGTCTTCTGTAATACTTAGTTTTAAACTAGAAAAGGTATACCAATTAATATTATGACCTTCTTTTGAACCAGGCTTCGAGTTTTCACTTTTTAAATTATTGTTATTCGACCAAGAATTTCCATCGAAAGAAGCTGTCTCTAAATCATCCTCCAATAATTTTGCGATAGTTTCATCTGAAATTTTTTGCATTCCACAATCAGTGTGCTGAATCAGAAACCATTCAACTGTTCCTAATAATTTATGGGAAACAACTAGTGATCTTATTGCATCATCTGTAACCCTTCCCCCAGCATTCCTTATTACATGAGCATCACCTTCCTCAAAACCCAAAGCTTTAGCAGGATCAAATCTAGCATCCATACAAGTTAAAATAGCTATATTTTTTTTTGGCTGAGCAGATAAGTCTTCTTTATCAAATTCATTGCTATATTTATTATTAGCTTTAATAATTTGTTTTAAATTTTTGGTCATAAAAATCCTTTAAAAAAATTTTAAATAAGTTTTATAACTTTTAACCTCTCAGAAAAAGCAAAACTTAAGAAAAACATACATAGAATGTTTACAAAAGTAATAATTTTTTGAATTATTGCCTGCTCTATCATTTGTTCAATGCTTGTTAATGGGCTATCACTTACGATTTGATAAATAACATATGAAAGGGTAAAAAATAATAAACAAAAGATCACTAATGAATATTTCTTACTTACACTACTTCGCATTAGAACAAAAAAATACAAAATCAATCCAGGAACAAGAAGTCTAAAAGCATTCAAAGCGAAAAAAATATGCTCATCTAAAAGTAAATCATATGGTGTCAGGCCAACTCCGGCAAAGAAAAGGGTTCCAAAGAAAAGAAATACAGAACCAATAATTGAAATTGTAAAACTTAAAATATCATCTTTAAATAATTTAGGAATAAACAAGAAAGAAATGCCAATTAAGATGAATAAAATCATAGAGAAATTAAAAATTAGAAAAGAAATAAAATTAGGTAAACCAGAATGAGATTTATAACCACCAAGATCACTTAGAAAGTTATGACTAATTGAATAACCAATCTGCAATGGATCATGGATATTTCCCCCAGGATAAAAAAGCATTGATACAAAAACTGAAATAGTAAAGAAAATAGTTACAAATCTTAATACATCAACTGTCCAAAATTTGTACATATTGTTGAACCTATTTCATTTCTATAGCTTTTTTAAAACAAGATCTTTCAGATATACGATTAACATAGCCCTTTAAATTAACCATTTCATCAGTCACACAACCCATTCTATTACTCATAAAACAGGCATGGCCAAGCATGATATCCGCAGCAGAAAAATTACCAATTAGGTACTCTTTATTATCTAGGGTTTCATTAACAGGAATTAGAGCTTTTATTAAAAGATTCTTTGCTTGCTTTAATACTGTTTCATCTCTTCTATCCTCTGGTAACAAAATTGTTTGAACAACTATTGTATTTATTGGAGGCATCACCATTCCTTCACAATAATGAAACCATTGTAAATAATCAGGATATTTATCAGAATTGATGCTGGGTTTTAGTCCGCCATTTTTGTAACGTTCTATAATATACTCAACGATTGCACCGGACTCATAAATTCTAATATCACCATCATCCAAAACTGGAACACGGCCCAAAGGGTGTCTTTTTCTATGCTCATCCGATTTAAGATCTTTTGGATGAAAAGCCATATTATTAACTTCATAAGGAAGTTCTAATTCCTCTAATAACCAAATTATTCTTCCAGCCCTTGAGTTTGGTGCAAAATGAACCTTTAACATGCAAATCCTATATAAAAATTATTTTTAATAAAAAAAATGGCCCTGATACAAGTAATAAAACAATGTAATCAGAGCCATTAATCAAGTTATCTATAATTATCTTTGATAAGATAATTTTAAAGCAACTGTTCTTCCAGGCTTAACATAAGCATATCTATCACCTTTAAATCCAGCCTCTGTACCAGTTCCGCCACCTGTGGAAGGTGCATCAGTACCTCGAGTTTGAATATATTCATCAGTAAGGTTTCTACCAACTAAAGCTAGCTTCCATCCTTTGTCAGGTGAAGACAAATAAACACCTGCATCAATAGTTTCGTAATCAGGCTGATATGCATCAGGAATAACATCATTAAGTTTATACTTAGTTGAATATTTCATATTTGCATTAAAACCAAATTCAAGACCGCTATTAAGCATTGTATTGTAGTTAATGCCTAAATTTGCTCTATTTTCAGGAGCAAGCGCCCTTTTACTTCCGTTAAGATTTTGAAGAACTAGACCACCGTCAGGAATATTACATCCTTCAGAGGGCAATTGACCGCCTGCACAAGGACCAACAAACTTAACATAGTTTGAATCATTGTATCCATAAGCAGCTGTTAATCTTAGACCATCAATAGTTTTTGGCATATAAGTCATTTGAAGTTCAAAACCTTGAGACTCTGATTCTTCAGCATTTAAAGTTCTATAAGCAAAAGTTGCAGAATTAAAATAATTCAATTGAAGATCATCATACTCATATGAATAAACATCAAAATTTACTTCTAGACTTCCATCCGCTACAAGCGCCTTGATACCAGCTTCAAAACCACTTACATTCTCTGGTTCGTAAGTAATATCTCCAATTGGGTCAGCGTTTAATGTGCTGTCGATAGAACCATTATCAAAACCCCCTGACTTCCAGCCTTCTTTGTAAGCTACAAAATAGGTGAGATTATCCGAAGGTTGATATCTAAAGGTTACTTCAGGTACAAAATCATCAAATGATTGATCAGCTGCTAGAATTCTATCTTGAACAAATAAGAAACCAAAAGCAGGGTTTACATAAGGTTGGGTAAAGTATGAGTCTTTTTTCTCATCAATATAACGACCACCAGCTGTAAGTTGCATAGTATCATTAATATCCCAAATAATCTCACCATAAACTGAGAATGTTTCTCCATCTGTTTCAGATATTTTATCATAAGCAACATATCTATCTGATGGATCAGCAGCAGAATTTTCAGCACCGGCAAACATAACCTCTTGTATAAAGTATCTTTCAGTTTCTTGCCAATAAGCCCCGAGAGCCCAGTTTAATGAACCACCATCTGTTGATACCCATTTAAGTTCCATAGATGTGTTTTCAAATTCATTATACTCACCAGCAAACACACTAGTTGCTGCATTATAATCTGCATCAATTACCCAAGCAACTTCCTGTTCATGCATATTAAGGATGGCTGTTAATTGTGAGCTATCAAAATCATGTTCAAGCTTTGCTGTGTAGATTTTTGACTCATATTGATCTCCTAAGCCTCCACCGAAAACACCTGCAGTATCATAATCATTTGCAAAAGAAGGAGGAATATTATTTAGACCTGTTCTTCTGTCTTTGTTACAATCTCCACCAAGTGGGTTTGGATTTGGAACTCCACCAGTATTAATTTGAGGAGTATCACCTAAATAACAGCTAAATAATTCAGCTACAGTTGCAGAGGCAACAAAAGTTTCTGCCATACTTGCTTTAAGTGTTAAAGTTGTTCTCTCAGTAAGATCCCCTTTTAAAGTTAATCTTGCAAAGCTCTCTTCAGTAGCAGGATAATATTTTTGAGTTGGTGCAGGATTAAAATGTTGAGTTGCAACAAAACCATTTGCTGCATCTAAAGTAGTATAAGTTGAGTCACCTGCAACATTTTGCATCCAACCTTCATCCATATTACTCTCATATAATGCTAGACGCGCGCCCCATGTATCGCTTATAGGACCAGAAATTACAAACTCATATGTATCTGTTTTATATTCAAACTCATGACCAACACTCAAGTTTAGTTCAAATTCATCTGTAGGATCATTTGTTATAACTGAAACAGCACCCGCAGTAGCATTTTTACCAAAATAAAGAGCTTGAGGACCCTTTAATATAGCTACTTGTTGTGTATCAAATAATCCCTCATTAATTACCCTACCTTGAGGAAAATAAACGTTATCAATCATAACAGCAACTGACTGTTCAATACCCAAACTACCTGGACTTGAGGCAATACCTCTAATAGCAATTTGGACTCCACTACCACTATTAATTCTATTTATTTCAAGCGATGCGGATGAGGCTGCAAGATCATCTAAAGTATTAATATTTAGATTCTCCATTTCTTCTTCCGTATATGCAGTAATAGCTACTGGAATATCTCTAATTGATTCATCCTTAGCTCTAGCTGTAACAACAATTTCTTCAATATCGCTTGAAATTGTATCTTGAGCATTAACAAAACTTAAACCAATTATTATTGATAAAAAAAATGTAAATAACGAATATCTTTTCATTATTGTCTCCCCTAAAATTAAATTTTTATATAATTAAAACATAACTAACGATTTGATACTGCTTTATTTATTATTAAAATACAATATATTTATAATATTAATATTTAAAGGAGAATAAAATGCATTCAAATCTGAAAATAATAATTCTGAGCTTAATTATGTTATTATCTTTTCAGGTAAATGCTAAGCTTGGATTTGTTGGAATAGGTGTTTCTGATATTGAAAAATCAACAAAGTTTTACCAAGATATTCTTGATATGGATATTATTGGTACCTATGACGATATTATAGTTGATAATGCAGATGGTACTGAAAGCTATCTCGATGAAGTTGTACTTGGTTATGAGGATAAACCTGGAACATTGCTTGTACTTATGAACTGGCCAAAGGATAAAAGACAATATGATGGCGATAATGTAAAAATTGTCTTTGAAGTGGAAGATGCTAAGAAAGTAATGAAGAAAATTAAAAAATCTGGAGGTAAGGTAGATAGAGAAGCCTTGCCTCATTACACAATAGAGGGTGGATTAGTTGGTCTTGGTCGCGATCTTGATAATTATGTAGTCGAAATTATTCAATGGGAAGCAAATTAGATTATTTTATCAAATTTTTTTAAATCATCATATTTATGTTAATTTTTGAAGATCTGACTCAAATTCATCAACAGTATAAGATCGCATAAAACGAGTATCAAATATTTTTTCTTCGTCCTCTCTTATTTCTTTTGCAATCTCTGGCTCACTTAATTTTTTTCCACAAGCTTCTAGGGTTTTCTCATCTGGGTACCAAATTTCCATTAAAACATCGTACTCTGGATCATTTAAATTTCCTGATCTATCAACAAGAGGATTTATAAAACGTCTTATATATTTAACTGCAAAACCATTAAGATATTTTTCACCAATGACCCTGTGGTTATTTTCGTAGTAATCTCTAAACTCAGATATAGTCATACCTGGTCGTCTTTTCATAAGCATAATTACTTTAATCATAATAACCCCCTTAAATTTAAATAAGTAAATATTATACTATAAAAAAATTAAATAAAAAAAAACGCCCAAAATTTGAGCGTTTTTTAATACTTAAAAATAAAACTTTATTTTTTTGGCAACCATATTTGTCCTAAAATAATTATTCCAGAAACAACGATAAATGCTAATGCAAGAGGTAATGGCATTGAAACTGCCTCAGTTGTTCCAACATAATCAATATAGCCCTCTGCGCCGCTTGAAATTGAGGTACCGCTTGCTTTTAAGTCGGAAAGACCCCTTGCTGCAGCAATCCAGGTATTTGCAATTGTAGTAGTGTTAATCCAAGCAAAAGCAAGAATAATTAAACCAAAAGCACTTGAAACAAGCTTAGCAAAAAGATTTGTTTCAGGATTATTTCTTGTATTCATTGCAATTCGCATTGATAACCATACACCAAGAATAGTTCCTACACCTACAAGGCCAGATCCAATTCTATTTGAGCTCCATAAGCTCCATATTTGAAATTCGTCCATAATCATTGTTTTACCTCCATATTTTGTTAGAAAAATATTAAGCTATTAATTAGAAAAGTAAATGATAATAACTCTCAAAAGGATAGTTAATTAAACCTTCAATAATTAGACTTTGACAACAACCTTTCCAACATTACCTCCAACAAAAAGTTTTAAATATGCTGATACTAAATTTTCTAGACCATCTGTAATTTCTATAGGTAATTTTAAAAGGCCATCATTATCCCATTTTTTAAGAATTGGATTTATTTCATCCTCTCTATGGTAAAAGTCAGGTGAAAAGAAACCTTCAAATCTAAGTCTTTTCATTAAAATAAGATCATAATTATATGGCCCAGGTAAACGTTCTTTGGAGGCATAATTTTCTAATAAACCACATACAGCAATTACTCCAAAATTTGCCATATTTTCTAAAACAGCGTCTAATGTTGAACCGGCAACATTATCAAAATAAACATTTACTCCATCAGGACAGAGTTCTTTTAATTTATTTGAAATATTTTCAGTTTTATAATTTATGGATCCATCAAAGCCATAATCATTACAGATTAGATTACATTTTTCATTACTTCCAGCTATACCAATAACCTTACAACCTGCAATTTTTGCAATTTGACCAGCCATTAAACCAGTGCAGCCTGCAGCAGCTGATACAACAAAAGTGTCACCAGCTTTTACTTTTCCTGTATTTATAACTCCTACATAAGCGGTCCATCCGTTAGCACCGTAAACACCAACATAATTTACTAAATCAGTATCATTAATATCAACTTTACTTGGATACATTGTTGTTGGGTCAACTACAGAATAATCTGACCATTGCCCATATGATCTTAATACATCACCTTTTTTATATTCCGGATGGTTGCTTTCAATAATTTCGCCCAAAACTGTTCCCATTAATTTTTCACCAATAGGAATTGGTGGTTGATAAGAGTCTTCTCTCTCTGTCATATACATTCTGGTTCCTGCATCCATTGAGAGATATTTATTTTTCGTAGCAAAACATCCTTCAGGAATAATTAATTTATTTTCTTCTTTAATCTCTAGGGCGCTCTCAAAATCATTTCCATCAGGTAATTTTTTCATTACCCAAAATCTATTTTTTAATTCTAATTCAGTCATAATTTTTTCCCATTCATAATTTAGTTAATCGTAACTATAATATAAGACATTTGAATTACAAAAAACCATAAACCACATTCAAAAAACAAAGGCTTATTATTTAACTAAACTAAATCTCTGGCACTTAACTGATAAAAATACAAAAATATCAAATATATTGGCCAATTTTCTGAATAAAAAAAACAATATTTTTTAATTTTAGAGTCCAGCCGTCTGCCCTCCATCAACAGGGATTAATTGACCTGTTATGAATCTTGATGAATCAGATGCGAAAAATACCATCACAGGTGCCAAATCTTTTTCAGGATTACCATATTCTTGCCCAAGAGATATAGGAACTAAATTTCTCCAATGAGATGTAATATTTTCTTCCTCGGTTGATCTTTCTCTTGCAGCGTAATACATGGGTGTAGCCATAGCAGGAAGTATTGCATTAACTCTTATGTTATCTTTACCCCAAGTAGCAGAAGCTGTTCTTGTCCATGAGTGGACTGCACCCTTAGCAGCAGAATATGCTGATGCGCTTGGTTCTGGCCTAAGTCCAGATATAGAACCAAAATTAATTATTGAACCTCCACCACTTTCTTTCATATATTTATATGCTATCTGGTTTGTTAGCATAGTTCCTTTTACATTTACTGAAAACATTAAATCCCAATCCTTAACAGTAACTTTTGATGCATTAGACGCTCTTTGAATAGCGGCAGGATGAGCTAGGACATCAAGGCCACCAAGAATTTCGACTGCCTTTGAAAATGAGTCATCCACACTCGACTTTTCAGAGACATCTACATGAATATATGAGCATTTTCCAGGACCAGTTTTATTAGCTTTCTCGGAAATTGACTGACCAGCATCATCTGAAACATCCATGCCAACAACATTTGCTCCGGCCTGAACATATGCATTCAAAGTGGCCTCACCCATTCCTCTTGCCGATCCTGTTACAATAATCCTTTTACCTTTCAACATAATTCCCTCTTTTTTTAAAATTTCTTATTAATTAAATTTTTGATAAATACTCTTTAGCTTTTTTGACATTATTCTTGATAAAACATTACTCATATCCTCAGCTATTAAACCTGGCCCTGCCTCTAAAGCTATTTCATTATGCAGCCAGGATGCAGCAGCAGCGGCATCATGACTTTTCATTCCTTGTGCAATCAAACCACCACAAATGCCAGCAAGTATATCTCCAGAACCTGCAGTTGATAGAAATGATGAAGAATCTTTAGAGATAAGGGATATTTTTTTTGGCGAGGAGATAACTGTATCATTACCTTTAAATAAAATAGTGCTGTTAGTAATATTTGATGCTTTTGTTGTTTTTTCGATTTTATCCATGTTACCAAAATTAAAAAGTCTATTAAATTCTCCTTCATGAGGAGTAAGTATAACATTACCTCTTTTTTTTCTTTTCTTTAGAACATCAAATAATTGTTTTGGATTTTTTTCAAACGAAGTTAATCCATCAGCATCTAATATAAGAGCAAATTCTTCTTTTATTGCACGAATAACTAGTTTTTTAGTTCTTTCATTAACTCCATTTCCTGGTCCAATTATTAAAGTATTAATTTTTTTTTGTTTTGCAAAATTAAAAAACTCGTCTGCTGTATTGATTTCTTTTAACATTACAGCTGTTAGATGAGATGCATTTACCTGTAATGAATTATTATCAGAAGCAAGTGTTACCGCACCAGCCCCTGATCTCAAAGCAGAAATTGATGCCAACCTTGACGCACCCGTAGAAACTATCGGCCCAGATCTAACAAGAACATGACCTCTTTTGTATTTATGATCGTTCATTGATGGCCATATAAAATTTTTAATCCACAAATCTGGAGTATTAAATTTTATTTTTAAGGATTTTGATACTTTTAAAATTTCAGATTTTTTTTCACCAATACTAACCACATGAATTTTTCCTGAATTAATTTTACCTGGTAATAAATATTGACCGATTTTTGGGGCAACAAAAGTGATTGTATGATCAGCCTTGATCGATACAGGCATCAACTCACCATTATCTGCATTAATTCCGCTTGCTATATCAATTGAAACTTTGCATGCCTTTGACTTATTAATTTCTTTAATTATTTTTATGGTTTTACTTGTAAAATTTCTATTAAGACCAACGCCATAAATACTATCTATGATTAGAGAATATCTATTTAATTTTAAATTCTTAAATTTTAAAAAATCAATTATTACGCTACCGAATAATTTTTTTTGTAATTTATAGATTTTACTTATGCTCGTAACAGGAGAACTTACATCTACTTTATAACCTTTATTTTTAAATAAATTTGCAATTAAAATTCCATCCCCCCCATTGTTTCCAGGTCCGCAAAGAATTAAAATTTTTTGATTAAAATTTTTTAAATTAGGAATTACTTTTTCATCAATTTTTAAGAAGGCCGATTTACTGGCATTTTCCATTAATTTTGAAAAATTTAAACCTCTAGAAATACATAATTTATCAAGATCATATGAAGATTTTGATTTAAATAAAGTATTCATAATCGCGATTATCAAAAAATAGTATTAAAACCATAATCAACATAAACAAGATAAACATTATTAGATATTATTATTCCGCTCGATTATCATCTAACTTAAACGATGAAGAGCGCATATTTTATTACCTGCGGGATCACGTAAATATGCAAGATAAATATTTGAGTCCTCCCTTACACCTGGTGGATCCTCGCAAGAAGTTCCTCCATTTTCAAGACCAGCTGCATGCCATGCATCACCTGCTTCTTGACTATCTACAGAAAAACCGACTGTACTTCCATTGCCTGGCCCAGCTGAGTTTCCATCAATTGGAACGCTGATAGCAAAAATACCACTCTTGGTAGCGTAAAAACATCGACCTTTCGGATCTATAACTCCAGGTGCATAGCCGAGTGTACCAAGAATAGCATCATAAAATTTTTTTGACTCTTCGATACTATTTGCACCGAGCATAATATGACTGAACATTTCTTTCTCCATTATTTAAATTTAGATAATAAGACAAATTATATATTAAACTATCTATTAATAATTCTGTAAGCTCTTTCTTCAGAAATTTTTTTTAATTTTTCGTCTGGATCGACAACAATTGGCAAACCACAGGCTTCAAGCATTGGCAAATCATTTATTGAGTCAGAATAAAAAACAGACTCTTTAATTTTTTGATTATTTTGAGAGCACCATTTTTCAACTGCCCTCACCTTTCCTTGAGCAAAAGTAGGTTCACCTGACAGTTTTCCAGAAAAAATATCATTTTTTATTTCTACAGGTGTTCCAATACTTGAGTTTATACCAAAAAAATTAGCTATACGTCTCACTAAAAAATCATGTGATCCTGATGCAATGAGGACTTTACTGGCTGATTTTGCTTCAGCTAAAAGTTCTTTGGTTAAGCTATCTGTTAGATTTTTAATTTTTTTTTGGATAAACTCATCAACAAAAATATTTACTTTTTCTCTGCTGAGACCTTTGATAGGTTTTTGAATAAAACTTGAATACTCAACAAAATCCAGTTCACCTTTACGATATTCTAAATCAAATTTATTTAGTATTGTTTCGGGATCTTTCAATAATCCTTTTGAAAATAGAAAATTTATCCATTCTCTCTCACAATCTCCGCGCAAAAGTGTGTCATCTAGATCAAAAATTATAAATTTCATTTATAGTCCTTTTTTTTAAAGGATTTAGATTATTATTCTCCATAAAGATTTGTGAAACATCTTCTAGAAAATTTCCATTCGCCATCCTCTAAAATACAGGTATCATCATATTGTCCACAAGGTCTTAATTCTTTCCCATCAGGTAAAACTGCAGCTTCTATTGTGTAACTTCTCATTTCAGCCACTTCACCGTCTATTTTAATATATCCTGGTTGAGCGATCATATGAACAAAAGGATATCCTTTCATAGCTTCTGTCCAAATATTAATAATATTTTCTTTTCCTTCATTTTTTATATCTAAATGAGGAATTTCCCAAACAGCATTTTTAGACCAAGTACTTCCCCAAATCTCTGAGTTCCTTTGATTAACGCCATCACAATATTTATCTAATAATTCTCTAATTGCATTTTTTGCCTCTAAATCAGTCATCACATCCCTCTAAATTTTGAAATTAAAACAAATCATACTAAACTAATGACATTAAGTAAAATATTTGTAAAATATTGAATTAAGTAAATTTTATGATAAAACCTTGTATTTTTTTTAAAACTAAACTGATAAAGTTTGATTTTAAATTAATAAATTTATATACAAAGTAATGAAAGTAATGATAATTGAAATATGAGTGAAATTAAACAAACTAAACATAAGCTAGAAATAGTAAAGAATGGTCAAGATAGATCACCTGATACTAGCTACACTGAGTATTTATCTCAAGATAGTAAAAAAGTTCCTGATTTCATGGTTGAAGAAAACTTTGAATATCTTGGCTCAGACGACATTGACACTTCAAGATATATTTCTAGAGAATTCTTTGAAAAAGAAAAAGAGTGCATGTGGACCAGAGTATGGCAGTTCGCTTGCAGAGTTGAAGATATACCTGAAGTGGGTGATAGCCTAGTTTATGATATACTAGACTGGTCATTCTTAATAGTTAGATCAGATGAAAATACAATAAAAGCGTTCTATAATAGTTGTTTACATAGAGGAAGAAGAATAAAAACAGAAAGAGGGTTTGGTAATCAGCTTGAATGTCCCTTTCATGGTTTTTGTTGGCACTTAGATGGATCACTTAAATTTACTCCAGCACCTTGGGATTTTGCTCATATAAAGGATAAGGATTTCAGTTTACCTGAAGTAAGGGTAGAGATATGGCAAGGTTTTGTATTTATTAATATGGATGATAATGCTGTTCCCTTAGAAGAGTATCTTGCTCCCATCCCAGAACATCATAAAAGATGGGATCTTGGAAATTGTAAAAAAGTTATTCATGTTTCTAAAGTTGTTCCTGGTAATTGGAAGACTGTTCAAGAAGCCTTTATGGAGTCTTTCCATGCTACATTAATTCATCCTGAAATATTACCTTTCCAAGCTGATGAAAATGCTAGATATGACCTATATGGTGATCATATGAATAGAAATATTGCTCTAACAGGAAAACCAAGTCCAAATCTGAAAAATGTTGATGAACAAGAAATTTTAGATACCATATTTTATGGTTCAGGAAGAATGGCAGCTGATGATAAGATTATTGTTCCTGAGGGTGAAGAAGCAAGAAAAGTAGCTGCTCAAGCAATGAGAGAGGCCTTTGCGGCAGCAGATGGTCATGATTACTCTGATGCTTCTGATGCAGAAATGCTCGATGCTATTGTATATAATGTTTTTCCAAATTTTTCACCCTGGGGTGGGTTTCCAAAAAATCTCATTTATCGATTTAGACCAAATGGTAATAGAGAGGACTCTGCGATAATGGAGGCAATGTTCCTACAAAGAAATCACAAAGACCCTGAAAAACAAGAACCTTACGAGCCAATTCCAATCCACTACTTATCTGAAGATGAAAATTGGGAAGATGCAGAGGAATTAACTGGTATTGGTTACATTTTTGATCAGGATATGGGAAATATTCCAGAAGTTGAAAGAGGGATTAGAACGAATAAGAGAGGAAAATTAACTTATGCTAATTATCAAGAGAGTAGATTAAGACATTGGCATAGAACAATTGATAAATACATTGCAAAGGGTCCTTTTAAACCATAGTCTATATTTATGATTTCTGATGGTTGATACCTCTAAAGGAACTATAATATTTTTGAATAAATGCTAAATCATCTTCGCTATTACCTGTAGGATTAAAAATTTTTCCTATTTCAATACTTTTTGTAGGGGCATCAATTGAGATCAATAATATTTTAGAATGAGTTTGCTTTGCTATTCTGAGAAAACCAGTTTTCCATCTTTTTACTCTCTTTCTAGTGCCTTCAGGTGTCATGGCTATTACAATACTTTTTTCTTTCTTAACTATTTTTACAACATTTTCTATTAAATTAGATGGATTATCTCTGTATACAGGAATACCTCCTAACCACTTAAAAAAAATTTTAAAGCCAGGTTTAAATATCGAGTGTTTTCCAAGCCATCTTAGCTTTATATTTAATCCAAAAATTGCAAGCATTGCTAATACAAAGTCCCAATTTGAAGTATGTGGTGCAGCAATTATTACTATTCTCTCCTCATCAGGGACACGACCTTTTATGGTCCAACCAGAAATATTTATTCCAAATCGGGCAATTTTTCTTAATAATAAAGAACGCTTACCTCTAAGTCTTTCAGGTATTTGACTTTCAGAAATCCTTACAATTTTTTTAGACAATTTTCCCTCAATAAGAAATTTAATAAAATTCTAATTTATAGAATCAGTGATTCCACCAAGCAATATCCGAAAAAGCCCTAATATCAATCTCATGTGTCCAGGTTGATCTATGCTGCTGATGAAGATGAAAATATGTATCTGCTATATTCTCTGGGAGAACAAGGCCATCGTTCTCCATTCCTTTTGTTTCTCTTAATTTTTGATATAATTTAGGGCCTAAGATTTTTCCTAAAGTATCTGGAGCATCAACCATGCCATCTATTACAATATGGGCTATATGAATACCTTTTTTAGAAAATTCTGCATTTAATGTCTGACAAAGCATTCTTCTTCCACCCATTGCTGAGGCATGGGAATGTTGATTCTCATTTCCTCTCATTGCAGCTGTTGCTGAAGTTACAAGAATTGTTCCTTTCTTCCTCTTCTCCATTAGAGGACATATAGATTTTGCGAGTCTAAATAATCCAAGATTTGCAATTTTCCAACCCCACTCAAATTCTTTTATGGTTGTCTCGTGAAGCAACTTCATCCCAGTTTGAGCTCCCAAGTTGTAAACAACAATATCTATTGGTCCAATGTTTTTTTCTACGTCCTCTATAAGATCCTCAATTACATTATCTTTGATAACATCAATTAAAAAACCAGTCGCAGAACCACCACTTTCTTCTATAGTTTTAATTAAAAGATTTAATCCATTCTCATCTGTACGTCGACATATGCATACATGGTACCCTTCAGCAGAAAATTTTTTTGCTACATTGCCTCCGATACCTGCACCAGCTCCTAGAACTAAACATACTGGTTTCATGTTGTTTACCAAGGGTGAATTTCACCATTCCATTTATAGAAATTCCCAGAGTCTTCCTTTTTCAATCCAGATAAAACATTTCTTATTCCAGATGCACTCTCCTCAGCTGTTATTTCAGCAGCGGGTCCACCCATATCAGTCTGAACCCAACCTGGATGCATAATTGATACTATTATCGGATCTTCGGCCCAATCAAGTGCTAAAATTTGACCAACCTTACTTACAGCTGCTTTTGTTGTAGAGTAAATATACATACCGCCCATTGGCCATGTAGAAGCAGCCAATTGACTTGATAATATCATTAGGTTTCCATTACCAGATGAAGATAAATTTTCTTTGAAAGCTTTAGCTACTAAAAGTGGACCAATTGTATTGATATTTAGTGTTCTATGCCATTCATCTAGATCAATGTTATCAATTGTTTGATTTTCAGGCATTCCGCCAACATAACCAGCAACGATTATAATGCTGTCAATAGAGTCTTTGCCAATACGACTTGCGGCAGATTCTATTGATGATGCTTCAGCAATGTCTAATTCTTCAATTCTAATATTTTCTGAACCCGCTGCCAATTCATCAAGTTGCGATGCAGCGCTTATATCTCTTGCACAAGCAATTACTTGGTTACCCTCTTCAGAATATTGTTTCGTTAATTCAAGACCAATTCCTCGAGTTGCCCCAACAATCATAACAGTAGACATTTTTTTCTCCCTCTAAGTAAAATTCAAAATTACTTTACTTTGAAATAATTAAAATAAAAATATATTAATAAAAAAAATTTTTATTTTTTTTTATAAAAAACTTAAACTTGTCCTCTCTATTGATAACTATGTCTGCTTGATTAGGCATCTCATCTAATATATGTCTTGTAAGTCTTTCATAATGCATTACAAAATTTTTTATTTGATTTTTATTCATAATATTTTTTAATAATTTCTTATCCTTTATTCCTTTGGACATATTTTTTTCTTGAAGCCATCTATTTTCGTAAACATTTTCCATTTTTTTTACTTGAATAAAAATTAGTTTATCAAATCTATTAAATAATTTTTGATAATCACCGGCTAATTCGTTGTTGCTCCACCTGGCCCAAACTTGATCAGGATCTTTTTCTTTTTCTAGTTTATTTAGAGGCGGTCTCCATTTATAATCAGGTATAGGTTTAGCGCCACCACACCATGCATCAAAAAAGATGAAATCAGGTCTACCTTTGTATTTCCTCCAATCTTTTTTTGGATGATGCATATCCAGTATTTTAGAAAAGGAGGGAATATAAGTGTAAGTATTGGATTGAGCCCTAAATAAACTGTCAATAGTTTTATTTCCTAACCCTATGTCGTGCGTTCCAGGGACACCTCTTACGCTGCAAAGTGGATGAATTTTTTTAGCAACCTTCTCTCTATCTTCTTTTGTTTTGTAAATATCATCAATAGAAAAACCAACCGCTCTTTTTTTGAAAACATCTATTAAAATTTTCTGTATAAAAATTGAGAGTGTTGTTTTTCCAGAACCTTGCCCACCTGTTAACCCTATAAAGTATGGTATATTTCTTTTTTGAAATGAATTTAAATAAACAGATAACGGAATTACAATTTCTAAAAAGAAATTATCAGATATATCGTCAATATATAGCTCTTTCGCTAATTTAAGTAAAATTGGTTTTGACTTAGTATAAATTTTTTTATACTCATCTTTTTTTGATTGAGATGGATTCATATTTTAATTTTAACTAGGCCTCAATAAAAGGATCTAAGACATTTGGGACTTGAATATTTTCAGGCAAATTATCTCTTCCAATCCAATCATCTATTACTTGATGATAATAATAAATTCTTCTTTCCTGATAATTTAGCGGCATAGACTCAAAAACTCCTGAGTCATGAGATCTTTGCATTGGTTCTAAATTTTGAAAATCTTCATCCATTATAGCATCAAAAGAGACCTCTTGTTCATTCCAGTAATCAGGTTTTTCATCACCCGACCACTTTGGCGCAAGTTGTGTCCATTCAAATTCTGTTTCTTTTAGACCTTTTGGCCAAAATAAAATTGCAGGGTATCCAGAGGTATCTGTAGGGGTAATAAAATTTGGAAACATACCATAGGCAACATTTGTTTGAGCATGTATTTTATCACATGTTTCTATATAAGGAACATAATCAGCTTCTTCTGCTCCAAGAAAACCTCCATCCAAATTCATTTTTTTAGGAGTAACCATTCTTGAATGACCATTTTTTAATAAGCCAGCTGCCATGGCATTACCATCAAGCAAAATATTCACAGTATCTTTATGAATAGTAGGAGCATGATAAACCTCCATAAAAGCATCAAGGCAAGTTTTCCAATTAGCTTTAACAGTAACAGTTTTTTTATAAACTGTTATTAATTCTGAACTATTAAAACATTCTAACTCTTGAGCAACAGGGTTTAAAAAATCAATCAAACTACCAGGATCGGTTTTGGATAAAGAAACATAAACCCATCCATCCCAGGAATCACAATAAACTTTTTTTAATTTCTTACATGAAATATCAAAGTCTTTAAAATCTCTCATATCAGGAACTTTTATTAAATCACCACTAAGGTCATATGCCCAGCTATGATATTGGCATCGAAGCAATTTTGTGCTTCCTTTCTTTTCTCTTACAACAGGTGCACCTCTATGCATACAAGTGTTATAAAATGCCTTAATTGAATTATCTTTTTGTCTTACGACCAAAATATCTCTACCAAGCTTATCCCAAATCTTGTAATCACCAGGATTTGGGATTTCATCCTCTCTAAAAACCATAAGCCATGATTTAAAAAATATTTTTTCCATTTCTAAATCAAATAAATTTTGATCAGTGTATCGCTTACCTGGTATTTCGGGTAATTTTGGAAAATCTTTTGGTGGAGAATTTCTTGTTCTCTCGTATTCCATCTGATTTTTTATTTCTCGTATTTTTTTAGCATCCATTAAAAAACTCCCGATAACAAATTACTACAAATTAAGTTTTATACAAGATTATTACTAAAGAGAGGAAATATCATGTTCCACAAAATGTTTTGTAGGGTTTGTCAGTAATAGGTGCTGGCAAAGTATATTCTTTGCTATTGGAGATTTCATCGAAAGGACTTGTTACATAACTTAAAAGATTATGAAATGGTTTGTAATTATCATTTGATACTGCCTCGTCAAGAGCATGTTCAACAAGATGATTTCTTGGAATATAAAGTGGATTTATTTTCTTCATCTTTATGCATAATGATTTATCAAACTTCCCTTCTTTTTCTATTCTATTTTTCCAATTATTAATCCACTCATTAATTTTTTTAGAATTATCAAATAAATTTATCAATAAATATTCTTTTCCAATAATAAAGTCGGCTAAATATCTAAAAACAAGAGTGAAATCAGCTTTTTCATTTTTCATAATATCTAAAAGATTATTTATTAAATCTAAATCACCATCTTTAATATTTATAATACCTATCTTTTCAGACATTACTTTTAACCAAGCTTTCTCGTACTTATTCTGTATTAAAGAAATTTTTTGGGTTAAAATTTCAATTGCATTTTGTTCATTTTTATCAATTAACGGAATAAGCGTTTCAGCAAATCTTGCTAAATTCCATGATAAAATTAAGGGCTGATTTGAATAAGCATATCTTCCTTGAGTATCTATGGAGCTAAAAAATGTATTTGGGTTATATCTATCCATAAAAGCACATGGTCCATAATCAATAGTTTCTCCTGAGATTGTCATATTATCGGTATTCATTACTCCATGAATAAATCCAATACCCATCCATTTTGAAATTAAGTTAATCTGAGAATCACAAACAGATTCAAAAAATTCAATATATTTTTCTTTTTTTGGAAGAAGACTCTTATAGTGACGATTAATTGAGTAATCTGAAAGAGCTTTAATTTTTTCTATATCCCCTGTGGTACTAGCATACTGAAATGTTCCTACTCTTATATGACTTAAGGCTACCCTTGTTAATATTCCTCCAGGCAGAACTCTCTCTCGATAAACATCATCACCTGAAGAAACAGCAGCCAAAGCTCTAGTAGTGGGTATGTTTAAAGAATGCATTGCTTCACTTACAAGATACTCTCTTAAAACAGGACCAAGCGCTGATTTTCCATCACCTCCTCGTGAAAATATTGTTCGTCCTGAACCCTTAAGCTGAATATCCCTACGAATATTATCTTTATCAACTACCTCACCAAGTAAAATAGCCCTACCATCACCAAGTAGCGGAGAAAAACCTCCAAACTGATGCCCTGAGTATACCTGTGATAACGATTGAGATCCTTTTGGAGCCTCATTTCCTGAAAAAATTAATAATCCACTATCTGATTTAAGTTTTTCCCACTCAGGACCCAACTTCTTTGCAAGAGAGTCATTAAATTTTATAAGTTTTGGTGAGGTTGATTTATCTGCTTTGGTAAATTCATAAAAATCTTTTAATTCTTTTGCAAAACTATTATCAAAATTTAATTCCAAATTATCAACCTTTAATTATTTAAATTCAGATAAACGTTCATTCGTATCTTTTATATCTGGATACTCTTTTTCTAGCTCAGCTTTTAAAGCATCATCCATTCCAAGTCCATCTTGTGATAAGTTATACAAGTCTTTAAAAGCTTTTATAGATTCCTGCGAATTAGATGAAATTTTTGAAGATATCTTTTCAACAAGACTATCTAAATCATCTTTACTTTCTTCAGCTCTATTTGCTAAACCAATTTTTACAGCCTCAACTCCTGAAATTATACGAGCAGAATAAGATATTTCTTTTGCTAATCGTACTCCAACAGCTTGCGATAAGGTTTGTGACATGCCCCAAGTAGGCCTTAATCCAAATTTAGCATGAGTATCACCAAATTTTGTATCAATTGTTGTAAAGATAAAATCACAATGAAGAGCCATTTCTAATGCCCCTGTAAAACAAGCACCATGGACTTTTGCAATAACAGGGCATCTACTTTTTCTTATAGTATTCCAAGTAAGCTCGGCTGGCTTATCGAAAACATCACCTATTTTTCCGGCTTTAGGATCTATTCCTTGCAATACTTTTAAATCAACCCCAGCTGAAAAGGCCCGTCCAGCTCCCTCAATAACAATTACAGAGATATTTTTATCGTTTTCAGTTTCTTTTATTAAGTTTCTAATCCCATCTAACATTTCAGGTCTTAAAGCATTCAATGCATCAGGTCTATTAAGAGTAATTGTAAGTATTTGTTCGTTTATATTTGTAAGCAAGTAATCTGTTTGGCTTAAGTATTTATTACTCATAGTAATTCCTTCAATTTATTTTCTGCCTAAGCATTGGAAACGCAGGAGGAGAATCATTAATTTGTATCTTACCCATGCACTCAAAACCATGACGCTCATAAAGGTACATATTTCTCTCGCATGATGCCTCTAAATAAGCTTTTTCATTTCTTTCATCAATCATTTTTAAAGCTTCTTTTAAAATAAATGATCCAATACCGGACCCCTGTTTGGATGGATCCACAGCTATAAAAGCTAAATACCATGCATCTTTTGGATGATATTCAGAAAACTCCTCAAAAAATTGTAGGGCATCCTCCAATCTGCTCTCTGGGATAAATTCAAATGTTGAATGTAAGGCTGATTCGTCAAATTCAAATCCAGGCGGATGCCATAATGAAGTACCATGAAAATTTTCTTCTGAAAATACAATGTTATTCTTAAAAGACTCCTTTGAAAACTCTTCCATCCAAATATCAAAGCTTTTTAAAAAAGAGTCTGCTGATGGAAAAACCCATCTTAATAAATCATCATTAGAAAATCCAAGCTTCAGAACACTTTTAACCTTTTCTTTATCAATCTCATTTGCTCTAATTATTTTTGGTAAGATATTATTCATCACTGGGCTCTATAGAATATTGTTCTAACAAAAGCTATAGAACCTTGCACCAAAAATAAAATTAAACAAAAAACATAAAAATTTTCTTTAGCATCTAAAAGATCAAGTATCATTAGGCCAGAAATTAAAAAATTTACAGCTAACATACCCATTTGAATTATAAATAAAGGTAATGGAAATAAATCTGAATATCCTTGTATCCTCAAATTTATAACCCTTTTGGGAAAGACAAAAAGTCCCAAAATAGAATATAAACATAATATCCAATTAATAATTAACCATGATGTTTCATTATTATTATTACTAAAAACAGCAAATGGTATTAAAGCACAGAACATAGCGCCAATTGAAGAATATGATAATAATTGAATACGGAAATTGTCTGGTGCGCTGAATCCATCGCTTTTTTTACTTAAACCAATTAAAATTGCAGAAAAACCAAGAATACCAAGGGCAATTTCAGCGATCAGTTGTAAAGCATGAAAATTAGGTTCCATTATTATACTAACCTGCGGTTGTATCTATTTCTTCATCCCAATTTTGTTGACTTATCCATTCACTAAAAGGAGTTAATTTAATCGGTATTTCTTTTAAGACTGGTTCCATATCTACTTTAAAAGGCTTGTGCTCTGAAACATTATTAAAACGATAAAAATCACTCATACTATCAATAAAAGCATCTCTATCTGAAGAACGTCCGCCACGATCTTCTTCAGAAGTTTCTTTATAAAAAATATCATAAAGACGATTAGAAAAATCCTCCAATCCAAGCTCTTCGTATCTAATAGGCCTTCCAAAATGTCCTGATAATAAGTCAGCAACCCTAGGAGGTACAAAAACCTCAGGACCACCAATATTAATACACCTTCCGACAAGATCATCTCTATCAATTGCTGCAATCATAAATTTTGCAACATCATCAAGACAAATCCAACTTGCTTCTAGATTAGGATTATGTGGATATGTATATAAGTCTTTTTCTAAAATATCTTTTCTAGCCCAATCAGTAAGAAGGTTATCCATAAATAAAACAGGTTGAAAAGTTGTAGTTTGAACACCGCCCTGCATCAACATATTAATCATTAATCTGACACTATCATATCCAGCCTGACCCACTTCACCAAGCTCCTCAGGTGGTCCCCAACAACATGTATTATAAATAATACGCCTGACATTTGCCTTTTTAGCCGCACTTCCGACAGTAGCAGCAAAATCTAATGCCTTATGAGATTCCTCAAATGACGGACGAGTATAAAATACTGTATCAGCACCAAGGCATGCTTCATAAATTGAGTCTGGATCATTATAGTCAGCACTTACAACTTCAACTCCATCAAATTTTGACATCCTTTCTGGATTTCTTGTTGTAGCTCTGACGCTATAACCAGCTTTTAGTAATTGCCTTACTTGAGCTAAACCTGGTCTTCCACTTGCACTTAATACTGTTACTAAAGTCATTATTTTCTCCTACAGTTTTTATAAAACTTAAAATAAAAATCCCTATATTTTTATATTAAAACTATTAATAAAAAAAAGTAAACGATAGTCTAAATCTATTTTTAAATATAAAAAATTTTTAATTAATAACTAAAATATTTTAAGTCTTCAAAGATTTATGTTTAAATGAAATATTATTTTAAAGGGGAATATTAATGGGCAATGAAAATAATGTTTCAGATAGAATTGCTTTGCAAGATGTTATGCTTAAATACGCTGCGGGTGTCGATGAAAGAGACTTTGATCTATATGCCTCTTGCTTTATAGAAAATGTAGAAGTTCTTGATTTTGGAGAAGCTCCAATTAATGGAAGAGATGAATGGGTGAAATATGTAAAAAATGCTCTAGATAATTATGGACCTACTCAACATATGCTTGGTCCTCAATTAGCCTCTATTAATGGAGATAATGCTCATTGCAGAACAGATGTTCAAGCGCTTCATTATCTCAAGCAGCCTGAAGGTGAAATACTGACACTTTGGGCAACATATGAAACAGATATGATACGAACTGATGATGGATGGAAAATTTCTAAGCACAGACTTGTATCAAGAGGTATTAAACAACAATAAATAAGGTTAAAAAATGAAAATATTCTCAGTTATAACTTTTCTTTTAGTCAATTTCTTAATTACAGAATTTGTTTATGCTGAAAACTATGACAATACATCCAAGGAATGGCAAATTAAAGCTTACTCCAGCGCTGCACCAGATTTTATAGGAAACTTTGCAACAATTATTGGTGCAGATGGAAAAATCTTGAGAGAGGGTTCAAATGGTTGGATATGTATGGCCGGTAATGGAAGACCTTACCCTAAAAAAGGTTGGAAAAATGCTCATGACGCTATGCCTACATGTAATGATAAACAGGCAATGAAGTGGATGAGTGCCTTTATGAAGAATGAAGAACCACAACTTGATAAGGATGGTTGGATGTGGATGCTTCATGGAGATGTTGGTGAAGATAATATGGTTGCAGGTGTGTTAAATAAGGAGGACTCAACTCCAGGACAATGGATTGAGTCAGGTCCTCACCTAATGTTTATTCCAAAAGATGTAAAATCGCTTGATAATTGGAATACAGATTTTACAACTGGAGAACCTTATGTCATGTTTCCTGGGACTATGTATGCTCATGTAATGATACCCGTTGAAGGATACTATCAGTACCAAAAAGAGTCAGAACCAAAGTAAATTTCTAATTATTTTTTTTCTAAAAGAGGTAATTTATTAATAATGAAAACCGTGGAAATTATTCGTATTACAGATATTCCAGCAGAAGTTATTTGGGATGAAATGAAACATTTTGATCGTGTCCTTAGATGGGTACCAGGTGGAGATGAAAGTACAATTTCTGTGAAAGGTAAGGGTGTTGGTGCAATTAGAGATATTGAATTAATTACTCAAGGATATGTTCAACATAAGTTAATTGCTTACAGCGAGAGAGATTACTCCTTTTCTTATAAACTGACAGATGGTAAGCCGGTTGGTATGCAAGATTATACAGTTGTTGCTAAAATCACTCCAATAGATCAACAAAAATCCGAAATAAGATGGTCAGGTAAAGTTACATCAGATAAAAGACTTAATGAAAATGATGTAGCAGAAGCTTTAAGTACTGCTCTCAATAATATGATTACTGGTCTAATAGCCTTAATTAAAAAAGAGAAACCTGTTTTTGTTGATCAACCGCTTGAGAATTGGCAAAAAATAAATCCATTGGAATGAAGATACTTAAAATGAATTTTATCTTTTTAAAAAAATACCAATGATTTAAAATTTAATTAGTATTTTTTTCAATAAAAATTTCCGCTTTTTCAAAAATCATTTTTTTTCTATCAACATTCATTCTTTGTAATGTTTTTTTCATAAATGATAGTCTCGGATTATTTTTTATTTTATCAAAATGTTTATCTACAAATCTCCAATAAAGGCCATCAACTATGTCACACCAATCACCTTTCTTATAATTACTCATCTTTAAAATATAATTTGAACCGCAAATATAGGGTTTTGTTGAAAAAATACCTCCATCCGCATAAGTACCCATACCATATACATTTGGAACCATTACCCAATCAGATGAATCAACATACATCTCCATAAACCACTTATAGACTTCCTTTGGATTAATTTCAGAAAGAGTCATTATATTAGATATAATCATTAATCTATTTATATGATGTGTATATCCAAATACGCTGGAAAATTTTATTGCATCGTCAAGGGGTGGGATACCTGTGGTTCCTGAATACCAGGAATTATCTATTTTATTTGAGAAATTAAAAAAATTACTATTTTCCTGTTCGTCACTTTTGACATGATAAACACCTCTTATGAATTCTCGCCAACCAATAATCTGTCTTATAAATCCTTCAATAGAATTTAATGGAATTTCATTATCATCTATATATTTAAGAATTTTACTAATAATTTCCTCAGGTGTTATTAGTCCAAGATTCAAAGATGGGCTTAAAGCGCTATGAAATAAAAAATTATCCTCAATTAAAATTGCATCCTCATAAGAACCAAAATTCTTAAATTTAAACTTTATAAAATTATCTAAATTTTCGAGAGCCTCTTGCCTTGTTAAAGGCATCCATATTTCAATCATTTCACCAGGATGTTCAGAAAAATTATCGAAAATCAGGTCTTTAATTTGTTTAACATACTTAGATTTAGAGTTTTTAAATTTTTCAGGTAATTGCATATTTTTAGGTATTTTTTTTCTATTCTCTTCATCAAAAGACCATTTACCTCCAATAGGCATTTGATTTTTATCAATTAGAATATTTAATTTTTTTCTAATATTTTTATAAAAATTAGCATGGTTTAAAGAATTTTTTTTATTTGCATACTTTTTAAATTCCTCTCGCGACTCTAAAAACATTGGAGATTGATAAAAAGAAATCTTTATATTGTTTTCCTCAGAAAAAACTTTCATTCTTTTTTCAAAAAATTTGTCTTCAATTTCGAAAAATTTAATATGATTAATTTTATTTTCAATTATGTATTTTTTTAGCTTCTCCTCATAAGGTATTAAAAAATCATCGCTGCCAATCTCAGAGTAAAAAACACTAAAATTATTTTGAACTAACTCATCCCGTTTTTCTCTCATTGCACATAAAAACATTAAAATTTTTAACTTATGATGTTTTTCATAAGTACATAAATTATGATCCTCAGCCATAAAAATGCAATCTGGATGTGTCTCCCTTATTTTGTCTATGGGAAATAATTGATTGCCTAATAATACTAAAAGGTCTTTTGATTCCATAAATACTCTTTCTAACTAATTGCAAATCTTACTGCCAATTAATAACCATTCTACCTCTAGTTCCACCGGCATCAAGTCTTCGATGTGCCTCGGCTGCATTTTCTGGGGTTACGATATCAGCAACTCTAAGTGTAATTAAACCATCCTCAACTTGTTGACGAAGTTTATTAAGTTTTTCGAAATCACAATTATATTCAGAAACCCATGTAGCTGTAAAATTAATATTTCTTTGGGGCTCTCCTATAAAATTTCTTACTGATGTAAATGAACCATTATCTTTAACAGCACCTATTGCTTTTTCATTTAATAGAGCTCCATCAGCAACACCATCAACGCCATCAGGAAATATTTTTCTAGCTTCCTCAACAAAGTTTTTATCTCTTGGTATTATATGATCAACACCTAGATCTTTTAGAAGCTGAATATCTTTTTCATTTGAGTCAGCTAAAACAGTTAGACCATCAGCTTTGGCAAGTTGAATAACATAACCACCATAAGCACCAGGACCTCCCGTTACTGCAATTATGTTACCTTTATTTAAATTAAGCAGGTCTAGAGATAAACGAGCAGTCAAGCCATTCATAGGCAATGTTGAGGCTTCGAAATAAGAAAAACCTTCAGGTGCTTTTACAACTGCATTTTGATCTAAAACCAATTGTTCACGGTATGCTCCATGAAGTTTATTTGGCATAACCATTGCCATTACTTTATCACCAACTTTTATACCGGTTTCAACACCATTTCCAACCTCATCTACTTCGCCAGCAACATCCATACCTGGTACACAAGGTAATGAAAAATCTTTGATAAATTGTTTAATTAAACCACTCCTTGAAACAATATCAGTTGGATTAACAGCTGAAGCATAATTTCTTATTCTTATTTCACCCTCTCCAGCTGAAACCTCTGGAACATCTATAACCTCTAAAACTTCTGGATCACCAAAATTTTTAAATCCTACTGCTCTCATTTGTAACTCCTAAATTTTTGAAAATGTTTTAACTTTTATTTACCTTAAATAATTTAAAAAGATTTGTTTTTACTTTTTTTTATTTTTGTAAGTATTGCTTTTACATCATACTCATCGTCACCGTCATAACGGGGAGCATATTTATCATATGCAGAAATAATTTCTTTATAACGATTTTCGATATGCACCATATTATGAGCATGTGAAACAATTATATGCTCTTCATTTTTAATTTGCTCTACAACAATTTTAGCAAATTTATCCGCATTCATTCCGCCTTCTACTTCTCCAGTTAAAGGGGTATCAACATATCCAGGAAAAATTGTACCAACATGGATAAAATCAGGAAGATCATCTCTTAAACTCTCACTTAGAGCTAATACAGCGTGTTTTGATGCTACATAAGCAATTGATTTTGGAACAGCAACAAACAAAGAATTTTCAGAGCCAAGATTATAAATAGCGGCCTTACTTCCTTGAGAAATCATAATTTCACTAAAAACAGCACACCCATGCCAAACTCCAAAAAAGTTTACATCAAAAACTTTTCTTGCATCCTCAATATTAGCTTTATAAATCTGTCCTTGTCCTGCAGAAATTCCAGCATTATTAATTAAAATATCAACATGACCAAAGCAATCGCATGAAAATTTTGCAAAGTTTTGTACACTTTTTAAATCTGTAACATCAAGTATGTTATAGTTTGCTTTTATACCTAAATCAGATAAAGATTTAAATGCTTCCTCAAGTTTTTTCTCACGAGGCTCGCCAATAATAATCTTTGCCCCTTGTGACCCAAAATTTTTCGCTAAAGCAAAACCTATTCCAGTGGCTCCACCAGTAATTACAATTACTTTATCTTTTAAATCCTTCAAAATAATCCTTATAAAATTTTATATAATTTATTTATAGTTTTCTCTTCTATCAGAAAATTCTCTAACCCTTTTTCTCCAAGCTTTATAAGATCGAGTTTTTAAATTTTCTCTCATTAATTTTTTAACATCTTTTTCACCTATACCATACATAGTCTTGATGTTTTCAAAGCTTACATGGTCAGAGAGTGCTAGTTCGATAATTTCACTTTTTTCAACTTCAGAAAATTTTTTCATAATAATTATTATTGATTAGAAATAAAGGTTAGGCATTAATTATTTAGTTGTTTTCTCTCATTACTTCTTCTTATAAGTTTTCCTGGTAATGCACCTGTATGAGTTCCGTTATCAAAGATTATTTCTCCTGCTTTAATTGTCATTTCATAACCTTCAGGGCGTTGAACTAATCGTCTTCCACCAGCCGGTAAATCAAAAATTGCTTCCGGTCGATGTAATTTTAATGAATTAAAATCAATTATATTAATATCAGCTATCAATCCTTCTTTTAAATAACCTCTATCAAACATGCCAAATGCCTCTGCAGTGCTTGATGTAAGAGATTTTACAATGAATTCTAAAGAGAGTTTATCGCCACGAGTTCTATCTCTACCCCAATGCGTCATGATGAAAGTTGGCATACCAGCATCTGCGATTACCCCGCAATGCGCACCTCCATCACTAAGACCAAACAAAACATTTGGATGTTCTAATAGCTTTTTTTGAGGCTCTAAATCATATGTATGATATCCACCTAAAGGTTGATAAAAAAGTTCTTTACCCTCACCCTGTATGAGTAAATCATACATTACTTCCATAACATCTAACTCAAGTTTCTGTGCAATGCCTGCTACACTGTCTTTAAATTCAGGTTCATAGTTAGGATTTTCACCGAGAGGAAAAACTTGAGCCATTAAAGATGGTATATCCTGAAGTAACTCATTTTTAATAGTTGTTTCCTCAGAGAGGATCTTCTTTTTTGTTGCAGGATCTCGTAATCTGGCAACTAATTCTTCATGGCTTAAAGAGGCAAGTTCCTGGCGCCATGTTGGATGTCCTACAAATACATGAAAACTTGATTGGAGACCATGTAATACACCAGTAGGCCTTCCAGCTGCTTGTGGTCTAATTTCGTAACCCTCAATTCTTGCTTGTTCAGCAAGATTATACATCTTATTATTTTTATAGGCAGGGGCAGTTGTTGCTATTAAGGTTACAGTTAAACCTGTTTGCTTTTGAAAATCCTTTACCCATTGCCATTCTTCATCTTCACCAAGATGATCAGAAACTAATTCAAAAACAGAATTATTTAAACCTTTCATACCTAAGCCAAGAGCAAGCATTTCTTCATTACCGGAAAAGGTTCCAGGCATATACTCACCTTTTATATCTTTATGAAGTAACGTTTTCGAACTAGAAAACCCCAATGCTCCAGCCTCTACACCTTCTCTAACTAATTCTGCCATTTGATTAACTTCTTCCTTAGTTGGAGCATAATCAGAATTACAACGCTCACCCATAACATACGCCCTAACAGCTCCATGCGGAACTTGAGTAGCCACATCAATTGCACGTGGGAATGACTCTAAAGCATCAAGATATTCTGGAAAACTCTCCCATTGCCAATTAATTCCCTCTGAAAGAGCTGCACCTGGAATATCCTCTACACCTTCCATCAATTCTATTAGAAATTCTCTATCTTTCGGTTTTACAGGTGCAAAACCAACACCGCAATTACCCATAACTACTGTCGTAACTCCATGCCAACTTGAAGGTGCTAAAATTGGATCCCAAGTTGCTTGTCCATCGTAATGAGTATGAACATCTACCCAACCAGGAGTAACTAATTTATTTTCTGCATCAATGATATTTATAGAAGATTCTTTTATTTCCCCAATCTTTACAATTTTTCCATCATTAATTCCAATATCCGCCACATAACGATCTCTTCCAGTTCCATCAATAATGGTTCCGTTTCTAATAATCATTTCAAACATAGTTTAACCCCCAATAAATTGAAATAATGATATTAAACATATCATTACGAAAATTTCACATCAACAAAATAACAAATAACAAATTTTTAAATAAATTTATTTGTAGCCTCTATGAGCTCATGAGTAATTTCTTTTTCAAAGGCAGAGTGACCTGAAAAAGGAGCGATTACTAATTGAGACTCTGGCCATCGAGAGTGAAGTTCATAAGCAGTTGTTGGCGGACAAACAACATCATATCTTCCTTGAATAATAATTGATGGAATATCTCTAATATTATCAATATTATCTAGTAGCTGATTTTCGTTATCTAAAAAACCATTATTGATAAAATAATGGTTTTCTATAAGAGCAAAAGCTAGAGCAAATTCTGCATTAATGGATTCTCTTACTGCATCAGGATTATGATTAATAAAACTACAAGATGCTTCCCACTTAGACCAAGCCTTTGCCGCTGATAATTTTTTTTCTTTATTTTCTTCATAAAAAATTTTTCTATAAGCCTCTATCAAATTATCCCTCTCATTTTCAGGTATCTCGTTCAAAAAACCTTGCCATGCCTCTGGGTATATTTCACTTGCACCATATTGATAAAACCATTGAAGCTCTTTTTGTCTAAGCATAAAGATTCCTCTTAAAATCATTTGACTTACGTTTTTTGGATATTTCTGAGCATAAGCTATTGCTAAAGTACTTCCCCAAGAACCGCCAAAAACTAACCATTTTTTAATATTAAGCTTTTCTCTAATTGACTCAATGTCCTCAATTAAGTGCCAGGTTGTGTTATCTTCTAAACAGGTATGTGGTTTACTTCTTCCGCAGCCTCTTTGATCAAATAAAATAATTCTATATTTTTTCGGATTGAAAAATCTTCTAGATAAGGAACCACATCCCCCACCTGGTCCTCCATGAAGGAATATTGCTGGCTTTCCCTTTGGATTTCCGCATTGTTCAAAATAAATTTCATGTTTACCCTTTTTTAAAAATCCACTGTCAAAAGGCTCAATTGGAGGAAATAATTTATTTCTTCTTTTAAATAATTTCATTTTATTTTCTCTTTCTATTAAAAATTTAATAATTGATTATTGCAGTATTGCTGAAGCTAGTACATGATTTAAATATATTTTTTTTGGGAAATTAATAATGGAAGAAAATTTTGATTATATTATTGTTGGCGCTGGAAGTGCAGGTTGTGTTTTAGCTAATAAACTATCAGAAAACGAAAAAAACTCTGTCTTGCTTATTGAAGCAGGTGGAAAGGACACTAACCTATTTATCCATATGCCTTCTGGATACTCACAAATAGTTCCAAAATCTAATAAACAAAATTATGGGTTTGAGACAGAGCCAGAAAGTAATACGGCAGGAAGAAAATTATATTGGCCGAGAGGTAGAGGTTGGGGTGGATCATCATCCATTAACGCAATGATTTATATAAGAGGTCATTCCTCAGATTATGATCATTGGAGACAGCTCGGTAATCCAGGTTGGTCATATGAAGATGTTTTGCCTTACTTTAAAAGAGCTGAAAATTATGAGGGTGACGGCGATTCAGAATTTCACGGAAAAAATGGACCTTTAAATGTTAAAAAATCCACTAGAGATGATGATATACTTCTAGATAAATTTGTTGAAGCTGGTGCTCAAGCAGGCTTTCCGTTAACAAATGATTTCAATGGAAAACAACAGGAGGGTTTCTCTCGTTATGAACATACTATAAAGGGATCTAAAAGATTTAGTTCTGCTAGAGCTTATCTCCATCCTGCTCTTAAAAGAAAAAATTTATATACAAAAATAAATATTACCGTTGATAAGGTTATATTTGAAAATAAAAGGGCTGTTGGTGTTGAATACATTGAAAAAGGTAAAAGGAAATTCTGTAAGAGTAACAAAGAAGTAATACTCTCATCTGGCGCAGTTAATTCTCCACAAATTTTAATGCGAAGTGGGATTGGGGACCCTAGTGAAATTAAGAAACACGGAATTCAAGTTAACCATGAATTAAAGGGTGTTGGAAAAAATTTACAAGATCACATTGCGGTAGTTAGTCAATTTCAATGTACTCAACCAGTAACACTTCATAGATCAGCAAGTTTTTTAGGAACAATGCTTGCTGGAATAAAATACTTAATAACAGGAACTGGTGATGCATCAAATCCACCATGTGTTGGCGGTGCATTTATAAAGTCAGATCCAGGAAAAGAAATACCTGATATACAAATACATTATGTTTCTCTTGCAATGCAAGATGTTCACGGAAGATCTGGTGTTCCTCAAGAACATGGATTTTCTAACCTTGTTTATTTATGTAGACCGCAAAGTAGAGGCCATATTGCTTTAAAAAGTTCTGATCCAAATGATGATCCACTTATGTTCCCAAATTATTTTTCTGTTGAACAAGACCTAATTGATACTCGTAACGGACTTCGCGAGGCTCGTAGGGTATTTATGCAACCTGTTTTTGATGAATATAGGGGTGAGGAACTTAAACCTGGAAATAATGTTAATATTAATAATGATGATGAATTGGATAAATGGATTAGAGAAACTAGTGAAACACTCTATCACCCAGTTGGAACATGTAAAATGGGTATAGATGATTTATCAGTGACAAATGAACATGGTCAAGTTCATGGAGTTGATGCCTTAAGAGTTGTTGATGCCTCTTTAATGCCAAGTTTAATTGCAGGAAATACAAATGCACCAACCATTATGATGGCTGAAAAAATATCAGACCATATTAATGGAAAGGCATTTTTATCGAATTAAATAACTTCATCAATAACTCTTTTTAAGGCATTTGCTATTTCAATCGAAACCTCTTCTTGAAGAAAATGGCCCGCATTAGTTTTAGTAACTTTTGCTTCAGGAAAGTTTTTCTGCATTAAAGGTAAGGCCTTTCCAAGTATAGGATCATTCATACCCCATACTATTTCGGTAGGGATTTTTAGAGACCTTACATATTCCTCAATCTTAATCATAGCTGGTACACTCTCGTGGTCAGGACCATCTGGTACCATTCGCATTAATGCTAAAGGCGCTTTAAAATTACCACTTCGAATAAGAGGTTCTCCATAAAGTTCAGCTAATTCCTCTGTCCAAGATGCTGGATTACCCTGAACGCGCCCAAGTCTGTCAAAAATTGGGAGTAATTTCTCTACAAGCAGCTCGCCAATAACTGGTGTTTTAACTATTGCATGAGCAGGCGATAGATCTGACTTTATTTTTGGAGCAATAAAACCTGTATTTAATAAAACTGCGCCTTTTAGAAGGTTTGGTGATAAAGATAATGCTCCCATTCCAATTGGTCCGCCCCAATCCTGTCCTGCATAAATCACCTCAGTTAGATTTAACTCTGTTAAAACAATATTTATCCAACGAATATGGTTATCTAATGTATGCATGCTTGCAGGTATCTTTGAAGAGAAACCTAAACCCATAAGTGAAGGTATTATTAAGCGAACTTTATCTACAGGTAAATTACTAGCAATATTTCTATATAAAAAACCTGAAGTGGGATTTCCATGCATAAGAAAAACTGGGAAACCTTGGCCCTTTTCAAGAACGTGAATTTTTAAACCCGACTCTACTTCAATAAAATAACTTTTATAGTCTTCATCAATCATTCTGGAAGCAAAATCAGGTAAGGGAAATGCTTCATATATACCTGAATCTAATTTTACAATACCTTTACCTACTGGTGTGGTAACTTCTCCGTCTCTAGTGATATGAATACTAAAAATAATTATAAAAATAATTATTAAAACAAATGCTCTAAGAATAATTTTCATTATATATTTTACCTTTAAAATGATTATAAATTCTATAAATCAATATCTTCATTTATTGAGATTAGTGGAGATAACTCAATTCCATTTCCAATTTCTTTTGCAAAATAATCAAGAAATATTTTTGGATCAATAATACCAGACTCTGGGGCATGAATACCTCTTTGCGAAATTACTCCATCTAAAAACATTTTAACTCCACAAGCTAGAGGTAATGACGTCGCCTCCCCCATTGAGAGATTTTGAATGCTATCGTCAAAGGTTACACCAACAGAAAAATTTTTGTTACCTTTTTTTCCTTCTGCATATCCATAAACACTCGGTAAATCGATTATATCAGTTTTTTTTATTTCTGAAGGAATTGAATTATCTAACCATGTAAAAATTCTTGCTGCCATATTTTTTGATATTAATTTTATCTCAATTAATAGCCTTATAAACTTTAAGATACCAACTAACCCTTTTTCACCGCCATGCATTAGATTTAATGAATCTTTTATATTTGGATAATGATATGGAAAACTTATCGCTTCAGGATGTCCAAATATATTAGCTTTTTTTTCACCAATTTCTGGATAATTAACTATAACTTCTTTTAAAGGTCGGACCATTTCAAATTTTCCATTGTTAAATACTTTTACATGGCCAGTTACTTGTTCAATTCCATGAACCATAGCTGCGTTAACACCTTTTTGTGATGATTTATCCTCTGGTTTAGCTCCGGAAATATTCCATCCAGTATAAACTTTAGACACCTCGTCTAGCTCTAAAATTGCTAAATAAGCAAGAATATTTGTTAGACCTGGACTTGCTCCAAGACCTATAATACCTGTTATTTCAGAGGATTTTTCGTCATTATTCATTAAAAGCATTTTTTCGGTTGGTTCCCAATCATCGCAAATATCAAAATAATGAGTATTTGTTTCTATAGCTGCTTTTAAAATAGGTAAGCCAAACTTAAAAAATGGTCCAGTAGTATTTACGACAATATCTACTTTAGACATTTCATTTATCAGAGATTCATTATTTGTTATATCTAATTCTAGACCTTCAACTCTGTCATTAAAATTTGATGCAAAATTTTTTGCAGATGAGACATTTAAGTCAGCAACATAAATTTTCTTTATTTTTTCATGATTAACTAACGAGTTGACTGCAAACCTTCCCATGCCTCCGCTTCCACCTAATGCTAAAATTTTCATTGGTTTTCTCTTTCAAAATTATTATTAAAATCATCAAAGTAAAAATATTTAATACCATCACTTTGTTCATAATTAGCCATACAATAAGCGACATTAGAGGATTTAATACTTCTATATTTTCTTAAGGACCCAATTAAAAAAAAATTTATAAATGATGATAGATTTTGTCCAATTTTTTCTAAAAACCTTCTGTCTTCTCGATCACCAATAAGTAAGCTAGGACGAAAAATATTTATGGACTGAAAATCAATTTTTTTAATTTCTTCCTCGACTTCGCCTTTTGTTTTCAAATAAAAATTTTTTGAGTATGGGTTTGCACCCACAGAAGAAACCAGACTAATTTCTGTGGCACCAGCCTCTCTTGCTTTCCTTGCAAAAGACACACTATAATCGAAATCAACTTTTTTAAATTCACTTTGACTACCAGCTTTCTTTATAGTTGTACCTAAACATATATATATGTGATCACAAGATGGAAGGCTTCCATTATCCAGAAAATCATCAAAATTAATATCAAAAAGAGTTACGTTTTCAGGAAGGTTACTTATCGATCTTCGGGTAATAGCTATGACCTCTGAGTCTTTTTTTGCTAGCTCAAAGATCAGTTTCTTACCAATAAGACCTGTAGAACCAATAACTAGAGAAACGCCAGACATTTTTATCACAGTTTCAATCCACTAAGCTTTGAACATGTTTCATTAAACTCTTTTATAGTATCTTTGATAATCTCCTCAGCTGATTTAATACTATCAATTAGGCCTACTGATTGACCAGAAAGTGCTGGAGCGGCATTCATATCTCCTTCAAAATATAAGTCTTTTATTTTTCTCATAGCGGTCATATCCATTTCTCCTGCATCTAATATTTCTTTTGTAAAGTCTGTTCTTAGAGCTCTTATTACAGGCTTAGATCTTTTATTGAGTATCCAAGTACCGTTAAGTGGAGAGTCAAAGATATATTTTTTAAAATTATCATGCACAGGACTTTCTTTGCTAGAAACAAATCTAGTCCCCATCTGTATACCTTCCGCACCAACGGCAAAAGCTGCTGCCATACCAGCTCCATCTGCAATTCCACCTGCCGCAATTATTGGTAAATCTATTTGTTTTCTGATTGCTTGTATTAAAACAAAAAGACCTACTTCCTCGGGGCTTTTAAAACCTCCACCTTCAGTACCCTCAACAACAAGTCCATCAACACCGCAATTAGCGGCTTTTATAGCTCCTTCGATACTTGGAACTGCATGATAAACTGTTATTCCAGCATATTTAAGGATATCAACATACTTTGAAGGATCCCCAGCTGATGTAGTTACAAACTTGACCCCGTGCTCAACACAAAATTCAACCATGCTTTCATCTTTTAAAAAAAGTAATGGTAAATTTACACCAAAAGGTTGGTCAGTTAATTCAGACATCTTTTCTATTTCAGCCTTACAGCTATCTACTTCACCTGAAGATGTTTCAATTATACCTAGACCACCTGCATTACAAACTGCGGAAGCTAATTGACTTCTAGCAATCCATCCCATTGGTGCTTGAACAATTGGATATTTAGATCCTGTATGTTTTGTAACTCTATTCATTAATTTTCCTTTGTAAGCAATCTCTCACAACCTGTATTTTTAAAAATATCTACAATTCTTTTTTGATGATGATCAGATAGATTATAAAATTCTTGGTTAATCCATTTAAGACATTTGCCTTGATAACTGAAAGTCTTTTGTGTCCATTTAGATCCATCAATCTCAGTTTCCCATATATCTTCATCATTTTCTAATGCTTTACTATTGGCTAATAAGGCAGGTACATATACGCGTCCTATTTCATTTAAAATAAGTTTCATCTTTTCTGCTAAAATCTCAAAAGTTTCCCATGAGCTTTCATCGAGATTTATACCTGATAGATCTTCCATATTATTTATCCAGGCTACAGTTCTAATTGATTTTTTATGAGCAATTACCCTAGGAGTAGGGTCTAAACCAATTAATTGAGTTAATTGACCATAAATTGCAAAATCAGCCGAACTTGGCCTATATCCAAAAAGAAATGGAAAATCTCTGAAATGATTTTCCATAATTTCAAGGAAACGTTTATAACTATTTTCAATTATAGAAGCTGTTTTATCATTTGAACCTACAACCCACAGTCTCTCAATTTGTCTTGAACCTATACTTTCTTTAAATAACTTTAAGGCACCATCTTCAAGATTAATTTTATGATGCAAAGGTAAAATTGAAGATGCATTATCTGCATCTTTTTTAAAATGCCATCTGTAATGAAACATATATTTTGTAACCCACTCATCACCAAAGTCTTCAAGAAGGTAATTTAAAAAACATAATGCTGGATCTTCAGGAATAACACTTCTTTTTTCAAAATCATTTTCAAATTTTCTAATAATTGGTGTTGTATCAGTTAATGCACAAAAACCGTCTCTGCTATCACTCAGAATGAATGTAGGTAAAAGAGATGGCTTTGGTGGTTCTATTCCAAGGTTAGCAAAAACTCCTTCACCGTCAAATAAATCTTTGGGGTTTGCCCAAATAACTTGATAAGGAATGTGTCTATAGCGTAAAAGTGCTATCATTTTTCTTGTGTAAGGGGATGGTGGCAATCCTATAAGAGTAATTTTATTCTTATTTAACATTTTTAATTTAAATCTCCGCAATTTTTACCATTTAACATGTCTTTGAATAAATCCAATTGACCCTCATCCAAGCCACGACTTGTCCACCAAATCGCATGCTCATTCATACTGTTTTGGTCATCTATAATTAATCCCCACATTGGTTCAATCTGATTAGGTATCATTGAATAGCGAATATCTGTGACAAGATTTTCCTCTTTTATAAACCCTAAATAATCTTGAGAAAACCAACGAAATCTCTCAATATCTTTTCTTTGCTGACTATTTTTATCAAGATTGGGCAAATCATTTTGATAATTAAATATTTTAATAGTTTCACCTAAACACCAAGTAGTTTTTTGAGCTGTTCGAATTGCATCAACATAAAAAGCTTCATCATATTGATAAATTGACTTCCATAAAATCAAATTTCCAAATGATGGTTTAAGGGTCATACGCTCGGCATTATGTCCTCTTGAGTTAGCAAGTTGTATGGAAGCCGATAAAGCTCTTTCATACTGAAAAAAACCAAAAGATAAATAAAGGATGATCCATCCTATAGCGAAAAAGCTAAAGATTTTTTTTCTTGTTATTATCGTTATTGCTATCAGTATTAGGATAGGAATTGTAAAGATTGGATCAACAATAGATATATTATTCCAAGTAACCCGCTCATTTGAAAATGGCCAAAAAAGAAGTGTGCCGTAAGATGTACATGCATCAAGTAACCCGTGAGTCGCATATCCCAAAAAACTAGCAATATAAACAGTTTTTAGACTCATTGACCTTTTAACGAAAAGAAATATAAAAAGAGCAACAATTAAAGAACCAAAGGGAATAAAAAAAAGTGAGTGGCTAAATTGTCTGTGATATTCAAGAAATAAAATAGGATCAGTTTCTGATCGTATTAATGCATCTAGATCAGGAGCCAATCCTGCCAGAAAGCCAATAAAACCAATCTTAACAATATTACTTCTATTAGCTGAAGACTGTGCAAAGGCTGCGCCAACTGTTCCCTGAGAAATTGGATCCATTTTTAATTCCCAAAATAATATAATAATAAAATCATTGTTAATAATATCAGATAAAATAAATTTAGCTTATGTAAAAAAATTGATGAAAAGAATTATTAATATAAGATTATTTTATGAATAAAAGAGCACTAATCACAGGATCTTCAACTGGTATAGGTTTTGAATATGCGAAGTATTTATCGAAAGAAGGATGGAGTCTTGATCTTATTTCACAGAACAAAGCTAGATCTTTAGAGTCAAAAAATAAACTATCTTATGAAAAGGCACAGTTTCACATATTTGATTTAGGCAAGAAAGAGTCAATAAATTCAATATTAGATAATTTTGAAACTCCTGATCTTATAGTGGCAAATGCTGGAATAGCAATTAATGGTAACATTGGTGAAATTAAACAGGATGAAAGAGAGTACTTCTTCTACCTAATGTGCGGAGGTGTTATAGACTTAATTGAAGGATTTATCCCAAAAATGCTTGATAAAAGAAATGGAAGAATTGTTATAATTTCAAGCATTGGAGCTAAAACTTCAATGCCAAAATCTTCACTTTATTCATCAATAAAAGCCGGTATATATGCATATGGTAAATCGATATCGACAGAGCTTAAAAATAAAAATATTTCAGTCACAGTTAGTCTTCCTGGTTATGTTAGAACTAAAGCTCATGAAAGAGTAGGATTAGATCATCTTATAAAAAAGGTACCAGGTTGGATGTGGATCAATCCTGAGCAAGTAGTTTTAGAAACGGAAGTAGCATCATTAAAAGGAAAATCAGAAGTTATACCCGGAAAGGTATATAAGACTGTAAAACCATTTTTAAATTTAAATATTGCTGTTAAAATATGGAAATGGATTACAAAAAGAAATTAGAATGCCTGTAAAAATTCAGTTCAAAAAAATTGTTACTTCGAAATTTCTCAATATTATTGTTTTTAATTTGTTGTGGTTAGGATTAGTTCTGGGAAGAGAATCCCTTATATACTTAACTTTACCCAGCCTACTAATTTATTTAGCATGTCTTTTACGTATTGGTGACCTCAAAGTACATCAGATATTAATCCCAGCCGCAATCGGAATTACGATTGACATTAGTCTTACCTTTTTCGGAATTTTCATCTTTCCTGAATCAAGCTTAATTATTCCCTTCTGGTTAATCATATTGTGGATTAATTTTAGCACCACCCTTACTCTATCTCTTTCATTTATAGGTAAGAACAAATTGGTCGCATTTGGACTTGGCGCAACTGCCTTACCTTTCAATTATACTGTTGGTGAACGTTTAGGAGCTGTCACTTTCGGCGACCCTTATCTTTTTTCGATATTGGTCCTTGCTATTGTCTGGTCTGTAAGTTTTCCAATTTTATTTATAGTATCGCATGAAAATTTTATTGAAAGACTGAAAATACGTTAACTTTTGTATTACTTTTTATCTTCCATAATCAAAATCTCTTGAGGTATATCTGTTTTAATACAAATCATTCTATTCCCACTCAATAGCACACGTCAAAAAAACCATTATTAATCAATAACTTACAAGGACTTTTTTCAAGTGTGTAGTAAGTGTGTAGTAGATTTTTCATTAAATTTTTCTCAATTTTTATCATAATTTAACTGTGGATAACTAATTTTTTTTGAACAAAATGGACATCGTGAACCGCTAACCATTAATCTTATTTCCCTTAACCATATGTGATCATCACCCTTTTCGCATTTCCACCAAACCTTTTTATGTGAACCTGGAACGAAATTCTTAGGTTTTAGGTTACCGTTTTTGGAATAATTCCATTGCTTAGCAATTCGAGGGTATAAAATAAGGAGGTTATTATCTTTAGATGGTTTTTTATTAGAGCAGTAAGGGCAGCCGACTCCACTTGTTCTACTTCCAATTGTTGTTTCCCACTCATGATCATCGCCTTTTTCGCATTTCCACCATACTTTTTTATTAGACTTAGATAAAAAATTTTGAGGTTTTAGATTTCCGTTTTTGGTAGGATGCCATTGATCAGATATTTTTGGATAATCAAGAAGAAAATTGTTTTCTTTGCTTGCTTTAAGTCCAGAGCAAAAAGGACAATTGCTTCCTTTTGTTCTTGAACCTATTGTTGCTTCCCACTCATGATCATCACCCTTTTCACATTTCCACCATACTTTTTTTGCTGAATGAGGTGACATGTTCTCTGGTTTGAGTTTTCCATTTTTTTTACGGTGCCATTGTTTTGCTATTTTTGGGTATAATGTAAGAAGATTCCTTTTGTCGGAACCAATACGCCCAGAACAATAAGGACAGCCACTTCCACCTGATGTTCTGTTTGCAATCGGTGTTTTCCACTCATGATCATCACCCTTTTCACATTTCCACCATACTTTTTTTGCTGAATGAGGTGAAATGTTCTCTGGTTTGAGTTTTCCATTTTTTTTACGGTGCCATTGTTTTGCTATTTTTGGGTATAATGTAAGAAGATTCCTTTTGTCGGATACAATACGCCCAGAACAATAAGGACAGCCACTTCCACTTGATGTTCTATTTACAATTCTTGTTTCCCACTCATGATCATCGCCTTTTTCACATTTCCACCATATCCTTTTTGAAGATCCAGGAGCAATTAGTTCAGGTTTTAAAATTCCATTTTTAGTAGGATGAATTTCTTTTGCAATTGCAGGATATTTTTTGAGAAGATTATTTTTTTTTGATGCCTTTCTTCCTGCACAAAAAGGGCATGAAACTTTCTTCTTAGTTCTAGAATTTAATCTTGATTGTATTGATGCCTTCCATTCGTGATCATTAGCTTTTTTACACTTCCACCATACTTCTTTTGCTGAATGAGGTGAAAAATTATCTGGTGTTAATGGTTTATTTTTTTTTGGGTGCCATTCTTTTACTAGTTCTGGATAAATATTTGATAAAGAAAATTCTGGAGGGGGGTAAGGAAGATAGCTTATAAATTTTCTGTATTCAATTTCATTAGTAAATCCCTCCTTTCTGATGTAGTTAATTAATTTTACCTTATCAATATCACTTACAAATTTTGAAATCTTTTTTATAATTAAGTTTAATTCACCTTTTATTAAGTTCCTTCCTTTTAACTGAATATCGAGATCTGAGATTATATCAAGAGGTAATTCTCTTACCCTAATAACATCAATATTAAGTTTATTTAGTTTTTTATTTTTATTGATATCTTTTTTTATCTTTTTTTTATGCCAAAAATAACCGTCATACTCTATTCCTAAATTATATTTAGGAATGAAAACATCTAATTCTTGTTTATATTTTTTTTCTCTCCACTTAACATTATTAGCGCCAAAGATCTTTCTTAATTCTGTTAATATTCTTATCTCATTTAATGATGTCTTTGATTTACAATAAGGGCATCCTGTACCCTGATAAGATCTTGAATTTATTTGCGCTAACCACTCGTGTTCATCTACTTTTGAGCATTTCCACCATACTTTTTTGTTTGATCCTACAGAAAAATTTTCAATTTTAATATTTATATTTTTTGTAGGATGCCATTCCTTTGCAATTTTTGGAAAAAGGGTAATTAAATTATTAGATTTTGAGCCTCTACGCCCACTACAGAATGGGCACTTTGCATTCTTACTTGTTCTACTTGAAATTCTTGTTTCCCACTCATGATCATCGCCTTTTTCGCATTTCCACCATACTTTTTTTCCCGATTTTGAAGTAAAATCTTGAGGTTTTGAATTACCATTTTTGCTAGGATGCCATTGTCTTGCTATTTCTGGATGAAGATTAAGAAGATTATTATCTTTTGAAACTTTTTGATTAGCACAAAAAGGGCAGCCAGTTTTACCAGCCGTTCTATTTAAAATTCTTGTTTCCCACTCATGATCATCGCCTTTTTCGCATTTCCACCATACTTTTTTTCCCGATTTTGGAAAAAAATTTTGAGGTTTTAAATTACCATTTTTGTTGGGATGCCATTGCTTAGCAATATCAGGATATTTCACTTTTAAATTATTACTATTTGGCATATTTCTCTTTAAGTTCTTATACTAATAAGTAGTTTTATATTATTATTTTTTTTTAAAACTAGAATTAGTCATTTTTAAAAAAATATGATGCGGCAATATTACTAATATATTCCCCTGCAATTTCGTCAACCTCAGAGCCATTAATTTTATTTCTATTCCAATCATACTGCCAATAATTGTTACCACCAGGTTGAAATTTTTTATCTTTATGTTTTTCAGGTAAGTAATACATAAAAAGATTTTCCTCGTTTTTTAACTTAACGCTAACTATACCCCTTAATTGAATTTTAGCCTCATTAACGGGACTTTTATATATTACTGTTCGGTTTCTTAGTTGTTGACGATATTTTGTGTAAAATGGTTGATATTCACGCGAAGAATCAGGTACATAACCTCCAAAATAAAGTCCAACAGTTTCTGTAAATGGACTTCTAGCTGTTCCAATCTTAACTTCATCAGGTTCCTCTTTTATTTTTAATTGACTTAGATGTTTTGAGAAAAAGGCTGATCCAGAATAAACCGCTTCCATTCTTCCATTTACAGAATGTAGGAAATCCAAATTAAATGCTGTAGTGGCATGAATTGAACCAGCCCTTAAAATTTCTTCCCACTTCTCTTGATCTATAATTGGTTTATTATAAATCATTATTTTAGACTTTATGCCTCTCTCCTCACATTCAGAATTCCAATCCCAGCAAAGTTGTACAAAAGCTTGACATATAGATTTGAATCTTAATCTCCATTCAGCATACAAAATATCGGCTTTAGTTTCGTTTCTTTTTTCAACAGCAGAAAGAACATTTTCAAATAATTTTACCCTTGTTTTTCTAGATGTCTCAATACTAGATCTATAAATATATATATTCTCTAACTGTAAATCTGAAATGTGATTAACTAATGGGTTGTAATCACCTTCATCAGCAGCATACAGCAGATCATAATATTTAGATTTACTTATTTCACCTAAATGATATGGAAAATAATTAAATTTTGATAAACACCAGTCAGTAATTTTTCTTATAGTTCTTCCATTGCCATCTAGAAAAGGATGAATCTTAGTAAGCTCATGATGTAAAAAAGTTGCCAAAATAATAGGGTTTTCATTTACATTGGAATGAAATTCTCTACACACCTCTCCTAAATGCTCACCTATCAAAAAAGGTTCTGAAACTTCTAATTCACCCAAGTCATCTTTAGTTACAGAAACATCCTCGGTTCTAAATGTTCCTATTTTATCCATTGGTAATTTTGTACCTTGCATCACTATGCTGTGAAACTCTTTAATTAGACTTAGAGATAAATCTTCATTAACAACTTTTCTGATAAAATCAGATGCTTCAATTAGGTTTAACCCTTCTCTTGATCCTCTTATTTTTGATAGATCTATATCAGATTTTTTTAATTCATGATTTAGTTGAAAAAACTTCATTAATTCTTCAGTTTGTCCAATCCGCATAGCAATATTTTCTATATTTAATGAAGATCTTATATCGGAAAGCCCAACTTTATTTAATATTTCTGAAAATGCTGCAGTTCTTTCTCTGGAAGTTATTTTACCTAAATCATTTATTGATTTATACTCATTTTCTATCTCTCTTAAGTTAACAAAAGTAGACTTGAATAAGGAATCCTTTAATGATTTAATTTTAATCATAAAAAATATTTAATTACTTTTATTTTATTTAATCAATTTTTTTTTCTCTTGAAATCATAGATATTTTTAAATGGATAAAGAAATTTTATTGTATTTGATGTAACTCATATTTTTAAGTTACTGATTTTATTCACTTTATTCCCACTCAATGGTTCCAGGTGGTTTTGAAGTAATATCATATACAACTCTATTAATACCCTTTACTTCATTAATAATTCTTGTACTTACATTGGCCAAAAATGACTGATCATAAGGATAGTAATCTGCTGTCATACCATCTAAAGAGGTAACAGCTCTTAAAGCACAAACATATTCATAAGTTCTTTCATCACCCATTACTCCAACAGTTTGCACTGGCAAAAGAACAGCGAATGCCTGCCAAATTTCTTTATAGAGACCTGCTTTCTTAATTTCATCTATATAAATTGTATCCGCTTTACGAAGAATATCTACTTTATCACTTGTAATTTCACCAGGTATTCGTATTGCTAAACCTGGACCAGGAAATGGATGTCTATCAATAAAATGATCTGGTATACCCAAGTCTCTTCCCAAGTCTCTTACCTCGTCCTTAAATAGCTCTCTTAATGGCTCAACTAAATCCATTTTCATTCTCTCTGGTAAGCCTCCTACATTATGGTGACTTTTAATTGTCACTGATGGTCCACCAATAAAAGAAACACTCTCAATTACATCTGGATATAATGTTCCTTGTGCCAAAAAGTCAGCGCCACCAATTTTATTGGCCTCTTCATCAAAAATATCTATAAATTTAGAACCGATGATTTTTCTTTTTCTTTCAGGATCGCTAACACCGTTTAGATCATTCAAAAAACCCTGTCGAGCATCAACATGTATCAAAGGGATATTAAAATGATCTCTGAACATACCAACTACTTCTTCAGTTTCTTTCTCTCGCATAAGGCCAGTATCTACATAAATACACGTTAATTGTTTTCCTATTGCTTCATGAAGAAGAACTGCTGCAACAGAAGAATCCACTCCACCAGATAACCCGCATACTACCGTTCCATCACCAACTTGTTTTTTTATTCTTTCAATAGCAATTTCTTTAAAAGACTCAATGGTCCAGTCACCAGAACATCCACAAATATATTGAGTAAAATTTTCCAGAATTTTTGAACCGTTTGGGGTATGAACAACTTCAGGATGAAATTGAACACCATAAATTCGTTTATCATCATTAGCTATCGCCGCAAATGGTGCATTTTCACTTTCGGCTATTACAGAAAAATTCTCCGGTAATTCAGTAACTTTATCGCCATGGCTCATCCAAACTAGCTCGGTGTTATCTTCAAAATCTCTAAAAAGATTAGACTTCCCTTTAATTTTAATTTTTGCACGACCAAATTCTCGTTTTATTGAATGTTCAACTTTTCCACCAAGTTGTGAGCATAGTGTTTGTTGTCCATAACAAATTCCTAATACAGGAATACCAGAATTTAAAATTTCTAAAGAGACTTGAGGTGAAGAACCATCAATAGTTGAAGCAGGGCCACCAGATAATATTATTCCCTTGGGTTTAATTTTTTTTAGACCCTCTTCCCATTTTGTGTATGGAAAAATTTCTGAATAAACACCGCTTTCCCTAACTCTTCGTGCTATTAATTGGGTAACTTGACTTCCAAAATCTAAAATTAATATTTTTTCATTTTTATTACTGTTATTCATCTAATTTGTCTTTTGTAGAAACATCATTGCTATTATGTTGCGCTTTTTTCTTATCCAAAGATAATTTTAACATTACTGATTCATTACAACCTGAACAGGAATTTGTGAGAATTTTTAATTTTTGACTAGCTTCATCAAATTGGTCTAAAGAAATATTATTTTCTGCGCCCCAATATAACCCTTCTTTCAATAACGGGTTAAGTTCTAATGATTTTTTAAAAAAATTCTCTGCTTCTTCAAATTCCTTATTCTTTCTTAAGATGTTTCCAGCTACTGCCCAAGCATACGCATTAGATGGATCAGCTACCAATGCTTGCCTAGATAATAAAATTGCATCCTCTTTATTAGTTTCATAAATCAATAAAGCATTATTCGATATATCATTTGATATTTGATTTAAAGATGTTTGCCCAGTCAAAATGAAAGTAAAAAAGCTTAAAAAAAGATAAAGTTTTATAATATTCAAGCTTAACCTCTAACAGGATAATTTGGTGCTTCGCGCGTAACTAAAACATCATGTGTATGGCTTTCTTTTAATGATGCTGGCGAAATTTTTATGAATTTAGTTTTTGTTTGAAAATTTTTAATTGTCTTACAACCTGTATATCCCATAGAGGCTCTTAAACCACCTACCATTTGATGAATAATATCTTGTACTGATCCTGTGTATGGAACTTGACCCTCAACACCTTCTGGAACTAATTTTTCAGTACTTCCCATGTCGGATTGAAAATATCTATCAGCAGATCCCTCTGCCATTGCAGCAACAGAACCCATTCCTCTATATGATTTAAATCTTCTGCCTTGATATAAGAAAATTTCACCTGGAGCTTCTTCAGTCCCTGCAAATAGAGAGCCTATCATTGCTACATCTGCACCTGCTGCTAACGCTTTCGCAAAATCACCAGAAAATTTTATACCACCATCAGCTATAATTGGCACTCCGGACTTATGAGCCTCATTAGCACAATCCACTATTGCTGAAAGCTGAGGTACACCAACCCCTGCTACAATTCTTGTTGTGCAAATAGAACCAGGGCCAATACCTACTTTAACACAATCTGCGCCTGCATCAATTAATGACCTAGTAGCTTCTTTTGTAGCAACATTTCCAGCAATTAATTGAACAGACTTTGATATTTTTTTTATTTTTTTTACAACATCAGTAACTTGAGAGGAATGGCCATGCGCAGTATCAACTACAATTACATCAACATCAGCATCAATTAGTGCTCGAGCTCTTCTTAATCCCTTTTCTCCAACAGACGTTGCCGCTGCAACTCTTAACCGTCCTTGATTATCTTTACAAGCAGTTGGATGTAATTGAGATTTTTCCATATCCTTTACAGTAATTAAACCAATGCACCTATATTTTTTATCAACAACTATTAATTTTTCGATACGGTGCTTATGCAGCTCTGCCTTTGCTTTTGATTGAGTAACACCCTCACTAACCGTTATTAAATTCTCTTTAGTCATAAGTTCAAAAACTTTTTGATCTTGATTTGAAGCAAACCTTACATCTCGGTTAGTAATTATTCCTTGAAGTTTTTGCGTTTTAGAATCAGTAACTGGAATACCTGAAATATTATGAATTTCCATTAGATCCAGAGCTTCTTTTAAAGATTGATCGGGACTAATTGTTACAGGATCAACAACCATACCTGATTCAAATTTTTTAACTTTTTTTACCTCGTTTACTTGCTCCTCTATGGATAAATTTCTATGAATAACACCTAGGCCACCTTCTTGGGCAATGGCTATGGCCATTTTTGACTCAGTAACTGTATCCATTGCAGCTGAAATTAAAGGTATAGATAAACTTATTTTTTTTGTGATTTTCGTTTTTACATTTGCCTCTGCAGGCAGCACAGAAGATTTTGAGGGCTCAAGTAAAACATCATCAAAAGTAATACCTTCACGAAACTTCATATCAACTCCTTAAATAGGTTGTTGACGTCTGCTTATAACCTATCCTGTAATAAGTTCAAATAAATTTTTATAATTTTAAATTTAGCCCTTAAAATCTTTTGCAATTACATATGTTTCTGGAGACCCCTTTCTGCTTGCATCGGGCTTATAATGTTTTATTGATTTAAAATTACTTTTTAGATTAAGTAAAAGATCACTATGGGTACCGCCTTGAAATACTTTTGCACAAAATATTCCACCGGGTTTTAAAAATTCAATAGCGTATAGAACCGCAAGCTCTGCCAAAGCTTGTGTTCTGATATGATCTGTTTGCTTATGACCAGTAGTTGAAGCTGCCATATCGGATAAAACTACATCAAATTTTTCATTAATTAAATTTTTAATTAAATCTGAGGAATCTTCATTTGACAAATCTGCTTTAAGAATAATGGCATTTTTAATATTATCCATATCCAAAATATCAACAGCTACAGTTATACCTCCAGCCCTCTCAAGAGCAACCTCAGTCCAACTTCCAGGAGCAGCTCCTAAATCAAGAACTGAATTACCCTTATTAAAAATATTAAATTTTTCATCTATTTGAATAATTTTATATGCTGCTCTTGATCTTTTGCCCTCAGCCTGTGCCTGCCTTACATAGGGATCATTTATTTGTCTTTGAAGCCATCTAGTAGAGGAATTTTTTCTTCTCTTAGCAGTCTTAACAACCTCTTTAGTAGTTCTAAATATTTTTCCTTTTTTGGTCATTTTACTATCTTATATGCTATTATTATTTTGGAAAATTAATAACTCAAAAAATTATAATTAGAAATATGATACCTGTCGATAACTCCTCTAGCTTTGGCCACTATGAACCAAGTTTTATTGTTAAAATAATTATCTATATTACTAGAAATATTGGAACCAATTGGTTTTCAAAAAGAATTATTTTTCTTTTGAGAAAAATCGCAATTTTTTTCTCAAAAGATTGCATTGATACCAATCTATTTAATGCAAAATTAAGATTATATACAAAAGGAAATGTTAGTGAAAAAAGAGCACTTTTTTCTCCACAAATTTTTGAAAAAGATGAGAGAGATTTTATTAAAGATAAATGCCAAGACAATTCTGTATTTATAGATATTGGATCAAATATTGGACTCTATTCATTTTCGGTGGGAAGTGTTTATAAAAAATTTAAAAATACAAAAATTTTTTCAATTGAGCCACATCCATTACTTTTTCAAAGGCTAGTATATAATGCAATGCAAAATAGAGATATTCCGATTTATCCAAGAGAAATGGCCCTAATGGAAAAATCTGGTCAATTTAAACTTGATACTCCAGACGAAAATTTAGGACAAGGCATAGTATCAGAATCAGGTGAACATAATGTAATTGCAAAAAATTTAATTGATTTTATTAATGATGAAAATATTAAAAATATTTCAGCTATGAAAATAGATGTAGAGGGAAATGAAGAAAGTGTTATCATTCCATTTATAAATAATTCTGATAGAAAATTACTTCCATTAATTATTATTATCGAAAATAATAATGTTTTATGGAAAACTGACTTAATTAGAATATTAGAAGAAAAAGGATATTTAATAAAAAAGAAAACTAGAATGAATTATATTTTAGAACTTACAGAATGATTAATTATTCTTTTTAAATTACTGGAGAAAAATTTGGCAGAGTTAAAATCTATAATTGTTGATAATCCCACTGAGAAAATATCAAGAGTTACCTTAAATAGAGCAAAAAAAAGAAATTCTTTAAGCGCAAATTTAAGAACTGAATTATTTAAGGTATTAGAAAAAAATGATCAAGATGAAAATATCAGTGTAACCATCATTCGCGGCTCTGGAAAAGCCTTCAGTGCTGGTTATGATTTAACTGGAGATCCAAATGAAAAAGATCCCTATTATACTGCTTCAGGTTTAGGTTATTGGCCAAGGCATGTTGTTGATGGATGCTTTAAAATATGGGATTTAGCTAAACCTGTTATTGCTCAAGTTCATGGATATTGTCTTGCAGGAGGTACTGAGCTTGCCCAGTCATGTGACTTAATATATGTAGCTGATGATGCAATTATCGGATATCCTGTTGTAAGAAATATTTCTCCTCCAGATAACCAATTTTACCCTTGGGTAGTTGGAATGAGAAAATCTATGGAACTTATGTTAACGGGAAACTCTATGAATGGAAAGGAGGCTGTAAAATGTGGCTTTGCAAATCAATCCTTTCCAGCAAAAAAATTAGACGAAGAGGTTTTAAAAATTGCAATTAATGTTGCAGGTGTTCCTAAAGATGTTCAACAGTTTAATAAGAGAGCAGTACATAGACAAATGGAGGCTATGGGTATTAGGTCAGGGATAAGAGCTGGTACAGAAATGCAGCAATTATCAATGCATACAAAATCAGCAAAAAATTTCTTTAAAAAAGTAAAGGAAGAGGGTTTAACTAAGGCATTATCTGATAGAGACTCAAAATATGGTGACTATCGTGAGAATAAGAAAAAAATCTAATGGATAAATAGATGGATGAGAAAGAACGAGTTTTAACTTTAGCTTCTGCCTCAAGAATGACAGGTGTTGAGCAAAAAAAACTTCAGTTAATGATTGATGATGGAAAATTAGAAGCAGTTAAAACAGAGGGTGGTAATTTACTTATTAGCGAGAGCTCTTTGAAACTTATTATAGAAGAAAGTCAGATTGTAGAAACTAATCATAATGAGAATACTTTATCCGAAGATGTAAAAAAATTACTTTCACAGGCTGCTTTTTTCATAGAAAGACAAGAATCCGAATTAAAAACATATAAAGAAAGAGAGAGAAAACAAATTTCTTTATTAGAGGGTGCAGAAGTTCATATTAACAAATTTTTAGATCAACTTAATGAACTTCAAAAACAAAATATATCTCTCTCAAATGAAAACAGAGATCTTCTCAAAACATTGATGGAACTAAAAATTAAAAAATGAGGTAATAAAGTGATTTGTATTCTAGCAACATTAAAAGTTAAAAAAGGTAAAGAGGATCTATTTGAAAAAATATTTATTGAGTTATCTAAGGATGTAAGAAAAATAGAAAAAGGAAACATTTTTTATCAAATTTCAAAAGATAGAGAAGTAGAAAATACGTATATTGTGATGGAGCAATATGAAGATCAAGAAAGTGTGGATGCTCATGGAAAAAGTGAACACTTTAGATTAGCTGGGGCTAAACTTGCTGAATGTCTTGAAGGGGCACCAGTGATAAAAAGATTAGATGCAATTTCTTAATTAAAATAAATAGTATCGTCTGCCAATTCAGCTTCTGCAGCTTCTGCTGCTAACCTATCAGCTTCTCTTCGGGCCTGTTTTGTTTCGATAACCTTAACCCAGCGTCTTGCATCTGCTTCCATATCCTCATAACCTGTAGATCTTTTAAAAGCAAAAAGCGCTGAATTCTCAAATTCGATACCTTTTTTATTTCTTGTTATTCCAAGTAACAACCAAGCTCTTCCTGGATTCTCTAAATCGCCTTTTTTAATGGCATAACGAATATATTTTTCGGCATTTTTCCAATCTTCTTCCTGCATATAGGTTTGCCCTAAGCGAAGGAATAACTTTCCATCCTCAGCCATTTCTGCTGCTTTTGTTAAGGGCGGTATTGCTTTCTTCCACTCGCGAGCAGACAACCATGCATTTGCAAGCTGCTCCCAATTTTTTTCTTCGTCTTTAATTCTCTCGGCTTCGAGTTCTTTTTCTAAGATTATTGCAGCTTTGTAAGGAATTTCATAATATAAATATAATTGCGCTAATCTTAATAATTCACTATGTTTTTCGAGCATATCTTTTGAGTACATAATTTGTTGGATAGCAAATGAGTCTTCCTCTCGTTTTAACTCAGCATATAGAGCTGCCAATTGTCTATAATATGTTTTCTTATCTGGAAATCTATAAACCATAGCCTCAAGTAAAGGAACAGATTCTTCATATCTGTCATCAAATAAAAGGACTGATAAATAAATTTGATACCAGTTTTCTCTTGGCTCCGCGGCTTGAAGAACAGCTATTTCAGCATGAGGTTCAGCCTTTCTATAATACTGTCTTTCTTCAGGAGAGTCTTTAGGTGTTTCTGATGCAAAATATAAATATATTTGAGCTAATAAAGCGTGGGCAGACGGTCCTGGTGGATTTCCTAATATTTCTGCGTTATCAAACCAATCTAATAATTCCTTTAAACCTCTATCCCATTGATCAATTGCAAGAAAAAGTTGAGCGATACCAAACTGAAGATCTAATTGAGCTTGAGGCTCAAGGGCATTATATGAAAGAGATTGTTGTAAAAAATCCATAGATTTCTGATAGTCTTCTTTTTCAGCATAGACATAACCTTTGAGTCTATAAATAGTTGCCTTTTCAAAGTCAGATAATTCTTGATTGCTAAGAAGTCTATCTAAAATTTTAAGTGATTCATCAGGCCTTTCTTCACCAAGTGCTTCTTGAGCTTTAAGAAAATCAGTGCCAACTTTTTTCGATAATGTTTGAGTCCTTCTCGCTTTAGGGGGTTTCTTTCTCTCTTTCTTTGCAGCATAAACTTCGCTAAAAGTAATAGCTTCAAAGATTATAGATACAGGTAAAGCTAATGAAAGAATTAAAACAATATAAATGAATTTTCTTAAAATATTTTTCATTTTATCGAGCGTCCTCTAGTTCATAGGTTATTAAATGTTGCACACCAGTTCTCGGAACAGCCTTACCACCAACAATTCTAGGCTTATATTTCCATTTAACTATTGTTCGCATGGCTGATCTATTGAAAATACCTGGAGGATCAGCATCAATAACAACAGGATTGATGACCGCACCAGTTTCCGTAATTGTAAATTCTACTAAAACCCAACCTTCTATTCCTCTTTGAGTGGCTCGCCTTGGGTATTGAGGAGGAACTTTAACAATAGGTAGAACATCAGCATCTGTTGATGCTGAAAATGCTCCAAATTGAGGGCCACCAAAATCAGGAGTTGAAACACTCTCTGATGACATCTCTGGTCTTGGAGTTTCAGGAATATCCATTTCCGGAGGATCAGGCTCCTGTTCTTGTTCAGGTCTATTTGGCTTTTTCTTAGCTGTTTGTGTTTCAGTGTCCTGAAGTTGTCTTAAAAAACTAATATTAATACTCGCAGTTTCTTCACCTAAGTCAAATTCATTACTAGAAACGAGCGCTTGCATAACTAAAAATAAAAATACTGTTATAATTGCTGCAATTGGAATTGCAGAGGCCCTACTGTCAACTTGACTTAACGAGTCTTTAACAGTTGTGTCACCAATTTTCATATCGAGAATGATGTTAACCTGATTTTTTATTTTTTCTATAAATTCGTTCAACTTCTATACCCTATTTTTCTGATGCAGCGATTGAATATTGTTCGACACCTGCAAGCCTCACAGCATCAATAACTTGGACCATTAAACCAACTTCAGATTTTTCATCAGCTTGAATTACTGCACCGCCCTGAGGATTCTCAGCATGAAGTTTTTCTACATTTGCTTGCACCGCATCCATATCAACCATACGTCTATTTATCCAAATTTCATTTTTATCACTAATAGCAATTAAGATACCAACTCTATTTTGCTGTTGAGCTGTTTCAGAGTCTGGTCGAGTAACATCAATACCTGATTCTTTCACGAAGGTTGCTGTTACAATGAAAAATATAAGCATTATAAAAACAATATCGAGTAATGGTGTGATATTAATTTCACTTTCTTCTTCTACTCTTACTCTTCTTCTCATTATATTCTCCTTATCTCCTTTACCTTAAGATAAAGGTAATTCATCCTCTACATTGGCAATAGCTTTTCTTGTTTTAGATTCAATTTGAGCTATAAAAAATATTCCTGACAGGGATGTTACCATACCTGCCATAGTTGGTAATGTTGCCTTTGATATACCAGCAGCCATAGCTCTGGCATTTGATGACCCAGTAATTGCCATAACATCAAATACCTCTACCATACCGGTAACAGTTCCTAGTAAACCTAATAAAGGGGCTGCTGCTACTAATGTTTTAATATATATCAAACCTCTTTGACTTGATTGTCTAACTTCACTTATAAGCCTTTCTCTAATTCTTCTAGCATACCAAGAGTCATGATCAGATCGCTTATTCCAAGCATCAATTGTAGAGCTAGCAATAGTTTTATGTGCTGTAGCAAAATGCCAATAACGTTCAATTATCAATATCCACATAACGAAGGTTGCTAGCATTAGCGCTAAAAGCACATCTCCACCAAGCTCTAAGAAGTCCCTAATACTGCTAAAAGCTAGGTCTGGTCTTATAAGTTTTAGAAGAAAGTCTCCCATTTAAGTCCTCAAATTAATCATTAGCAATATTAATTAGATTCTGCTCTTTCAGCAATTAATCCAGCACTTTGCTCATCAAGAATTTGCTGAATTGATCTACTTCTAGTTTGAGCAACAGAATGTAATAACACCAGAGGAATAGCAGCTGTTAAACCTAAAACAGTTGTAACAAGGGCTTGCGAAATACCGCCGGCCATCAATTTAGGATCACCTGTGCCAAAAAGAGTTATAGCTTGGAAGGTAACAATCATACCAGTCACTGTTCCAAGGAGACCTAATAATGGTGCAACAGAAGACAATAATTTAATAAAGTTTATACCTCTTTCTAAGGATGGTAATTCCTTTAGTATTGCATCATCAAGTTTTAATTCTAATGTTTCAACGTCTGCAGATTTATTTGAATGATAAGCTGCCAAAACTCTGCCTAAAGGATTTGAATCACTTGGATTATCAACATCTTTAGCTTGTGCGTTTACAGCTCTAGCTGTAATAGTTAATCTAAATATTCTCTCTATAGACAGAACAAGACCAACAGCTAACAATCCAAGAATTATGTAACCAACTACACCACCTTGTCCAATTCTTTCACTTAAACCAGGTGTTTGAATGAGTAGACTTAATATTGCCCCACGAGATGGATCAATAGCACCTTTTACAATATCACCTTTGTCACCATCAACAATATTATCACCAAGGTCTAAAAATCTTGCTTGAGGCTGACGACCAAGGACACGATACCTCTCATCATCCGGAAGATAACCAAGAAAATTTCCTTTCCTGTCAAATGCTGTCCATGGACCTACCCTTACAACCTCCTCTTCAGAGAAATTCCCATCAGTATCAACTATAGTGCCATTAAAACGTTTTACTTCTCCTTGAGCATTCATTTCTTCAAGAAGATGGTACCATAACATTTCAAGCTCTTCATTTGAAGGTAAGGCTTTTGACTTAGCTAAATCCGTAAGAGTTTTTGAACGACCCTGCAATTCTCCACTAATTATAGACTCTTTTATTTGAGCTCCCATTTCACTAGCAGTTCCTCTAACAACACCAAAAAGTTCACCAAAAGCTCCCAATCTCTCAGCTTTAAGGTCTTCAAGTTCACTTAATTTGACATCATTTTCATCAAAGGTTTTTTCAAGACGAACAGCTCTATCTTCTTGAACTTTCAAATTTGCTAGGGTTTCTTGAAGAACAGCATCTTGAGTACTCTTCTCAGCCATAAATTTAGCAATTCTTGCTCTATTTTCTTCACTATCATAAAGTGCTTCTTCTTGAACTTTTAAAAGTAATTCGTTTAATGAGGTAATTTCTTTTGGAGTTTCGTCAACGTCATCTTTTGCAGCAATAGGTAAGGTAGATAAAGCAAAGATAACCAAAAATACAATACCCAATAGATTCAATTTTTTAATAATTTTTGTCATTTTACTTCCCTTATTCCGCTGTTATTTCTAATGGCACAACCATTAAATCTGGTGCCGCCTGCTCGTTAGCAATACGAATACCCATTTGAATCGGAGTTCTATATGAACCTCCAAGCTTTTTCCAGCCATTGTTCTTTCTACTCCAAACAGCAGCATCATCGCCATCAAGTGTTTGATATATATATGAATTGCGACCAATTCTAAGGAAGTTAACTGTTCTGTCATCCTCTGGACTTACTTTTCCCGTGTATGCCTCAATTGTTCTTCCATATTCATTTTCAATTTCATAGGCTTCTGAAATTTTACGATACTTTTCAGCAGGTGATGCGTCAGGATTATTCATTAGATTTCTCAAACCAGCTACTCTCTGTCTTCTTTCATTAATTAAAAAGGGAACATCAAGCTCAACAAAGTTATCAAGTGCATCAATCATTTTAAACATGAGAGGCATAACTGAACGAGTTAGACTACTTATACTCGCAATATCTTTTTCAATCCTTACCATTTTTCTTTCTTGCCTATCTATTAGAATCTCTAATTGATCATTGTATTGAGTAAGGTCTTTTAGTTGCTGATAATTTTGTCTGAATTCTTGAACAATTACATTGGTTGCATCATCAATAACATCAATTTCACCTTGAGCTAGTTTACCATCTTTATTTGATTGGGCCAAAAGTGATTTTACTGGATCCATTTGTCTTGTGGGATCAATCTCCTTTTGAGCGTTCACAGAAAAAGTTAATGCCAATACTATAAAAACTATAAGTAATGGATATAACATTGTGTTTTTATTAAAATGAAAATTTATAATCATTTTGGTCCTCTCTATAATTATTAAATCTGACAATAGTAAGCTTACAAAAACTACAACAATTATCAAATAAAAATTACTTTAAATTTATAATTATTCCCCTTTTTTTTGCTATTTTAATTTTAAAAAAAATTGCAGAAAAAAATTATTAGCAGTCATAAGTATTATAATAAACCCCAAAATTATTTTTTTTTTAGAATTTTAAATTAAAGAAATATAAAAAAAAATAAAAATTCATTTAAACCCTTGTAAAACAATAGTAATAAATGTATAAATCTCACAAAAATGACGCCAACGTCATTTTTATTATTAATTTTATTTACAATTTTAACTGACTTAAGAGAATTATGAACAAAACCACCAAAACTGCTGTTGTTGTATTATTGGCATTGTTACTATGGATGTCGTCAGGTTTTTTTCAAAATAATACAACTTCAAGCAATGTAAATTCTCTAAAAATAGATAATGAAGATAAAATTATCAAAGTTAGGGCTAGAAAAATTTATTCAGAATTAAAACAGTCGAATGTTCTAATACAAGGAAGAACAGAATCAAGCAGAGATGTTTTAGTTGCATCGGAGACAAACGGAATTGTTAAAGAGATTTTTGTTAAAAAAGGCGAGTTTGTAAAAAAAAATCAAATACTTTGTAAACTATCGACCGATTCAAGAAGGGCTAAACTTGATGAGGCAAAAGCATTAATGCTCCAAAAAAAATTAGAATGGGATGCCTCTAAAGTACTGGTAGAAAAAGGTTACAGATCACAAACTAAAGCAGCTGGATCAAAAGCTGCTTATGATGCTTCGAAAGCACTAGTAATTCAAATGGAAGAGGAATTAGAAAATATAAATATTAGATCACCCTTTGATGGTTTCTTTAATGATAACATTGCTGAAATTGGTGATTTTTTATCCATTGGAATGCCATGTGGTCAAGTTGTAGACTATAATCCAATATTGGTTATTGGCCAGGTATCTGAACAAGAAATTAAAAAAATTAGGCCCGGTGTTCAAGGTTTTGCAATTTTATCTACGGGTGAAAAATTAGACGGAAAACTTAGTTACGTCTCTAAAACAGCTGATAGCAGAACTAGAACTTTTAGAATTGAATTAGAAATTAGTAATACAAATTTTGAAGTAAAAGATGGTATCACTGCAGAGTTATTTATTCCTACAAAAAAAGTTCAAGCTCATTTAATTCCTCCATCTTCACTTACATTAGATTCTGAAGGAAAAATAGGAGTAAGACATATTAGTAATAACAATGAAGTTGTCTTTTCAGGTGTTGAAATTATTGGCGATCAAAAAGAAATGATTTGGGTTACAGGCTTACCCGAAGAAGTTACACTTATTACAATTGGTCAAGAATTTGTTCTTGAAGGACAAAAGGTAAATTTTACCCTTGAGGCGTTAAATTGATAAATATAATTGATTATATAATGCAGGCAAGAAGGACAATAGTTTTCCTTATGGCAATTGTCATTTCAACAGGATTTTTAACATATGTAAACATTGCCAAAGATGCAGAGCCAGATATTGATATCCCTTTTATTTATGTTGCCGTTCCTCATCAAGGTATTTCACCTGAAGATTCCGAACGTCTTATTGTTAGGCCACTAGAAAATCAACTCAAAACTATCGAAGGTATTGAAGAGATGAATGGTTCTGCTTCAAATGGTTATGGATCTGTTTTATTAGAATTTGATATTAAATTCGATAAGGATAAAGCTTTAGGAGATGTAAGAGAAAAAGTTGATATGGTAAAATCTAAGCTTCCTGAAGATGCTGATGAACCAATTGTCCTCGAGTTTAACATGGCAGAATTACCGACAATGGTTGTATCGCTTTCAGGTGATGTTCCTGATAGAACATTATTTTATCACGCAAAAAGACTACAAACAAAAATCGAAGGCATACCCGGAGTACTTGAAGCACCTATTACTGGCGATAGAGAAGACTTAATGGAAATTTTAGTTAGTCCCTCTAAATTGGAAAATTATAATATTTCTCTTATGGATCTTATAAAATCTATAACTGGAAATAATCGCTTAGTTGCCGCTGGATCAATTGATAAAGGACAAGGAAAATTTTCCATTAAAGTTCCTGCGGTATACGAAAGTGCACAAGATGTATACAATTTAGTAATTTTCTCTTCAGGTGATGGGGCTGTTACTTTAGGAGATGTAGCAGAAATAAGAAAAACCTATAAAGACACCGAGTCATATGCAAGAGTTAATGGAAAACCTGCAGTAGCTCTTCAAGTAAAAAAGAGAATTGGAGAGAATGTTCTAGAAATAAATGAAAAAGTAAGAGTTGAAGCCCAAAATTATGTAAAAAATCTATCGGATAATATTAAAATTAATTTTACAAGTGATAACTCGGACTACATTTTAGAAATGTTAAAATCACTTCAGGCTGCCGTTACAAACGCAATTATATCAGTTATGATTTTAGTAATCGGGGCATTAGGTATTCGTTCAGCTCTTATGGTAGGAATATCAATTCCAACATCATTTTTAATGGCAATAACTTTACTAGCTTTATCCGGTGGATACATAAATATGATGGTTATGTTCGGTTTATTAGTCTCAGTTGGTCTTTTAGTTGATGGTTCAATTGTAATGGTTGAATACGCTGATAGAAAGATGGCAGAAGGCTTAAATAGATTAGATGCTTATACTCAATCTTACAAAAGAATGATATGGCCTATTATATCTTCAACAGCAACAACATTAGCAGCATTTCTCCCTCTAATTCTATGGCCAGGCGTATCTGGTCAATTTATGAAATGGATGCCGTTTATGGTCAGTTTAGTGTTATTATCATCACTTTTTTCAGCGTTAATATTTATACCTGTAATGGGATCAATTTTTGGTAAAACAGAAAAAAAAGATTCAACTAAATTAAATGACAAACTTAACTTAGAAAATATCTCAGGATTTACAAAAATTTATATCGATATTTTACAAAAATTTATAAAAAATCCAATATTAACTATAGCCTCTTCAGTTGGAATAGTCGTTATTCTTTTTAATTTGTATGTGAACTTCAATGCTGGAGCTCGTTTTTCAGTCGAGGGAGATACAAATCAAATGACAGTTCACATAATTGCTAGAGGAAACTTATCACCAAGTCAGAAACTGGGAATTGCTCTTGATGTTGAAAATATAGTTAGAAAAGTAGATGGAATTAAAACTACTTCTACTCTTATTGGAGGAGCATCGGCAGAACAAATGATTATGACTGATGGCGAGAGTAGAAGTGATGAAATTGCAATGATGATGATTGAATTAAAACCGGTTCATGATAGAAGTCACGCTGATATTCTTCGTCAAGAAATTTTAGAAAAAACATCTATGCTTCCTGGAGTTATAGTTGAGGCATATAAAGTTGAGAGAAAACCTGAATCAGGTAAAGATATTCAAATTGAACTTACCTCATCAAATAATTTCCAACTTACAAAAGTTACAAATGCAATAAGTAATAAACTAAAGTTGATGGACGGAATTATGGAAGTCGATGATACTAGGTCACTTCCAGGAATTGAATGGATTATAAAGGTTGATAGAGAACTCGCCGGAAAATATGGTGTCGATGTCTCTATTATTGGTTCAATAGTTCAATTGGTTACTAATGGTATTTTAGTCGACAAATATCGTCCCGATGATTCAGAAGATGAAGTTGATATTAGAGTAAGATTTCCAAAAGACTACAGACAGCTTGAACAATTTGATCAATTAAGAATACCAACTCCTGACGGAGCTATTCCACTATCAAACTTTGTTGAGAGAGTCCCTCAACAAAAAGTAACATCAATTGAAAGATCAAATGGAGCAAGAATCCTTAAAATAAGAGCTAATACTATGATTGATCCTATTACAGGTAAAAAAATCTTACCATTTGATAAAAATATTGAAATTGGTAAATGGATTAATGATCAAAATTTTTCAAATGAAGTTGAAATTAAATTCGCAGGAACTAATGAAGACGGAGAAGAGTCTGCGGCGTTTTTGGGTAGGGCTATGCTCGCAGCTCTATTTCTTATGTTTATAATTTTACTTACACAATTTAATAGTTTCTACCAAGCCGCAATAACTTTATCAACTGTTGTCCTCTCTACAGTAGGGGCTCTTACAGGTTTATTGATAACAGGCCAAGTTTTTTCAGTTATAATGAGTGGCCTTGGGATTGTGTCATTAGCCGGTATAATTGTTAACAACTCAATTGTTTTAATTGATACATTTAACAGATTAAAAGGTCATGCAAAAAATCTAAATGAAGCAATACTTCATTCAGCTGCGCAAAGGTTAAGGCCTATTATATTAACAACAACTACTACCATGATTGGTTTAACTCCTGTTGCATTGCAAATTACAATTGACTGGTTTGGTAGAAGTATTGAAATTGGGGGCCTTATGTCTGCTTGGTGGGTGCCATTTTCAACTGCAGTAATTTGGGGACTTGGATTTTCAAGCCTTTTAACTTTATTTTTAATACCAACATTGCTTGCTTTGCCAAATTATTTAAAAGGGAAAAAATTTAATTTTGATAAAAGATTTTTAAAAACCTTAGAATCACCCAAATAAATAATTATGAAAACAGTTTGTTTATTTTGCGCATCAATGGATGGGATAGATCCTAATTATAAAAAAGAAGCGAATAGAATTGGGGATATTTTATCTAAACAAAATTATTCTCTTCTTTATGGAGGTGGTGTTCTTGGGTTAATGGGTGTAGCTGCAAAATCAGCAAATAAGAAAGGTGTTAAAATAATTTCAGTTTTTCCTAAATATTTAGATGACCCTGATATAATTTTTTCAAAACATCAAAAAGTTATTAGAACAGAAAATATTAATGATAGAAAAAAAAAGATGATTCAATTATCTGATATTTTTGTTTGTCTGCCAGGAGGAATTGGAACTCTTGACGAAATAACAGAAGTACTATCTAGCGCAGCGCTTGGTGAACATACAAAACCAATTTTTTTAATAAATAATAATAATTTTTGGGATCCTTTTATGGACTTACTTGATCATATGGAAAACAATAAATTTATTAGAACAAAAAGAGATAAAAATATAAAATTCTCAAGTCTTAAGAATTTATTCATTGTAAATAATTTAGATGAGCTTTCATTGCATAAAAAATTTATTTCTATTTAGGCTGCGGAGCTCCATCTTTGATTAATTTGTATTGTATCGAGTCCATCAAAGCTTTAAGAGACGCATCAACAATGTTTGGACTAACGCCAACTGTAAACCAACTTTTTCCCTCTGCGTCTTTTGACTCAATTACTACCCTTGTAGTGGCTTCTGTTCCTCCATTTAAGATCCTAACCTTATAATCAACCAGAACTAAATCTTTCATATATTTGTCAAAAATGCCTAAATCACTTCTCAATGCTTTATCAAGTGCGTTTACAGGTCCATTACCCAAACCTGTTGACTCAATTTCTCTGCCATCAACATTTAAAATAACCTTAGCCTCAGAATTAAGAGCTTCTTCTTTTGATATTTGCCCTTTTTTTATTGATATAGAATAATCCTCAACAGTAAAAAAATTCGGAACATTGTCTAAAATATTTTTTGCTAAAAGTTCGAAAGAGGCTCCTGCACCATCATAAGAATAACCATTAAATTCTTTTTCTTTTACAACCTCTAATAAATCTCCTAAACGATCATCCTTATCATCAACATTAATTCCAACAGATGATAATCGAGATAATAGGTTTGATTTACCAGCCTGATTAGAAACAAGAATTTTTCTATTATTTCCTATATCCTCAGGTTTAACATGCTCGTATGTTGATGGATCTTTCATAACAGCAGAAACATGAAGACCACCTTTATGAGCAAACGCATTATCACCAACATAAGGCTGATGTTTGTTAGGTTGCCTATTTATAATATCATCAAGTAGTAATGAAATATTTTTAATATTTTTTAAATCATCTTTAGAAATTGAAATATCATAATTACTTGAATATCTCTCTTTTAAAATTAACGTAGGTAATAGAGAAATAAGATTTGCATTTCCACATCTTTCACCCAAGCCATTTAATGTTCCTTGAACCTGTCTAACACCTCCATCAATTGCTGCAAGAGAATTAGCAACTGCATTCTCAGTGTCGTTGTGAGAGTGAATTCCTATTTTTTCTCCAGGAAATCGAGAACATACTTGATTCACAATTTCGTAAATTTCACCAGGCAAAGTTCCTCCATTAGTATCACACAAAACCACCCATCTTGCCCCAGAATTAAGAGCGCTTTCAATACAAGAAAAAGAAAAATCATTATTAGATTTAAAGCCATCAAAAAAATGTTCACAATCAATTATGGATTCAATATTATTTTCATTGATAGATTTAACAGAGTCTTCAATTGACTTTAGATTTTCCTCTAATGACACGCCAAGAGCTACATCAACATGATAATCCCATGTTTTTGCAACTAAACATATGCTATCTGAGTTGGTGTCAATTAAAGCTCTTAATTGTGGGTCATTATCGGCTGATCTACCTGCACGCTTGGTCATACCAAAAGCCGTAAACTTTGAATTACTTAAATTTGGTCTTGATTCAAAAAACTTGGTATCAGTTGGATTAGCCCCTGGCCATCCACCCTCAATATAATCTAAACCAAATTTGTCTAGTGCTTCAGAAATTATAATTTTATCCTGAACACTAAAATCTACACCCTGCGTTTGTTGACCATCACGTAAAGTTGTATCAAAAATATATAATTTATCTTTAGTCATTTATTCACCCAAAAGACGTCTTTTGATTTTATCATAACCTATTAATAAAATAAGTTCTTTTAATTCTGGACCATAATCTAATCCTGTAATTGCTTTTCTTAGAGGAAGAAATAAATCCTTTCCCCTTCTATCAGTGGAATCTTTTATTTTTTCAATCCATAAATTCCAGGTTTTTTCATCCCATGGCTGATTGGGTAGAGCATCTGCCGCAAGTTTTAAAAATTTATTATCAAAACTCTTTATTTCAATGTCTTTGTTTATTATTTTATCCCATTCACTATATTCTGAGAGAAAATTTATATTATTTTTTACTATCTCCCATAAAGGTTCATAAGCAATAATATTTTGAATTTTTAGCCTGCCTTTAATTTCTTTAAAGCTTAAAATACTTAATTGAGATGAATTTAATTTTGTTAATTGATCTAAACTAAATCTTCCAGGGGCTCTCCCTAATTTACTTAAGTCTAAAATATCTGAAATTTCTTCGAGTGATCGATAAGAATTTAACTCAATTGAAGTACCTATAGATATATTAAGAGAATTAATTGCCATTGGCTCAAAATTTTTATCTTTAAGACTCTTTAAAGATGAAGCAGCATTTCTTTTTGAAAAAGGATCACCATTTTCATCAACGAGAAGAGGATGATGACCAAAAATTGGTGCATTTTTTCCTAAAGATGAAAACATCTCAATTTGAATACCAGAATTTGTCACATGATCTTCACCGCGAATAATATTCGAAATTTCCATTTCAACATCATCAATTACGCTTGGTAAATTATATAAGAAACCTCCATCCTCTCTAACAACAACTGGATCTGACTGAGTTGATGTATCTACTACTACCTCCCCTCTTATCATATCATTAAAAACAATCTTTTTTCCTGAAAGTTTAAACCTCCAATAAGGTTTTCTTCCTTCATCAAGATATTTATTCTTTTCATCTTCAGATAAATTAAGTGATGCCCTATCATAAACTGGTGGCATTCTCCTCGATATCAATCTCTTTCTTTTATAATCGAGCTCTTCCTGTGTTTCAAAACATTCGTATAGAAAACCATCCCTAACTAATTGATTAAAATATTTTTTATAAGTATCTATTCTTTCAGATTGCTTGTAAATTTTATCAACTTTTATTCCTATCCATTTTAAATCCGATATGATTTGTTCTGCAAATTCATCAGTGCTTCTTTCAATATCTGTATCATCAATTCTTAAAATAAATTTTCCATTATTTTTTATTGAATAAAGATAATTAAAAAGTGCCGTACGAATATTACCTACATGCAATAATCCTGTTGGGCTAGGAGCAAATCTTGTGACAGTTTTTTGTGTCAATTTTTATCTCTAAATAAATTTGTGATTGGATATCTTCGGTCTCTTCCAAAGTTTTTTTGGCTTACTTTTACACCTGGAGCAGATTGTCTCCTTTTATATTCAGAAACATAGAGAAGATTCTCTATTTTTTTAACTAAGGATTTCTCATGACCTCTTTTTACTATTTCTGAAATACTCATTTCATAATCAATAAGACACTCTAAAATATCATCAAGTTTATCATAAGGAGGAAGAGAGTCTTTATCCTTTTGATCTTCTCTTAACTCTGCGGTTGGTTCTTTTTCAATAATGGAAATTGGAATAACTTTACCAGATGGTCCTAGACAATTTGAAGATTTTGAAAAATTTCTCCATTTAGAGAGTGCATAAACTTCTGTTTTGTAGATATCTTTTATGGGGTTATATCCTCCATTCATATCACCATATAATGTCGAATAACCAACAGAAACCTCTGACTTATTCCCAGTTGTAACAACCATATTACCAACTTTATTTGACAGTGCCATTAAGAGTGTACCTCTTATTCTTGACTGCAAATTTTCTTCAGTAACATCCTTTGGTAAGTTATCAAAAAAAGGAATAAGAACTGACTCAAGACTATTAAAAGACTCCCCAATATCCAAACTTCCAAGCTCAATGTCTAAATTTTTTGCACATTCAATTGCATCAATAAAGCTTTGTTTTGATGTATATTTAAAAGGTAACATAAAACATTTTACTTTTTCTGGGCCAAGAGCATCAACTGAAATAGCTGCACATAAAGCAGAGTCTATTCCTCCTGATAAGCCAAGTATTACTCCTGGAAATTTATTTTTCATAACGTAGTCTCTCAAACCAAGGACTAATGCTGAGTAAATATCCTCTAGCTCATCTTTATTTTTTATATTCTTTGGAGTTTCATCGATTTTTTTATAAAATCCATTTTTAACATCATAATCTATGCTAATAATTTCTTGTGCCCATGATGAACTTTTTAAAAATAAAGATTGATCGGAATTAACAACAAAGCTTGAGCCATCAAAAACTAGTTCATCTTGACCACCGACCTGATTAACATAAATTAAAGGTAAATTATTTTCTTTAACTCTCTGAATAGCAGTTTCTATTCTTAGATTTCTTTTATACCTGTCATATGGAGAACCGTTTGGTGTAATAATTATATCAGAACCATCGGTTTTTAATTGTCTGCAGACATCAGATTTCCAAATATCTTCACAAATTGGAATCCCTATTTTAATACCTCTAAAATCAAATGTTTGAGAGGAATTTCCTCGATCAAAAACTCTTTTTTCGTCAAATACACTATAATTAGGTAAGCTCTTCTTTTTACTGATACCGATAATTTTACCACTGTCAATTAGAGCAGCTGAATTAAAAATTTTATCACCCTCTTTAATTGGAACCCCAATGATAATTCCAATATTGAGATCTTTAGTATATTTGACAATCTCCTCAAGACCTTCCAAACATGCATCTAAAAAAGAAGACTTTAAAACTAAATCCTCAGGAGGATAACCAGAAATATATAATTCAGAAAAAACTATCAAATCTGAATTTTTTGATTTCTTACTAGCTATTATTTCTTTAGCCTTAGCAATATTTCCATCAATATCGCCTACTGTATTATTTAATTGTGCAATAGTAATTTTCATTCTTATATCCAAAAAAACAATTCATACCTTGCTTAGAGCCTATGAACAACTTAAAGATTGGTATCTTAATTGACTATATGTAATATATCAAAAGAGATTACATAAAATATAAATAAAATGAGAGTAAAATGAACAAAATTATTAGCAAAGAAATCCATCTACTTTCTAGACCAGATGGAGAACCAAAAAGTGAAAATTTTCAACTTGTTGAAAATGAAATCAAAGAAATACAGACGGATGAAGTACTTGTTAAAAATTTATGGATGTCGGTTGATCCCTATATGCGCGGTAGGATGATTGATAGAAAAAGTTATGTTCCTCCTTTTGAAGTAGGTAAAACTCTTGAAGGTGGGGCAATAGGGGTAGTTATTGAGTCAAATTCTTCAAATTTTAAAAAAGGAGATTACGTAAACTCTAACTTTGGTTGGAGGGAATATTTTTCCTCTAATGCAAATTCTTTAAGCAAAGTTAATCCTGATATTGGACCGCTGCAAGCATATTTAGGTACTCTTGGAATGCCTGGAATGACAGCATATGTTGGTTTATTGAGAATTGGTGAACTTAAAGAAGAAGAAAATGTATTAGTGTCAGCAGCAGCTGGTGCTGTAGGAACAGTAGCTTGTCAAATAGCTAAGGCAAAAGGTTGTAAAGTATACGGAACTGCTGGCTCTGATGAAAAATGCCATTTCCTTGAAAATGAACTTGGAATAGATGGAGCCATTAATTACAAATCTTCAGATCACCTCACTAAATCAATACATAGTGTTTGTTCAAATGGTGTCGATGTATATTTTGAAAATGTTGGTGGGTCTCATCTTGAAGCCGCTTTGAGCGCAATGAATCCTAATGGAAGAGTTGCGTTATGCGGAATGATTGAGCAATATAATGACACTAATCCAAGGCCTGGGCCAAACAATTTAATGGCAGCAATTGTAAAATCTTTAAAAATTCAAGGATTTGTTGTTTCAAGTCACTATGATTTATCAGATAATTTTTTAAATGATATGAAAAAATGGATTGAAAATGACAAAATGAAATGGAAAGAAACAATTGATGAGGGTATTGAGTCTGCCCCAAATGCATTCTTAAAATTATTTAGAGGTGAAAACTTCGGAAAAATGCTTGTTAAAATTGCAGAAGAGTAAAATAGATAATAATGAAATTTAAAAATATAATAGATGATTTCCAGTTTTTAGAAAGTTGGGAAGATAAGTATAAATATATTATTGATATGGGTAGCTCTTTAAAACCCCTAAGTAATGATGATTATAATGATGGAAATAAAGTTGAAGGATGCGCAAGTCAAGTATGGTTAACTGTTGAGGAAAACAAAAAGGAAGGGAAAACTTTTCTCAAATTTAATGGTGATTCTGATGCTTTTATAGTTAAAGGCTTAATAGCTATATTATTTGCTTTATTTTCTGAAAAAACCCCCTCAGAGATTTTAGAAATAAATCCAACAACTGAACTTAAAAAATTAAATTTGGATGAAAATATCACACGGCAAAGATCTGACGGTTTAACTGCAATGATAAACAGAGTTTTTTTTGAAGCAAAAAAAAGAATTTAGTTATTTCAATGAAAAAAGTGTTAGTAAAATCATCACCAATAAGAAATCTTTTATTCTACATGACAGGACAAGCATCTTGGTATCTCTCTCAGGGATTACAAATGGTCTTATTTCCAACAATTTTAATTTTGATGCTTCAAATTTCTCCATCAAACTATGGACTTGCTCAAGTTTCATTACTAGCACCATCTATATTTCTTATTGTTCTCGGTGGAACTATATCCGACAGAACTGATACAAGGATTTTATTATTCCTTGTGCACTTAATAGCTACCACTCCATTATTTTTAATTCTGTTTGCAATTTATTTTAATTTTTTAAGTTTTGAAGTTATGATTTTTTATGGTCTTATAATGGGCTGCGCATCAGCATTTGCGTTACCATCAAGAGAGTCTCTTTTAACATCAATTTCTTATGGTCAAATTCAAAGAACTGTTACAATTGCAATGATCACACAATTTAGTTTTCAATTAATTGGAATGTTTTTGGGGGGATTAGCAGATAACTTGGGAGTACTTCCATTAATTATTGCTCAAGGTTTATCACTTGTAATAGGTGCCTATTTCTCACTGAAGCTTCCAAAACCAACATTTAAAAAAGAGCCTTTTAAATTAAATAAAATAAAAAATGAAATGATTGAAGCATTTATTGAGGTAAAAAATTCTAGAGAAATTCTTCCTGTTTCTTTATCAATGATAATGGTTGGATTGTGTTACATGGGAAATAATCTGGTTACACTTCCATATATTACAACAGAGAGATATGGATTTGGTTCAACAGGTTTTGCAATTGTATCAGCTTGCTTTTGGACAGGAACCTTATTCTCAAATACTATACTAGCAATCAAGAAAGATATTAAAAACTGGGGAATTGCCCTTATGATAGCTTTATCATGTGGATTGCCCATTTTAGGATCATTATATTTTGAAATGCCTTTTTATATTTTTTGTTTAATTATTTTTTCTTGGGGTTGTGGTGCAGGTGTAGTTATAGCAATGGGGAGAACAATAACTCAAACTTTTGCAATTGAGAGTCATAGAGGCCGTATGCTCTCTGTTTATACATTAGCTTTTATGGCTTCAGGTCCAGTTGGCGCGATAGTATCTGGCAATATTATTGAAAAATACAGTCTTCAAACCAATATTCTAATCACGTCTAGTGTAGGAATTATTTTTTTATTAACCTTAAGCTTAAAGACTAATATTTGGAAAATAAAATCACCTACTTAAGAGTATTGTTCCTCATCCCACCATGGATAATATTCTGGCATATCGTTTTTTACACTATCACTAAATTCTGCTGGTCTTTTATCGAGAAATGACTGGACACCCTCTTTAGCATCAGACATTCTCCCTCTTGCAAAAATTCCTCTACTATCAATTTTATGAGCATCCATTGGATGATTGGCACCAGCCATTCTCCAAATCATTTGCCTTGATAAAGCAATTGATACTGGTGCTGTATTATCGATAATTTCTCGAGCAATCTCTCTTGCCGCTTTAATTAAGCTGTCTGGTTTATGAATTGATCTAATTAATCCGCCCTCCAAAGCCTCCTCAGGACCAAAAACTTTTCCAGAATAAATCCATTCTAATGCCTTTGAAACACCAACAATTCTTGGGAGAAACCATGAAGAGCATGCTTCTGGAACTAAACCCCTTCTGGCGAAAACAAAACCATATTTAGCTTCCTCTGATGCAAGTCTAATATCCATTGCCAATTGCATTGTTAAACCAACTCCAACAGCTGGACCGTTGCAAGCTGAAATAATAGGTTTTAAACATTCAAACATTTTAAGAGTAACTCTACCCCCTCCATCTCTCACACCAGAATGGGACCAATCAATTTCTCCATTATCTGAAATTGCACCTTTTCTATCGTCCCTTACCTCCATATTAAAAGTATCTTTTCCAGCAGATAAATCAGCTCCTGCACAATAACCTCTTCCTGCCCCAGTAACAATTATTGCCTTAACTTCGTCATCATCATTAGCTCTATCGATCGCATTTATTAAATCACTTTGCATGTTGTAATTGAAAGCATTTAATTTATCAGGACGGTTTAATGTAATGGTTAAAATGTTTTCTTTAACTTCATATAATATTGCTTCATAATTCATTTTCTTCTCCTAGAGGATTTTTATTTAATAAATAAATATTGCATTAATAATAATATAATTTTTAAATAATTAAATTTAAAAAAGAGGAATTAAATGCATCCATATATTCATGCTAAGAAAAATCCCAACAAACCTGCATTAATAATGGCATCATCAGGTAAAATTACCACGTATAAAGAACTTGATGAAAGATCAAATCAAATAGCTCATTTATTTAGGCAAAAGGGTTTAAAAATTGGAGATGGTATTTCAATTTTTATGGAAAATAACCCTAGATTTCTTGAAATTTGTTGGGCCGCACAAAGGTCTGGTTTATATTTTACGCCAATTTCATCTAAACTTACCGCAAGTGAGGTAAAGTATATTCATGATGACTGTAATTCTAAATTTTTTATTTCATCAAAATATTTAAAAAATGTTGCCAATGAAACATATAAATTATTAAAAAATACAGAACATCATTATATGGTTGATGGTACAGAGGAAGGCTGGGAATCATTAGAAAATGCTATCAAGGATCTTCCAAAAACACCTGTACAAGATGAAGAGATGGGACAAGATATGCTTTACTCATCCGGAACTACAGGAAAACCAAAAGGTATAAGAGTACCTTTAAAGCATATTCCTATTGATCAATCTGATGCACTAATGTCAGTAATTGCACCTCTTTATGATATCAATGAAAATACGAAATATTTATCACCGGCTCCCTTATATCATGCAGCACCTTTAAGATTTACCATGAGAGTAAACTATCTTGGAGGCACAAACATCATAATGGAAAATTTTGATGCTGAAATGTCTCTCTCTTTTATTGAAAAATATAAAATCAATATGAGCCAATGGGTTCCAACAATGTTTGTTAGAATGTGTAAATTGCCAGAAGAGATAAGAACGAAATATGACCTCTCAACACATGAGTGTGCGATACACGCTGCAGCTCCCTGTCCTATTGAAATAAAAAAAATGATGATAGATTGGTGGGGAGAAATCATCAATGAATTTTATGCTGGATCCGAAGGTAATGGTTTTTTTGCATGCAATTCTAAAGAATGGCTTAGTCATATTGGTACTGTAGGCAAACCAATTTTTGGCATCCCACATATTTGTGACGAAAAAGGAAATGAACTTCCAGTTGGATCAGAGGGGACTATATGGTTTGAGAGTGATGTTGAATTTACATATCATAATGATGAGAAAAAAACTCTTGAAACTAGACACCCTAATAATTCTAAATGGACTACATTAGGTGATATAGGAAAATTAGATGAGGATAATTATCTCTATCTTACCGATAGAAAAGCTTTTATGATTATTTCTGGTGGAGTAAATATTTATCCGCAAGAAACAGAAGATTTAATTATTACTCATCCTAAAGTTTTCGATTGTGCAGTTATAGGGGTTCCAAATCAAGATTTTGGCGAAGAAGTTAAAGCAGTTGTTCAGCCCATATCTTGGAATGATATAGGAAAAGACTTAGAGGAAGAAATTATTGAATTTTGTAAAAGTAACTTATCTACTATTAAATGTCCAAAAACAGTAGATTTTGAAAAAGAGCTTCCTAGGCATCCGACGGGAAAACTCTATAAAAGACTTTTAAAAGACCGTTATTGGGGTAAAAAGGATAGTAAGATTGTATAATTTAGGAGAAAATTATGAGAGTTTTTAACAATGTTGAAGAAATGAAAAAATGTGTTGGCCAGGAAATAGGTGTTAGCGACTGGTTTGCTATTGATCAAGATCGTATTAATGATTTTGCGGATGCTACTGGCGATCATCAATGGATACACGTAGATCCAGAGAGAACTAATTCAGAATTAGGTATGCCTACAATAGCTCATGGATTTTTAACTTTATCTCTTGTACCAATGCTAACATCAAAAATTAGCTCAATAAAAAGTGTTACTAGAGGTATTAATTATGGAACAAATAAAGTTAGGTTTACTAATATGGTTCCAGTGAACTCAAATGTAAGAGCCAAAACTAAACTTCTTGAGGCTCAATCTAAGGCAGGCGGAACACAATTAATTTCAGAAGTAAGTATTGAAATTGAAGGCCAAGATAGACCAGCAATGATTGCAGAAACCGTATCAATAGTTTTTGAATAAACTTTATGCCGCCTATTAATAAAAATTACCCGCCCAGGGCAAGAAAAAAGCTCGTCAAAAGGAAAGTGCATAATAAAGATTTGTCTGATCATTTTGATTGGATAAGAGATAATAATTGGCAAGAGGTTCTTCATTCGCCAAATATTTTAAAAAAAAATATAAGAAAATATATAGATGAAGAAAATAATTGGACCAATAAAAATTTATCTTTTTTAATACCAATAGAAAAAAAGATTTTCAAAGAGATTAAAAGTAAAATCAAAGAAGAGGATTTTTCAATACCTCAAAAAGATTGCAACTGGTTTTATTATTCAGAAACGAAAAAAAATAAAGAATACTCTATTTTAAAACGTTATAAATCTAATTCTTCAAGAAAAAAAAGTTTTGTTTATCATGATTGGAATAAAGAGAGTAAACCTTATAAATATTTCAAACCTGGTGGAGCTTTCAACTCTAACAACCATAATCTTTTAGCATGGAGTTTTGATAATAAAGGTTCAGAATTTTATGAGGTAAAAATCAAAGACCTTAATAACAAAAAACACCTTAAGGATAATATTAAAAATACTGATGGAAGAATTGTATGGTCGTTAAATAATGACGGATTTTATTATATAAAAATGGATAAAAATCATAGACCATCCAGTTTGTATTTTCATTTACTAGGAACACATCAGGATAAAGATACAGAAATATATAATGAAAAAGACTCTGGATATTTCTTAAATATAAGTGAAACGTTAAGCAAAAAATATCTAGTTCTTAACATCCATAATCATGAAACAAGCGAAGTAAGAATTATTAATCAGGAAGAAAAAAATAAAAAGTTAGAGTTAATAGCTAAAAGAAAAAAAGGTATTGAATACAGCATCGAACATGATCGAGAAAATTCAAGACTATTAATACTTACTAACAAAGATGATGCAATTGACTTTAAATTAATGGAAACAAATGAAAATGAATTAAGTAAAAAAAATTGGATAGATTTTTTACCCCATAGAGAAGGAACATTAATTACAAACTTCTCTTGCTTAGCTCAGTATATAATAGTTCAAGAGATAGAAAATGGATTACCAAGAATAGTAGTAATAAATAAAAAAAATAATAAAAAAAATATTATAAAATTTGATGAAGAAATTTATGATTTAGATTTTAATGAGGGTTATGAATATGAAACAAATAAAATTAAAATATATTATTCTTCAATGGCAACGCCACTTTTGACTTATGACTATAAATTAAAAGAACAGAAAAAAAGAATTATAAAAAAACAGCAAATCCCCTCTGGGCATAATGAAAAAAACTATAATTTAAAAAGAATTTATGCAATTTCTCATGATGGGGAAAAAATTCCAATATCAGTTATAAAGCGAAAAGATACACCAGAGAATGCTCCAACTTTACTATACGGATATGGATCTTACGGAATTTCAATATCACCAAGTTTTTCTGTATCTAGACTTTCTCTAATTGATAGAGGAATGGTTTATGCGATTGCTCATATAAGAGGTGGAATGGAAAAAGGAAAAAAATGGTACGAGAATGGAAAAAAGAAAAATAAACTAAATAGTTTTAGAGATTTTATTGCGTGTGCTGAGTTTTTAAAAAAAGAAAATATTTCAAAGAATATTACAATCCACGGTGGAAGTGCTGGTGGTCTTTTAATTGGGGCCTCTCTAAATATAAGCCCTGATACCTTTCATTGTGCTGTTGCTGAAGTGCCATTCGTAGATGTTTTAAATACCATTCTTGATGATAGCCTTCCATTAACCCCTCCAGAATGGGAGGAATGGGGAAACCCGATTAAAAATAAAAGTGATTTTGATTATATCAGATCTTATTCACCATATGATAATATAAAAGAACAAAATTATCCTGCTATACTTGCTACATCAGGACTAACAGACCCCAGAGTTACTTACTGGGAGGCAACCAAGTGGATCGCAAAACTAAGAAGTAAAAAAACTAATGATAATCCATTATTTTTAAAAACATATACCGAAGCAGGTCACGGTGGAATGGCTGGAAGGTATAATCAAATAAAAGAAACAGCATTTATTTATGCATTTATTTTGTGGAGAAATAATTTAATTAAAAGGTCTTTCACCAGATAAAGTAATTCTATGCAAAAGTCTTTTATATCCCTCATAACCTCCTTGAGCGCAATGGTTAACCGATCGATTATCCCACATTACAAGCATATTAGGTTCCCATGAATGCTTATATACATAAATTTCTTTTTCCATATGATTATATAATTCATCTAGTAATAGTTTAGACTCATTTTCATTAAATCCATCAATTGCTATAGTATATACCGGGTTGATAAAAAGTGACTTTTTATTAGTTTCAGGGTGAGTTCTAACTAGTGGATGCAAAAAAATATCTTTAGCCTTTTTTGATGGTTTTATCTTCATTGATCTATCATTATTCTTTTCCAATGCATAAAATCCATCATCGGCGTATGGTCTAACTGCACTGTGAACAACATTAAGGTTATTTATTTTATTTTTAATTGATGTTGATAAATCTTCATAAGCTTTTTGTGTGTTTAAAAATAATGTTTCACCTCCAACTGGAGGTATTATTTTTGAGTGAAGAAGTGTTGCAGAGGGAGGATTTTCTTGAAAAGACCAATCTGAATGCCAAGATCCACCAAACGGAGGAGCTTTTTCGTTTGCTTCTCTTTTAACTTCAATAATATTTGGATGATTTTTCATGGATTCAATATATGGATCATCACCAAACTCACCAAATAATAAACTAAAACTTTCAAATTGATGATGATCTAATTTCAAATTTTTAAAAATTAATATAGAATTTTCTAACCACAGATTTCTTATTTCATTTATATAAATTGAAGAGCAATGATTTTCTATTTTAAAATCATGTATTTCAACACCTAAATTAGATTTATTATTTATTTTTTTATATTTCACATTAATATTATCTTATCAAAAAAAGAATGTTTCAATTATTAAATTAATGATTATTATGCAAAAAAAATTTAGGAGATTTGACAATGGCACTAGTATCAAAATTAGATGGAAAATTAAGACTTCCAGTTGTGGGAGCACCTTTATTTATTGTCTCTGGACCAGAGTTAGTAATTGCTCAATGTAAAGCTGGTATTGTTGGATCTTTTCCAGCTCTTAATGCGAGACCACAGAGTATGCTTGGCGATTGGTTGACGAGAATTAAAGAAGAACTTGCAGAACATGATGAAAAAAATCCTGAATCACCATCTGCTCCTTTTGCTGTTAATCAAATCTGTCATGCATCTAATGATAGACTTATGGAAGATATGCAAACATGCGTAGAACATGAAGTTCCTATTATTATTACTAGCCTTAGACCTCCTCTTGAAATTGTTCAAGCAGCTCATAGCTATGGAGGTGTTGTTTTTCATGATGTTATTAATGTTAAACATGCAAAAAAGGCAGCGGAACAAGGAGTTGATGGACTTATTTTAGTTTGTGCAGGAGCTGGTGGTCATGCTGGAAGCCTATCTCCCTTTTCCTTGGTAAGAGAAATCAAAGAATGGTTTGACGGAACAATATTGTTATCTGGTTCAATTAGCGATGGTCACTCTGTAGCCGGCGCTTTAGCGATGGGAGCAGATCTTGCTTATATAGGAACAAGATTCATTGCAACTGAAGAGGCTAATGCTGATCAAGGATACAAAGATATGTTAATTGAATCTACTGCAGATGATATCGTTTATTCTTCACTTTTTACAGGTGTTAATGGTAATTACCTTAAACCTTCAATTGCAAGAGCTGGTCTAGATCCTGATAATCTTCCTGGTGCTGATAAATCAAAAATGAATTTTGGGTCGGGTGGAAATATGAAACAAAAAGCTTGGAAAGATATTTGGGGATCCGGTCAAGGTATTGGTGGTATAAAAGATGCTCCATCAGTAGGTAATCTTGTTGGTAAAATTGAAAAAGAATACAATCAAGCTTTTGATGAAATGATTGAGAAAAGATAACAACTAAAACCAGAAATTATTATCCTTAATTCTTTTCAAATCATGCTCTACCATCATGCTTACTAGAGATTGAAAATTAATAGATGGTTTCCATCCAAGTTTCTTTTTTGCTTTAGATGCATCTCCTAAAAGATGATCTGTTTCAGATGGTCTAGTGTACTGCTTATCTACGGAAATAATTATACTGCCGGTTTTTTTACAAATTCCAACTTCGTTGTCACCTTCATTATCCCATTCAATATCTACATCAATAGAATTTGCTGCAACCTGAACAAAATCTCTGACACTATTAGTTTCACCTGTAGCAATAACATAGTCATCAGGTTTATCTTTTTGAAGCATTAACCACATTGCCTCAATATAATCACCAGCAAAACCCCAGTCCCGTTCAGCATTTAAATTCCCTAAATTAATTTTTTTGATTTTTTTTAAAGCTATTTGGGCTATTCCTTGTGAAATTTTACGAGTTACAAATTCTGTTCCACGCAAAGGTGACTCATGATTAAAAAGGATTCCAGAACATGCGAACATATTCCATGCTTCACGGTAATTTACAGTCATCCAATGAGAATAAAGTTTTGCGATTCCGTATGGGCTTCTTGGATAAAAAGGTGTATTTTCATTTTGAGGGCTTTGTTGAGCCTTTCCAAACATTTCTGAAGTAGAAGCTTGATAAAATTTGGGATTACCTCCTAAATTTCTTACTATCTCTAGAAGTCTTGTAACGCCAATACCATCTATATCGGATGTATAAATAGGTTGCTCATATGAGGTTTGAACAAAACTTTGAGCTGCAAGATTGTAAATTTCATCTGGTTCTATCCTTTCAATCAATCTTTGGATATTTGTGATCTCCGCAAGATCCATTGTTACAAGCTCTATGTCATCTAAGACGCCTATGTAAGATAAACGGGAAGTATTAATTGATGAAGTTCTTCTTACAGCCCCATAAACTTTATAACCTTTTTTAATTAAAAATTCAGAGAGATATGCTCCATCTTGGCCAGTAATTCCTGTAATGAGTGCTTTTTTTGTCATGAAAGTAAAATAATTAAATAAAAATAAAAGTATATATTTTATTTAATAATTATATTGCAATGCTCTTAAAAATTAAAAAAGATTTTTTTGGATTTCAACTTTTTTATTTTTAGCTTGTTTCTTTATTTTTTTTATTCTGGGCTTTCTACTCCCATGTTTAATATAAATCTTATTAGACTCAATTTTATGAGTTTGTTCTTTACGTAATTTATATATTTTACTTGCTGCAACTTTTCTTGCCAATGACTCTTCAACTATCGGAAAATTATATTCTTTGATATAATTTTTATCTTCCCAAGGCATATGGATGTATTTTTTTGGTACATTTTTTAATTCAGGTACCCATTTTTTTATAAATATTCCATCAGGATCATGATCAATACCTTGCTTGATAGGATTGTAAATTCTTATAGCATTGATACCGGTAGTTCCCGACTGCATTTGCGATTGGGAATAGTGAATTCCTGGTTCATAATCAATAAATAAAGTCGCAAGATATTTTGAAGTTTTTTGCCAAGGAAGCCACAGATGATAGCTTGCAAAGCTCATTAACATAGCTCTCATTCTAAAATTAAGCCAACCTGTTTTTATAAGCGATCGCATACATGCATCTACCATTGGATAACCTGTAAATCCATTTTTCCATCTTTCAAAAAAAAGATTATTATCTTTTTCATTTCTCAATTTATTATAAGAAGAATGCATGTTTTTAAATTCAATATCAGGTTGATCTTCCAGTTTTTGAATAAAGTGACAATGCCATCTTAACCTACTTGAAAATGTATTTATTGATCTAGGCCAATTTTCTTTTTCATCTTTTGGAAGTTTTTGTATTTCTCTTTTTCTATTAATTGTTTGTTGAATAATTTCTTTAATAGATAGAGTTCCAAATGCTATATGAGCTGATAGCCTCGAGGAACTATAATGTGCTGTTAAAGGAGAGGACATTTCCTTTGAATAATTTTTTCCTCTTTTATTCAAAAAACTCTTTAAAAGCCTAAGCCCTTCATATCTTCCTCCTTTTTGCAATATTTCAATACCGTCATTTTTAAGACCTAATTGTTTCGCTGAAGGTATTTTTTCGGAAATAAATTTATAATCTCTTATTTTTTTTGGAGGTTCGTATGGCAAAATATTCATTCTTCTTTGCCATTCTTTTGACCAACCGTCTCTATTTTTTAAGCCTCTAATAACTCCGTTTTGTGAGGCTTCATTCCATTTAATATTTTTTGATTTAAACCAATCTTTAAGCTTAAGGTCTCTTTTATATGTCCAAAAATTCCAAGTTTCCTGATGTGACCAGATTTCTTTTATTCCATACTGATTGTTAATATCATTAAATATTTCTAAAGCATCACCTGTTTTAATGATTAAATTCTGTCCTATTTTTTTTAAGTCTTTATCCAAATCTTTTAGACAGTCTTCTAAAAAATTATACTGTCTATAACTTAAATCATCCTGTTGCCAGAGCTCTGGTTCTATAATATAGAGAGGCATTACAAGTTTGCTCTTACAAGCATTTGTAAAAGCTTCATTATCCCAAACCCTTAAATCCCTTTTAAACCAAGCAATATGCATAATAAAAAAGTTTCTAAACTATTAATAATAATTTGGCTGGGGCGGTAGGATTCGAACCTACGCATCGCGGGATCAAAACCCGCTGCCTTACCGCTTGGCTACGCCCCAAAAGACATAATTAAAAATATGTTACATCGTATAACCTTCGTATACTAATATTGACAAGAAAAAAAGTTATAACTTTCTTAAATCTTTACATATAAAAAATATTATGATGTCATAAAAAATTATTCATAAAAGGAGGGTAAATATGAGTGAGTTTCAAATAATATCTATGATGAATTCTGGACTAGCTATGAATGGTCTTTTTTTAATTGGTTTTTCTTTTCTAGCTTGGTTTTCAGGAAGAGCAGCAGTAATTATGCATGAAAAGGGTAATGCCAATTTATTTGGAAAAATTGTTATAAGTGCTTTTTCGCTTACATCAGTATGGTATATAAATATGCAATTTGCATATGTATCACTTGGTATTAGAGGTGCAGCACATTCAATGGCTGTCTTAAAAGAGGAAACTGGATCTGTAAGTGCTAGAGGTCAATCGCTTATCGATAACTTTAATGGAAGCACTGAAGTACCAACATTCAGCCTTATAAATGAACCTGCAGGTTTAATTTTAGTAATCGCTCTAGCTTTATGCTTATTGTCAGGTATTTGGTTAGGTGATTCTAATAATAAATAATTTTTTATTAAATTTTAACTATTTTAAAAGGCTGGTTTTCCAGCCTTTTTTTATTTGAAAAAATTAAATGCTAGGCTAATGATTTAAACAATCAAATAATTTGTTGCTAATTTGATAAAAATATAGTCAAGTAATAATATTAATTTGTCTAAATAATAATAATAATAGAGGAGGGAGACAAATGATGTTTAATTCTAAACATTTTACTATCATTTTACTATCATTAAGTATCTTTATATTTAGTGGATTTTTAACCGTTTCTGCTCAAGAAAATCAAGCAGAGAATTCTGAGTCGTTTGGTATTGAAGAGATAATAGTTACTGCTAGAAAAGTGGAAGAGAGCGCTCAAGATGTTCCTGTCGCTATTACAGCAATTACAGAACAACTTAGAAAATCAAATATTAGAAATCTTTCTGATCTGCAAGGTTTTGCTCCAAATGTAATAATTGGTAATTATGGAGAGAGATCTGGTGGAGCAAATCTTAATATTAGAGGTATTAGCCCTCCTAGATCAGATGATAATTCATTTGATGCTCCTATCGCCGTAATGATTGACGGAATTCATTTAGGAACTTCTGCTGGTCAAATACTTGAAAATTTTGACCTTGAAAGAGTTGAGGTTCTTCGTGGTCCTCAAGGAACTCTTTTTGGTAAAAATACAGTTGGTGGTGTTATAAATGTCATAAGAAGTAAGCCAACTGGTGAATTTGGCGCTAGACTTAAGGCTACAATTGGTGACGATGGACAGCAAGAATTAAGGGCTGTGGTTAATTTTCCAATATCAGAAGGTAAAGTTGCTGGTAAAGTTTTTGCTACAATGATTGAGGATGATGGCTGGCTTCCAAATATTACTCTAGGGAAAAAAGTACCTGAAAAAGATTATCAAAACTTTGGATTTTCACTTTTATTTACTCCTAATGAAAAGTTCGAAGCTACAGTTACAGTTGAACAATTTGACGACCAGAGTGATTTAGCTGGTTATCATTACAGTTATAACTTTGCTACGGGTGTTGATACACCTCCAACAGATCCAAGACAGGTAAATACTGCTTTAGCGACAACTTCTTGTGCTATTTATGGTGCTTGTCGTACTAGCCTGGATATTCCTAGTTATGCTGAAAATGATACAAATAATGATGGTGCTCTAGAAACAGACGCAATTACCATTAATGCTACATATCAATTAACTGAGAATTCACAGTTAGTTTATGTAGGAGGTATTAGAGATCTAACAGAGTATAGAATATATGACTTTGATGCATCAGCAGCTCCTTTCATTACTATTGAAAGATGGAATGATTATGAGCAAACTAGTCATGAGCTTAGATATGAGAGGCAGACAGAAAATTCAACTCTTGTTGCAGGATATTATTTCTGGAATAGTGAATTTACTCAAGACTGGGTAACTGGTGGAGAGTTTTGGAAAACATTATTTGGAGCCGTGGCACAAACTCCTGCTCTTTGGGCAGCTTGTCAGGGTACTAACGGTTTAGATGGTGCTTTTGCTCCTATCGCCTGTGACCTAGGTATACAAGGTGGGTTAGGACCAAATGATATTGTTACTCAAATCCTTTATGAAACTCAAGAAACAGAGTCAGAAGCTTTCTTCCTTAATTATGAATACGATATAAATGATAAAATATCTGTTAATGCAGGTATTCGTTGGACAGAAGAATGGAAGGCATTTATTGCTGGCCAATCTTATCTTTCAAATGTTGAAAGACAAAGAGAGAGAAATTTCCCAGGATATGCAGATTTGTATCAAAAATGGGATGAGGTTTCTCCAAGAGTTGGTGTTACATACAGAATTGATGAAGATAAAATGCTTTATGTATCTTACTCAGAAGGTTTTAAATCTGGTGGATTTTTTGGGGTAAATCAAAATATTCGTGACTTTGAAAGAGATCAATATGACCCTGAATTTGCTTCAAACATCGAAGTTGGTTTTAAAAGTATGTTAATGGAAAATAGATTAAGACTTAATCTTACAGCTTTTAGAAATGAATTTGAAGACAAACAAGAGTCATTTGTTGCTTTAGATCCAGATACTAAAACTGTTCAATCTGTTTTTAATAATGCTGCTGAAGTTCTTTATGAAGGTTTTGAAATTGAGGCTCTTTTTGCTGCAACCCGTAATCTTCAATTATTTTTAAATTATGGTAGTCTTGACGCAAGTTATGAGGAATTTTTTACTGACATCAATCAATTTGATGGCTTGGGAACAGTCGAGGATGCTAGCTTCTTAGAACCTAGAAATGCTCCGGAACATACTCTTGGAGTTGGTTTCCAATATAATGCTCAAGTTGGTAATGGTGAAATTGAGATATATGCCAAATACAGTGAAACTGGCGAAACTCAAACAAGCCTTCTCAATCTAACATCTGGTGCTTTTGACGGTACTGAAGATGTTAGTGCTAATATAGGTTACTACCAAGATAATTGGAATGTTGTTCTATTTGGTAGAAATCTTACTGATGAGCAATATGAGGTACCTACTCTACTTGGTGGAAGTTTTACTTCCGGCCCTCTTTTCTCAATGTCTAATGCTGGAAAAAGACCTAGGGCTTTCGGTATTGAGTTTGGATATGAATTTTAAATTATAGTTAAAGTTAACAAAGTAAATTAAAGGACTGCTTTTAGTGGTCCTTTTTTTTGTTCCCATAAATTTGAAAAATATTAAAAAAATTTATCCATTGAAAAAATATAAAAATTACTGTCAAATCAAATAGTCATTTTTTAAATATTCTAAATTATTAAGAAAGGAAGATAAAATGGTCAAATTAAACAAAATAATTTTCGGATTTTTTGTATTTAGTATAATCACATCATATGGATTTACATACAGTTTAGCGCAAGAATCTGAAAATGCATCAGGTATAGAAGAAATAATTGTTACAGCAAGACAGCAGGAGGAAAGTCTGCAAGATGTCCCAGTAACTGTTACTGTTATGTCAGAAATGGATCTGGATCGTTACAATATTACTAGCCTTACCGATGCTGCAAAAATGGTACCAAATTTTAGAATCAATGCCGGTGGCTCTGGTAATGGTACTAACATTTATTTGCGAGGTATTGGCTCTAGCTCTATTTCAGCAGCCTTTGATCAATCAGTTGCAATTAATATTGACGGAGTTGTTGTTAACCGAGGACGTTTCATTCACAATGCTTATCTCGATATGGCACAAATTGAAGTTCTTAAGGGGCCTCAATCTCTTTATTTTGGTAAATCAGCTACTGCAGGTGTTATTTCAATTAAAACAAACGATCCGACTGATGAGTTTGAAGCTGAGTTTGGTATTGGTACAGAAACCGAACATGAAACAACATTTTTCGATGGTGTAATTTCAGGACCAATCTCTAATAATTTATTAGCAAGGCTTGCATTTGGTACCAGTGAAACTGATGAGTTAAAGGAAAATTACTCTTTTGGTAATGATCCCTCTTTAGCACTTTACGGAAATGAAACAAAGCCTTTCTTTGGTGAAGAGTCTACAAATATTAGATTAACACTTCTATGGACTCCAACTGAAACAATTACAGCAAAATTAAAATATCAACATTCAACATATGAAAATGATGGTGGTGGAACCATGCATCAAGAAGAATACTGTGTTGATGGTCTTGGTAATCCTGATGCACATCAATTTACTGCTGCACCAATTGCTGTTCGACGAGGAGTTGATGATTGCGTAGTAAATGGTAACACATCAAAAATAAACCTAGAACCTGGTTTAAGAGCTGGTTTACCATATGGTGCTGATTCTGGTGAACCATTCTTAGATCAAGAGACTGATATGCTGTCTCTTCAAGTTGATTGGGATATCTCTAATGCGCTATCTTTAACATCTGTTACTAGTCACGTTACACTGGATCATACTGAAATGGATGATTATAGTTTTGGTGCTGGTGTATACGGGGGTTTACACGTAAATGAATACGAGCATACCTCTCAAGAATTCAGATTAACAAGTGATCTTGAGGGTGCAATTAATTTTCAAGCTGGTCTTTTTCTTCAAGAAATTGAACAAAGATTTGAAGCGCATCAATATGCTGCAAATTTGGCGGTTACACCAAACATTTTAGGCCCAGCTCTTGGATTTTTTGGAAACTTTGATCTTTCTAATCCTTTAATTGGACCTGATCCAGTAACCGGTAATATGTATGATTATAGAAAAGATCATTTTTTAGATACTGACGTTTTATCAGCTAGTATGGCAATTTATCTAGATATTAATGAGAAAACAGAACTTTCAGTTGGCGCAAGGTATACTGAAGAGGAAAAAGAGGGATACATTATATTCCAAAACTTCCATTCTGCTGCTGCGGCTTTAGGTTTTGCTGCTCCTCCACTTGTTGATGGTATTGAGTTTGAAGACTCAAACTTGTCTCCAGAGATAGCTGTAAATTATTATATTACTGATGATACAAGTATATATGTTGCCTATAAAAAAGCATTTAAATCAGGTGGTATTGATAATAGTGCATTACCAACTGCTTCTTTAAATGTAGATTCTCCAGCTTTCAAAGGATTTGATGCATTGATTTATGACTCTGAAGAAGTTGATGGTTTTGAAATTGGATTAAAATCAAATCTTTTGAATAATAGTATGAGAATAAACGCAACATATTATATATATGAGTATACTGATCTTCAAGTTCAGCTTTTTGATGCTCAAGCTATTCAGTTCAGTACTTTTAATGCCGGTGCTGTTGAGACCGAGGGCTTTGAGGCAGATCTCCTTTGGTATACTGAAGTACCTGGTCTTACTTTGAGAGGTCAATTTGCTTGGTCTGATGCAACTAACACTGGTGATTTTTTCAATACTAGTGGTGTAAATTTAAGAGGAAGTGAGAGATCTTATAGTCCTGAATTTGCTGGATCACTTGGTTTTAGTTACGACGCTGGTTTAGGTGCAGGTTGGAGATTAAACTTATCGTCTGATGCAAGATACAGTGATGATTATGGATGGGGAGTATACAAAAACTCTCCTAGACAAGAATCTTACTGGATGAATGATGCAGCAATAAGCTTATATTCTGAAGACGGAACGCACTCATTTAATCTAATTGGAAGAAATCTTGGCGATGAAATTGTTATTGTCACAGGTGGTTCAATTCCAGGAAGAGTAGCCACACGTTCTGTTCCAGGAATTGAGGGCGCTCTTCTTCAAGACCAAGCTGTTACTACACAACTGGGTCGAACTCTAACCTTACAATATAAATTTAAAATGTAATTTTTAAATAAATATATTAATTAAAAGGGCTATTTTATAGCCCTTTTTTTATTGCTTTATATCAATTGATGATATCAAATAACAATAGGGAGGGTATTATGGAAGAAATGTCACAGGAACCTGAAGAAGAAACAAAAGATTATATCTTTAATCAGACAATGCTTAGAATAAAAGACCCAAGAAAATCACTAAATTTTTATACAGATATTTTAGGAATGACATTGTTAAAAAAAATTGATTTTCCTGAATTCAAATTTTCTTTATTTTTTTTAGCTTATTTAAGATCAAATGATGATCCTGTACCAGAGAATAAAAATGATAGATTTGCCTATACTCTAAGTCAAAAAGCGGTACTGGAACTAACTCATAATTGGGGAACAGAAAATAATGAAAATTTTTCACATCATGACGGTAATTCTGATCCAAGGGGTTTTGGCCACATTGGTATAACTGTACCAGATGTATATGAGGCTTGCTCAAGATTTGAGTCAAAAGGTGTAGAATTTCAAAAAAAACCTGATGACGGAAATATGAAAGGGCTTGCTTTTATAAAAGATCCTGATGGATATTGGATAGAAATTCTATCAGCTAAGGGTTTGGCTAGTACAATCTAATCATTTAAATACATGGATTTAAAATTACTGATAAGAAAAATAATCTCTTCAGTTCTGGAATTTATAATATTATGCCCACCTTCAAAAGAAAATGTTATAGCCTCAGGTACTAATTCAATTGCCTTTACTATTGAGTCCATGGGAACATCTTCGTCATCTGTTGCATAAGTAATGTGAATGGGAATCTTATAATCATTGATTAATTTATAATCATTATAAAAATCATGTTTTATAAAATTTTTCATAAGAGAGCTTAACGAATATTGAGTTCCTATAACATTAAATTGCTCGATAAAATGATATGGATCTTGGTTATCATCAGTTAAATCGTATCCCCTCTCTATTAATTTAGTAATAATAAAAAACCTTAAATAGAAATCCCAAAAAAATGGTATAGATGTAAATTTTTCAAGACCAATTGTCTGCATCCCAACAAATGGAACATTTAAAATCAATGCTTTAACTTTAGTTGGGTTTTTAGCTGTATAATTTGATGCTAAAGCACCTCCCATAGACACTCCCATTAAAGTAACATTATCAATTGATAGGTAGTTAATAAAATCATTTAGTTGATTTTGATAAGCAGACATACTGTATTTTATTTTTGGCCTATCAGAAAAACCCCTTCCAAAATGGTCATAAACATAAACCTTATAACCAATTTCAGATAAATTAGTGGCAATCTTTTTGTAATAATATGAAGGAACAGTAACCCCATGAATAAGAATCAAAGGTTCACCATCGTCCTCACCAATTGAATAATAAGCTGTTCTTCCATTGTTATTTTTAAAAAAAGAATACTCAAGATCTGTTTCTAAATCACTTATATGAGCAGTTTCTCTATTATTAAAAAAATATATAAAGGTGAGCGAAAGAAAAAAAGCAAAAAATATATATATAAACCAATTGACCATAACTTTTCTCTAAACAATTATACCATAGGGAGGATAATAAAATGTCAATTTTAGAATTATTTAATTTAAAAGATGAAGTAGCTGTTGTAACGGGTGCCGGTAAAGGTATAGGGAAAGGAATTGCTATAGCTCTTGCCGAGGCAGGTGCTGATATTGTATTAGCTTCTCGAAGCGAGGACCAGTTAGAAAACGTTGCGAAAGAAATCAAAAAAATAGGTAAGGATGCGCTTGTTGTTCCAACAGATGTTACAAATATAGATTCAATGGAAAAGTTAGGTCAAAAAGCATTTGATAAGTATGGCAAGTTATCCATATGGGTAAATAATGCTGGTGGCCTTCCCGATGGAACACCTAGATATCTAACCAAAACATCTCCTGATCAATTCAATGCTCAACTAGAATTAAATATAAATGCAGCCTGGTCAGGGTGTGTGGTAGCTGCAAAATACATGAATGAAAAAGGTGGATCAATTATTAATATCTCATCAACATCTTCAAAAAATATGGGACCAAATATTAAAAATGGGCCATATGGGGCATCCAAAGCAGCAATAAATAGTTTAACAGCAACTTTTTCAGTTGAATTAGCTCCACACATAAGAGTAAATGCAGTAGCTCCTGGGCCTATCCCAACTGAAAATTTTATAGACTCGATGAAAATGGATACCCCAGAAAGAGAAGAGCAATTAAAAAAAATGATAAATATTCCACTAAAAAGATGGGGAAAGCCTGAAGATATTGGTGCTGCAGTTGTCTTTATGGCATCACCGGCCTCTGGATGGGTAACTGGACAATGTCTTTTTGTTTCAGGTGGTTTATAAAATTAACGAGAGGGTATTTGAAGTTTAACAATAAGACCTTTTGGCTTTGCATCCAGTAATTCAATAGTACCTTTATGAAATTTTATCATTGAGGCAACTAGGCTTAAACCTAGACCCGTACCAGATGTATTTCTGCTTGTATCTAGCCTTGTAAATCTATCCAAAACCTTTTCTTTATCTTTATCTTGAATTCCAGGTCCAGTATCAGATACCCATATCAAAATGCTATCTGCATTATCCCTTGAACCAACATTAACTATATTTTCAACTCCTCCATACTTAATAGCATTATCAATGAGATTTGAAATAGCTTGAGATAGAAGATTTTTATTACCCTCAAGAAATATATCAATATCACATTCATTATTTAAAATTACACCCTTTTCCTCTGCTAAAGGTTCCCATAAATCCACAATATCCTCTATCAAATTCTTTATATTAATTTTTTCTTTTTTAAGCGATACGGAACCAGATTCTACTCTTGATATAGCAAGTAAAGAATTAAAAGTATTAATTACACTATCAACATCATCTATAACCTCTTTTATAGTCTCCCTATAACTCTCTGAGTCGGGATTTGACATTAAGGTAACTTCTAAATTAGTTCTTATTTTATTAAGAGGGGTTCTTAAGTCATGAGCAATATTATCACTAACGTCCTTCATGCCAATCATGAGCTTATTAAGTCTATCAAGCATATTATTTAGATTAAGTGATAATTGATTTAATTCATCGTTATTCGATGATGTTGGTAACCTCATTGAAAGGTCTCCATCCATTATCTCTAAACTTGTCTTATTAATAGCAGAAATTCTATTTAGGAAATTTCTACTTAAAACATACCCGCCCAACAATCCTAAAAAAATAATTAATAGTGATGTGCTTAAAATAGTATTAAAAAAACGTTCCTTAAGATAGTTCTCATAACTTACATCTCGAGCAACAATTAAATTATATTTATTTCTCACTATAAATTCTTTTCCTCTAAAGTAATACTTCCTTACAGTCTCTCCATTGTTATTTTTCTTTTCAAATGAAAATAATACGCCACCCTCCTCAAGTCTTGTTAAGTTCCATAAAGAATCGGTATCTGAAAAATTACCGGCAATAAATTTATTATTGGAATCTCTTAATATATACAAATTAGGGTTTGGTGTTTTTGAGAGATATTGAATTTCTCTAATAAGACCTACTTCTTTATACCTCTTATGAACTTGACTAAGTCTAATACTTTCCTGAATAATTTCATTATCAATTTTTGTTTGAAAATCTCTTGAAGTTGACAAATATAGATAAAATGCTACCAAGCCAATAGAGAATGCAAGAAGCACAATATAGATAAATATTATCCGAAAACTTGTTAACCGAAATAAATCAATCATCACTTCTTAAGGCATATCCGGCCCCTCTTTCAGTAAATAACATTTCTTTACCGTCAAAAGGTTTATCAATTTTAGATCGCAATCTTGATATATGAACGTCAATTACATTTGTTTGAGGATCAAAGTGATACTCCCAAACACCTTCTAATAACATTGTTCTAGTTACAACCTGATTCGAACGCTTCATTAAAAACTCAAGTAATCTAAATTCTCTTGGTTGAAGATCTATCTCAATTCCTTGACGATGAACTTGTCGAGTAAGCAAGTTCATTGATAAGCTTCCTACTTTAAGAGAAGTTTCCTTTATCTCAGGATTTGTTCTCCTATTAAGAACTTCTATTCTTGCTAGCAATTCTGAAAAAGAAAAAGGCTTTGCTAAATAATCATCTGCGCCTGCCTTAAGACCTAAAACTTTCTCATCAACCTCTCCCAATGCTGATAAAATTAATATTGGAGTATCAATATCCTCTTTTCTTATTTTATTTATAAGTGATAATCCATCTAATTTGGGTAACATTCTATCCACAACAATTACATCAAACTTTAATGTTAAGGCTAATTGTTCACCCTCTTCACCATTAGAAGCATGATCCACTACATGACCACTTTCCTTTAGCCCTTTTATTACATAACTAGCTGCATTAATATCGTCTTCAATAAGTAAAATATGCATTTAATTCTCCACCAATAGAATAGTCTAAATATTTTAGAAAAGTTAGAGATTAATTTGACTGTACCTGAAATTTTTCTGGGGAGCTATGATATTCAAGTACAGTCAAATATTTTTGTAAATACATATTGCGTTATTGTTTTTTACCAATACATTTCTATATTATTAATTTTTTGTAATGTTTTATAAGAGGTTTGAATTGAAAATTTTAAAAAATATTAGAGTTTTAGACTTTGGAAGATATATTGCTGGGCCATATTGTGGAGCTCTTCTAGGTGACCTAGGTGCCGAGGTAATAAGAATTGAGAGATTAAGTGGATCAGAGGATAGGTTCATTCATCCCTTAAAAGAAGAAGGCGGCGAAGGTGCAATGTTTATGCAAATGAATCGTAACAAAAAAGGAATGACATTAAATCCAACAAAAGAGGGTTCAGCAACTATAGTAGAGAAATTAATAAAGTCCGCTGATGTAGTTATTGCAAATCTTCCTCCTCAGACACTCAAAAGAATGGGTATAGATTATGAGACAATTTCAAAATATAACCCTGGTATAATCCTTACGACCGTTTCAGCTTTTGGTGCAGGGGGTCCATACTCAGAAAGAGTTGGTTTTGATGGGGTTGGTCAAGCAATGTCAGGTGCGGCTTACTTAACAGGAAACGAAAGTGAACCTGTTAAAGCTTACTCACCATATATAGATTATGGAACAGCTTCATTGACGGCGATGGGAACACTGGCTGCAATTATTGAAAGAAATGAAACTGGAAAAGGACAGATAGTTGAAGGTGCTCTTTTTGCAACATCGCTTGCATTTATGAATACACACTTAATAGAGCAGTCAATTACAAAAAAGAATAGAAAAGCGATTGGGAATAGAAGTCCTTATGCTGGTCCTGTCGATATGGTTGAGACAAAAGATGGATGGATAGTTGTTCAAGTCTTAGGTGATACACTATTTAAACGATGGGCAAACCTTGTGGGTGCAGAAGATTTATTGGATGACGATAGATTCTCTACTGACATTAATAGAGGGGTAAATGGAGAAATCTTAAGTAAAAAAACAAGTGATTGGGCATCGCAATATACTAATGAAGAAGCGTTAAAATTGTTGGCAAAAGCAAGTGTACCTGCTGGCCCTGTTAATGATTTACAAGATGCATTAGATGATCCCCATGTAAAAGCTATGAATTTTTTTCAAGATCTTGAATATCCTGGTATACCAGGTAAATCTCCAGTAATGGGGCTTCCGGTAAAATTATCTAATTCAGAAAATATAATAGACAAAAGACCTCCAATTTTAGGGGAGCATACAGAAGAGATTTTAATTGATCTGGGTTTTACCAATGATGAAATTAATGAATTTAAAGAAAAAAGAATTATTTAAAAACCTATAAATTCTGAAAACTCTTTTACGTCAGCTCTACTGCTTCTAAATTGGTTGATAGGATTTTTTGGATCAGCATATCCAATACCCATACCACAAAAGAGCATAAGTTCATCGGGAATTTTTAAAAAACTACCAACGGATTTGTACCAAATTGCCCATGCCTCTTGTGGAGCAGTGTGCAAACCTTCCTCTCTTGCTAATAGCATAATTGATTGTATGAACATTCCAAGATCTGACCATTGTCCCTCTTGCATTTCCCTGTCAATTGCAAAAAAAAGTGCAACTGGTGCATCAAAAAATTCAAAATTTTTCATAAATTGTTTAATTCTTCCAACTTTATCATCTCTTGAAACATTTATTGCGTTATACATACCCTCTCCAACATCTTTTCTTCTTTTTTCATATGGGTCTTTTAAATTTGGTGGATAAATTTTATACTCTGTACCTTCACCTCTAGGATTTTTTGATGCTTTAATTTGAATTTCCTTCTTAAAACTTTTAAGAGGTTCACCTGAGACTACCCAAACTCTCCAAGGTTGAAGGTTACCACCTGATGGAGCTCTTCTGGCCTTATCAAGTATATCAAAAATAACTTCTTTTTTTATTTCGGTACTTTTAAAAGCTCTGCAGGTTAGTCTTGTATCTAGAGCTTCACTCACAGTTTTTGATTTTTTATAAATATCTCTCATATTAAACTCCAAATTAACTTTTATCTATGTCCCATCTTTTAAGTAATATTTTTTCTAATAGAGACATGATTAAAAATAAAATAACTCCTAAAACTACCAAAAGAATTAATGCTGCAAATAATTTTGGTACATCAAGACGATTACCAGCTTCAATAATTCTCCAAGCTAAACCAGTTGAGGTTCCAGATCCAGCTACAAATTCTGCCACAACTGAACCGATTAAAGCTAAACCAATAGATGTCTTCATGCCTGTAAGAATAAATGGTAAGGCATAAGGCAACTGCAACTTAAATAATCTTTGAAATCTATTTGCTTCATATAAGCTAAATAATTCACTAAGATTCTTTTCAACTGAACGAATTCCAAGATTCGTATTTGCTAAAACTGGAAAAAACGCAACGATAACGGCTAAAATTAAAATAGCAAATTCAGCATTATCAAGCCCAACCCAAATTAATATTAGAGGTGCAATTGCTACCACGGGCGTAACCTGAAAAATTACTGCAATTGGATAAAGAGATAATTCAATTATTTTTGATTGAGAAAACAATATGGCTATAAAAATAGCTAATAATGATGCAATCATAAAAGCAAAAAAAGTTATTCGAAATGTTATAAAGGTTGACCTTAATAAATCACTATAATTTAGCAAAAAAGAAGTAAATATATCAGTAGGAGCAGGAAGAATATATTTTGGTATATTTTGAAAATTAACAATCAATTCCCATGCAAAAAGTAATAAAAGGAATGTAATAATAGGAGCCATAAAGGATAGATAACGTTTTATCATTCACTCTTCTCCTTCTTAAGAATATTAGTTAAATAATTTATCTTTGAGAAGAATTCACTACTTTGTTGACCATCATCTCTTAATCTTTTTTCAGTAATAATAACATCATCTAAAATCTTTCCTGGATTTGATGACATAACTAAAACTCTTTGAGCTAAATAAACAGCCTCTGTGACTGAATGCGTAACAAACAAAACTGTTAATTCATTTTTTTTCCAGATATCCAATAAATCATCTTCAAGTTTATTTCTCGAGACCTCATCAAGGGCTGCAAAAGGTTCGTCCATTAATAATAATGAACAGTCTTGAAACATTGCCCTTGCAATTGAAACTCTCATTTTTTGACCACCTGAAAGCTGATTTGGTAGAGAATTCTCCTTACCTTCTAAACCAACTTTAGATAGCCAAAAATAAGCTTTTTCTTTTGATAATTTTTTATTTTTAGATGTTAATTCTGCTGGAAGAAGAACATTGTCAATTACAGTTCTCCATGGAAGAAGGGTTGGATCCTGAAAAACAAAACCAATATTTGGTTTTTCATTATTAGCGTACTCGATAGATCCGGAGGTGGGTTTAATTAAATCTGATGCTAATCTTAATAAGGTTGACTTACCTGCACCTGAAGATCCCAAAATTGAGACAAAACTATTTTTTTTTATATCTAAGCTTATAGGCCCAAGAATTGGGGCATCATATTCCTTATAAATTTTATTAAATTTAAACATTAATTACCTTTTTCAATAAAATCCAAAGTGTAAGCATCTCTCCAGTTGAGATCTTTATCATAAACACCATTTTCAGACATTATATTGAAAAAATTCATCCATTTTTCTTCTGACATTTTACCAATATCATTTCCAAGGGATGCTTCATTAGATATCATATTATATTCTCTAATTTTGCTAATAGCTTGGAACAAGACTTCTTCGGTCATTTCACTATTTTCGCTTAATATCAATTTATTCCCTAAAGTTGGATCTCCATAAATATAATCAATCCAACCTTCAATACTTGCATCAACAAAATCTTGAACAATTTTTGGATCTTTTACTATCATAGAATTGGAGGCCAGTATCATTGCCCCATAACTTGGATAACCATAATCAGCCATTAGAAAAACTTTTGGTTTTTTCCCAGTTACTTGTTCAAAAAGATAAGGCTCAGACGTTAAGTAGCCTTGCTGAATAGATGAGGTATCTCTCAAAAAAGGGGCCAAACTAATAGTTTTTTTTCGAATTTGATTATCTTTAAAACTATATTTAGATTTTAACCATAACCAAAATCCTCCAATGCTTGCATCTGCAATCATGATAGGAAGGCCCATAATATCTTCGATATTCTCTACATTATTACTTGCATGAGTCATAATTATTTGAGGATCTTTTTGGAAAACAGCCATCACAGCCTTACCCGGAATATTATTAACGACCATATTCATTGGAATAAAGCTATTTGAGCCCATTCCAAAATCAATTGAATTTGATGCTAATAACCTTGGAATGTTTATATTTGCATTACCCTGAATAATTTTTACATCTAAGCCCTTTTTTAAATATTTTCCAGAGGCTAAAGCTTGATAGAAACCACCCTGCTCTGCCTGAGCTTTCCAATCAGTTGCAAAAGTAATTTTTAATAAACCATTATTACTCTCTTTATCTTTATCCTCTGAGCAAGAAGACAAAAAAATTATAAAAATTATGAAATAAATTTTTTTCATTCAATTATTCCTCTAAACCAATTAAAATAGTTGGTATATTTAATATTGGTTTCTTTAAAGTAGATACTAAAGTACCTTTTTTTCTTCCTTTTCTAATCTCAGAGAAGCTAAAACCATCTTTTAATAGAGCATTATAACAATTATTATAATTGTCGGCATGCCAACCAATACCAAAATATTGAGAATTTTGTTTAATATCTTTTCCTTCGACTACTTCTAATGTTACACCACCTAACCTAAAAAAAAGCATTCTACCAGCCCATTCCTTAAATGTTTTATCTAAGGCCAACCTAATTCTCAGTTTTCCTTCAAAAATACCTTTAATGGACTCAGGATCATCTGTTTGAATTACTAGTTGATTTACTTTGCTCACATTATTTTTTGAATATACTTTGTTATTTTGAAAATCTATTTCATTGCTAATAAGGATATTCAAACTTTTGATATCGTTATCTAATATATTAAAAAAAGAAAATTTTATTTGAGACTTATTATTTCCTTCAAAATTACCGCTAATTTTGTCACTTAATTTTAGCTTATTTTTTACAAAATTATTATAATCACTCTCGAGATTATCAGAGGAAAAATTTATACCAAAAATACCCTCACCCTTATTCTTCAGAAAATTATTTATTGTTTCAGACCAAATACCAGAGCTCTTTGGAGAGATTAAACAAATATTTGTCTTATTTAATCCAAAACTTATTATATCAATACCAAGGTTTTTTGATTGGCCAGTAAAATTCGATTTTCTACCAAAAAAAATGGAAAATTTTCGAGATGTTTCCTCTAAATTTTTAGTTGCAAGAAAGATATTTTGTACTCGAGTAAGCATTTTAAACATAATAATACATTAATTAAATTTATTAATGCTTTTTCTTTAATTAAAATAATGCAATTGCTAAAGTATAATTATGCATAATTCAGATATAAATAAATTTAAAAAAATTGTTGGTAGTAAAAATGTTATTACCGATAAAAAAGATATGGAAAAATATCTTAAAGAATGGAGGGGTATTTATACTGGAATTGCTGGAGCAATAATTAAGCCCAAATCAACTAAAGAAGTTTCAAATATACTTAAATACTCACATGAAAAAAATATTTCATGTATTCCTCAAGGTGGGAATACAGGTCTTGTTGGTGGACAAATACCTTTTAATAAAAATCATGTAGTTATTAGTTTAGAAAGACTTTCTAAAATAAGAGAAATTAATAATGTAAATCAAACAATTACAGTAGAGGCAGGTTTGATTCTTTATAATTTACAAAAAATATGTGAAGAAAATAATCTCCTTTTTCCATTGTCACTTGCATCTGAAGGGAGCTGCAGTGTTGGTGGAAATATTGCTACAAACGCCGGGGGAGTTGCTGTTCTCCATTATGGAAATACTAGAGAATTAGTAATGGGTCTCGAAATAGTTTTACCTGATGGATCTGTTGTTAATAATTTAAAAACACTCATTAAAGATAATACAGGCTATTCTTTAAAAGATTTATTTGTTGGGTCCGAAGGAACTCTAGGAGTTATAACAGCTGCAACATTAAAAGTTTTCCCAAAACCAAAGAAAATATATACAGCGCTAGTTTCGGTAAATTCCCCAAAAGAATCTATTAAAATTTTAAATTATATAAAAAATAATTTTTCGATCCCTCTAACCGCGTTTGAGTTAATGAATAATTTTTCTATAGAGCTCGTCAAAAGACATATAAATGATATTTTAATACCAATTAAAAAATTTAAATGGTTAATATTAATTGAATTTTCTTCAAATGAAGGATCGAAGGATGAAGAAGATAAAATTGAAAATATTCTTAATAAAATTTTAAATCAAAATCTTGCCAAAGATATTTTTATTGCACAATCTCTCAAGCAAAGTAAGAATATTTGGAATATAAGAGAAAGTATTTCGGAAGCCCAAAAAAAAGAAGGCGGTAGCATTAAAAATGATATATCAATTCCAATTGAAGATATAAGTAAATTCATTAATAGCGCTATTAAAATATCAAATGAAGAAATACCTGGCTCAAGATGTGTAGTTTTCGGTCATATAGGCGATGGTAACATTCACTTCAATATATCTCAGCCAGTAAAAGCTAATAGAGATAAATTCCTAAAAAAAGAGAAAAATTTAAGAAAAAAAATTATTAATCTTACCCTTGATCTAAAAGGGTCTATTAGCGCTGAACATGGTATTGGACTTGCAAGAAAAAATGACTTAAAAAAATATAAGAAAGAAGATGTCGAAATCTTTAAATCAATTAAAAGATCATTTGATCCAAAAAATATAATGAATCCTGGAAAAGTAATAGATATTTAAATTGTATTTTTTATAGGAATTCCAGGTAAATACTTTGATTGTCTAATAGTTAATGAGGTTTTAACGCTTGCCACATTTGGTGCAGAAGTAAGCTCTTGTGTGAGAAAAATTTGAAAAGCAGATAAGTCAGGTGCAACACATTTTAATATAAAGTCTATTTCACCATTCAACATATGACACTCTCTTACATAATCTAGTGAGTTAACTCTCTCCTCAAAAGCCCTTAAATCAGACTCAGCTTGATTATGTAAACCAACCATAGCAAAAACAGTAACTTGAAAGCCTAGTTTTTCTGATGATAAATCAGCATGATATCCTTTAATAAAGCCGTTTTCTTCTAATGATCTTACTCTTCTTAGGCATGGAGGAGCTGATAAATCAACTTTCTCAGCAAGATCAACATTTGTGATTCTGCCATTTTCCTGAAGTTTTTTTAAAATTTTTATATCAATATTATCTAAATTATCTCGTTTCATATAAATTATGTTATACATTGTCTAATAATCACGCAAGATTATTACAAGGAATTAATAAATGACAGAAAAAAAATCTATAAATTGCTGGATTATTTCCTCAGGATTAATCGGTTGCGAAAATCAATGTATTGGTCTTGCTGAAGAGTTAAATTTTAACTATGAAATAAAAAAAATTAATCCTGGAAAAATTTTATCCATTACAGCACCGTTTGGTATGCCGAGAAAAGTTAAAAACTTTATAGAGCCTTGGCCAAAATTTATCATTGGTGCGGGTAGAAAAACTGTACCCTATATGAAATATTTAAAATCTAAACTTAAAGGTGATATTTTTACTATATTCCTTCAAGATCCGAAAATTAAGACAAATAATTTTGATTTTGTATGGGCCCCTCTTCATGATGAAATAAAAGGAGCAAATACTTTTTCAACTTTACTGTCTCCTGGAAGGATATCTCAAGATTTAATAACTAAAGAAGTCACTAAATGGAGTGATAAATTTTCAACTCTCCCCAAACCTTTTTTAACAATTTTAATAGGAGGTAAAACAAAGGCATTTAATTTTAATAAAGAAGAATGTTTTTATATCTTAGAAACAATATCTAGATCTATTCAGGATGGTTGGACACCTCTAATTTCAATTTCTAGAAGAACTCCTAAATTTTTAAAAAATGAAATAAAAAATATTGTCAAAAATAAACCTCACTATTTTTATGATAATAGTGGAGAGAATCCTTACTATGCATTTCTAGGGGTTTCAAATATAGCTTTAGTAACCCCTGACTCTGTAAATATGGTAAGCGAAACGATAACAGCTAACCTATCAACCTATATTTTTGATCTAAAATGTAGATCAAAAAGAATTAATAAGTTTATAGCAAAATTAGAGGAAGAAAATTTTATAAAAAAGATTAATGGAAAAATTAACAAATTTCATTTTAAAAAAAGTAATGCCACTAGAGAAATAGCTGATCATTTAGCTAAATTAATATAAATTTATGTTGTTTTGAAAGATTAAGAATCTTTTATAATAAAAAAAAGTATGAAAGGAAAAAAATGTCTAATATTAATCATTCTAAAGTACTAATTCTAGGTTCTGGACCAGCAGGTTATACAGCAGCTATTTATACCTCTAGAGCAATGCTAGAACCGGTCTTATTGACTGGAATTGAACCTGGGGGACAAATGACAATTACAACAGATGTTGAAAATTATCCTGGTTTTTCTGATGTTATTCAAGGTCCATGGTTAATGGAACAAATGCGTGATCAAGCTCAAAAAGTAGGCACAAAAATAATTCTAGATACTATAATTGATGTAGATTTATCTGTAAGACCGTTTGTTTTATCATCAGACTCTGAAAAAAAATATTCATGTGATGCTCTAATAATTTCAACTGGAGCTCAAGCACGTTGGCTTGGGCTTGAGTCAGAGGATAAATTTAAAGGTTATGGTGTATCTGCGTGTGCTACATGTGACGGATTTTTCTATAAAGATAAAAAAGTTATGGTTGTTGGTGGAGGAAATACTGCAGTAGAGGAAGCTTTATTTCTTACAAATTTTGCTTCTGAAGTAGTATTAGTTCATAGAAGAGATGAATTAAGAGCCGAAAAAATTCTTCAAAATAAACTTTTTAATCATCCAAAAATTTCAACAATCTGGGACTCTGAGGTTAAAGAAATAATTGGTGAAGAAAATCCTCCAAGCGTTAATAGTGTTTTACTAAAAAATGTAAAAAATAATAGTGAAAATAAGATAATGGTCGATGGGATCTTTATTGCTATTGGTCACAGTCCTTCATCATCAATTTTTAAAGACAAATTAAAAATAAATAAAAATGGTTACATAATTACTGAGCCTGACTCAACTTTAACCTCTGTTGAAGGAGTATTTGCTGCTGGTGATGTTACAGATGAAAAATATAGGCAGGCAGTAACAGCTGCTGGTTTGGGATGTATGGCTGCTTTAGAGGCTGAAAGTTATCTATCTTCAAAAGAGTAATAACTATCTTAAAGTTTCAGATGGTGAATTTAAAATTTGACTTTCGAGATTGGGGCTAACCTCCTCAACATCTCTCATTTCAGAGTCAATTACCTCTCGAATATTTGGAATAGCCTCAGCTACATCTGAACCTGTCATCAAATTAATTTCTGATGTACTAAATTCATCAGTTTTATTTTGACCAAATAAAATTGATTGTAATTGTCGGTTTGGTTGCTGAGGATCAGGACGTATTTCTCCCTCGGCTGGAGGTCTAAGATTATATTCTGGAGGAACAATTAACGCTGGCTTTGTTAAAATTGTAAACTCATCTGGTGGTAGTTTATTTGTTCCTAAAACTTCTGCCAGCTCACTGCCACAACTAGACAAGAAAGAAATATTAAAAAAAATAAAAATAAAGCCAAAAAATCTTATAAACATTATTTCCCCATTACTTATTTACAAAAGTTTCTCTACTAAGATCAACTAAAACCATCAAACCGCCTAGAACTATAGCAATATCAGCTATGTTAAATACATACCAGTAATAATCAAAAACATGAAGTGAAATAAAATCAATTACTTTACCATAAATAAGTCTATCAAAAATATTTCCTAAAGCTCCGCCAATCATAATAAATAAGGATATTCTTGTAAATTTTGAGGTTGATTTTGTTGACCAATAATAAAGGTAAAAAATAACTAAAATAGAGAGAATTGAGATAATCCAACGCTGCATTTCGTTGCCATTTGATAAAATACCGAAACTTATACCAGGATTTAAAACTAATATGAAATCAAGAAATGGAGTTAGGTAAACTCTTCCTTTTGATCCTAAATCATAATAATTAATTAAAAAATATTTACTAGAAAAGTCTAAAATAAAAATAAAAATTGATAATATTAAAAAACTATTATTTCTTAATTTTTTATTTATCACTAATTTCTCTCATAACATTTGCATCACGAATACTTAAATCTGGATAATCAGGATCTGTACCTACTTCAGGTAATATTTTCCATGACCTATTACACTTTTTTCCTTCTGCAATAGAGCATAAAACGGAAACTACATTATTCTCAGATAATCTAAATGCATTTTCTGGTCCTTCACCCTCTGAAATTTTTGCTTGAGATGTAATAAATATTTCAGCTAAATCAATATTTTTAAAAATCTTTAAATATTCATCATTCGATATGAATACATTTGGAAAAGCTTCTAGACTTGACCCTATTCTTTTTTCTTTTCTTTCCAATTCAATAGCGCCTGTCACAACCTTTCTTACAGAACGTATCTTTTCCCATTTTTCAAAGAGTTCGTTATTCAACCATTTATCATTTGTTTCTAAAAAATCTAACTCATGAATACTCTTATCATGGTCAGGAAAACGAGACTGCAATACTTCCTCACAAGTAAAGCATAATATAGGAGAAAACCAACGAACAAGATAATTGAATAAAATATCTAAAACTGTTCTGGTAGATCTTCTTGATATGTTATTATAACTATCACAATAAAGGGAATCCTTTCTGATATCAAAATAAAATGACGAAAGATCTAAATTTGAAAAATTAAGAAGAGTTTGAAATACTACCTTAAGGTCATAATCATTATAACCTTTTTTAATTTTTTCATCGATTACTTTTAGCTTATGAAGAATATATTTTTCCAGTTCAGGCATATCATCATATGAAACAATCTCCTTATTACTAAAATCGTGAAGGTTTCCCAATAGGAAACGAAATGTATTTCTTATTTTTCTATATGACTCTACATTTGCTTTCATTATTTCCTGACCAACTCTTAAATCTTCAGTAAAATCAGATGATACTACCCATAATCTAACTACATCTGCTCCGTACTGATTAATGAGGTCATCAGGAAGAATAACATTTCCAATGGATTTTGACATTTTCCTTCCATCCTTATCCATCACAAATCCATGTGTCAAAACTTGTTCAAAAGGAGCAACACCTCTTGTTCCACATGACTCAAGCAATGATGACTGAAACCATCCTCGGTGTTGATCTGATCCCTCCAAATAAAGATTTGCTGGAGATGACAAATTCTCATCATTTTCTAAAACAAAAGCATGTGTTGAACCAGAGTCAAACCAAACATCCAGAATATCATTAACTTTTTCCCAATCATTGGAGTTGTAATCATCACCTAAATACTCTGAAGAACTTTTACTAAACCAAGAGTCTGAACCATTTTCTCTGAACGAGTCTGCAATTCTTTTATTGACTTCTCTATCCCTTAAAGGCTCGCCAGTTTTTTTATTAACAAAAATTGATAAGGGAACACCCCAAGCCCTTTGCCTTGAAACAACCCAATCAGGCCTTGATTCAACCATTGCTTTTATTCTGTTTTTTCCTTTTAAAGGTATCCATTTAACATCCTCAATAGCCTTGAGAGATTTTTTTCTTAATTCATTTGTTTCCATTGAGATAAACCATTGAGGGGTATTTCTGAAAATCAATGGAGATTTTGAACGCCAACTATGTGGGTACTGATGCCTCAGCTTTCCTTTTCCTAATAAATTATCCGATTTTATTAACTCAGAAATAACTGCGCCTGTAGCATCACCCAATGATCCATCATCATTATAAACTTTTTTACCAGCAAAAATCTTTACATCTTCTAGATAATAACCTTCATCATCTAGGATGAAAGGTGGCTTGATACCATTTTTAATCGCAAGCTCGTAATCATCTTGACCGTGACTAGGAGCTAGATGAACGAAACCTGTACCAGCATCTTCGGTTAAAAAATCACCCTCAAGCAATGGAACATCAAAATTATATCCGCTTTCCTTAAATGGATGGCTACAGATTAAACCTTCAAGAGATTTCAAAGATTTCAATAAATTTAATTTTATTTTAGCTGCTTTTTCAACATTTTCTTGCATAGCTGTATTTATAATTATTTTTTTACCAATCGATGCTATGCTATCTTCTTCAATTGATGAAACTTCAAATAAACCATATTCAAATTGGGATGAAAATGCTATGGCTCTATTGGCTGGAATAGTCCAAGGAGTTGTTGTCCAAATTAAAATATTTGCATCACTTAATTCCTTATCACCATTTAAAATTGGAAAGCTTACCCATATCGTAGGAGATGCATGCTCAAGATATTCGACTTCAGCTTCCGCCAATGCTGTTTTCTCCACAACAGACCACATCACGGGTTTTGAACCCATATATAGGTCTCCATTCATTAAAAACTTATGAAACTCCTCAACAATAGCTGCCTCAGAAGAAAACTCCATTGTTGTGTATGGATTGTCCCAATTACCTAAGACACCTAATCTCATAAATTGTTCTTTTTGAATATTTATCCATTTTTTTGCAAAAGCCCTGCATTCGCCTCGAAAATCATTGATTGGTATATCTTCCTTTACCTTATTAGCTTCTCTGTATAATTCCTCAACCTTCCACTCAATAGGTAATCCATGACAATCCCAACCGGGTCTGTACTCTGCATCAAATCCCTGCATTTGCTTAGAACGAACAATAACATCTTTTAAGATTTTATTTAGGGCAGTTCCCATGTGTAAATTTCCATTTGCGTATGGTGGTCCGTCATGCAAAATGAATTTTTTTCTGCCTTTTGACATCTCTCTGATTTTAGAAAATAACTTTTCTTTGTTCCATTTTTCTAAAAAATTAGGCTCTTTTTCTGGAAGGCTTGCTCGCATAGGTAGATCTGTTTTTGGCAGTAACAAGGTGTCTCTATAGTCTATCTTATTTTCATTTTCTAAAGACATAACTTTTCCATTTAAAGCTCAACTTTTAAAATCATAAATTCAATAAATCTTTTGCTATATTTATATCAAGCTGAATCTGTGATTTTAAAGATTCAAGACCATTAAATTTCTTTTCTTTTCTTATAAAGTCAACAAAAGAAATAATAATTTCTTTTCCATACAAATTATCGGAAAAATTAAATAAATGCACTTCTAATATAGGTAGTGATTTTGTTTTATCGAAGGTAGGTCTTACGCCAAAATTTGCAATCCCATCATAGGTATCATTATTATAATCAATTTTAACTGCATAAACTCCAAAATCGGGTTTTATAAGGTTATTCAATAAAATATTTGCAGTGGGAAATCCTATTTCTCTTCCCCTTTTATCACCTTCAATTACCTCACCTAAAATTTTCCAGTAATCACCAATAATTTTTTTCACTTTTTGAAAATTTAGTTCCTCTATTGCCTCTCTTATTTTAGATGAAGAAATAGTTAGTTCCATGTTTTTAACCTGTTTAATGATAGTAAGATCAATATTAAATTCAGAACAAATTTTTGATAATATTTCAACATCCCCTTCCCTATTTTTACCAAACCTAAAATTATATCCAACAATAAGATGAGAAACACCAACTCTATTTTTAATTATTTTTTCAATAAATTCTCTAGGGGAAAGATTAGACATAAAATCATCAAATTTTAGTATACCTAAAAAATCTAGCTTAGTTTTTTCTAAAAGATGTGATCTTGTTTTTATGTCAGATAAAATAAAATCACCTAATTTTGGATTAAAATAATTTCTTGGATGAGGATCAAAAATTAAAACACCTGATGGAATATTTTTCGAAATACTAATATCAATTACTTTTGAAATTATTTCTTTATGACCAAGATGAACTCCATCGAAATTACCTAGTGCATAAACACCACCTCTCGCAGATTTTAAATTATCATTTTTATCGATAAAAATTTTCATAACCCTTAACCAAAGAAACTTCTAATGTTTAGAAAGTTAATTCCTCAATGAGATATGTTGGAAAAACCTTCTTATTGTTAATCACCTTATATACCTCATCTATTTTTTGACCAGAGAATAACCCACCTAATGTTAGTAAGCTATCTAATTTATAATCATTAGCTCCTTTAATATCTGTATCAATTCCATCACCGATAACAATGGTTGATGAAAAATTTCCTTTTCCTAAGCTATCTATATTTTTAATTGCCTCATCAAAAATTGGTTGGAAAGGCTTTCCAATATTAATAACTTCGCCACCTATAGATTCATATTTTCTAGAAATTGCCCCTGCACAAGGAATTAATTGATTGCCTCTTTGGACCCAAATATCTGGATTTGCGCATAACAATTTAAGGTTTCTTTTTTTGCTCTCCTCTAAAAGAGGTAAGTAAGTGTTTTCATCTTCTTCCTCATCATTAAATAATCCAGTAATAAAAATAAAATCAGATTTATCAAAATTAACCCTGTTTACCCTTATACCCTCAAAAATCTTTAAATCTCTATCTGGACCAATATGATAGCAATTTTGACCAAGAGATCCGTCGTTTAATATTTTCTGAGTTAAATCACCAGATGTAATAATTTTATTATAACAATTTTTATTTAAACCCATTTTTTCAAGAATTAATTTTATCTCTTCTCCTGGACGAGGAGCATTTGAAACCAAAATGATAGGATATCCTTGATTCTTTAATTCATGTAAACAATCCACGCTTGAACTAAATAACTTGTGTCCATTATGAATTACGCCCCAAATATCACAGATTATGGAGTCATATTTTTCAAAAACTTCTGAAAAGTTATTAATTTTAATAGATTTATTTGTGTCATCAGCCATACAATCACTGACTAATATACTGTGTCTTATTCGTCAACTATTGGCTTCATTTAGTTTTTAAGCTCTGCTATTCTAAAACAGAAATCATGGGAAAAAAAATGGAATTATTTAATTTATCAGGAAAAAGAGCGTTGATTACTGGTTCAACAAAAGGAATAGGCGAATCTATTGCAAAAAGATTTGCTGAACATGGTGCTAAGGTTGTTATATCAAGTAGAAAAGAGGATATGTGTATAAAAATAAAAGATGAAATTAATGAAAAATTTTATGATAGTGCTATTTCAATTCCATGTAATATTAATGAAAAAAAACAATTAGAAAATCTTGTAAATGAGACAAATTCAAATTTTGGAGGAATAGATATTTTAGTGTGTAATGCTGCCTTAAATCCATTCTTTGGATCCTCAATGGATATACCAGATGATGCTTTTGATAAAATTTTAAGTGCTAATATAAAATCAAATCATTGGTTATCTAACATGGTCCTCCCACAAATGATCAAAAGAAAAGAGGGCTCAATTATAGTTATATCATCTATTGGCGGTATGAAAGGGTCTGAAATGCTTGGAGCTTATAGTATTTCAAAAGCAGCTGACATGCAGTTAGTTAGAAATATAGCCGTTGAGCAAGGGCCAAACAATATCAGAGCTAATTGTATCTCACCTGGAATTATAAAAACCAGATTTGCAAAAGCTTTATGGGATAATCCAGAAATTTTAAAAAGTACTACATCCAAAGCGCCTTTAAGAAGGATTGGTGTTCCAGACGAAGTTGCTGGAGCAGCCATATTTTTAGCTAGTGAAGCAGGATCTTTTATTACAGGTCAAAACATTGTTATAGATGGGGGCGTTACAATCGCTTAAAAAATGAATTTATTAATTCTTGGAAAAAAGGGAGAGGCGATCCAAAAAGATCTTAAAGAAAATCTTGATCAATCTTGGAAAATATTTAATTGGAATCCCGGTGAAAGTGAAGAACAGTTGTCGAATCTTCTTGATAAAGCAGACATAGCAATAACTGGGTCTGATGCTTTAATTTATGGAGGTATTTTTAAGTTCATTTCATCAGCAAAAAATTTAAAGCTTTTACAGATACCTTTTGCTGGAGTTGATTGGCTTAACCCCAAGTTAATACCAAAGAGTCTTATGGTTGCAAATGCAACTGGTCATGAAATAGCAATGTCAGAATATATTATTGGTTGTATAATGAGTTTAAGTATTGACCTCTTAGCCAATCACAATGATTTTAAATCTGGATCGTGGGAGAAGACAGGTACTCTGTCAGATCCTAAAAGTATGCATGGTGAAGTTTTTGGTAAAAATTTAGGTATAATTGGATATGGTCAGATTGGTATTGAAACAGCAATAAGAGCAAAGTCACTTGGAATGAAAATATATGGACTTAATAGAACTCAGAAAAAAAATACTCCAAAATATCTTGATTGGCATGGGTCCTCGGATGATCTCGATTTTATTTTGAAAGAAAGTGATTTTATAGTCTTAGCCTGCGACCTTAATGAAAGCACCAAAGGTCTCATCAACAAAAGAACATTATCTATGATGAAAAAAACTTCCTATCTTATTAATGTTGCAAGAGGAGATATTTGTGTGGAAGAAGACCTTTTTAAAAGTTTAAAGAATAATAATATTGCTGGCGCAGCTATTGATACTTGGTGGATATACCCCGATAGACCAAAAGAGGGTGGTCAGCCAGAAAAAGCACCAAGGCCATCTGATTATCCTTTTCATAAATTAGATAACGTAATAATGACTCCCCATAACTCTGCACATACTTTAGAATCAGATTTAAGAAGATCTAAATCAATTTTAAATAATTTATTAGATTTTAAAAAAGGAAAAAAACCCTCAGGTTTTGTTTTTTACGGAAATAAATAATATATTATGCTAATATTTTTTAAAGAGAGAAAAAATGACAGAAGAAAACAGTAAAAAAGCAGATAGAATAACAGTGTTAGCGGAAGATTTTACACCTGCGGCTATGGAATTTCATAGAAAAAATATGAGCGCACGAGGTTATAGAATGGAAGGAACAATAGTGCCAAGAAAGTTCCAAATGATTAGTGGTGTTGAAGATGCAAAAGATCTATTTGATGGCAAAGAGTACTATGCTGTTACATTTGTAAAGGAATAAATTACTCTAAAATTCTATTTTTTAACAAGTCTAAAGTTTGATTATTAATTTCTAATTCTTTAACTACAAAATCTTCAATTGAATTATATGATGAAAAAATTTCTGAGAAGGCTGCATTTATATAATCAACTCTTGCCTCAAATAAAGGTTTTAATTTTTCTGACGTAGTATCTCTCCAATTCTCATTAATTATTGGTCCTTTAAAAAATTTGTTTGTAAGTAAATAATCCTCAATTATAGTTTCCTTTTTAACGCCTAATAATCCTAGGTATAAAAGAGCCCCAAAACCAGTTCTATCCTTTCCAGCGAAACAATGGAAAACTAGAGGAATTTCTCCATAAGCAACTAGATTTATAAAATCCCGATATTTTTTCTTATGCTGATGAACATACAGAACGTAGTGATGCTGCATTTCTTGAGCCATTTCTTCGCTTGTGACGTCATTTCTAGTTGACAGCTCTCTAAGATCAGTAGTTCCCAATGTTTTAATTGGTATATGTTTTAGCGCGGGCAGAGTTTTTTCAGAAAACGGTGATGGAAATTCATCAAGCTCAATATCACTTCTAAAATCACATACAGTTTTTATACCAATTTCATTAATTTTCTCTAAATCTTCTTTTAACAGATGAGATAAATTATCTGAACGATAAATGAGCCCGCGCTTCAGCTTCATGCCGTCTTCGGTTTCATATCCTCCAAGATCTCTAAAATTTGAGGCACCTATTAAATTTATATGTCTATCTGGCATTACTCTAGTATTTATCTTTTTTTATCTTATGGTAGCGGGGGAGGGATTTGAACCCCCGACACGCGGATTATGATTCCGCTGCTCTAACCAACTGAGCTACCCCGCCATAAGTGTTCGTCCATTAATGCTGTAAATTGCAAGATGTCAAGATAAGCGATTATCATATATCCATCCCCCACCTAAAACCCTTGAGCTATTTTGAATATCATAAAATACGCAAGCCTGGCCCGGAGAAATGCCTTCCCTTAGCCCAGATTCCAATTTTACACTTATATTATTTCCTTCAGTAATTATATCTGCATTTTCTAGTTCAAGGGTTGAGCCAACTTTTACCTTAACTTTAAGTGTTTTATTAGTAAATTTATCATCACCCAACCAATTAATGTCCTTAATATATATAGTTTCTTTTTTCAAATCTTCCTTGGTACCGACGGTAACTTCGTACGAAGAGGGATTTATATCAATAACATATAAAGGCTTACCAATTGCTAATCCCAATCCTCTTCTTTGGCCAATAGTAAAATTTACTATACCATTATGCTCTGCAAGAATTTCACCTGATTTAGAGACAATTTTCCCTTTAATATGACCATTAGGGTTCAGTTTCTTTAAAACATCCTTATAATTGCCATCAGGAACAAAACAAATGTCTTGACTATCTGGTTTTTCTGAAACTTCAAGGCCAATATTTTCTGCTATTTGACGAATTTCTGATTTAATAAAGTTACCTAGAGGAAATCTTAAAAAATTAAGTTGCTCTCTTGTGGTTTTAAAAAGAAAATAACTTTGATCTCTTTCTATATCCCTAGCTCTGTACATTTCACGTCCATTTTTACCCTCAACTGAATTAATGTAATGTCCAGTTACTAGTGCATCAGCATTTAAATCTTTTGAAACATCAAATAAGTCATCAAACTTAACTCTTTCATTGCATAAAACACATGGTATTGGTGTCTCACCTTTTTCGTATGATGATGCAAAATCATTTATAACTTTTTCTTTAAAAATTTTTTCATAATCTAAAACATAGTGAGGAATTTTTAATTTAGATGCTACCTTTTTGGCATCGTGAATATCTTGGCCAGCACAACAGGATCCTTTCTTTTTAGGAGAACTGCTATTATCATAAAGTTGGAGCGTAATTCCAATTGCTTCATAACCAGAAGCTTTTACAAGAGCTGCAGCTACGGAAGAGTCAACGCCACCTGACATGGCTATTACAACTCGGCCTTTCTTGTTTTCATTTTTTAATTCTAAATCTACTTTTGGTATCATAAGAACTAAATATAAAAATTATTCAATTAATGCAATTAATTAAGACTCAAAAATAATACCTTTAATTATTTAATTTATTTTATTACTTATAGTTACTATAATTTCTTATGTTTCAAAAAAATATTTTAACTGAATTAATTAAAATCTCTTATGAGGCAGGAGTTTTAATTATGAATATTTATAATAGTAAATTTGAAGTAAATCATAAAAATGATAATTCACCTGTAACTAATGCAGACAGAGATGCTGAAGAATTTATTTTAAAAAAATTGAATAATATCTTTCCCAATATTCCAATTATTTCGGAAGAGGCATATTCAAATAATATTATTCCAAATTATGATAAAAAATTTTTTCTTATTGATCCTTTGGATGGAACAAAAGAGTTCATAAAAAAAAATGGAGAATTTACTGTTAACATTGCATTTATAGATGAAGGATTCACAAAAATTGGCTTCATAAATGCTCCAGCAAAGAATAAAATTTTTTTCAATGATGAAAAAAAGTCTTACGTTATTGAAACAAAATCTAAAGATCAAATATCTATTCAAAAAGCCAAACAAATTAAAGTAAGTAATGAAAAACAAAAGAATTTAATCGCTACAATTAGTAGATCTCATGCTGAAAAAGAGACTGAAAATCTTTTAAAAAATTATGATATTGATAAGATCAACTATTTAGGTTCTTCATATAAATTTTGTTCAATTGCATCTGGAGAAGCCCATATATATCCAAGAATGTCGCCAACTTGCGAATGGGACACTGCAGCAGGACATGCAATTTTAAAAACTGCAGGTGGCAATACTAGGTTATTAAATGGTGAGGAATTAAGATATGGTTTTAAGGAGAATAATTTTATAAATCCATATTTTATTGCAAGGAATTAATAAATTATTTAATTTAGAATTATATAGCTTTCGGGTAATTGAGGGGAATAATGAGTCATCCAAGTCTAGGAAAAAAAACAGCAATTTTTATTAATATTTTTTTAATCTTTATGCTCGTATTTGGTATTTTAGTCAAAACCGCATCAATAAACAAACCAGATATAAAGAAAAATATACCTATGCCAAAAGAAAAAAAGGTAAATTCATTAGGTGATATAAATACTCAAAGAATTATTAATGCTAACAATGAGCCACATAATTGGTTAGCTCATGGAAGAGACTATAATGAGCAAAGATACTCCCCTCTTGATCAAATAAATACAGAAACAATTCAAAATTTAGAACTTGAGTGGTCTTTAGATATGGGAACAACTAGAGGTCTAGAAGCTACACCAATAGTAGACAATGGAATAATGTTTGTTTCAAGTACATGGAGTGTTGTTCATGCTGTAGATGCAAAAACTGGAGAGGAATTATGGGTTTATGATCCAAACGTTCCAAGAAGTTGGGCAAGAAAAGTATGTTGTGATGTTGTAAACAGAGGTGTAGCTGTTTGGGAAAAGAAAGTTTATTTTGGAACAATAGATGGCCGTCTTATAAGTTTGGACTCAAAAACTGGAGAAGTTGTATGGGAAATCAATACACTAATTGATAAGGAGAAAGACTATACAATCACTGGCGCTCCTAGAATTGCAAATGGAAAAGTTTTTATTGGTAATGGTGGTGCGGATATGGGTGGTGTAAGAGGTTATGTCTCAGCATATAATGTGGATAATGGAAATTTAGAATGGCGCTTTTTTACTGTTCCAGGGGATCCATCTCTTCCTTTTGAGCACCCAGAACTTGAAATGGCCGCAGAAACATGGACTGGTCAGTGGTGGACAATGGGTGGTGGTGGAACTGTATGGAATTCAATAGTATTTGATCCTGAATTTAATCAAGTATATATAGGTACTGGTAATGGTTCACCTTGGAATCAACAGATTCGCTCTCCTGGAGGAGGTGATAATTTATTTCTATCATCGATAGTAGCCTTAGATGCAGACAATGGTAAAATGAAATGGTTTTATCAAACAACTCCCGAGGAAAGATGGGATTATACAGCTACACAAGATATTATGTTAGCTGAAATTTTAGTTGATGGCTCTAACAGAAAGGTTCTAATGCAAGCACCAAAAAATGGCTTTTTTTATGTATTAGATAGAGAAACAGGTGAACTTCTCAGAGCAAATAATTATGTTAGAACAAACTGGGCTACACATATTGATTTAAATACAGGAAGGCCTGTTCTTAATCCTGATAAAGATTATTATAAAAAAGCCGAATGGATTTTACCGGGTACTTTTGGAGGTCATGGCTGGCAAGCTATGTCATATGATCCAAAACAAGGATTGGTTTTTATACCTACAATGGAAATTGTTGCTGTTCATAAAGTTAAAGAGTCATACTCAAAAACAGGTCTATATAAAATGCAGCCTCAAACTGTAAATACAGGAACTGAATTTAATTTATGGGGAACTGTACCAGATATGTCTGATGGAGAGAGCATACCTCCAATTACAGGAGAATTAATTGCCTTTGATCCAATTACTGGTAAAACTAAATGGTCAATCCAGCATGAACAATTTTGGAATGGCGGTCCACTTACTACAGCGGGAAATTTAGTTTTTCAAGGAAACGCATCTGGTTTTTTTGAGGCATATGACTCTCGAAATGGAAAATTAATGTGGTCTAAAAATGCTTATATAGGAATTATGGCTCCACCCATAACATTTATGATTGATGGTGAGCAATATATAAGCATTCTAGCCGGTGACGGAGGCTCAAGTAATTTTCTTGGTGATAATTTTGGCGAATGGAGAGGAAAGCTTGCATCTATAAAATATGGCAACAACGGAAAGCTTTTAACATTCAAACTAGGTGGCAGATCTAAAATAGAAGAAATGCCAGAGAGAGATTTAAAAATACCTGAACAACCAATCTTAAATGCTAGTTCAAAAGATATTAAGGCCGGTGAAGATATCTATGCGAACTATTGTGCAATTTGTCATGGCAGTGGGGTACATGGAAAAACAATAGCTGATTTAAGGTATATGGACTCTTACACTCACGAGAATTTTAGAGAAATAGTCTTAAATGGATTATATGAGGAAAACGGGATGAAAGGTTTTTCAGACATATTAAATGAAAAAAATGTTTTTGAAGTCCACTCTTACATCGTTGATGTAGCCTCTAAAGAGAGAATTCAAAATCAAAATAATTAGTTTTTTTCTGGAAGTGAAGGAGATAGTATTTCTTCTAACTCGATATTAATCTCGCCAGATAAAGAGTTATACTTATCCTTATCTTTTAATTCATCAGGCAGTTGTTCATTTTCGTTTAACTTTATGTTTAAATTTGTGAGTTTTACAGCCACTGGTGTACCCTTTTTAGTAATTTTTTCAATTTCCATTATTTTTTCTAAAAGTAACGGATTGTATTCAACAGCATAAAGCCTGGGATCACCCTTCTCTATTCCTTCAGAATCGGTAGATCTTAATAAAAGAAAAATTTCTCCCTTTGTTTTTTCTAATTTGTTAGGTTCATTTACCCCACTCCATAAAATTTTATAAAGCTGATCATTTTTTGAAAAATCGTTATCTCTATAAGGAATACCCTGCATTTCTCTTATTGACGAATATGAGATAATAGAAAAAATAAGAACTAAAAAAATAAGAAAAATTTTTATTTTAATAGAAAAATTCGTAAGAAAATTAATACTAACTAATAATGCAAATAAAGCTGCATATGCTATTCCAAAAAGTATGAATTGATTCATTTTACTTTACCCTGCCTGTGATTAATGGTTTTTGCAGTTGATTTATATCTAAAACATTACCTTTATCGTCGAGAGTAAATCTTAAGGCTGTAATTTCATCACCGGTTTTTTTTAAAAAAAAGTCATTAAAATAAATTAATTCCAATTTAGGATTAATCTTTTCAACTTTTACTTTTACGATTATAGGTCTTGGGCCATGTGACTTATAGTAGAGTAAATTAACAACATACTCTCCTTGCATATAACCTCTTATAGTAACAACTTCTTGATTGTTAGGGTTTGCCATCTCAATTCCGTCAATCACTATTCTATCCCCAAGAGCACCTCTGTCATCTCTATCAAGGTGCATCAATCCAGCTTGTTGACTCTGAAAATAAACAATATTTCCTTCCGGATCTTCTACAATTAAATCAATATCGTCTGGATTACCATCTTTCCACTCAGCTGAAATAATAAATTCTGCTTTGCTATCAATTTTACCCCCATCTTGCGGTTTTTGAATCAACGCAAATGAAATAAAAAACATAAAGGCAAAGCCTAATAATGCATTAAATAATAAATCAGTGAATGCATCTCCATTACTAGACTCAATTGAAAGAATTTTTTTACTCAAAATTATTTTCCGTATAAAAAGCTAAATCATTCAACAGAGAAATAATCCATGTAGCTGAAAAATGAAATTGTATTCTAAGTAAAGTGCTAACAATTAAACCAGTGAGGGTAGTATATAAAGCTACAGCCATTCCAGAACTCATTGACGATAATGCTATTTTTAGATCCTCTGGACTTGTGCTGTTTAAATCGGCAATAGGTTTTAGCATAAGAATGAATCCTATAATTGTTCCAAGCAATCCTAATTTTAAAGCAACATCTGATGCAATTACACCATAGCTAATCTTTTTCTCAAACTCTGACTCAAAAGCATTAATTAAAACATCCTTATCTTCTTTTTTGTCCAAAGAATTAAAAAATTTAGAAACCAGTAATTTTTTATTTTTAAATTCCATATTTTCAAAAGAATTTCTCTCTTCAGAAATAATTTTTGATAAATATAACCAATAAATCGATGAAATAACCCATAAACCAACTATTACTTTAGATATTTGACTTTTATCACCTTCCAAAATAATTGCTAATAACCCTCTTTCATTGAGAATCCATATTCCAAATATAATTAATACTAAAAGAAGGAGTGATCTTAAAACTCCAAGTGATTGATTTTTTGCATTTAATTTCATAATTTATTTCCTTTTATTATTATATATAATAATTTGAATAGGAATTAATATTTTAATTTTGATTTTAATTATTATTATTACTATAAGGCTTTGAGGTATTAATATGAAAGAAAAAATTCTTATTGAAAATGGTACAATAATTGATGGAACCGGCTCTAAAGAATACGTCGGCAATATAGTTATTGAAGATAATAAAATTATTGCCATTGAAGAAAATTTAGAAGATTTCTCTAAAGCAGAAAATATCAAGAAAATTGATGCATCTGGTAAATTTGTTATGCCGGGTATTATTGATGCTCATTGTCATATAAGCTTTGACGAGCCAACATCAAATGATGAGCTATTTTTTCATAGAAGACAGGCTTTAGCAGCAATAATATCGGGACACAATGCTAGAAAAGTTTTATTAGCTGGTGTAACAGGTTTTTGTGATCCTGACAGTTTGCATGAAATTGGAATTGATTTAAGGGACGCCATTAATTCTGGATATGTTGAGGGACCAAGAATGTCTGTTGGAGGAAATGCTCTGTTAACATCTGTTGGGGGAACCGCAGGCAGATTAATACCTGATCAAGGTATAAGAGGTTATGCTCAAATCGTACAAAATAGAGATGAAATAATCACAGAAGTTAGGCGTCAGATAAAGAATGGCGCTGACTGGATAAAAATTCATGTTACGGGTCTTATTCCAAACCAAAGAGAGTCTGGTGAAATATCTGTATGGTCATATGATGAGCTTAAATTAGTATGTGATTTAGCGCATGACCTTGGTATTCCAGTTGTCGGCCATGTAAGAAATGCAAAAGGGGTAATAGATAGTATTAAAGCTGGAATGGATATGATACTCCATGCAACATTTATGGATGAAGAAGCAATTGATCTAGTTTGTGAAACCAAAACACCAATTGTTCCAACTTTTACTTTTCAAGCAAATCTTGCTGATTTTGGTGAAATAATAGGCGCGTCATCTGACTACAGAGAAATTTTTAGAAAAGAAATTGTTGATAATTGTGAAATATTTAAAAAAATTCATGATGCAGGTGTTCCATTGCTATGTGGAACTGAGAGTGGTTTTTCAATGACACCATATGGAGAATGGCATTACAGAGAGCTTGAAGTCTTTTCTAATGATATAGGTATGAGCAATTTAGAATCAATTGTTTGTGCTACAAAAAATGCCTCTAAGGCCTTAAAGATGGAAGGACAAGTTGGTACATTAGAAAATAACATGCTTGCTGATATATTAATTTTAGATGAGAATCCTCTTAAAGATATCACTGTCTTAGGTGATAAATCAAAGATTTCATCGATTATACTTAATGGACGTGAGATAGATAGAACTATACCAATTCCAGAAATTACTCCGCCACAAGGGTGGAGATTATCTCCTTATTCTGACAAAATTCTAACACAAAATATTGCAAAAAATAGATAATTTAAATGACTGAACACATCTTTAATAATTACAATGATGCAGTTAATGCTTTGAGAATTAAAGATCTAAAGCAATCACTATATGATGATGGTGAGGTAATTATGGATCAAGTTTTAGTTTGTCTCCATGGAGAAGAACATAAAAAAAGAAGAAAACTTGAGAATAAAATTTTTACAAGAGAAGTTTTTAAATATTATGAAAATGAAGTTTTCCCTAGAACTATTAATGAAACTCTAGAACCTTATAAAGAATCCGGAAAAATGGACCTAGTAGATTATGGTTTTAGAGTTTTACTTAATTTAACAGCAGATTTCTCTGGTGTTGATAGACCTGAAAAAACAAAAAAAGAAACTGAAATATTATTAGGTTTATTAAAAATTTTTGCATCTGGGGCAACCTTACATCATTCAACAAGAGATCATGAAGAAGTTAAAAATGAGGTAAGAAATGCTCTTAAAAGTTTTGATAAACAATTTTTAAAACCATCGATTGAAAGAAGGAAAAATTTAATTAAAAAACAGGCTTATGAAGACTTACCAAGCGACATATTGACTGTTCTTCTTATGAATGAAGATGATCTAAACCTTCCATATGATGTTCTTCAAAGAGAAATAGCTTTTTATCTATTAGCAGGAGCTCAAACATCAATTCATTCACTTGTTCATGTTTTTCATGAGATTCATGATTGGATTAAAAATAATCCTGAAAAAAAAGTTAAATTGAAAGATGATCCAATATTTGTCCAAAAATGCTTCCTCGAAAGCACTAGATTACACCCATCAAGCCCAATTGCTTTGAGAAAGCCAGTCTGCCCTGTGAAGCTCCCAGATAATAAGGAAGCTAACTTAGGTGATAGCATTGTTATTGATCTATATAATTCAAACAGAGATAAAAAAATATTTGGAGAAGATGCGAATAAATTTAATCCTTACAGAGAGCCACCTAGTGGTCAAAATTTATATGGACTCTCCTTCGGCCTAGGAATGCATTCATGTATTGGAAGAAATCTTGCAGCAGGTGTTAATTCGAAACCAGATACAGATCCAAATAATCATCATTATGGAACTGTGACTATGATTTTAAGAGAGTTAATTTCACGTGATGCTATTCCTGACCCAAATAATAAACCAAAAATGGATGATAAAACAAAAAGACCAAATTGGGGTTATTATCCTATAATTTTTTCCTCCAAGGATAAAAATTGTGACTAAGTTTGAAACATCAAGTTACGAAACCATAAAATCAGCTCTTGTAAATAGAGATTTAAAACAAGCATTATATGATGAAGGGAAAGTCATTATGGATGGAGTTTTACTTACTTTACATGGGGATGAACACAGAAAAAGAAGAAAATTAGAACATAAGGTTTTTCAAAGAGATTTTTTTAAATATTACGAACAAGAGCTTTTTCCAAAAACTTTAAATGAGACAATTTTACCATTTCTTAAAAAAGGAAGCATGGATTTAATTGATTTTGGATACAGAATTACAATGAATCTTACAGCTGATTTTGCTGGTATCGATCGAGTAAAAAAAACCCCACAAGAAACAGAAAATTTATTAACTTTAGTCAAAACTTTCAGTCAGGGAGCAACTTTGGTTCATTCAAAAAGATCTCATGATGAAGTTAATAAAGAAGTTTTGAAAGCATTAGATAAATTTGAGAAAGAATTTCTCTCACCTTCAAAACAAAGAAGAGAAAAGTTAATAAGAGAATTTAAAAATAATAAATTAAAAAAAGAGGATCTTCCAAGAGATGTATTAACTATCCTTTTGATGAATGAAGATAATATAAATTTAAATAACGATCTAATTAAGCGAGAAATAGCTTTTTATCTTCAAGCAGGGTCGCATAGTACAGCAAATTCAATGACTCACGCCTTACATGAAATTTTCATCTGGTGTCAAAAAGACCCTCAAAATATTACAAAAATAAGCGAAGACTCGATTTTTCTTCAACGATGTGTTCATGAAAGTATGAGACTTCACCCTGCGAGTCCTGTTGCTTGGAGAAAATCCCAATGCCCGGTAAGTCTTGAAAAGAATATTAATATGAAAAAAAATGATCTTATAATCATGGATCTTCATGAGGCAAATCAAGATAAATCAATCTTTGGTAAAGATTCTCATATATTTAATCCAAATAGAAAAGTTTCAAAAAATCAATTTCTTTGGGGTTTAACGTTTGGAATTGGTCTTCATATGTGTTTTGGTAGAGATTTAGATGGCGGAGTAGTTCCTAATGAAAATACTGATCCCAGTAATCATCAATATGGTATAGTAACTTTATTGGTTAAAAAAATTCTCAATGAAAATGGATACCCTGACCCAAAAAATATGCCTAAAGTTGACGCAAATACGGAGAGATCAAATTGGGCCTCTTACCCAATTATTTTTGGAGAGAAGAAATGAGAAGTGCAATTGTAACAGGAGCTGGGGCTGGAATAGGTAAAGCAATTTCAGAAAAATTAAGTGAAAATAATTATCGAGTTGGCATGCTAGATCTTAATGAAAGTAATGTTAACGACGCCTCAAAAGAAATAGAAAATAGCTTACCTCTTCATGGTGACGTTACTAATGAAGATTCTATCAAGGAAGCATTCGAAAAATTTGGTGAAATACCAGACTTATTGGTAAATAATGTTGGTATTGTTCTGTTTAGTCCTCTCGAAGATCATTCAATAAGTGATTACAGCAAGAGCCTTAACATTAATCTTTTAGGGTCTTTTATTACCTCAAGAATTTTAATAAATGATATGATTAAAAGAGGTCATGGCTCTATCATTAACATGTCCTCAGTAAATGGAATAAATCCTGGAATTGGTATAGGGGCATATCCTGCGTCAAAAGCTGGAATTATTTCAATGACTCAACAAATGGCAATTGAATGGGGCAAATTTGGGATTAGAGTAAATTGTATTTCTCCAGGGTTTATAGATGCCGGAATGTCTAAACCAATATACAAAGATAATAAAGTAAGAAAGCTTAGAGGAGGTGCAGTTCCTTCAGGTAGACTTGGAGAAGCAGAGGATATAGCAAATGCAGTTTTGTTTTTAGACTCAGAAAATGCATCTTATATTAATGGTCATAATTTAGTAGTTGATGGCGGTGTGATAAGTAGTGTAATCGCTCAACTTCCAAGGGAATAATGAAAAAAAATTTAATTTTTTCTGGTGGAATATTTCATCCATTTGATGACACATCAAAAACTTTATCAACAATCATTAATAATTTTGGTTACGAATCTGAAATAACGGTAGATATTGAAGAAGGTATTAGAAATATCGATAAATATGATTTAATTACCTTCAATGCTCTTAGGTGGAGAATGCTAAATCATGAAAAATATATCCCATATTTAGATGAGTGGCAGTTCAGCTTATCAAATATTTCAAGAAAATTATTAGATGATTACATTAGAAAAGGTGGTAAAATGCTTGCTTTTCATACCTCAGTGATATGTTTTGATGATTGGGATGGGTGGTCAAGACTTATAGGTGGAAAATGGAATTGGGATGAGTCTTACCATCCGCCAGCTGAAATAGTTGAAGTGTCACCTTTAAAAAATCATTCTTTACATAAAAATGTAAAAAATTTTAAACTTAAAGATGAGGTTTATCATAACCTTCAAATAGAAAAAGACTCTCATCCCTTTCTTTCAGCAAAATCTAATACAACAAACGAGGATCATATTATTGGCTGGACACATCAATATCAAAAAGGAAGAACTGTTTATAATGCTTTGGGTCATGACTCAGACTCTTTTAAAAACCCAGATATGATAAATATTATTGAAAATAGCATATTGTGGTTATCAGGAGATAAAATTTGTTAAAAATCAAAGATATGTCAATTATAGTAACTGGCGGTTGTTCGGGTTTAGGCCTTGGAATGGCTAAAAAATTTAGTAAAGCTGGAGCAAAAGTTACTATATGTGGCAGAAGAAAAGAAAAAGTCAGAGAAGCACAAGATAATCTTGGTCCTAATGTTCTAGCAATCGTTGCAGATGTTACGAAAGAAAATGATAGAAAAAAAATTATCGAAAATGCCCTAGAGCATGGAGGAAAAATTAGCTCCCTAATAAATAATGCTGGTAATATGTATAGGGGGTCCATTGATGAGTTGGAGCAAGAAAAACTTTTAGATATTTTTAATACAAATGTTATTTCAGGAATGATGCTTTTAGGAAAAGCAAAAAAATATTTATCCAAAACCGAAGGATCAAATATTTTTATAGGTTCTGTTCATAATAGGAGAGCTTTTCCGGGAGCTTCACCTTATGCTGCAACAAAAGGTGCATTAGAAACATTAACAAAAGTCCTGGCTGCTGAACTTGGTAAAGAAAAAATAAGAGTAAATTGTGTTGTACCGGGTGGAGTTTATACTGAAATTAATCAAAGGGCAGGTTTATTTGATGAAAAAACTGCAAAAAAAAGATTAAATAATATGGCATCAATTCATGCTCTTGAAAGAATTGGAACCCCAGAGGAGATAGCCGAAGCAATTGAATACCTTATTTGTGCAAAGTGGACAACAGGTGCTATTCTTGAGGTTGATGGAGGTTTGGGCTTGGGATTAACTAATGCTTAAATAGGTAAACTTGACACACCGCCATCGACAGCGATTGATTGTCCTGTAATATAGCTTGATTTTTCAGAAGCCAAAAAAGTTACTAAATCTGCTAATTCCTCTGGTCTGCCAACCCTTTTAATTGGAATATTGCTTGAAATTGTATCGATAACTTGATCTTCAGAGATATCCAAATCTTTTGCTTGTAAAGAGACGAGACCTTCGACTCTCTCTGTTTTTGTAAAGCCTGGACAAACATTATTTATTAAAATATTTTCTGATGCGACTTGATTTGATAGAGTTTTGGCCCAACCGTGAACTGACATTCTTACTCCATTAGATAAAATTAAATTATCAATAGGTTGTTTTGCTGAAACTGAACTAATATTAATAATTCTTCCCCATTTATTTCTTTTCATCGAAGGTAAAACAGATCTTGTAAGTCTTACTGCAGATAAAAAGGTTGACTCAAAAGTAGATAGCCAGTCATCATCAGTAATATCATCAAAAAATCCTGCTTTTGGTCCACCTGTATTATTAACAAGAATATCTATTCTTCCATATTTTTTAATAATGCTTTCAACCATTTTATTTATTTCCATTTCTTTGCATAAATCAGTTTGAAAAAAAATAACTTCGGAACCACTTTGTTCTTTAATGTCTTTTGAAGCTTTTGATATTTTTTCTTTATCCCTTGAGCAAATAATTACTGTTGCACCCTCATTTGCTATAGAAAGTGCAGAGGCCTTACCAAGGCCTTGGCTAGCTGCTGTTATAAGAGCAATTTTATTATTTAATCCCAAATCCATATTAACCCCACTTTTAATATTTAATTAATTAATAGATATTTAGTATATTAATGAATATAGACTTTAAACCAAAAAAAATTATATATATATTTAATTTTTGAAAGGAAAGTAAATGTCCGAAAAAGGTATAGGATCTTCAGTTCTTAGAAAAGAAGATTTTAGGTTCATTACAGGTCGTGGCAAATATACAGATGATATAAATCATCCCAATCAGTTATATGCATATTTTTTAAGATCACCTGTAGCACATGCAAATTTAATTTCTATCGATACTGAAGATGCTAAATTATCTCCAGGGGTCGTTGCGATTTATACAAATAAGGATATTGATGCCTCACTTCCATGTGGTTGGGAAGCACCTACTAAAGCTGGAACACCTCCTATGCATGAACCTCCATGGCCAGTTTTTGCAAAAGATAAAATAAGATTTGTTGGTGAAATGATTGCTGTTGTCATAGCAGAGACAGTTAATCAAGCAAAAGATGCATGTGACTTAATTAATATTGAGTATGAAGATCTTCCAGCAGTTGTTTCACCGAAAAAAGCCATAGAGGATGATGCCCCTCAAATATGGAATGATATTCCTAATAACGTGTGTTTTGAATGGGAGTTGGGTAATAAAGAAGAAACTGAAAAAGCATTTAAGGAAGCAGAGCATCACGTTAAGATTGATTTAACAAATAGTCGATTGGTTCCAAATGCTATGGAACCAAGATCATATATCGGAAATTATGAATCTGGAAAACAAGAATACACTTTATATACAACAACTCAACTTCCTCATATTATTAGAATGCTTGTATGCACAGTTTTAGGTTTAGAAGAGCATAAAGTGAGAGTTATATCTCATGATGTTGGCGGGGGATTTGGCTCAAAAGCTTTTCATTATGCAGAAGAAGCAATTGTAACATGGGCTGCTGGAAAATTAGCTAGAGCGATTAAATGGACATCTGAGAGAAGTGAAGCATTTATTAGTGATCGTCATGGTAGAGATCATATTACAAAAGCTGAAGCCGCTCTTGATAAAGATGGTAATTTCACTGCAATGAGAGTTACAACTTTAGCCTCCTTAGGTGGATATCTCTCAGGGTCCGGACCAGCTATACCAACATTTTTTTACGGTCCTCTTATACCTGGACCATATAAAACACCAAATCTTTACTGTGATGTTAAAGGAGTATTTACAAATACTGTTCCAGTTGATGCTTACAGAGGCGCAGGAAGACCTGAAGCTACATATGTTACCGAAAGATTAGTTGAGGCTGCCTCTTGTCAGACAGGAATTGACTCAATTGAATTAAGAAAGAAAAATTTTATACAACCAAGCCAATTTCCCTACCCATCACCTGGTAATTTAACATATGACTCTGGAGATTATGATGCATGCCTAAATTCTGCGCTTAAAGCTATAAAATATGATGAGTATAATGATAGAAAAATTGAATCAGAAAAAAATGGTAAATTAAGAGGAATTGGAATTTCTTGTTATATTGAAGCCTGCGGAGTGGCACCATCAAAAATGACCCTAGAAGCAGGAGGAAGAGGCGGTTATTATGAGTCTTCAACAGTCAGAGTAAATCCAACAGGTTCAATAACAGTTTTTACAGGCTCACACTCACATGGACAAGGCCATGAAACAGTTTTTGCTCAGATTGTTCATGAGACACTAGGAATACCCTTTGAATCTATTGATGTAGTTCATGGAGATACGGGAAGAGTTCCATATGGAGTTGGTACTGTTGGTTCAAGATCTCTAGCTGTAGGTGGTCCAGCATTAATGAAATCCCTAGAAAAAATTATTGCAAAAGGAAAAAGGATTGCAGCTCATATACTTGAGTCATCCGCTGATCAAATTATTTTCGAAGATGGTGAATTTTCAGTTAAAGATACAAATAAGTTTATTTCACTACCTGAAGTAATAGGCGCTGCATATGTCCCGGGAAACTATCCTATTCACGAACTTGAACCTGGCCTTGAAGAAACATCTTTTTATGATCCACCTAATCTTACATATCCAGCCGGAACTCATATCTGTGAAATCGAAATAGATCCAGAAACTGGAAAGACTGAAATTATAAATTATGCTGTTGCCGATGACTTTGGTATAATTATGAATCCTATGATTGTCGAAGGGCAAGTTCATGGAGGTGTAGCCCAGGGTATTGGTCAAGCCATGCTTGAACATTGTATTTATGAGGAAGATACAGCTCAATTAATCAATGGATCCTTTATGGATTATACAATGCCAAGAGCAGACAATATACCTACAATGATTGTTAAAACTGAAGTTACACCATCTGTCCATGGACTCGGTGTAAAAGGTTGTGGAGAGGCAGGTGCGATTGCAGCACCTCCAGCAGTAATACATTCAGTTTTAGACGCTTTGAAATCAAAAGGAGTTAAAGATTTTGATATGCCTGCAACCCCTAATAAAATATGGGAGGCAATTCAAAGGGCTAAGACAGGTTAATTTCACAAATCTTTTTAGAAAAATTTTTTACATCGTCCCAATCAGTAAACTCATAATTCTTTGAGGTATCAGTTGGTCCATTAGTAATCCACATTATAAATTTAATTATAAATTTGTCTGAAATTTTGTATTTTGAATATTCAAGACTTCCAGCAAATACTCCAACTAAATTTGGCTGCCATTTTGTTTTTTTTAAAAACTTAATTATGTATGGGTTGGTTTCGGGAGTATTTTTTTCTTTTTTTCTTGCAACTAAATTAACGCCAAAAAAACAACTAATTTTTTTATCTAAATGTATTTTATTTTTAGATATAAATTCATATAGACTTTTTCTAAACTTGCCATAACGAATACTTGCTCCGATAATAATTCGATTATAATCGTTAATATTATATTTATTTATGACTTCTAAATCCACTAAATCAATATCATCCTTAGAATCTAAAAATCTAGATATATAGTCACTTATTTTCTTTGTATGATTATCAACAGTTGAAAAAATTATAAGTGTTTTCATGATTTTTAATCCCATTTAGCGGTAGGAGGCATTGACATTAATATCGCGTCAGTAGATCCGCCTGTTTTCAAGCCAAATAGCGTTCCTCTATCCCATAAAAGATTAAATTCAACATATCTACCTCTTTTTAAAAGCTGTATATCTTTTTCATCTTGAGACCAAGTCTTATTCTTTCGTTTTTCAACGATAATACAAATAGTTGTTAAAATATCCTCACCAAAATCACGGATAAAATTAAAATCCTTATCAAAATTATCATTATTCAAATGATCAAAAAAAATACCACCTTCTCCCCTTGGCTCATCCCTATGAGGAAGATAAAAATATTCATCGCATTGTTTCTTAAAATCTGGATAATAGTTTTTATCATGCTTGTTACATGCTTTTTCAATTGATTTATGAAAAAAATTTACATCATCATCATTAGAAATTGAAGGTGTCATATCAGCACCGCCACCAAACCACTTTTTCCCAGTTTGAATGAATCTAGTATTAAAATGAAAAGCTGGTACAAAAGGAGATTGCATATGAGCAACAACACTTATACCACTTGCCCAATAATTTGGAGCTTTTTCTGTACCAGATATTTGCTTTCTGAAATCTTCTTTAAATTCTCCTTTAACAGTCGAAATATTAACGCCAACCTTTTCAAAAACATTCCCTTTTAAAATACTCATTTCTCCACCACCCTCTCCGGAATGTTTCCAAGTCTTTCTGACAAATTTTTTGCCATCAATTTCTTCAAATTTTTTACAAAATTGATCTCTTAGTTCTCTAAACCATTCTTGAGCAATTTTTTTCTCACCATCAATTTCATCTGATCTTAAAGAGTCATTCATTTAAAATTTTCCCTAATAGTTTTTATAAAGTAACTAACATTTTCTTCTGGTGTAGTTTTTAAAATACCATGTCCTAAACCACAAACCCAACCAGCCCTATCAGATAAATTTAAATTAAGTATTGGCTCTATATATTTATCAAGCTCTCTTTTAACCTCATCTAAAGATTTAGTTAAAATCTCTTGATTAAAATTACCTTGAACAAAACCTTTTTTAATTTTTCTTAGACATTGTGAAATCTCGAATGTGTGATCAAATCCTATTCCTGATAATGCTTTATCTTCATTAGAATTTATTTTTTCAATAAAAAAGTTATAATCAAACGGATACTTTGCAAAAAATCCAACCTTATTATTAAAAGGTTTAATTAAATTATTATAAATTAAATCTGAATAATCATAAAAATCTTTTGAATTTCCTATTCTTGCTGCATCTGTATCAAAAATCATCACTATTTCGGCACCTGAAGAAATCTGCATTTCAATATTTTTCTTTAATAAAGGTATTATTTTCTCAGTAAGAAGTTTATAAATAAAGTCATTTCTAAAATTACCTTCAAAATTTATACCCTTATTCATTCCAGTGCCATAAGAAGATACTGTCCATGGACCACCTACAAAGCCAATTAAACTTTTATTTTTTGGTAAAATTTCTCGTGTTATTTTCAAAGCCTCGCTCTGAAAATTTAAATCTAGAATAGCGTCTTCAACCTTTTTTAATTCATTAAAATTTGAATGATCAATAAATTTAGAAAAAACTGGTCCTGGATTATATTTGAGATTCATACCCAAAGCCTCTAATGGAAAAAGAATATCGCTAAATAGAATTGATACGTCAAAATCAAAATCTTTTATTGGCCCCAGAGCAGTTTGCGCAGCCAACTCTGGATTTTTGCATAAGTCCTCAAATGAATAATCTTTCTTTAAATTCTGATAATGCGAATGATACCTTCCAGCTTGTCGCATAAACCATATTGGCGGAGTTTTTTGAGATACTCTTTTTAAGGCATTATTGAATAATAAATTTGACATTAAAAACCTATTTCTTTTGCCAGCCGTGCACCATAAGAAATAATGTATTGAGCTCCAGCTCTTCGCATAACATGCCAAGTTTCTTTTAAAGCCTCATTTAAATCCAATAAACCTTTTTCTTCTGAAAGACACAAACCAGCATATTCACCACTCACCTGATAAGAGCCAACCATAAGATTAGTTTTTTCTTTTATTTTCATAATTAAATCAATGGAGGTCATTCCAGGTTTGACCATAAGCATGTCAGCGCCTTCTTCGGCACATCTTATGCTTGCTCTGATCGCCTCGGTTTTACCCTTATAATCTAATTGGTATTGTTTTCTATCACCAAAAGATGGTGCCGATGAAGCAGCTTCTCTAAATGGTCCATAAAAATTACTCGAAAATTTAGTACTGTAACTAATTATAGGTTTCATTGAAAATTTCTCTTTATCAAG
>CACOFZ010000004.1 GCA_902626605.1 uncultured PS1 clade bacterium
GACTCAATAACATGGTTATTTTCAGACAAGTAAATAGAAGATTGCCATAAGTATTGATAATCATGAGACATAAAATAATCAGCGAAGTAAATTCCTGAAAAAATTGTTAGTATTGAAAGAATTATTAAAGGAAATAACATAACCCTTGGACTTTCGTGAATTTTTGAAAAAATTTCTGTTGAAATATTACTCTTACCATTAAAAGTTAAAAATATAAGTCTCCATGAATAAAAGCTTGTAAGGAGAGCAGAAAATACTAACAAATAAAAAGCATAAAAATGTCCTTCAGTTTGTGAAACAAATGCTGCTTCAATAATACCATCTTTAGAGTAGTAACCGGACATAAGAGGAGCCCCTGTTAATCCAAGTGTACCAATAAGCATAACTATCCATGTAAAAGGTATAAGCTTATATAATCCTCCCATTTTTCTTATATCTTGCTCGTCAGATACTGCATGAATAACTGATCCAGAACCAAGAAATAAAAGTGCTTTAAAAAAAGCATGAGTAAATAAATGAAAAATTGCAATTTGATACGCTCCAGATCCTAAAGCAACAAACATGTAACCAAGCTGAGAACATGTTGAGTAAGCTACTATCCTTTTAATATCATTTTGAACTAGGGCAACTGTTGCAGCAAAAAAAGCAGTTGATGCACCAACAATAATTATAAAAGATAGAATTGATTGGGACATCTCAAATAATGGAGAACATCTGGCTACAAGGAAGATACCTGCTGTAACCATTGTTGCAGCATGAATTAATGCTGAAACTGGTGTAGGTCCCTCCATAGCATCAGGAAGCCACGTATGAAGAAATAATTGGGCTGATTTACCCATTGCACCCATAAATAGAAAAAAACATGCTGTATTCAGAACATTAAAATCTATATTAAAAATTGAAAAACTATTTGATGATAATTGTTTATTCATTGAAAAAATTGTATCGAAATCCAGAGAGCTGGTATGAAAAAATAAAATTGCAAGTCCTATCAAAAAACCAAAATCTCCTACCCTATTAACTACAAAAGCTTTCATTGCAGCTGAATTTGCTGAGTCTTTTTTATGCCAAAAACCAATCAATAAATAAGAGGCTAATCCTACACCCTCCCATCCAAAAAATAATTGAAGGAAATTATTTGATGTAACAAGAATTAGCATTGCAAAAGTAAAAAAAGATAGATACGCAAAGAATCTAGTTTGGTGAGGATCGTGACTCATATAACCAATTGAATATATATGAACAAGAGAGGAAACAGATGTAACCACAACCAGCATAACAGAAGTTAATAAATCCAATCTTAAGGACCACTCAGTAGTTAAGTCCCCTGAACTCAACCATTCAAATAAAGGAACAACTAAATTATAACTTCCAGAAAGGGATAATTTCAAAAAATACAAGGATAAAAAAAAAGGAATAATTATCATTGTACATGAAAATGTATGACTAAGCATAAGATTTAATTTTTTTCCAAAAAAACCAGTTACTAAAGAACTTATTAATGGTAAGAATACTATTAAAAATAAGGCCATTATCCACTCATCTTGTTAATTTTATCGACTTCTATGTTTCCAGCATTTCTAAAATATACAACTAAAATGGCTAGACCAATTGCAGCCTCTCCAGCTGCAACTGTTAAAATGAAAAGTGAAAAAATTTGACCAACTGAATCATTAAGAAAGGCTGAAAAAGCAACTAAGTTTATACTTATACTCAACAAAATAAGCTCTAAAGACATTAAGATTATAATGACATTTTTTCGATTCAAAAAAACGCCTATAACACCTATTGTAAAGAGCATTGAGGATAAAATTAAATAATGACCTAGTTCAATTATCATTATTAACTCTATCATTTAGTTTAATATCGACTAGCTCGATACTTGCCTTAGATTCTCTATTAATTTGATTACTAATATTTTGGCGTCTTACATAATCTCTGTGTCGAAGAGTAAGAACTATGGCTCCAATCATTGCTACTAATAATATAAAACCAGCAAGTTGAAATTGCAGAAAATAATCTGTGTATATTAAATTTCCAAGTATCTCAGTATTAGATAAATTACTTATATATGATCTTCCGATAATTCTAAATTCATTGGAAAAAATTTCTGGAGTATAAATCATTAAACTAATTTCTAAAAATAGAATAGCTCCAATGAAAAGACCAAGAGGAAGAAATTTTTTAGTCTCTTTTTTGATATTTTCAATATTAAAATCTAACATCATAATGACGAATAGAAATAATACAGCAACTGCCCCTACATAAACAATAACAAGTATTAATGCTAAAAACTCTGCTCCGGCTAATAGAAAAATGCCAGCAGCATTAACAAATGAAAAAATTAAAAAAAGGACTGAATTAATTGGATCTTTTGAAAATATAACCATCAAAGCAGAAAGGATGATTGTTGCTGAGAAAATATAAAAGAGAAATGCTGGAAACATAGTTTAAAAACGCCTATCGAAAAGGTGAGTCCCTCTCAATATTCTTTACTAAAGAAACTTCCCATCTATCGCCATTATCCATAAGTTTTTCTTTGCTGTATAAAAGTTCTTCTTTGGTTTCGGTGGCAAATTCAAAGTTTGGCCCCTCAACAATAGCATCAACAGGACAAGCCTCTTGGCATAAACCACAATAAATACATTTAACCATATCAATGTCGTATCTAATTGTTTTTCTTACACCGTCGTTATCTCTTGGTCCCGCGTCTATTGTAATTGCCTGCGCAGGACAAACTGCTTCGCATAATTTACAGGCTATACAACGTTCTTCACCATTAGGATATCTTCTCAAAGCATGTTCACCCCTAAATCTTGAGGATAATTTACCTTTTTCAAAAGGATAATTAATAGTGGCCTTTCTTTTAATTACGAAATATTTCATACCAACAAAATATGCTTTAATAAAATCCCACTGAAGATATGTTTTTAAAAAATTTAGAATAAATTTCATCTTAAGTCCTATGGTGCAATATCAAAAATTAATAAAAAACTTGCAGTTAAAACAACCCAGAACATAGAAATTGGAAGAAAAACTTTCCATCCCAATCTCATAAGCTGATCGTATCTATATCTTGGAACGAGGGCTTTAACCATTGAAAATAAATAGAAGACAAATGCAACTTTTAACATAAACCAAACCACCCCAGGTATAAGGGTAAACGGAGCAATATTAAATGGAGGTAGCCAACCTCCAAAAAACAAAATTGTAGTCATAGCGCACATTAAAAATGTTGCTGCTAGTTCACCTAAAAAATAAAGCATAAATAATGTTGATGAATATTCTGTTTGGTAGCCAGCAACCAATTCAGCTTCAGCCTCGGGTAAATCAAAAGGAGGTCTGTTTGTTTCAGCCAACGCTGAAACAAAAAAAATTATAAACATTGGAAATAAAGGAAAAACAAACCATAAATTTTTTTGAGCTATAACAATATCTGATAAATTTAATGAACCTACGCATAATAGAACAGCAATAATTACAAATCCAATTGATACTTCGTAAGAAACCATTTGGGCAGCAGATCTCATAGCCCCCATAAATGGATATTTTGAATTTGAAGCCCAGCCCCCCATCATTATCCCATATACTCCGAGAGAAGAAACAGCAAAAATATATAAAATTCCTACATTAATATCAGCAACAACCCAATTTTCTGCAAAGGGTATTACTGCCCAAGATGATAAAGCAACAAAACAAGTAACAATAGGCCCTAGGATAAAAATCATTTTGTTAGCTTTTTCAGGAATTATAATCTCTTTAAATAACAGTTTTAAAAGATCAGCTGCTGATTGAAGAAGGCCGAATGGTCCCACAACATTTGGTCCTTTTCTTAACTGAACAGCAGCCCATATTTTCCTGTCAGCATATATTCCAAAATAAGCCATTAGAAGCACAGCAATCATTACTAATAATGATTGCAGAAAAATAATCATTAAGGGCATTATGTAACTTATAAAAAATGACATTTAATCAATCGCCTGTTCTAATTTTTTTGAAATATTGTTTCTCTCACACATCAATTTTGATGACCGAGTTATTGAGTTAGATAACCAAAAATTATTTAAAGAATCTGTAAAGATATGATCTTTTATATCTTTTGAGTTTAATTTTTTTGGAAATTTCTTGCTCGAAAGACAAAAATCTAAATCAGATAAGTTGGGATAATCATAAAATAAACTAGACCTTAATTCTTCGAAACTTTTAAAAATATTTGATAAACCCATAGTTTTTGATATCAATGAAATAATTTCCCAGTCTTCCTTTGCTTCTCCAAGGGGGAAAGTAGCTCTTATAGACTCTTGAACTCTACCTTCAGTATTAATAAAAAGTCCATTTTGTTCATTAAATGAGGGAGATGGTAAAATTAAGTCGGCTATGTTCGCACCTTTATCACCATGATGCCCCTGATAAATAATAAAACAATCATTTTTTTCGGATAAATCAATTTCATCAGCACCTAAAAGGAATAAAGTTGAAATATCTCCTGTTTTATAACTTTTAATAATTTGATCTAAATTTTTACCTTTTTCTCCCGGTAAAAAGCCAATTTCCATTGCCCCAGGCCTTGAAGCTGCAGTATGAAGAACGTTGAAACCATTCCATTCATCTTTTAAAAAATTATACTTATGTGCTAACTCAATACACAGGTTTAAATAATCTTCTCCTTTATTTCCCCTCAAGGCACCTTGGCCAATAATCATTAATGGTTTATTCATTTTTAATAAATTTTTACTAAATGAACTTTTACCATCAATTAAGTCATAAATTATCGCGGGGTCATCACCTAGAAATTTATAATCATAATTTAAATCAACCTTTCTACCTAACAATCCAATGGAGTAGTTATTTTCTTTTGATTTTCTAATTAGTCTAGAGTTAATAATAGAGGCTTCAATTTTAGGGTTTGTACCAATTAATAAACAGCCATCAGATTCATCTATTCCTGATAATTTAGAGTTAAACAGCCATCTCTCTCTATCTCCGCTAATTTTGGAACCATCTTGTCTGCATTCAGTGTTGGGAGACTTAATTGACTCCATTAATTTTTTTAATGCATATATAGACTCTATTGATGCTAGATCACCAATAATTGAAGCGATTTTTTCAGGTTTAGTATTTAAAAACTTATCTGAAGCGACATCAAGGGCTTTTTCCCAACTTATTTGTCTAAGCTTACCATCTGTTCTAAGATAAGGTTTATCAATTCTTTGAAGGCTTAAGCCATCCCAAAAAAATCTTGTTTTATCAGAAATCCACTCTTCATTTATTTCATCATTGTTACGGGGTAAAACCCTCATAACTTTATTACCTTTAGTATCTATTCTTATATTTGAACCTACAGCATCCATTATATCAATGGACTCTGTTTGCTTAAGCTCCCAGGGTCTTGCAGAGAACGCATATGGTTTTGAAGTTAAGGCGCCAACAGGACATAAATCTATGACATTTCCAGATAATTCAGATTTAACAGCTACATCAAGATATGTTGTAATTTCCATATCGCGACCTCTTCCAATAGCTCCTATCTCATCTGAACCTGAAACTTCAGTTGAAAAACGAACGCACCTAGTACAATGAATACATCTGTTCATTTCTGTTTTAATAAAAGGCCCCATATCCTTATTTTCAACAGAGCGTTTATTTTGTTCGTATCTACTTCCGCCTACTCCATAGGCAACTGACTGATCCTGTAAATCACATTCACCACCTTGATCACAAATTGGACAATCAAGTGGATGGTTAATTAAAAGAAATTCCATGACCCCTTCTCGAGCCTTTTTCACTCTTTGTGTTTTTGTATGAATTTTTAAGCCATCAGAAACCTGCATTGCGCATGAAGCTACAGGTTTAGGACTCATCCCTCTTGCATCTTCAATATCAACCAGACACATTCTGCAATTACCGGCAACAGAGAGTTTTTCATGATAACAGAATCTTGGTATTTCTACCCCAGAAATTTCACATGCCTGTATAATTGAGAGATTTTCTTCAACTTCAAAATCTTTTCCATCTATTATAATTTTAGGCATTACTGCTCCACTAAAATTTTATTTTTTGTACTAATAAGCCTTTCTTCCATGTAACTTCTGAAATGTCTTATCAGCCCTTGAACAGGCCAAGCAGCAGCATCTCCTAGTGCACAAATACAATGACCTTCAATTCTTTTTGTTAAATCAAGAAGTGTATCAATCTCATCTACTCTAGCACTGCCGTTTGCCATTTTTTCCATCATTTCCCATAGCCATGTTGTTCCCTCTCTACATGGAGTGCATTGCCCACAGCTTTCATGTTTGTAAAAATAAGAAATTCTTGAAATTGCCTTAATTAAATCAGTTGATTTATCCATTACTATTACAGCTGCAGTGCCTAAGCCAGAATTTACTGCTTTCAATGAGTCAAAATCCATAAGAACTGTATCACAAATATCCTTTGGAAGCATTGGTACTGATGATCCACCAGGAATTACAGCTAATAAATTATCCCAGCCACCTCTTACACCACCAGCATGTTTCTCAATAAGATCTTTAAGAGGTATTCCCATTTCCTCTTCAACATTACATGGATTGTTTACATGTCCTGAAATACAAAAAATCTTTGTTCCAGTATTTCTCTCCCTGCCAAGAGATGAAAACCAATCCGCCCCTCTTCTTAAAATTGTCGGAACCACAGCTATACTCTCAACATTATTTACGGTAGTTGGACAGCCGTATAAGCCTGCAGTAGCGGGAAAAGGAGGTTTTAACCTAGGCATCCCTTTTTTTCCCTCTAAACTCTCTAATAAAGCCGTTTCCTCGCCGCATATATATGCTCCAGCTCCATGATGGATGTATATCTCAATATCTTCTCCAGAGTTGCATGCATTTTTTCCTACTAGACCGTTTTCATAAGCTTCATTTAGTGCGGTTTCTAATGATATCCTTTCATTATAAAACTCACCTCTAATGTAAATATAACAAATATTTGCACCCATAGCTTTGCAGGCGATAATACAGCCTTCGAGGAGTTTATGAGGTTCATTTCTAATTATATCTCTATCTTTACATGTACCGGGCTCAGACTCATCTGCATTTACAACTAAGTAATGGTTTTTACCAGTTGGTTCCTTTGGCATAAAAGTCCATTTTGTTGCAGTAGGAAAACCAGCGCCTCCTCTACCCCTAAGACCAGACTTTGTAAGCTCTTGAATTATTTGATCTCTATCTTTTTGCAAAATATCTCTTGTATTTGACCAGTCCCCTCTTTTTTTAGCATCAGCTAAATTTGGTGACTCAAAACCATATAGATTACTAAAGATTCTATCTTCTTTTCTAAGCATTTTGTTTACCCGTATTAATAGGTTCAGATGAAACTCTTCCTATTTGAGATCCAACTTTTATAGCCTTTTTCTTTTTTATATTGTTTATTAAATCAATCATATTTTCATAATTTAAATCTTCATAATAATCTTCATTTACCTGAACAGCCGGTGCGTTTACACAGGCACCAAGACACTCAACCTCAAGCCAACTTATACTTTCAGAGGAAACTTCACCCTCTTTTCCAACCAACTCAACACAAGCTTTTTTAATTTTATCAGACCCTCTTAACCAACAAGGTGTTGTTCCACAAACTTGAATAAAGTGGTCTCCAGTTGGTTTTAAATTAAACATTGAGTAAAATGTGGCTATTTCTAATACTCTCATTTTTGGCATCTCAAGAATTTCAGCAACTTTTGAAATAGCTTTTTCAGGAAGCCAACCTCCTGCTCTTTTTTGAGCTATATAAAGACTTGGAACAACAGCAGATTGCTTTCTATCTTTTGGATAGTTTTTTATAATCTTATCAATAAGCTCGTTGTCTTTCTTGCTGAAAGAAAATGTTTCTGGTTGATTGATATCTAATCTTTTTATAGTCATCTATCAACCTCACCAAAAACCAAATCCAATGAACCTAGAATTGCTGATAGGTCAGGTAACAAATGCCCCTTACCAAGATAATCAATAGCTTGAAGATGTGCAAAACCTGGTGCGCGAATTTTACATCTATATGGTTTATTTGTTCCGTCAGATATCAAATAAACACCAAACTCTCCTTTAGGAGCTTCAATAGCTCTGTAGACATCACCTGGCCCTACATCATAACCTTCTGTATATAATTTAAAATGATGAATAAGGGCTTCCATTGAAGATTTCATTTCTGCTCTTTTTGGTGGAGCTATTTTTTTATCTTCACAAATTATTGGCCCAGGTTTCATTCTTTCAATAACTTGCTTAATAATTGAAATTGATTGACGACACTCTTCAACCCTAATCAAATATCTATCATAATTATCACCGTTTTTTCCTACAGGAATTTGAAAATCAAGTTGATCATATATTTCATAGGGTTGAGTTTTTCTTAAATCCCAGTGATAACCTGAGCCTCTAGCCATAACTCCTGTTAAACCCCAATCTAAAACATCTTGTTTAGTAACAATACCTATATCAACATTTCTTTGTTTAAATATTCTATTTTCAGTAAGAAGACTCTCTAAATCGTCCAAAACTTTTAAAAATGGATCACAAAACTTAAAAATGTCATTAACTAAAGTTTCCTCAATATCTTGATGTACACCACCTGTTCTAAAATAAGCAGCATGAAGTCTTGAACCGCAGGCCCTTTCATAAAAGACCATGAGTTTTTCTCTCTCTTCCCAACCCCACAATGTTGGAGTTAATGCACCTACGTCCAAGGCTTGAGCCGGTACATTAATCATATGATTTAAAATTCTTCCAATTTCAGAGTATAAAACTCTTATACATTGAGCTCTTTCTGGGACTTGAACATTTAAAAGACTCTCAACTGCAAGAGTGAAAGCATGCTCTTGATTCATTGGTGCAACATAATCTAAGCGATCAAAATAAGGCAAAGCTTGTAAATATGTTTTATTTTCGATTAATTTTTCAGTACCTCTGTGAAGAAGACCAATATGAGGCTCCACTCTTTCAACGACCTCTCCATCTAAATCGAGAATGAGCCTTAATACACCGTGCGCAGCTGGATGCTGAGGACCAAAATTAACTCTAAATTTTTCACTAGTCTTATTTGTCATTGACTAAATCACTCTCTAAATCATTTTCAGGGTACTCAATACCCTCCCATGGACTTTCAAAGTCGAAACTTCTAAATTCTTGTTTTAGTTCAACAGGTTCATACACAACTCGCTTTTTTGACTCGTCATATCTTACCTCAACATAACCAGTTAAAGGGAAGTCTTTCCTTAATGGATGACCTTCAAAGCCATAATCAGTAAGTAATCTTCTAAGATCTTTATTACCTTTAAAATTAATTCCAAATAAATCATATGCCTCTCTTTCATACCATTCCGCACAAGGAAAAAGTTTTGAAACACTTATTATTGAGTCATTGTTATCAGTAAAAGTTTTTACTCTAATTCTTGAGTTATTTGACATCGATAAAAGGTTGTAAACAACTTGAAATCTTATTTCATTCTCTGGCCAGTCGACACCGCATAAATCAGTTAGTTGAGAAAATAAGAAATCTTCACCATCTCTCAAAAACTTTAACAAATCATAAAGGTTTTCATTATCAACATATATAGAAAGATCATTTGCAGAAACTTCAGTTTTTACAATAAGTGCTCTTATTTTCGAGTTACTTTCAATGTCATTTATTAATTGAGAATAATTTTTTTGTTTATACATTCTAACTTCTATCTTTCAACAGTCCCAATTCTTCTTATTTTTTTCTGTAATTGTAAAATTCCATACATTAGAGCCTCTGCTGTAGGAGGACATCCAGGTACATAAATATCAACAGGAACAATTCTATCGCAACCTCGAACAACTGAATAAGAGTAATGATAGTATCCACCGCCATTTGCACATGAACCCATAGAGATTACATAGCGAGGCTCTGGCATTTGATCATAAACTTTTCTTAATGGTCCAGCCATTTTATTAGTTAATGTTCCAGCTACAATCATAACATCAGATTGCCTAGGTGATCCTCTTGGAGCAGTACCAAATCTCTCTAAATCATATCTAGGACCATTTGCTTGAAACATTTCTATCGCGCAACAAGCAAGACCAAACGTCATCCAGTGCAATGATCCAGTTCTAGCCCAATTAATTAATGACTCTGATGAAGTCACAAAAAACCCTTTATCAGTCATTTCAGACTGGAAATTTTCTGCATTACTTTTGGAAATTAATCCCATTCTAATGCTCCTTTTTTCCATTCATAAATAAAACCGATAGTTAAAATTGTTAAAAAGAGCATCATTGAGAAAAACCCAAAGAAACCAATGTCTCCAAAAACTATTGCCCATGGAAAAAGAAAGGCTACTTCTAAATCAAAAATAATAAATAAAATAGCAACTAAATAAAATCTTATATCAAATTTTGACCTGGCATCATCAAAAGGATCAAAACCACATTCATATGGAGATAATTTCTCAGAGTCAGGGTTTTTTGGTGCAATTAAAAGTGGAGGTAAAATAAGCAACAGGGTAATAAATAAGGACAAGCCCATAAAGACAACTATCGGTAAATAATCTTGCAGTATACCAGGCATACTATTGCTCCTTTATCCCCCTCATATATTTGAGAGCAATATATCCTTTGGGGTTAGGAATGCAATAAAATTCGAAAGAATTTGTAGGTTAAATAAAAATAAAAAATTTTGCAAATAAACCCAGAATAATCTTAATTTTAATATTTAAAAAAAAAATTGAAGTTTCAGTATTTATAAAAAATATTTATGGCTTAATTTGAGTTTTTAATGCACTTTTAACCTTAGATCCGTAAGGGGGTCGAAAAATATTTATTAAACTATCAAACTTAGTTTGAGTATAAATAGTTTTAGCATGCGAAAAATTCTTAAATCCTTCTATTCCATGATAGGAGCCAGTTCCAGAAGGTCCTACACCTCCAAAAGGCGCATTTTCTTGAGCAACATGAAAAACGACATCATTGATAGTTACACCACCAGAAGTAGTATTTTTTAAAACATTATTCATTTCTTCAGTATTTTCTCCAAAATAATATAAACCAAGTGGTCTATCCTTTGAATTTATGTAATTTATTGTTTCAGATATATCAGAGTAAGTTTTTATTGGAAGAACAGGACCAAAAATTTCTTCTTTCATTACAGATAGATCATCATCAGGATTTATTATCAGTGTAGGAGGAATTTTATGATTCGGTTGTTGATCAAAATCTTCATTTGATGGATTAATTTCAATTACCTCAGCTCCTTTGTCTTGAGCTTCCGAAATATAACCTTTTAATCTATCAAAATGTCTCTGGTTAATAACAGATGTATAATCAGGGTTTTCTTTTAGTGTTGGAAACATTTTTGCAATTATTTCTTTTGATTGAAATATAAAATTATCTTTTTTTGCCTCAGGAACAAAAACATAATCAGGAGCAAGACAAATTTGTCCGGCATTAAGGGTTTTTCCAGCCATAATTCGGTTAACTGAAACATCAAAGTTTGAGCTATCTGAGATAATAACTGGTGATTTACCACCTAACTCTAGTGTAACAGGAACTAAATTTTCTGATGCAGCTCTCATAACATGCTTTGCTATTGATGTTGCCCCAGTAAAAAGAAGATGGTCAAAAGGAAGTGAAGAAAAAGCTTCACCAACATCAGGACCTCCAGTAAAAATAGCAACCTCCTCCTCTGAAAACTCTTCTGAAAACATTTTTTTCATTAATTCGGAGGTTTTAGGAGTAAATTCTGATGGTTTTATCATCGCCCTATTTCCTGCTGCAAATATACTTCCGAGTGGCCCAAAAGTAAGAGTAACAGGGAAATTCCATGGACTTATAACACCAACTGTTCCAAGTGGTTGATACTCTATTTTTAATTTAGCTCCCAGAAAACCTAAGATTGATGGAGAAACTTTTCTTTTTTCGGGTTTAGTCCATTTATCTATATTTTCTTTAGCCATTTTAAGAGATGTAATTGAACCCGCAACGTCAGATAAAAGAGAGCTCTCCTTACTTCTGTGACCAAAATCTTCTGATATTGCATCAGCTATTTCATTTTGATATTTTATTAGAGAGGAAATACATCTGTTAATCCAATCTTTTCGAACAGAAACTGGTAAAGGACCATCAATAATATGTTGTTGTTTTTGCTTTTCTAAAATTTCTTTCATTCTATCAAAGTTACTCATCAATTACCTCTTAAAGTTAATTATTAATAAACTATTTTTTTTAAAGATAAAATCAATCATTAATTTTTTTAAGCAGTATTTCCACCATCAATCGTGTAAACCGATCCAGTAATAAAACTGCTATCATCACTAGCAAGAAATAGCATTAGTTTTGCCACATCATCTGCTTTTGCATATCTCCCCATAGGAATATTGGACTCAAATATATCCTTAGCTTGATTAGAATCTTCAGGCATTAATCCTTCTTCAATACTTCTCATCATCCTAGTTTCTACAGGGGAAGGATTGATTGAATTTACTCTTATATTCCTTTCTGCACACTCTTTAGCTGCTGACCTCATTAACCCTGTAACTGCATGTTTACTTGTAGCATAAGGTGCTAAACCAGGAGCACCTGTAAGGCCTGCAACACTTGAGGAAATAATATAACTGCCTCCTCCTCTATCGCTCATTGCAGGTATAGATGCCTTTAACCCAAGGAAAACTCCCTTAATGTTTACATTCATAACCTTATCAAAGGTTTCTACATCATAATCTTCAATATTTTTGACATTGCCCTCTATACCAGCATTTGCAATAAAAATGTCTAGTCCACCAAATTTTTCTTTAGCTAGCTCCACAGCTTTTAAGTTATCCTCCAAAACTGTTACGTCTCCAAAAAAGTGGCTTATTTTTTTAGAATTAATTTCTTTAATAGTATTTTTTAAATTAGCTTTGTTATTATCAAAAATTAAAACTTCGGCCCCCTCTTTTAAAAAAAACTCTGCGGTAACTCTGCCTATACCATCGGCACCGCCAGTAATAATTGCAATCTTATCTTTTAGTTTAGTCATAAAATTATCCTTAAATTTTGTTTAATTTTTTTTATTATATTCATAAAAATTTCATCTATTTAATAAAAATCAAAAAAATATAAAATTCAAAAATATTATGGTTTTAAAATAGAGAAAATGACAATAATACAAGAATTTTTTCAAAAAAAGATGAGCTCTTAATAATATAAAAAGGGTTGAAAGAATGTTTTTTATTTAAGTATACCTTAGCAAGAAAATTTGTTTGATAAACTCAAATTACTTAACGTAAAGTCCTTTAAATAAATAGAGTTTTTTACAATCCAAGCTCTTTCTCTGTTAGTATTGATATACCATATTCATCTCTTAAATCGTTTATTTTATATGAAAGATATGATTTTGGAACAATATATGACCACTTTTTTTTCATTTTTTTAGTTTTAATTCTCGCAATTTTTTTTGATTTTTTTGAAGAATTTACCAATTTCAATAAACCAATTAAACCATGCTCAGAAATAAGTTTTTTGTATAAATTTAAAAGCTCTTTTGATTTAAAAATTTGCCCTGCCGCTTTTATAATTATTTTTATAGAGTTTTTACAACCATAAATAGTATAAGTATCTAATATTGCCTCCTCCTTTAGAGATAAACCAAGTCCAAAGATAACATGGGTACAATCATGTCCAAAAATAAACTCCGGAAGAGTATCCCCCTTTAAAATTGATTCTTGATCTTCAAAGGCGTTATAATAAATTTCAAGACCTTCCTCTAAGGTTAATTGACAGTTTTGTTTTTGAAATTCCAACATAATTTTTTATTATTTTTTAAATAATTTAACATAAAATTATAAATAATAAAAAATTAAAAATTTATTACTCAAATCCAAGCTTTTCCAATGCATTTTTAGCCCAATCTTCGTGACCTTCGGTGTCTCCATCACATTCATGTCTATCTAAAATTTTTTTTGCTCCAAGTTCTTGAAATTTCTCATCAACTTTTTTTCCCGCACCACAAAAATCGAAGTGAGAACTATCACCTAATGCGCATACACTGTATTCGATATTAGACAAACTAATTTCAGCTTCAGAGAGTTCTGTCCAAAACTCTTCCCCCATCATTGGAAGATCGCCATCTCCAGTAGTACTTGTAACAACTAGTACTTTCTTCATATTAACTAAATCATCCATTGATACATCATTAAGCTCAACTTGATTAATATCGATTGATTTTTCCTTTGCAATTGAAGCAACATTATCAGCTACTTCCATAGCTGTTCCCATTTCAGAAGCCCATAAAAGATTAAGTTTTGTCATTTTTAATTCCTTTAAATTATATGCCTATTATTATATAAAATTATGGATATTGTAAATTTGAAATAAGTATGGATATTTTTGTAATTTCTCAATTTTTATTTTTTTTTGGTTTCTTAATAATGGTTATTAATGAAACACCTGTAGTATTACGGCATGTTTTTAAACCTGCTATGGATTTCAGAAAAAAAATGGAATCCAGATTTGGCGATAAATGGCATTATTGGCATAAAATAATAGACTATTTTTGGAATTTTTTTTTATTTTCAGGTCTTTTGCTATCTATAGGTAACAACTTCCTTTTATTATTATCATTATTTCTTTTGTATTGGATACCTATTTTTCTGTTTATTTACTTACCACTAATTCTAAAAAAATAACTATAAGATTATGGCGGGAGTGACGGGACTCGAACCCGCGACCTCTGGCGTGACAGGCCAGCGCTCTAACCAACTGAGCTACACCCCCATAAACAAGTGTATATTTTATTTAAGGGTCAATTTAACTTAAATCAAGACACTTAAAAAAAAAGTATAAATTTAAAAAATATTAAGAATGGTGGGCGGTGAGAGGCTCGAACTCCCGACCCTCTGGATGTAAACCAGATGCTCTACCAACTGAGCTAACCGCCCCTATAATAGTTTTATACTTTTATATTTTGAAAGTTTATATAACCTAATAAAGATTAAGTACATAGCAACACATAAAATTAAATGTGTTTTATTTGTTAAGAATTAAAAAAATTAATTTTAGGTGGCATTTAGCCACCTAAAATAATTTAAAATTTAGGATTTTAGTTTACTGCATCTTTTAAACCCTTGCCGGATTTAAATTTTGCATTCTTTGAAGCTGCAATTTGGATAGCTTCACCAGTTCTTGGGTTTCTTCCTGTTGTAGCAGCTCTATGACTTACAGAAAAAGTTCCAAAACCTGTAATTTTTACACTTCCACCACCGGCAAGTGTTGAAGTCACTGATCCAAGAAAAGCTTCTAGAGCTCTTCCAGCGTCAGCCTTACTTAATCCTGATCCAGAAGCAATAGCATCGATAAGTTCATTTTTATTCATATTATCCTCTCATAAGTTGTTTAACTTATAAGAATGTATGCCCTAAAATCTCAATTGGTCAAAAAAAATTTAAAAAAGTTTTTTTAATGAGTGGTTTGATTAGAACCAATTGGTTGATCAATATTGCTTTTTTTCTGTTCAGCAAGCCATGCTTTCTCATCCCACTCAATTGCAGACGGTTTTTCAGTAAGAGCAAAATCAAGGGCTTCATCAATAGTTGAAATTAATTTAATATCTAATTTCTTTTTTATATTTTCAGGAACTTCTGATAATTCTCTTTCATTTTCGCTTGGTACTAAAACTGTTTTTATACCACTTCTAGTTGCGGCTAGAAGTTTTTCTTTTAGACCTCCAATTGGAAGAACTCTTCCTCTTAGGGACATTTCTCCAGTCATAGCAATGTCGTTTTTTATAGAGATTTCTGCCATTACAGAGATTATAGCTACCACCATTGCAACTCCTGCAGAGGGACCATCTTTGGGTGTAGCACCCTCAGGTACATGAACATGAATATCTTTTCTTTGAAAAATAGGTGGTTCAATTCCATAACTTACAGCTCTTGACCTAACAAATGAGGATGCTGCATCAATTGACTCCTTCATTACATCACCGAGCTTACCTGTTGCTTTTATTTTTCCATTTCCAGGAAGCATAACAGCCTCAACGTTTAAAATATCTCCTCCAACTTCTGTATATGCTAAACCAGTAACAACACCTATTAAATCGTCATTTTCAGTTTTTCCATACCTGAATTTTTTTACTCCTAAATACTTAGAAATATTCTCAGAAGTTACATTCACCGAATCACTTTTATTAATTTCGATTTCTTTAACAGCTTTACGAGCAAGAGTATTTATCTCTCTTTCAAGACCTCTAACACCGGCTTCTCTGCTGTAATACCTTATTACAGATTGAATTGCGTCATCTGAGATGCTCCATTCACTTTCGTTTAATCCACAGTTCTCAATAGTTTTTTTAACAAGGTGTCTTTTAGCAATTTCTAATTTTTCATCCTCAGTATAACCAGCTATTCTAATAATCTCCATTCTATCAGCTAAGGCTTGAGGAATGTTTAATGAATTAGCTGTTGTAACAAACATAACCTGCGAAAGATCGTAATCAACCTCCAAATAATGGTCATTAAATGCATTGTTTTGTTCCGGATCTAAAACTTCTAATAGAGCTGAGGCAGGATCGCCTCTAAAGTCTGAACCAAGTTTGTCAATTTCATCAAGAAGAATTAAAGGATTAGTAGTTTTTACTTTTTTTAATGATTGAATTATTCTACCGGGCATTGAACCAATATATGTTCTTCTGTGTCCCCTGATTTCAGACTCATCTCTAACGCCACCCAGAGACATTCTAATAAATTCTCTTCCAGTTGCTTCGGCAATTGATTTACCAAGAGATGTTTTGCCAACCCCAGGAGGTCCAACTAAACATAAAATAGGACCTTTTATTTTTTTTGATCTATTCTGAACAGCTAAATACTCAGTAATCCTATCTTTAACCTTATCTAAGCCAAAATGGTCTTTATCTAATATTACCTGAGCAGCCGAGAGATCTTTTTTCACCTTCTTCTTTTTTCCCCAAGGAATATCTAAAATCCAATCTAAATAATTTCTTACTACTGTTGCCTCAGCAGACATGGGACTCATTTGTTTAAGCTTTTTTAACTCGTTTTTTGTTTTTTCTAATGCTTCTTTAGAAAGCTTTGTTTTTGATATTTTTTCTTCAATTTCTGAAATATCATCAATACCTTCATTATCATCGTCTAATTCTTTTTGAATAGCTTTCATTTGTTCGTTCAAGTAATATTCTTTTTGAGTTTTTTCCATTTGGTTTTTAACTCTTCTTTTAATCTTTTTTTCAACCTGGAGAACTGAAAGCTCGTCTTCTAAATCATTTAAAATACTGTTAAGTCTCTCTTGAACATCAATAATTTCAAGAACTTTTTGTTTTTGACTAACATTGCCTGACATTTGACTTGCAATTGTATCTGCTACTTTTGATGGGCTATCTGCGTCATTTAAAGCAGTAGAATTATCTGATGTAACTTTATTATTAGTTTTAACAAAATCCTCAAAACGAGAAGCTACCTGCCTGGACAAAGCTCTATCTTCGCTATTGATTTCATTATTTTCAGAAATAACTTCAATTTTAGCCTCAAGGTAATCTCCAGACTCATTAAATTCTTGGACCTTAGCCCTTTTTAAACCTTCAACTAAAACTTTTACTGTTCCATCTGGTAATTTTAATAATTGAAGAACTTTTCCAAGTGTTCCAACCTCATAAAGATCTTTTTTTTCTGGATCGTTAATATCAGCATCTTTTTGTGCAAGAAAAAGTAATTCTTGGCCCTTATCCATTACTGATTCTAGAGCTGAGATTGATTTGTCCCTACCTACAAACAAAGGAACAACCATATGAGGGAAAACAACAATATTTCTCAAAGGAAGCACAGGTGTGTTTTTAAATAATTTAAATTCTTGAACTTTTTTTTCTTCAGTCATTGCATATCCATAAAATTAATAGTTATTTTTTAAGTGATTTAGAACATCTTAATACTTTAATATGGACTTTAAAAAATAAGTATCAAGGGGTAAAAGAGAATAAAATTAATTAACTATCTTTTTTTCATTCTTTTTTTCTTTTTCACCATAAATATAAAGTGGAGGGGATTTACCCTCAACAACATCTCCAGAAATTACAACCTCGGTAACGTCCGGTGTGCCGGGTATTTCAAACATGGTATCCAAAAGGATATTTTCAATTACGGATCTAAGACCTCTTGCGCCAGTAGAATAAGACATTGTTTTCTTAGCAATAGCAAGCAAAGCGTCATCTGAAAATTTTAGATCAACATTTTCTAAGTTAAATAATTTCTTATATTGTTTAACAACTGCATTTTTAGGTTCAGTAAGTATCCGAATAAGAGAGTCCTCGTCTAAGTCCTCCAATGAAGCGCAAACAGGAAGTCTTCCAATAAATTCAGGAATTAATCCAAATCTAAGAAGGTCTTTAGGTTGAAGATCTTTGAGTATTTCTCCAGTTCTTCTATCGTCTTTTTCTTTAACCTCAGCTCCAAAACCAACTGATCTATTAGTTCCTCTTTCAGAAATTATATTTTGAATACCATCAAATGCTCCGCCGCATATAAATAGTATATTTGTTGTATCAACTTGCAGAAATTCTTGCTGTGGATGCTTTCTTCCACCTTGTGGAGGAACAGAAGCAACTGTTCCTTCCATAATTTTTAATAAGGCTTGCTGAACTCCTTCACCAGATACATCTCTTGTAATAGAGGGGTTATCAGATTTTCTTGTAATTTTATCAACCTCATCAATGTAAACTATACCTCTTTGCGCTCTTTCAACATTATAATCTGCAGCTTGTAATAGTTTTAAGATAATATTCTCAACATCTTCTCCTACATAGCCTGCTTCAGTTAACGTAGTTGCATCAGCCATTGTAAAAGGAACATCTAATATTCTTGCAAGAGTTTGTGCTAATAAAGTTTTTCCACACCCAGTGGGACCTAGTAATAAAATATTCGATTTTGCCAACTCAACATCATCCTTATTAGAGTCGCAATCAAGTCTCTTGTAATGATTGTGTACAGCAACTGAAAGAACCTTTTTTGCTCTTTGCTGACCAATTACGTAATCATCTAAAACACCATATATCTCTCCTGGAGATGGAACTGAGTCTACTGATTTATCTTCAAAGTTTTTAGCCTCTTCTTTAATTATGTCCATACATAATTCTACACACTCATCACAAATAAAGACTGTAGGGCCAGCAATAAGCTTTTTAACTTCGTGCTGGCTTTTACCACAAAAACTGCAATAAAGTGTATTCTTTGAATCTCCGCTATCACTAATTTTACTCATAATCTTATTTTACCTTACCTATATTAATGTACAAAATTAATCTTCTGATTTTAATTCTCTATTTTCAACAACTTTATCAATCAAACCAAATTTCATAGCATCATCTGATGTCATAAATGTATCTCTATCAAGAGCTTTTTCAATAGTTTTTAAATTTTGACCAGTATGTTTTACATAAATATCATTTAACCTAGACCTGAGTGATAAAATTTCTTGAGCATGTCTCTCAATATCGGATGCTTGTCCTTGAAAGCCACCTGAGGGTTGATGAACCATTATTCTAGCATTGGGTAGAGAGAATCTCTTACCAGCAGAACCTGCTGATAAAAGAAGGCTACCCATTGAAGCTGCTTGACCAATACATAAAGTAGAGACTTCAGGCTTTATATATTGCATTGTATCATAAATTGCTAAACCTGATGAGACTACACCTCCAGGAGAATTTATATACATTGAGACTTCTTTTTTTGGATTCTCTGCCTCAAGAAAAAGCAGTTGAGCAATAATTACACTGGCCATGTAATCTTCGACAGGACCAGTAACAAAAATTATTCTTTCTTTCAAAAGACGAGAATAAATATCGTAAGCTCTTTCACCTCTATTGGACTGCTCAACAACCATAGGAATAAGGTTTCCTGTAGGTATATTATTTTTATCCATAATAATTTCCTCTGTATCATTTATATATATGGGATAATTCTTTTAATATGCAAAGATAAAACTGAAAAAAAATATTTTTTTAAAAATTTTATTTAAACAATAATTTATTTATCTTTTTTAGCTGAAACTTTTTTTGCCTTAGATTTAGGTTTAGATTTATTCCCTGAAGTTGATTTAGATTTAGTTTTTTTCTTGGATTTTGACTCCTCTTTTAAGCCCGTGTCAAATAAATCCTCTCTGGATACTTTTACATCTTTTAAATCTACTTTTTCTAAAATAAAATCAATAACTTTATCCTCAAAAACAGGGGCTGTAAGCTGTCTTATTGCGTCTTGATTTTTTTGGTAATAGTCTAAAATTTCTTTTTCTTGACCAGGATATTTTTGCATCTCTATTTGCAAGGCTTTATTAATATCGTTATCTTCTAATTGAATATTATTTTGTTTGCCAATTTCTGCAATCAAAAGTCCAGTGCATACCCTTTTTTCAGAAATTTCTGTATAATTTTTTCTAATCTCTTTTTCACTTAATTCTAAATCTTTTAATTCTTTTTTTTGTTGCTCTAGCTGTTGTTGAAGCTGGTTCCACATTTGATCAAATTCTTGATTTACCATGCTTTCTGGAAGCTTAAATTTATGTTTCTTTTCTAATACATCCAAAAGACTATCTTTAAGCTTCATGCGAGCAGCAGAGTCAAAGTCCTGCTGTATTCTCTCTTCAAGATTTTTTTTGAGAGTTTTCAAATCTTCCATTCCTAAATTTTTTGCAAGATCGTCATTAACTTTTGAGTCTTCGGCTTTAGAGACTTTTTTTATCTCAACATCAAATGTGGCATCTTTACCTGCCAAATCAGAGCTTTGATAATTGTCAGGAAATTTAACGTTAACAAGTTTCTTATCACCTTTTTTTAAACCAATTAATTGATCTTCAAAATTATCTATAAAAGATTTAGAACCTAAAACTAAATTGGCATCGTTTGCAGTACCGCCATCAAAAGCAATATCGTCAATTTTTCCAATATAATCTATTGTTACTTGATCGCCATTTTTTGATTTTGTTTTTTCAGGTACTTCTTTAAATGATTTATTTTGTTTAGCTAAATACTCTAAAGCATCTTTTATATCTTTTTCTGTAGGTTTAGAAACAGGTTTATCTAATTTTATTTTTGAAAAGTCAGTAATTTCAATCTCTGGAAGTACCTCACAATTCATTGTAAAAATAAGGTCTTTATTTTTCTCAATTACTTCATTCATATCTAACCCAAGTTTTACTTCAGGTTTTACTGCGGCTCTAAGGTCTCTATCTTGTAAAACACTTTGTGATGCTTCAGAGACTGTCTCCTCAATAACTTCAACCATCACACTCTGCCCGTAAAGTTTTTCAATATGAGAAGTAGGAACTTTTCCAGGTCTAAAACCGTCAATCTTTGCTTTTGATGCAATATCTTGAAGCTTTTTAATTTTTTTTTCCTTAATATCATCGATACCAATGGTAATTGAAAACTCTCTTTTTAGGCCTTTTGATTTTAATTCTTTAACTTCCATTTTAATCTCTCATATATTGGTGCGGGCGGAGGGAGTTGAACCCCCACGCCTTGCGGCACAGGTACCTAAAACCTGCGTGTCTACCAATTCCACCACGCCCGCATATTTAATTATGAGTTCTTATCAGTACATTAAAAGAATATCTAGGGTAATTATTTTTTTATTCAAAGAAATACTCAAAAATTCCGACATTCCAAAATTTTCCGAATTTTTTTCCAACCTTATTCAATACACCAATTTTTTTAAAACCCAAAAGTATATGAAGTCTCTCTGATGCATTGTTAGGTTCGGTTATAAATGCATAAGCTCTATTTATACCATAACCATCTATTTTGTTTAACAGATCTTGCATTAGTAGCTTTCCAAATCCTTTGCCGATATATTTCTCACTAATATAAACACTTGTTTCAATTGAAGACTTATAAGCCTCCTTATCTCTAAAAGGCCTTGAACTTGCAAAACCAATAAGAATATCATTTTCATAGGCTACAACACATTGAAACGGACTATCTTTTTTAAAAATTTTAAACCATTCTTTTTTTTGAGATAATGTTTTTTCTTCAATATCAAAAGTAAAAGGTGTTTCTCTTATGTAATTATTATAAAGTGAATTAACAGCCTCTATATCAGCATCTTTTATATTTCTAATAAAAATATTTTCCATTTAACAAACTCTTTAAAAAAATTACTTTTAATTAATTAAAGTCGAAGCTTCATCTCCCAATGAAATAATTTTTAATTTTTTATCTGATAGAGAAAGGTGAGTTAAAGAAGTATTGTCGGGATTAAAAAAAACAACTTTGTCACTTTTTTTCAGATGGCTAACTATAGAATTAATAACTAAATAATGAGTAAAAATAAATGTATCTTTATTTAGTGACAAAAAAAACTTTAAAATATTCTCTCTCCATAAAAAATAATCAATTTTTGACTTCCTAGAATCTTCATCAGAAATAAGATCGTCCCATGTAAGAGGTAGTACTCTTTTGAGCCATAAAACTCTTTTTTTTAAATTTTTTATTGGAGATGGAATTTCAATCACCCTGTTTTCAATTTTAATTTTCTTGTTTTTGATTTTAGAGAATGGTTTGGCTGTCTCAACACATCTAGTTAGAGGGCTAGAAAAAATATCAAAAGGTTCTTTTGCAATTTGTAATAATTTTAAAGCAATTTCTTCAGATTGTTTTTTTCCTGATAGATCAAGATGAGGATCGGTATAATCCCAACCTGATGAAGCCTTACCATGACGAATTAAATAAATATTTACCATTAATTTATTCTAACAATACTATAACCATTATCAGATTGCTGAACACCACATTCTCTATTTAAACATTCTTCATTCATTAATTTATCAAGATCGTTGTCATTCTTCGTTATTGCTATAAATCTATAATTACTTTTATTAAGCCTTCCTATTACGATTCCTAAATTAGGACCATCTCTTCCATTGGCAACAGTATAAGTTTCAATTTTTGCTTCTCCTTTTGGATTTTCTTCTACTATCGGTTTAGGAAGATTATCAATACATTTTTGATAATTATTAGGATCCTCCCTTTTCCATTCACCCTCAAAAGGTTCACTTGAATAGAGACCTATACCATGCTTAGTGGCAAACCAACCGTTTGATGTACAAAGTCCTTTAGATCCTTGATTCTCTCTTAGTCTATCCATAATTGTTGCAATTGAATGAGTAACATAATTATTCCCTGCTCCGCCAAAATATGGTAGGCCCCCCGTGACGGTTAAATCTCTTTTATCATTAAGACCTATTCCTAATGCCTCCCTTCCAAGTTCAACCATACTCGGAAAGCATGAATATAAATCTATAAAATCAATTTCATCAATATTCCATTTAGACATTGAAAAAGCTTTTTCTGCCATAAGTTTTATTGCCTTAGATGAATGTAGGTCAGGTCTTTCAGTTACATTCCATACCTCATTTATATCAGCACATCCATGTAAATATACTCTTTTTTCTTTTGGAATTTTAAATTGATTAGCTTTCTCCTCACTCATCATTATAAGGGTGGCGGATTGATCAACCTCCATAATAGCATTCATAAATTTTGTGTAAGGATATCCAATATATCTATTAATTTTTGTTGCTGTTGAAATTTCATTTGCAGATCTCTCAATTGGAAACCATGCATTAGGGTGATTTTTTGCGATCTTTGTAAAAGGAGAGAACAATTCACCCAGATACTTTTGGTGTTTTTCAATTGAATTACCCATTCTTCCTCTAATTGCAGTTTCAAACAACGGATAGACATTTACTGGGAATGCTATTCCATGCCTAATTTCATTTTCAGTACCGCCTGGTTTTTCGTAACCTAAATCAATCCTTGTGCCAGTTACATCATCTCCCCAGCCAGTTTTTTTTCCACTCTTAGATGCTTTTCTCATTGTTGAAAAACACTCAGAACCCGACAACAAAACTACTTCGCTCTGTCCATTGCTTATTCTTTCAGCAAAGATATTTAAAAGAAACTGAGGTGTATTTCCTCCAGTAGGTCCATAAAAAGTTTCCGCATCATTGATGCCCAATTTATCTGCAAGAGATTTAGGAGGATTTTTATAAATTGAAAAAGGTGGCCTTGCCCCAGCCCCAGAGTCAAAAATAAATCTTACCGTAACAACGCTATCAATATAATTCTGTAAATCACCTATACCGGTATCTTGAATTGCTAAAAGTGAAGCCTCATGCATCATTTCGATAGGATTTTTTGCATCTTCAAAATTTTCAATTTTTTGCGTAATTTGACCAGAACCAACTAATACAGGTGTTTTTGGATTAATCATGAATTTTCCCTCAAAAGTATTTATGTTTTATATATATTACCTTAAGTCAATAAAATACTTATTTTATAATAAAGTTATCGAAATTAAGATAAATGGCATAAAAATTGCTTATTAAAATAAATAATTTTAACTAAGGAGAGGAATATGAAAAAAATTCAAGCGATTATTAAACCATTTAAACTTGATGAAGTCAGAGATGCCCTTCAAGAGATAGATGTTGCAGGAGTAACAGTTACAGAGGCAAAGGGATTTGGAAGACAAAAAGGTCATACTGAGCTTTATAGAGGAGCAGAATATAGTGTCGACTTTTTACCAAAAATTGTTCTTGATATTGTGGTTGAAGATGGAAAGCTTCAAGAGGCTTGTGAAGCAATTAAAAAGGCAGCTTACACAGGTAAAATTGGTGATGGTAAAATCTTTATAACATCTATTGATGAAGCTATAAGAATAAGAACAGGTGAAACTGGGGACGAAGCTATTTAATGCAAATATAGTGTGTAAATTACTTTTGTGTAATATGTGTAATTTTTATCAAAATATAGGCAATATAAGTATTTAAGGGCTAGTATTTTTTAAAATAATAGTTTTAATAGTCTTCTGTTAAAATTTTATGCAATTAATCAAATTAAGATTTAGGAACAATTGAAGGAGAAAACTTAAAATGACAAAGTATGAATATGTTTGGTTGGATGGCTATCAACCAGAACCATTTTTAAGAAGTAAAGTTAAAGTTACCAATGATCAAACACCACCAGAATGGTCATTTGATGGTTCATCAACTCTTCAGGCTGATGGCGGAAGTTCAGATTGTATATTGACCCCAGTTCAAGAGTATACCAACCCTCTTTTTGGCGACAAACTTGTAATGTGTGGCGTTCAAACTGGCTCAAGAGAGGTACATCCGTCAAATACCAGGCATGCTGCATCAGAAGTTGCTTCTGATGAATGGTGGTTTGGCTTTGAGCAAGAATATTTCTTAACTAACCCTGATGGAACTATTTTGGGTTGGGAAGATGGTATTCCATCAAAACCTCAGGGTGAATATTATTGTGGTGTTGGGGCTGCAAATGTCAAAGGTAGAGAGATATCTGAAGCACATCTTGAAGCGTGTTTAGAAGCTGGAATTGAATTGACTGGAACAAATGCTGAGGTTGCATTAGGCCAATGGGAATATCAGTGTCTTGGTAAAGGTATTAAGGCTGGTGATGACCTTTGGATGAGTCGATATTTACTTCATAAAGTAGCAGAGGATTTTGATGTTTCAGTAAATATTCATCCAAAACCTCAGTCAGGTGATTGGAATGGATCGGGAATGCATACAAATTTCTCAAATAAAGAAATGAGAGAGAATGGTTCTGAGAATTTATTTAACTCAATGTGTGAAAAACTTGGAACTGTTCATGAAGATGCAATCAGTAATTATGGATCTGACAATGATCAAAGGCTTACAGGTCTGCATGAAACACAAAAAATTACTGAATTTTCATATGGTGTTAGCGACAGAGGTGCAAGTATACGTATTCCAATATATACAGTTGAACATGATTGGAATGGATACCTTGAGGATAGAAGACCAGCCTCTAATGCTGATCCATACCGAATAATTCATCATATAATTAGTACTTTAAGCTAAAAAATTTTAAACATTTTACTTTGAAAAATAGCCTTCATTGAAGGCTATTTTTTTATTATTAATACGAATCGTATAATTGTTGGAATTAATAGTGCCATTTTTTAGGATTAAATTTGTCAAAAAAAAACTCATATGATGCATCTGATATTGAAGTTCTTGAGGGACTTGAACCGGTAAGAAAACGACCAGGAATGTATATTGGGGGAACAGATAAAAATGGTATGCATCATCTTTTTTCAGAAATTATTGATAACTCCATGGATGAAGCGGTTGCTGGTCACGCAAATAAAATTAGTGTCGAAATTTTAGATAATAACATGATTACTATTTTAGATAATGGCAGGGGAATACCAATTGATAAACATCCTAAATTCCCAAAAAAATCTGCCTTAGAAGTGATTTTGACAACACTTCATGCTGGTGGAAAATTTAATAATAAAGTTTATCAAACATCAGGTGGTTTGCATGGTGTAGGGATAAGTGTTGTAAATGCACTATCTGAATTTTTAGATGTTGAAGTATATCGTAATAAAAGTATTTATTCACAAAACTTCAAAAAAGGAATACCTCAAGGAGATTTAGTAAAATTAAATCAAAAAACAAACAAAAGAGGAACTAAAGTTAGTTTTAAACCAGATGAAAGCATCTTTGATAAAAATATAAAGTTCAATATAAAAAGATTGTATGATTTCTGTAAATCAAAAGCTTACTTATTTGCTGGAACTGAAATTAGGTGGGTTTGCGATGATAAATTAGCTTTAGAAAATAATATTCCAAATCTAGAGACTTTTAATTTTTCAAATGGACTAGAGGATTATCTTAATAATGAAGTTGAAAAATCATCATTCGTTAATACAGATTGTTTTTCAGGAAAAAAAGAAAAGGATGGTGATGATAATTCAGTAGAATGGGCGATAAATTGGACTATTAATTCCGATGGATTTTTAAAATCATTCTGCAATACTGTCCCAACCCCCGAGGGTGGTACTCATGAAATTGGTTTGAAAAGCGGTTTATTAAAAGCCCTCAAGTCACATTCAGATAGAATTGGTAATAAAAAAGCCTCGTCAATTAATTCTGAAGATTTATCAAAATCAATGGTTTGTGTAATTTCTCTTTTTATACCTGATCCAAAATTTCAAGGACAAACAAAGGACAAATTATCAAACGCTTCTGCTCAAAAATTTATTGAAAATATTATCAAAGACAGATTTGAAAACTGGTTATCAAACTCTCCTCAACAAGCAGAGAAATTATTAGATTGGATAATAAGCTTTACTGAGGAAAGGTTAAGAAGAAAAAAAGAAAAAGAAACATCAAGAAAAACGGCTATTAGAAAAATCAGACTACCTGGAAAACTATCTGATTGTTCTCAGGTAACAAAAGAAGGTACTGAATTATTTATTGTTGAAGGAGATAGCGCTGGAGGATCAGCAAAACAAGCAAGAGATAGAAATTTTCAAGCAATTCTTCCACTGAGAGGTAAAATACTAAATGTTGCTAATTCAAATCAGACAAAAATTAGTGAAAATCAGCAAATAGCAGATTTGGTTCTTGCACTAGGTTGTGGCCTTAGAAACTCTTATAATGAGAATGATTTAAGATACGATAAAATAATTATCATGACTGATGCAGATGTGGATGGGGCTCATATAGCATCTTTATTAATAACCTTTTTTCATGAAGAAATGCCAAAAATTATTTCAAATGGTAAATTATTCATAGCTGTACCTCCACTTTATAAATTGTCTCAAGGAGGAAAAATATTATACGCAAGAGATGATGAGCACAGAGAGGCCATAATTGATAAAAATTTTAATAGATCCAATAAAATTGAAATTAATCGTTTCAAAGGTCTTGGTGAAATGATGCCCTCGCAACTAAAAGAGACGACTATGATACCAGGTAATAGAACACTTTTAAGAGTTATGATACCTGAAAATAAGAAAAGTATTACACAAAAAACTATAACTAATTTAATGGGAAATAAACCAGAAATGAGATTTGAATTTATTAGAGAAAAAGCTAATCTAAGCAATAATTAAGTTTTGTAAAAAATTAAAATTTGTTTTTTTTTATTTTTTTCACTATAGAATTTAAGTTATTCTTTTAACTGGAGACAATTATGCAAGAATTTAAGAAAGTTACTTTAGAAATAAATGATGATGTAGGTATAATGAGATTGAACGATCCAAGTGCAATGAATGCAGTCTCTGATGAAATGTTAGAAGGCCTTTGGGATTGTTTAAACGTGATTGAAGAAAAAAACTCAAACATTAAATGTTTAGTTTTTACAGGGGAAGGAAGAGGATTTTGTGCAGGAGCAAATCTAGCAGCAAGACCTGATAAATCAAATCATGGCAGACAGGATGCCGGCCAAAGATTGGAAACTGGTTATCATCCGATCTTGAGAAGGCTTAAGAATTTAAAGATCCCACTAATAACCTCAATTAATGGACCAGCTGCAGGTGCAGGTATGTCACTTGCATTAATGGGTGATATGATTATAGCTGGAAAATCAGCATTTTTTTTACAGGCATTTAGAAGAATAGGATTAGTCCCTGATGCTGGATCAACTTGGATTTTACCAAGATTAATTGGGATGGCAAGAGCAAAAGAGCTTGCTGTTTTAGGCGAGAGATTAAGCGCTGAAAAAGCACTTGAGTGGGGTCTAATTAATAGACTTTATGATGATAGCGAATTACTTGAAGAAACAATAAAACTGGCCAAAGAGTTATCAAAAGGTCCTATGTCTCTTGGTCTTATTAGAAAAGCTTTTTGGGATAGTTTTGATAATTCATATGAAGAGCAGCTTAACCTAGAGAGAGATCTTCAGTTTATTGCAGGACAATCTGATGACTTTAAAGAGGGAGTAAAAGCTTTTCTTGAAAAAAGAGATGCAAAATTTATTGGGAATTAAAAGTACCTTTATCATAGTCAACTGGAATATCTGCTTCCACTAAAGTAACGGACTCACCACATCCACATGCATCAGTTTGATTTGGGTTATTAAAAACAAATCCAGAATTAAGAGCAGATTGTTCATAATCCATCTCAGTTCCTATTAGAAATAGTATTGCTTTAGGATCAATTACAAGCTTAATACCATCAACTTCAATATATTCATCATTATCGTTAACTTCATCAACATAATCCATTGTATAAGCCATTCCAGCACAACCAGCATTTTTAACCCCAAGCTTAATTATATTATTTGCCTCAGGAGAGTCTTTAAGAATAGATTTTAAATGCTCAACTGCACTTGGCGTTAAACTTAATAATTTATTTTCAACATAATTCATTTTTAATACATATTTAAAGTTAATCTAGCCTCTTCAGACATCAAACTCATGTCCCAAGGTGGATCAAAAACCATTTCGACATTAACTTTCTCTACTCCGTTAATTTTTTTAATTGCAGACTCAACCCATCCAGGCATTTCTTCAGCAACTGGACAACCAGGTGCAGTAAGTGTCATTTTAATTTCAACAATTTTATTTTCAATAATATCAACATTATAAATTAATCCCAACTCATAAATATCAACAGGTATTTCTGGATCAAATACTGTTTTAAGAGCTTTCACTAAATCATCATTATTTATCAATGATTCATTTGTATTAATTTCATTTTTTTTTATAATTTCATTATCAATTTTATTCATTTTTAAATTTTATAACTTTGTTTGTATTTAGTCAAAAAATGAAATGGCTTTATCCAAAGAATTTATAAAAATATCAATATCATTTTTATTTGTATACATTCCTATAGATGCTCTTGCCGTTGATGATAAGTTGAAGAAATCGAGTAAAGGTTGAGTGCAGTGTTGACCAGCTCTAATCGCTACACCTTCTTTATCAACTATTGTTGCAATATCATGGGGATGAGAACCATCAACAGTAAATGATACCATTGGACTTTTTAAATTTTCCTTACCATATACTTTTACTCTTGGTAATTTGCTCATTTCATTATGAAAATATTTAGCAATTTTCTCCTCATAATGAAATAAACCTTGTTTCTTTTTTTCGTTAAAATAATCTATTGCTGCACCCAACCCTACTGCTTGAACAATATTGGGTGTACCAGCTTCAAATTTAGAGGGAGGCTTCGAATAAGTTACCTTATCTTTAAAAACTTCATTAATCATCTCTCCGCCACCTCTCCATGGATGCATGGTTTCTAAAAGATCATACTTTCCATATAAGACACCTACACCAGTTGGGCCATATAATTTATGTCCTGAAAAAACATAATAATCACAGTCTAAGTCCTGAACATCAGTATTCAAATGAGCAATTCCCTGGCATCCATCAACCAAAACTCTTATATTTTTATCATGTGCAATACTAATTATCTCTTTTAAAGGTATTTCAGATCCCAAAACATTAGACATTTGGGTTATTGAGATTAGTTTAGTTTTATTTGATATAGCCTTTATAAAATCCTTAACTTTGATATTTCCGTTGTCATCACAATTTATCCATTTAATGTTAACACCACACTTTTCTCTCAAAAAATGCCATGGAACAATATTTGAATGGTGTTCCATTACTGTCAAAATAATTTCATCTTCTTTTGTAAAAAAATCATGTGATAAGGATTGAGCTACTAAATTAATTGCATCGGTCGCGCCCATAGTAAAAATTATTTCATTTTCACTATTTGCATTAATAAAATCTTTAACTTTTTTTCTAGATAATTCATATTGATCGGTCGCTAGATTAGACAAATAATGAATTCCTCTGTGTACATTAGAATACTCTTCTTCCTGAAATCTTTTCATCGAATTTATAACAGATAATGGTTTTTGAGCACTAGCCGCGCTATCAAGGTATACTAATTTCTTATTGTTAACTTTCTTTTTTAAAATTGGAAAGTCGTGACGAGTATTTTCTATGTCAAATATCATTTGTACTTCTCAGGTAAAAAATTAATTAATGATGAATTTTCTGAAATATACTCATTAATAATTCCCTGTAGGAGAATTTTTTCAGCTTCAACTTTATTCAAACCTCTCGAATTCAAATAGAAAACTTGCTCTTGGTTGAGAGATCCTATAGTTGTACCATGCTTACAAATAACATCATTATTATATATTTTCATTTCTGGTTTTGCATTCATTGATGCTTTTTCATCCAATAAAATAGCCCTACAATCTTGATCAGCTCGACTATTTTTTATTTTGTTTTCAACATCAATCAAAGCTTGAAAGGAACATTCTGTTCCCTTTCCTAAAATTGATCTCATGCCGACATCACTATTACAATTTGAACTTAAATGATTATTATGAACAAGAAAATCATCTTTACAGTCATCATAGGGAATTGAAACAGATTTAAATTGAGCAAAAGAATTCTCATCCCTAAAAGAATTAAATATTTGAAATCTAGACTTATTTTTAGGTATTGATAGATTTTCTAGATTTATTTCAGAATTTTTATCTAAATTACTAAAGAAAGTCTCTGAGTGTATAGAAGAAGATTCATTCAATCTTAAAATTTTTACATTTGAATTTTTTCCAATATTTATTTCTGTTATTTGATTAATAAAGCCTAATCCACCCCTATTAAGAAATTGTATTTCTGCATTAACATTATTATCAATGTTTATTAAAATTCTTGGAAAAGACATACCATGACCCTCTGAACGAATATCGATAATAACTGGTTTTTTCAGGTTTTTTTTAATTGTTAAAACTTTAAATAAATTTGAGTACGAAAGGTTTAAATTAACAATGCCTTCATCTTTTAAATAATTTAAAGGCTGCAAATATTGATCTTCATTCTTTTTAAAATAATCAATTTCATTAATTTCGAATTTGTCTAATTTATTTTTTTTAATCTTTATAGAAGTTTTACATAAAGAAAATTCAATATTTCTAATATCATTTTTTAAATCGTTATATTTCCATCTTTCAAACTTCTTGGAAGGAATCCCAATATTCTTTAAATTTAAAAAAGCTTTTTCTCTTAATTGAGTTAAAGACGATAAATTATCAAAAGATTTATCAAAATTTTTTATATTAAGGAAATTAGGCATTATTAAATCTTTCATAGCCATTTTTATCAATTTCTTCAGCAAGCTCTGGTCCACCAGATTCAATAATTGATCCATTAATAAAAACATGGACAATATCAGGTTGTATTCTCTCTAATAGTCTTTGATAATGGGTGATAATAAGCATGCTATTTTTTTTACTTCTAGTAGAATTAACTGCATCAGCCACTATTTTAAATGCATCAACATCTAGGCCAGAGTCTGTTTCATCTAATATTGCAAGTGAAGGTTCCAACATCATTAATTGAAGAGCTTCATTTCTCTTTTTTTCACCACCTGAAAATCCAACATTAAGTTGACGCTTTAAATTTTCATCCGAGATGCCCAATAATTTAGACTTTTCCTTGATTAACTTTAAAAAATCACCAGGTTTTATCGGATCTAGGCCATTATACTGCCTGTTGCTTTCTAAGGCAGTTTTAATAAAATTTATATTTGTTACACCAGGAATTTCAACTGGATATTGGAAAGCCAAAAAAATTCCTTTATTGGCTCTTTCATCAGGAGAAAATTTTAAAAGATTTTCTCCAGAAAAAGATATTTTTCCATTTGTAATATTATATCCCTCCTTTCCCGCTAGAACATTTGATAATGTCGATTTTCCGCAACCATTTGGGCCCATAAGAGCATGAACCTCTCCCTTATTAATATTAAGATTAAGATTCTTAATTATACATTTGTCCTCTACGGAAATCGATAGATCCTTAATTTTTAGAAAGTTTTTCATTAGCCGACGCTTCCTTCAAGACTAACACTCAAGAGTCTTTGAGCTTCTACAGCAAACTCCATAGGAAGTTTTTGAAGAACATCTTTGCAAAAACCATTAACTATTAGGGATACTGCCTCTTCTTCATTTAAACCCCTTTGTCTGCAATAAAATAGTTGGTCATCAGAAATTTTTGAGGATGTTGCCTCATGTTCAACTATAGAGTTTATGTTCTTAGATTGAATGTAAGGTATTGTATTTGCTGAACAACTATCAGTGAGAAGGAGCGAGTCACATTGAGTAAAATTCCTACTATTTTTTGATTTAGGATGAATTGAAACCAAACCTCTGTATGTATTTGATGAGTTACCGGTTGAAATACCTTTTGAAATTATTCGGCTTGAGGTATTTTTACCTAAATGTATCATTTTAGTTCCGCTATCAACTTGCTGATAATTATTTGATACTGCAATTGAATAAAACTCACCTGATGAATTATCTCCCTTCAAAACACAACTTGGGTATTTCCAAGTAATAGCTGAACCAGTTTCAACTTGTGTCCAAGAAATTTTGGAATTATTACCTCTGCAATCGCCTCTTTTGGTAACGAAATTGTAAACACCTCCTTTACCGTTTTCATCACCAGGGTACCAATTTTGAACAGTTGAGTATTTTATCTCTGCCCCTTCTAGAGCAACTAACTCGACAACTGCAGCATGTAATTGATGTTCATCACGCATTGGTGCAGTACATCCTTCAAGGTAACTTACATATGAGTCTTTATCGGCAATAACTAGAGTTCTCTCAAATTGACCAGTTCCTGCAGCGTTAATTCGAAAATATGTTGATAATTCCATTGGGCATTTTACTCCTGGGGGAATGTAAACAAAGCTTCCATCTGAAAAAACTGCTGAATTAAGTGCTGCAAAGTAATTATCTGTTCTTGGTATTACAGTTCCAAGATATTTTCTTATCAAATCTGGATATTCTACTACTGCTTCCGAAAACGAACAAAAAATAACACCGTCTTCTTTGAGCTTTTCTTTAAAGGTTGTTCCAACAGAAACACTATCAAAGACAGCGTCAACAGCTACACCAGCAAGCCACTCTTGTTCCTTAAGAGGAATACCAAGTTTGTTATACGTCTCAAGTAATTTAGGATCAACATCGTCAAGACTTTCAATTTTTTCGGTTTTCTTCGGAGCTGCGTAATAATAAGAATCCTGATAATCAATGGCTGGATATCTTACACTTGACCAATTAGGCTCCTTCATAGTAAGCCATTTTTTATAAGCAGCGAGTCTCCATTCTAAAAGCCACTTTGGTTCATTTTTTTTATTCGATATAAACTTAACAATTTCCTCATTAAGACCTTTTGGAGCAAAGTCTGAGTCAATTTCAGTTTCAAAGCCATACTCATAAGGGTCTTTAAAATCTTTATCAGTTAATTTCTCTTGGTTATCTGACACTTTTTACTCCAATATAGTTTTCTTTAAAAATATCTTCAAAAAAATTCAAAAGATTAGTTATGTGACTTTTTCTTGTTGCCCATCCAAGGCTAATTCTTATTGCATTGCTGGAAATTTTATCATCTACATTCATTGCTTTTAATACATGACTCTTTTTTACTTTTCCAGAACTACATGCCGATCCTGAACTTACTGAATAACCGGCTAAATCTAATTTCATTAACATTGTATCGGCTTTAATATCTGGAAATGCAAAAAGTGATGTATTTGGTAATCTTTTCGAATTACCTCCAAAAATAAAACCACCAAAACTCTTAATATTTTTTTCTAAAATATTTATATATTCTTTCAATTTTTGGTTTTCAGCACAAATTTCATCAATTAGTTTCGCACATTCACCAAAGGCTGTTATTCCTATTAAATTTTCAGTGCCGCCTCTTAACCCAAACTCTTGACCTCCCCCTAACATTGTAGGAATAATTTTTTTTATATCTTCGTTTATTATTATTGCACCAGAACCGGCGAAGGCTCCGACCTTATGAGCCGAAAGGGCCATAAAATGAATATTTAACTCATCAAAGTTAATTTTTACTTTTCCATAGGCTTGAACAGCATCACAAAACAAATAACTCTTATACTTTTTAACGATATCTGAGATTTCTCTAATTGGTTGAATGATACCAGTTTCATTATTTGCAAACATTACACAAACCAGAGCAGGCCCCTTTTGAAGCATTGATTCCAATTTATCAAGATTAACAATACCATTCTCATCTACTTCAAGGATTTCAATAGTAGAGTTTGTTTTTTTTGCTGACTCAAAGACCGCTATATGTTCGGTGGAATTTATTATTATTCTTCCGGGATTTTGATTTAAAGCAATATCAATTGCTTCGGTACCACCACTAGTGAAGATAACATTTTCTGCATTAGTATTTAATGAATTTGCGATATAAACTCTTGAATTTTCAATTAAATCTCTCATAGTTCTTCCTTCTTCATGTATAGAAGAAGGGTTCCCATAAGATTTATTAATGTTCTCAATAAGATTAAAGGCTTCTCTTCTTATCAAGGATGAAGCATTGTAATCAAAATATATTCTTTCAGTTTCCATAATCTTAATAATCAAACGCTCTTGGTGGAGAAGACCTACCAAGAACATTTCCTTTAATAATATCTCTTAGAGAAATTTGACCTAAAAATAATTCAATATGCCTACTTAGCTCATCCCATAAGTCATGTGTCATACACCTTCCAGAAACTCCGGTGCAAGATCCTGACTTTGAAACACACCCTTTTGCCTCCATTTTTCCTTCAACAATGTTAACAATATCTGCAATCATAATTTTTTCTGGACTTGCTGCTAATTTATAGCCACCATTAGGTCCTCTTACACCAATAATTAATCCTTCTCTTTTAAGCTTAAGTAGTATTTGTTCTAAATAAGTCGATGAGATATTTTGTCTCACAGCGATATCAGATATTTTTACATACCCATTATCACCCTCCATAGCTAAATCTGTTAAAGCTAAAACCGCATACCTTCCTTTAGTTGTTAGTTTCATCGCTATACCTATTTTTTTTTAAATTCTTATGCATCAATCCTATCAATGTGATAGAAGACAATTTAAGTAATTTTGAGTTTTTAATATATTTTCCGAGTATTTTTGTCAAGAACTAGGAAAAAACTTTAATTTTATGCAATTATTAGGAAACTAAAAGGGTCAGAAATAAAATGCCAGAAGTAATATACAGCGGACCAGATGGTCGTCTAGAGGGAAGAATACACACAGTTGAAGGAAGAAGATCACCTGTTGCTCTTATTTTACATCCATTACCTCAATTTGGCGGTAATATGAATAATCCAATTATTTACCATATATATCAAACTTTTCTTAAAAGAGGTTTTTCGGTTTTAAGATTTAATTTTAGATCGGTTGGAAAAAGTCAAGGAACCTTTGATCAAGGAGTTGGCGAATTATCAGATGCTGCAGCATCTTTGGATTGGTTACAATCACAAGTTCCAGATTCAAGAGGTTGCTGGGTTGCTGGATATTCTTTTGGGGCGTGGATAGCTATGCAGTTATTAATGAGAAGGCCTGAAATAGAGGGTTTTATATCTATTGCACCTCCGGCGAATATGTATGACTTTAATTTTCTTGCACCATGTCCATCATCAGGAATTATAATGCATGGACAAGAAGATAAAGTTGTTCCTGAGGAAGATGTTCTAAGGTTGGTTGAAAAGCTTCAAGCACAAAAAAATATCGAGGTTGAGTACGAGAGTATTCCTAAGGCCAATCATTTTTTTGAAAAGGAACATGATATCCTAGTTAATAAAGTTAACAGTTATCTCGATACACGTTTAGTTAGTTCTGATTTTGATATAGTTTAAATTAAAGGCCATAATATGTATAAATACAAATCAGAGTTTCTAAAATTTATTAATGAAAGAGGATACCTAAATCAAATTAGTGATCCTGAAAATTTAGATAATGCCTTCCGTAATAAATCTGTTACCGCATATATAGGTTTTGATTGTACAGCTCCAAGTTTGCATATTGGATCATTGATACAAATAATGTTATTAAGACATCTTCAAAATTTTGGACATAATCCAATAATACTTATTGGTGGAGGTACCAGTAAAGTTGGTGATCCTTCATTAAAGGATAAATCAAGATCACTATTATCAGAGGAAGACATCAATAAAAATCTTCAAGGTATTCAGAAAACTTTCGGTAGATTTATTGATCTCAAAAAAAAAGGAACAAAAATAGTTAATAATAATGACTGGCTTGGAAAGCTAAATTACATTGATTTCTTAAGAAATGTTGGAAGTAATTTTTCTGTAAATAGAATGCTTTCCTTTGACTCAGTCAAACTTCGCCTAGAGAGAGAACAACCACTATCATTTCTTGAATTTAATTATATGGTTATGCAAGGTTATGATTTTTATGAATTAAATAAAAGATATGAATGTATTTTACAAATGGGTGGTTCAGACCAATGGGGAAATATTGTTTGCGGTATTGATTTAGCTAGAAGACTGTCTGGAACAAGTTTATATGGCCTTACAACACCTCTTTTAACTACCTCATCTGGACAAAAAATGGGTAAAACTGAAAACGGAGCAATTTGGCTTAATTATGAGAAAGATAATAAAGAATTTTCTACTCACCCACGTGATTTTTGGAATTATTGGAGAGATAAAACTGAAAATGATCTTATAGGTAAATGGATGAGACTATTTACTGATTTATCATTAGATGAGATCAAAAAATATGAAAGCCTAGAAGGTGAAGATGTAGAAAAAGCTAAAGAAGTTTTGGCAACCAAAATTACAGAAACTGTTCATGGAAAAGACTCAGACTGGAACAGTAATGAAATATTTTATATTTCCAAAGACTTAATTAATAAAGGTGTTGGATTGTTGAGTTTCCTATCTCCAGAATTTCTAAATCTTACTAAATCAAATAGTGAGTCTAGAAGATTCGTTAAGTCTCAAGCCATAAAAATTAATGGAAGAATAATATCTGATGAAAAATATATTCTAAATCTATCTGATTTTAATCAAGAGAAGGATATATTGATTTCTCTCGGTAAAAAGAAAAAAATTATCGTCAGAGTTGAAAAATAATTTAGAAAATTCTCTGTAATATTCCTGGAGTCAAAATTGAAAGAGGGTTGCTTTGAATATTAATTAATCCATTTTCATCTTCATAAATTTGATACTTAATGCCTATTAATCCCTCTCCTTTATTATCACCTTTAAAAAGACCACCCAGAAGAGGAATTTTTGAAGGCACCATATTTATACTTGCCAGAGGAACAAGTGTTCCTTCAATATTTGTTAATTCCGAAAATCCATAAATACCTGATATTGACATTCCAAGAGAGTTATCGAAAATTGGTAAATCGCTTTTAGCCTTTATTACACCATCACCAATAAAAACACCTTTTGAGTTAATATTTATTTTCGCTGAGGCCGATTTAAATTCGATGCCTGAGTTATTATCAAAAGTTAAATTAGGTATAGATATATTTAATAGCTTAGCAAAAATTGGAAGTTGTAAAATAGAAAATTCACCCACATTTAAATTACCTGAAAAAGTTTCAAGACCGTCTAATTCTTTAATATTGGCTTTATAATTTATAGGACCGCCTACTAAATTAATATTTAATCCTAAAACCTCAATTAAACTTTCAAAATTTTTAGTAAAAAATTTTATTTCTTTTGTATTTTTATTCTCTGATAACTCCCCAAAAATGATCGACTCATCATTTAAAAAAACCCTCATAGATAGATCGTTAAGTTTATTTAATTTTTTATTATAAAAAAATTGGGCATTTTTAAAATTAAGTTTTGATTTTGACTTCAGCTCATTAAAGAAAATATTAATCATTATATTCTCATTATTACTACGGGAATTAGGAACATTTATAAGTTTTGATAAACCATCCCTACCTATACTTAAAATATCGCCTAATATTGATAATTCTAATAATGAGGAGAAATTATTGCTATATTTCAATGAAAAGTTATTAGAAATACTATCCTTGGATGAATAGGTTTTTAATTTTTCTAATCTAATATTTGTAATCCTATTATTTTTAAATTTAAAATTTCCATCTACTTCTATTAGGGGACCATCAATTATAAAATTATAAAAATTAATTTCTTCATTATCAAAAAAATTTATATTGGTTTTTAAAAACATTGATGAAAATTTTGGTTTGGCCCAATCAAGAATATAAGATTCTATTTTAGTATTTCTAAAATCAAGAAATAAATCCCCTTCCTTTAAATCAAACGAATTTCCTATAAAATTTGCCTCAACATCAACTTTTCCCGAAAATTTTAACTTATCTCCAATAAAATTATTAAACATTTTATCGCTAATGGATCCTGACAAGGAGATTAATGTAGAATTAGTTTTTTTCTTAAAATCCTGCTCCCAAATTAAATTTAGGCTCTGATTACTAGAATTTATTTTACCAACTATATCCAAACCATTGTTTGTAAGATCTATTGTTAATAAACTACTCTTAAAATCTCTTGAAAAAATATTGTTTACTCTAACATCAGTAAGATTTGTCTTCGAGTTGATAATAAATTCTTCAAATTTTAATTTTGATTTTAATGGAAAATTAAATTGAACTTTCAGCTCAGAATTTGCAGAAATATCTTCAAGTTTTAAGGGAACAAATCTTTTAAAATTTCTTGGATGTTGAAAGATAAAAATCATTACATCATTGATCGAACCTTTTGCGTTAATTAAAATTTCTGCTGGACCATGTTTTTTTGTGATCTCCTTTGCAATAAATTTACTATTAAAAATATCTATTGATTGATGTTTTTTTCCTAAAACCTCTCCTTTTTCCAGATTAACCTCAAAAGACTCTCCATCTAAAATTGCATTGCCTGAAGAATTGTAAATAGAATCCATTTCTTTAAGAAATGAAATGGTCATATCGTTAAAATTAAATTTTAGATTTATGTCTTTCTTAGCAAGTTTTTTTGAAATTTTAAAAGAGTCTAAGGGAATATCAGCCTTTAAAGATAAGTCATTGATTAATCCATTTGATAAATTTTTCTGAACCCAATTTTTTGCGCCATTAGCTGTATTTGATGGCCAAAGACTTTTTATTAAAGATACAGGTATCAATGATCCTGATGCATTAATTTCTAATTTATTGGAATTAATTTTTCCATTTGTTTTAACAATTATTGAATCATATTTTTTTATAGGCTGATCATTATTATTAGTTAAATAAGATGAAAAAGTATAATTGTTTTTAAAACTTATAGTATTAACTAAATTTGTTTTAGCCTCAGATACTAGTAGATATTTTTTTTTATCTTGATAATTAATTAAATTTATTTTTATTTTTGCATTTATAGTTCTTCGGTCATTATCAAGATATAAAATTGCTTCTAAAAAATTATTTTCATAATCATCAATTTTACTCATCAAAAGAGGTTTTATAATAAATTCTATTGGTTTTATATTGATGAAGGAAAAAGAGAGTTGCAATAGAAAAAAAGAAACAATAAAAATGAAAAATCCAAATATACTAGAGAATAATTTTATTATATTTTGATAAAGTAAAAACATTTTAAACAAGTAGGAACGCTAATGACAAAAGAATTAAAAATTAACGATAATATACCAAATTTTACTCTCCCTTTAAGTGACGACAGCTTATTTAATTCTGAAGAATTAAAAAAGAAATTATATATTATTTATTTCTATCCAAAAGATAATACACCAGGTTGCACTAATGAGGCTAAAGATTTTAGTTCTTTAAGGGAAGATTTTGATAAAATAGATGCTGAAATAATTGGAATTTCAAAAGATTCTATTAAAAAACATAAAAATTTTATTGAAAAACAGGGTCTTAAAATTAAATTGGCCTCAGACGAAGAAGGCAATGTTATAGAGAGTTTTGGTGTGTGGATTGAAAAAAAAATGTACGGCCGAACTTACATGGGAATTGAGAGATCAACATTTATAATATCTCATGAAAAAAAAATATTAGAAATTTACAAAAAAGTGAAAGTTAAAAATCATGCAAATATTGTTTTGGAAAGAGCCAAGGAACTAATCTAAAATCTTTTTTGAAAGGGCAGCTCCTAAAAAAGAGTCTAAATCTCCATTTAAAACATTTTGTGGGTTAGTATCCTCTACTTCTGTTCTTAAATCTTTTACAAGTTGATAAGGTTGAAGAACATATGACCTTATTTGATGACCCCAACCAATCTCTGATCTACTATCAAGTTGTTCTTGAGAAATCTCTTCTTTTTTTTGTAATTCAATCTCATATAATCTTGCTTTTAACATTGACCAAGCCGTGGCTTTATTTTTATGTTGTGATCTTTCGGCTTGACATTGAACAGCGATTTTAGATGGTAGGTGTGTTATCCTTACAGCACTGTCTGTAGTATTAACATGCTGACCCCCTGCCCCAGATGATCTAAACGTATCGATTCTACAATCAGACTCTTTCAAGTCTATTTCAATATTATCATCTACAACAGGGTATACCCAAACACTTGCGAAACTTGTATGTCTTCTTTTTTGAGAGTCAAATGGAGATATTCTAACCAACCTGTGAATACCAGATTCAGTTTTAAGCCATCCATATGCATTATTTCCATTAATTTTAATAGTCGCACTCTTTAAGCCAGCTTCCTCTCCAGGATTTTTTTCTACTAAATCAATAGAATAACCTTTATTCTCTCCCCACCTTATATACATTCTTAATAACATTTCGGCCCAATCTTGACTTTCGGTGCCTCCAGCTCCAGGGTGAATCTCAAGATAGGTTGAATTTTTATCAGCCTCACCAGATAGCATTGCTTCAAGACTACTAATTTTTGCTTTTTGTAAAATTAAGTTTAGATTTTCTGTTTCTTCATTGATTACAGTTTGATCTTTTTCCTTTTCAGCTAATTCAATCATTAAAGTAGAGTCTTTTAGACTTTTTTCTAATAACAGACAATTTTGAATTGTCTCTTCAATATTAGACCTCTCCCTCATTATCATCTGAGGATTATCATTTTCTTTCCAAAAACTATCTGAGTCTATAATAGAGTTTAATTCTTCGAGCCTTCTATTGGACAAATCCCAGTCAAAGATGCCCCCTTAAAAGAGAAATACATTCTTCAATTTCATCGATTATTTTTTGAATTTCATTTTTCATTAAAATTTATATTACTTATAATTTTGGTTAATTGCATCAACAAATTTATCAGCTACATTTGATTGCCAATTTTTACTCCTAAGGTTGTTTCTATCCTTATTGTTAGTTATAAAACCTAATTCTACAAGTACACTTGGATAATTTGGTGACTTTAAAACAGCAAAACCAGCGTATCTATGAGGTCTTTTCAATAATTGTGATTTCTCTTTAACTTTATTAACCAAAATTTCTGCAAATTCAAAAGAAGATTGGTTGGCTTTCTCAAAAGCTTTTTTAATCTGATGATCCTCAATTAAGTTTCTATTCTGAGTAAGATTTATTCCTATTAAGCCCTTTCTTGAAAAAATCGAACCTTTATTTTCTAAACTTGCAACTTTTTCAGCCTCTCTATCCATTTTTTTCTCTGATAAGGTATAGACTGAAAAACCTCTAACAGAGTCTTTTTTTGAAGCATCCGCATGAATTGATATAAATAAATCTGCACCTTTCTTCTTAGCAAACTCTACCCTTTCTTTTAGTTCTATAAACTTATCGTTCTCTCTGGTTAAAAAAACACGATAGCCGTCATTTATTAACTTTTTTCTTAAAGTTTTAGAAAAATTTAGAACAATATCCTTTTCATTCAATATACCTTGAAAAGAAGTACCTGGATCTTTGCCTCCATGCCCTGGATCAATAACAATAGTTTTTCTTTTTTTTAAAGATTTTGATTTTTTAAAATATTTTTTTTTGCTCTCTTTTTTAGAATATAAATTATCTTTAATTATTTCTAGCTCAATATATAACATCCTTTTTTTGCCGCTACTTGGCTTTAATAATTTTGTTTTTATTTTTTTTAAAGGTTTATTGAGATCAAAAACAATACGAGATATATCGTTACTAAATGAACCGAATCTAACGTTTTTTACAATTCCTTTATTTGGTGGTAATGAAAAATCACTAGAAAAATTAATATTTGCTAAATCTACAACCAATCTACTGGGGTTCTTTAGAGAAAATACCTCATATTTTACTGGTTTATCACTTTCAAATATTACCCTTACACCCTCAGAAATGTTAATTATTCTTAGTTTTGATATTTCAGATAATTCAGTTGATAATAAATTTGATCCATTAAAAATAATAAAAAATGATACTAAAATTTTAAATATATTTTTATAAGATAACATATGTTTTTTAATTATTTTGAATACTTCCTTGCCAAAGCTATTAAATGAAATGTAAAAGTAAACAAGATATTAAATTTAACCTAATTATATTTATAAATCTAATTTAATTTTAGATTAGGGAATTAAAAATTATTAAATAGTAATTGGTGTTTATAAATACCAAATACTCATAGAAAATTAATAATCTGGAAGGATAAAATAAAATGCTAAATTTTAACATGAAAAATAATAGATTTATTTTAGCTCCGGATTTTGGAGAACAAATTTATGACAAACCAAATTTTAATAGATGCAGCCCACCAGGAAGAGGTAAGGGTTGCGGTTACAAAAAACAATCGTTTGGAGGAATATGATTTTGAGTTTGACTCAAGGCGTCCAATACGAGGAAATATTTATTTAGCAAAAGTTACAAGAGTAGAGCCGTCACTTCAAGCAGCTTTCGTTGATTATGGTGGTAATAGAAACGGCTTTCTTCCTTTTGCAGAAATTCATCCAGATTATTATCAAATACCTGTTGCAGATAAAGAAGCTATACTTGAAAAAAATGCATCGGAACTTAACAATGATGAAATTGATGAAGAGATTAATGAAAATTTAAATGATCCGTCACATGTAGAGGATATAGGTGGTGATGATCTCGAAGAAATTGAAACAATAAATAAAAAAAGAAATAAAGACTTAATAAAAAATTATAAAATTCAGGAAGTTATTAAGAAAAATCAAATTTTACTTATTCAAGTATCTAAAGAAGAAAGGGGAAATAAAGGAGCGGCAATTACAACCTACACTTCAATTCCTGGAAGATATTGCGTTTTTATGCCAAATAGTACATCTGGAGGTGGTGTAAGTAGAAGAATAAAGAATCCAAAAGAAAGAAAAAAACTAAAAAATACATTAGATAAACTTAATGTTCCTGAAAAAATGGGATTAATAATTAGAACAGCGGGTGCAAAAACAACATCCACAGAAATTAAAAGAGACTATAAATATCTTACGAAAACTTGGGATAAAATCAAAGAAAATACACTTTCATCGAATGCCCCATCGTTAATTTATGAGGATGGCGGCGTTATTCAAAGATCCCTTAGAGACCTTTATTCAAAAGAGATTGATATTGTTTTTATTGAAGGGAAAGAGACATATAAATCTGCAAAAAATTTCATGAAGCTCCTTATGCCAAGTCATGCTGTAAAGATAAAGGAATGGAAGGAAGACTCACCAATTTTTCAAAAAAATAATATAGAACAACAATTATCTTCAATTTATGCTGATGAAGTATTTTTGTCATCTGGTGGATCATTAGTATTGAATCAAACTGAAGCACTGGTTGCTATTGATGTTAATTCAGGAAGTTCAACAAAATATCACAACATTGAAGAAACAGCTCTAAAAACAAATCTTGAAGCGGCTGAAGAAATTGCAAGACAGCTTAGGCTTAGAGATATGGCTGGATTAGTAGTTATTGATTTTATTGATATGGAAAAATTTGCCAACAGGAAATCTATTGAAAAAAAACTTAAAGAATCATTAAAATCAGATAGATCAAAGATTCAGGTTGGAAAAATAAGTAGTTTTGGCCTTTTAGAAATGTCTAGGCAAAGAATAAGGTCTAGCATCAAAGAGGGTGTTTATAGTCCTTGCTCCAATTGTGATGGCACAGGACTTATTCGCTCGATAGATTCCAGATCACTTGAATTATTAAGATTAATTAGTGAAATAAGTATTAGAGAAAATATAAAAAAGATTGATGCTGAAATTCCTAGTGAGATATTAAATTATTTAGTTAACCAAAAAAGAAGCCTTCTAACAGATCTAGAAAATAATAAGGATGCTTCAGTAAATTTTTATGGAAATGCTCTTCTCAGGGGTAATGAGAATAAAATTAGAGCTTTTGATATAAATAACAATGAAATAAATCTTGATAAGATTATTAAAAATAATGGCTCAATTGAAAATAAAAATGACTTAAAACAAAACAAAAAAAGAAAAAAGGGCAAGAACAATAAATTAAATAAGTTAGACAGTAATAATCCAAATAAAACAAACAAAAAAAATAAAGACAGTAATGAAACTGATTCAAAAAATATTAAGAAGTCTGATCAAAAGAACGTTATTGATAAAAAATCAACAAGAAAAAAATCATCTAAAAATACAAAAAATATTGGAAATGTAAAAAAATTAAAAAAAGACGATAATAATATTGAGAAAATCAAAGAGGATAAGAAAATACCTTTAATAGCGAATGTAAAAAAACATCAAGATGATGAAATTCCAAAAAATGTAAACCATATAGGTGCACCAATTAAAGGCAATGAAAAAAAAGAGAAGCCAAAGTCTGGTTGGTGGAATAAAGGTTAAAATAATTAATTATTTGTAATTTTCATTTACTATTTCTTAATTATAAAATTTAAGTAAGTATCATAAAAAAATCAGGTTAAGATAATGTTAATTTTTTTTAAAAAAAATAAGTTTTATAAAATCTTCTTAGTTTTAATTTTTATATTTTCTAACAGTAATATTAGAGCAAGCATCATTAGAGATGCAGAAATAGAAAATTTCTTAACTGAGATGGCTAATCCAATTTTTGAAGCTGCAAATCTTAATCTAAATTCTGTTGATATTTATATATTTAATGACAAAGCTGTAAATGCCTTTGTAGCATGTGGGCAAAAGGTATTTATAAATACAGGCTTAATTCAATCATTTGATGATCCTTCCATGCTTAGAGGGGTTTTAGCTCATGAAACTGGACATATAGCTGGCGGGCATTTAGCTCGTTCTGATAAAGCTATGGAAAAAGCTCAAACTCCGATGATTGTTGGACTTTTACTTGGAATTGGTGCTGCAATTGCTGGAGAGGGCGATGCTGCACAAGCATTACTTCTAGGTAGTCAACAAATTGCAAAAGGTATGGTAGCTAAGTATTCAAGAGGTCAAGAATCAGCCGCCGATCAAGCTGCATTTCATTATTTAGAGAAAATAGAAAAATCCTCCACAGGAATGCTTGAAGTTCTATACAGCTTTGCCAATCAAGAGGCTCTTAGTCCCCGTCAGCAAAAAATAAGAGTAAGAAGTCATCCTGTATCCAGAGACAGAATTAGATCTTTAGAGAAAAAAGTTAATAAATCTAAATTTATTAATAATAAAGATGAAGATGAATTAATATTTAAGTACAAAATGATACAAGCAAAATTAGATGGTTTCTTAAACAATGCTAATGATATTATAAAAAAGAAAAAAGATAATTCCGATCATTCCAAGTATGCTTTAGCGGTCGCTCTTTATAGACAAGCATTATTAAACGATTCATTGTCCGTTCTTGATGAGTTAATTCTAAAATATCCCAAAAATGCTTGGTATTATGAATTAAAGGGTCAAATATTATATGAATCCGGAAAAATTGAAGACTCAATAAAGCCTTATACTAGAGCTTTAAGTCTTAAAGGAGAGGAACCTCTATTAATGGTCGGGCTAGCAACTGCATTAAACGCTCGTGGAAATAAAGGTGACGCAAAAAAAGCAATTAGTCTTTTAAAAGAGTCTTTGAAATATGATAAAAAAAACTCACGAACTTGGTATCAATTAGCAATTTCTTATTCTGATATAAAAAATATAGGAATGGCAGAACTATCATCTGCAGAAAGACATTTTCTTACAGGTAATACAAAAATGGCATCATTTCACGCAAAAAAATCTTTAAAATATTTTAATAATTCTGATATTTCTAAATTAAGAGCTCAAGATATTTTAATTGATGCAGAAAATAAGGCAAAATGGAAAAGAAGATGTCCAGTTTAATTAAAAAAATAAAAAAAAGTTTACCTTATTTAGTGATCATCTTGATTATTTTAAATTTATTTTTTTTCGTCTCAAACAATGAACAAGATAAATTTGATGAAGATAAAATTGTAAAAATTCTCTCTGAAAATAAAGATATTTTGCCAAGAATTTTAGATAAACTAGAAGTAATTGAAGAACAAAATAATAAAAAAAATATTTCTCTTTACTATGAAGATTTAATTAGAAATGAAAATCTTTTCTTAGGGAATAGAAATGGAAAAGATATAATTATTGAATTTTTCGATTATAACTGTGGTTATTGTAAAAGAAGCTTTCCTGAAATTATGGAGCTCGTATCAGAAAATAAAAATATCAAAGTTATATTAAAAGAGCTTCCAGTTTTAGGTGAAAGCTCAATACTTGCAGCAAAAGCTTCTATAGCATCGCAGAAACAAAATAAATATTTTGAATTTCATCAGGAACTAATCAATTTTTCTGGTCTAATATCACTTTCAGATATTAAAAAAATTTCGAAACAACTTGGAATTAACTACGAACAACTTCAAAAAGATATGAATAGTGATGAGACAATATTATTGATTAATGAAAGCTATAGACTAGCAGACCTTATAGGAGTAAGAGGAACTCCAGCATTTATTATTAATAATGATTTGATCCCTGGAGCAATCGGAAAAAATGAAATGTTGAGATTTTTGAATAAATGAAGAAAATTATATATATATTAAATGGTCCAAACTTAAACTTACTGGGTGAGAGGGAGCCTGAAATTTATGGCTCTGAGTCTATTGATGATATTAAAAAACTTGCTGAGCAGTTTGCTAAATCAAAAAATACAGAGATTATTTTTAAACAAACAAATCACGAAGGTGAACTTATTGAAATGATTCATGATGCTAGAAAATCAGATGGACTCATCATAAATCCTGCTGGTTATACCCATACATCTGTAGCAATATATGATGCATTATTATCTTTGGATATCCCCATAATTGAAGTCCATATATCAAATATTTATAAAAGAGAGAAATTTAGACATTCTTCTTACGTTTCAATGGCAGCGGATAGTGTCATTAGTGGTTTTGGTATAGATGGCTATATTTTTGCATTAGAAAATATGTTAAAAAATATTAAAAATTAAATATTTAAAGAGAGGTGAATATGGCTGATTTTGATAAAGATTTAATTATTTCATTATCTAAGTTATTAGAACAAACAGGCCTTAGTGAAATAGAAATTGAAAATAAAGATGTGGGAAGAATAAAAGTTGCAAAAAATTTAATTAACCCAAATATTTTATCTTCTTCTCCGAATAACACAAATGATAATTTAGTAACTAAAGAAGAAACTAAAATTGAAAAAAAGGATTTATCGAATGCAATAAATTCACCTATGGTAGGAACAATTTATTTAAAACCTGATCCAGAGTCTGAACCTTTTGTGAGTGAAGGCGATAAAGTAAAAAAAGGCGATACTTTGTTAATAATTGAAGCAATGAAAACTATGAACAATATTCCTGCCGATAAAGATGGGGTAATAAAAAAAGTTTTGGTTGAGAATGAACAACCAATTCAATTTGGAGACCCTCTAGTGATTATTGAATAATATGTTTGAAAAAATATTAATCGCTAACAGAGGTGAAATTGCTGTAAGAGTTCTTAGAGCATGCAAGGATCTTGGAATTCAGACAGTATCGGTTTATTCTACTGCAGATAAAGATGCTATGCATGTAAAAATGGCTGATGAAAGTGTTTGTATTGGACCGCCTCAATCAAAAGAGTCTTATCTTAATATACCATCTATAATCGCCGCATGCGAAGTTTCAGGAGCAGAAGCGGTACATCCAGGATATGGTTTTTTATCTGAAAATGCTAGCTTTGTGGAAAAATTAAGCGCACATAATATTAATTTCATTGGCCCAAAAGCTGATCATATTAAAACAATGGGTGACAAAATACTTGCTAAAAAAACAGCTGAGAAATACGGATTACCAGTAATTCCTGGATCAAATGGTGAAGTTAAAAATTATGAAGATGCAAAATCTATAGCAAAAAATATTGGTTATCCAATTATAATAAAAGCCTCTGCAGGAGGTGGTGGAAGAGGTATGGTTGTTGTTTATAATGAAAAAGAACTTGAGGAATCAATAAAAAAAGCAAAAGCTGAAGCAGATAAGTCATTTGATAACGATACTGTTTACATAGAAAAATATCTTAAAAATCCTAAGCATATTGAAATACAAATAATTGGTGATAACTTTGGTAATATGATCCATTTGGGTGAACGTGATTGTTCAATGCAGAGAAGAAATCAAAAATTATTAGAAGAAACACCATCTAAAATAATTGATCAAAAAACCAGAGATCATATTGGAAATTTAACCGTAGAAGCTCTCAAAAAAATTAAATATAGCGGCGCAGGAACTGTTGAATATTTATACGAAAATAATGAATTTTATTTCATGGAGATGAATACAAGGCTTCAAGTTGAACATCCTGTAACCGAAGAAATAACTAAATTTGATCTCGTTAAAGAACAAATAAGAGTGGCATGTAACTCAAAACTATCAAAAAATCAGAACGAAATTAACTTCAACGGTCATTCAATTGAATGCAGAGTAAATGCTGAAGACCCTATTTCATTCATGCCAAGTCCTGGTAAAATTATTAACTTTCATGCACCTGGTGGTCCTGGTGTAAGAGTAGACTCAGGTTGTTACAGTGGAATAACAATTCCACCTTACTACGATAGCATGATAGCAAAATTAATAATTTATGGAGAAGATAGAAATACTTGTATAGCAAGATTAGAAAGAGCTCTTGGAGAGTTTGTTGTTGAAGGAATTAAAACTACTATACCTTTCTATCAAGAAATACTTAAAGAGGAAAAGTTTCTAAACGGTAATTATGATATTCATTGGGTAGAAAATTACACGGAAAATAAAAAATAATTCTTTATTTATTATCCTCTACAGAAAACAATGCTTCTCCAACGAGACCTATTAAATCGATTGACCCTTGAGTAAATAAAATCTCATCCCCGCTTTCTAAATATATATCATTCCCACCTGGCTCGATAGAAATATAGTTTCCTCCCAACAAACCATCGGTTGTTATTTTTGCAGAACTATCATCTGGTATTAGAATATCAGAGTTAATGGACATTAATACCTTAGCCTGAAAAGTTATGTTATCCAATTCTTGATTTGAAACGGTTCCAATTTTTATTCCAGACATTCTTATATCTGAGCCTAATTTAATGCCATCAATTCTATTAAAAACAGCTGAAACATTATAGTTTTGCTCATTATTAAATCTCATTGACTGAAATCCAAAAAATAAAAAAATTATTGTAAAGATAATTACTACTACTCCGATTAATGCTTCAAATGTATTTGATTTCATTGCTTGCTCTCCGGTGACCAAGATTCATAAGTTTTATTGTTTTTTTTACTGGCTGAGTTTTTAGGCGTATAAAAATTTTCAGTTCCAGTATTATTCATTTCATGGTCTTTATACCATGATTTTTTATTAATTTCATCTTTAGGAATTTCATCAGTTCTAGAATGTATCCAGTCATGCCAATCAGCATTAATTTTCGAAGCATCAATTTGACCATTGTAAATTACCCAACGATTTAGACCGTTTTTTTTATTTAAATAATATTTATTTCCGTCAGCATCAGTTCCAACAAGTCTGCCATTTAATAATGTATATATTCTTGTACCAAGTGTTTGGCTACTCCACCATGTAAAAATTTCTAAAAAAAAGTTTTTCATTTTACAACATTCTTATTAATCATCATCTTCGCTAATATTAATGCCCAACTCATTCAATTGTTCTTTAGATACTTTGGAGGGAGCGCCCATAAGAATATCTTGAGCCTGTTGATTCATTGGAAAAGCAATGACTTCTCTAATATTATCTGAATCAGATAAAAGCATAACTATTCTGTCAATACCTGGTGCAATTCCTCCATGAGGAGGTGTACCGTATTTAAAGGCGTTGTTCATAGCACCAAATCTTTTTTCTACCTCTTCTTGGTTATAACCAGCAATTTCAAAAGCTTTCAACAAAATTTCCGGTTTATGATTCCTTATTGCGCCAGAAGATAGTTCGACACCATTGCAAACGATGTCATACTGAAAAGCTTTTATGTCAAGAGGATTTAAACTCTCTAATGCATCAATGCCACCTTGAGGCATTGAAAAAGGATTGTGAGAAAAGTCTATTTTTTTATTAATTTCATCAAATTCATACATGGGAAAATCAACAATCCAACAAAACTCAAAGCTGTTTTCATCAATTAAACCAAGATCATTGGCAATCTTATCTCTGGCGCTTGAAGCAAATGCTAAAAATGTTTTAGGGACTCCACATATAAAAAATACAGCATCATTATCATTTAAATTAAATTTATTTTTTATGGCAGAGGTTTTTTCCTCTCCTATATTCTTTGCTATTGGACCTGATCCAGCGCCACCTTTGAAAAATATATAACCAAGACCTGGTTGTCCTTCTTTAATCGCCCATGAATTCATTTTATCGCAAAAAGCTCTGGAACCGCCATCTTTTGCAGGTATTCCCCAGACTTTTACATTATCGTCTTTTTTTATTAATTCGGAGAAAATTTTAAATCCCGACTCTTTAAAAACATCAGTAACATCTGACATTTCTATGGGATTTCTTAAATCAGGTTTATCTGTAGCATATTTTGATATAGATTCTAAATAAGGAATACGAGGGAAAGATTTTGTAACCCTTTTTTTAGAAGAAAATTCTTCAAACAAATCTCTTAAAATTGGTTCGACTGTATTTAATACATCATCCTGTGTAACAAAACTCATTTCAATATCAAGTTGATAGAATTCGCCAGGTGATCTATCCGCTCTAGCATCCTCATCTCTAAAACATGGAGCTATTTGAAAATACTTATCAAAACCAGAAGCCATTAAAATTTGTTTAAATTGTTGAGGGGCCTGAGGAAGTGCATAAAAACTACCTTGATGAATTCTTGAAGGAATTAAAAAATCTCTTGCACCCTCTGGGCTTGAAGCTGTCATAATTGGGGTTTGAAATTCCAAGAAATCATTTTTAATCATTTTATCTCTTATAGATTGAATTATTTGTGACCTTAAAACTATTTTACCATGAAGCGTTTCTCTTCTTAAGTCTAAAAATCTATACTTAAGCCTTATATCCTCAGGATAATCAGGTTCGCCAAAAACAGGTAAAGGTAATTCCTCTGCTTCAGATAATACCTCTAATGAATCAACATAAACTTCTATATCTCCAGTTGATAAGTTTAAATTTATTGTATCTTCATCTCTTTTAACGACTTTACCTGAAATTTTTATAACTGTTTCAGCTGTAATTTTTTCTGCTAATTCAAACGCTTTACTATCTGGATCAAAAACAAGCTGAGTTAAACCATAATGATCCCTTAAATCAATGAAAAGTAATCCGCCATGATCTCTTTTTCTGTTAACCCAACCAGATAAATTAACATTTTTATCAACATCACTTATTCTTAATTCGCTACATTTATGAGTTCTATAATGATTCATTTAGTTACCTTAAAATTATTTGAGCAATAGGACAATTTAAAAGTCTTTTGTCAAGGACAAGTAAAAAAATTTAATGTATATGGTTTAAATGGATTTAATAAAAACAAATGAAGAGCTTATTGAGATTTGTGAGTCAATAAGTAAAGAAAAATTTATCACAATTGATACAGAATTTATTAGAGAGAAAACTTATTGGTCTAAATTATGTTTAATACAAATTTGTACACATGATAAAGAAATAATCATTGATCCATTAGAAAATAATATTGACTTAAAGCCATTTATTAAAATTTTAAATAAAAAATCTATTTTAAAAATCTTACACTCTGGAAGGCAAGATATTGAAATTTTTTATAAAATGTCTGGAAGGATTCCTAAGCCAATATTTGATACCCAAATAGCTGCTATGGTTTGCGGCTTTGGGGAGTCAGTAGGTTATGAAAAACTTGTTGAAAAAACTCTTAATAAGAAAATAGATAAATCATCAAGATTTTCAAATTGGGAGAAAAGACCTCTCACTAAAAAGCAATTAAAGTATGCCATAGGAGATGTAACTCATCTTTATGAAATATACCCTATATTAAATAAAGAGATAATTGAAAAAAAAAGGAAAGTTTGGTTAGAAGACGAATTAAAAATTTTACTTTCTGAAGAAACCTATGATGTAAGTCCTGAAAATGCTTACAAAAGACTAAAAATCAGAAGTTATGATATAAAAACTAGAGGCGTAACCTATCAATTGGCTTTATGGCGAGAAAAAAAAGCTCAATTAAATAATATTCCAAGAGGAAGAGTTTTAAGAGATGATGTCATTTATGAGCTAGCTTCGATAAAACCTAAATCTATTAATGAAATTAATAATATGCGGTCATTATCAAATGGGTTGAGACTTAGAGAAGAGATTAAGGAGGAAATTATTAATAATGTTTTAATAGGTTTATCTTTAAAAGATAGAGATCTTCCAAAGTTACCAAAAAAAAGAAGTTTACCGCATGGTACAAATAGTAGAGTTTCATTATTAAAAATTCTTTTAAATTCGGTTTCTGAAAAATATGATGTTGCTCAAAAACTTATTGCATCTACAAAGGACTTAGAAGATTTAATTGCTGACGATAATGCAGATATAAAGACACTAAAGGGTTGGAGATATGAGTTGTTTGGAAAGAGAGCTTTAGAGTTTAAAAATGGCAAAATTGCAATAATAATGAATAATAATAACATAGAGCTTAAGGAACTATAAAAGCCTAATCTATAAGACCTTTAATTAATTTTATTGAGATTGATTTTTTCTGTGATAAAGAGACTTTATCAATCAGTTCTATAATTTCTGAAACTCCTAAATAAGATCTCTCAATTCTCTGCATAAGAAAGTTAACTGTTTTTGGTTTTACTGAAATTTGTCGATCATTAAATAGTTTTATTATTAAAGCCTCCATTAATGTATCGTCAGGCTCTTCTATCGATGCAGTGTTCATAGCCTCTAGCCTGGAAACCAAGTCTGACATTTTGAAGTTTAATTTTGATACTTGTAAGGAAGAAGTTAATAAAAGAGCCTTATTCAATTCTTTAGAGAGATTTATAGAGTGAAATAAAAACTCTTCCTTTTGCTTAGAATGAAAATTGTTTATATTTTCAATAATAATTACATCATTCGTATTAAAAATATCATAAATATTTTTATTTTCTGAACTTAAAAAAGACCAGTTAACTCCTTCGAGACTTTTACAAAGTACGTTTACAAGATGAGTTTTTCCACTACCTTTAGGACCAATTAAAATGCCAAGCTTGATTGACTTTTTGTAAAAATTATCAATAAAGTCTACTGCAACTTTATTTCTAACATTTACAAGAAAATCCTCTCTATTGAGAGCAGTTCTTTTTGGCATTTCAATTGTTAGTTGTATGTTATCATTTTCAACTTTCATGATTTTCTCTCGTTGAGATTATGCCAATATTTTTCAACCATAATACCAAGTAAATACTCCATGATAATGATGTAAAAAATCCAATAATATAAGAAAAATAAGGAATTATTATGATTTCAAGTATGCTTAAATTGATAAAGTTTGATAAATTTAATAAAATTAAACCGATATATAAAATTTGAAGGAATGTATTAAGTTTGCTTGAAAAAATTGGTTCAATTTTTAAATCACTTTCCATGAGCCAAGAAATAATTACAGCACCCAAGATTGCCAAATCTCTAGATACTATTAAGATCAAAAGCCATAATGGTATTATTCCAATAAATCCTAAAATTAATATTGAAGAAACAATTAATATTTTATCCGCTAATGGATCTAAATAACTACCAAGAACAGTTATTTGATTAAATTTTTTTGCAATAAAACCATCAATCGCGTCAGAAAGACCACTTACAATAAAAAAAATAAAACTTGTTTTATAATAACCTGATAGAATTAACCAAACAATAAAAGGTGTAAAAAGCAGTCTTACAATAGTTATAATATTAGCAAAATTCATTAAATTAACCTTATTTAATTATATTAATGATATATTTATTAATATGTAATAAAAATGACTCAAGTCATTAAAAATCATAACAATGGGGCTGAGGCATTGAAAAAACAAAAAAATACCAAAGATCATAGTAAAAAAATAACTTATGCTTCATCAGGTGTTAATATTGAAAAAGCTAATGATCTTATAGAAGAAATTAAGCCTATAATAAAAAAGACTCAGAGACTTGGTGCAGATGGAACTATTGGAGGTTTTGGCGGAGTTTTTGATATAGGGCTTTTAAATTATAATGATCCTCTACTTATCTCATCAACTGATGGTGTAGGAACAAAATTATTGCTTGCAATCGAGAATAACTATTACGAATATATAGGAATTGATCTCGTTGCTATGTGCGTAAATGATTTAATTGTGCAGGGAGCAGAACCACTTTATTTTTTAGATTACTTTGCAACAGGGCAACTATCAAATTCAACTGCTAAAAAAATTATCAAAAGTGTTGCAGAAGGATGTATTCAGGCTAATTGTGCTCTTATTGGTGGTGAGACGGCAGAAATGCCAGGTTTGTATGAAAAAGGGCATTTTGATTTAGCAGGATTTTCTGTAGGCTTAGTTGAAAGAAATAAATTACTACCAAAAAGTAATATTGAAAAAGGTGATTTACTGATTGGCCTTCCGTCAAATGGTCTTCATTCTAATGGTTACTCTCTAGTAAGGAATATAATAGACCAAAAAAATATAAATATTACCCTACCAATGCCAGATAATAGTAAAAAAACAATTGCAGAAACTCTTTTGGAGCCAACAAAAATTTATGTGAAACTTATTCTTGATTTACTTAAAAGCTCAGATCAAATTAAAGCTATCTCAAATATAACTGGCGGTGGAATTACAGAAAATTTGCCTAGAATATTTGAGAACGAAACTATTGGAGCTAAGGTAAACTTGTCATCCTGGTTGAGGCCATCAATATTTAACTGGCTTCAGGAATTAGGAAATATTGACGAGGAAGAAATGCTTAAAACCCTTAACTGTGGTATAGGTATGATTTTAGTGATAAATCAAAGAGATGTTAAAAAAATATCCAAATTTTTAGAAAAGAAAAATGAAGATTTTTATATCATTGGTGAAATTGTAGAAAGTCAAACAGATAGCCCTAAGATCATTTATCATAGAGATTAAAATGAAAATTGGAATATTAATATCTGGTGGTGGTTCAAATATGATTAAGCTTATAGAGTCATGTCAAAATAATAAAAATGCTTCAATAAATATTGTTATATCCAATAATCCTGATGCGCGAGGTATTGAGTTTGCAAAATCAAAAAATATAAAAACAAAAATAATTAATCATAAAGAATTTACGGAAAGGGAAGATTTTGATCATCAGGTTAATAATGTTTTAATTGAAAATAAAATAGATTTCTTATGTAATGCTGGTTTTATGAGAATACACGGAGAAAAGTTTGTTGAAAAATGGTTCAATAAACATCTTAATATTCACCCCGCACTTCTTCCGTCATTTAAAGGCTTAAATACACATGAAAGAGCAATTAAGTCAGGAGTTAAATTTGCCGGTTGTACTGTTCATTTAGTAAGATCAGGTGTTGATGAGGGACCTATCATAGGTCAAGCTATAACATCAGTTGATGCTAATGATGATAAAGAGTCTTTAGCAAAAAAAGTTCTTAAGCTAGAACACAAACTCTACCCAAAATGCTTAAAATTGTTTACAGATAACTTGGTTAAAGTTAAAAATGATGAAGTTATTTTTTCAGAAAAAGCAATTAAAATTTTAGACGAATTTAAAATATAATTTATGGGCAAATTTCTTCATCTTTAAAGAAAAAATTAATTTCATTTATAGCATTTTCCTCAGAGTCAGAACCATGAACAGAATTTGCTTCTATTGACAAACCTATTTCAGCTCTAATTGTGCCCTGTTCAGCTTCCTGAGGATTTGTTGCACCCATTGTATCTCTATTAAGCTTAACAGCATTTTCACCCTCTAAAACCTGAACTACAACTGGCCCAGACATCATAAAATTAACTAAATCATTATAAAATGGTCTATCTTTATGAACAGAATAAAAACCCTCAGCTTGTTCTTGAGATAGTTTGATTCTTTTTTGAGCAATAATTCTCAATCCACTGCCCTCAAGCATTTGATTAATCTTGCCAGTAACATCTCTTTTTGTAGCGTCTGGTTTAATTATTGATAGTGTTCTTTGAATGGCCATAATATTCTCCCTTAATTAGAATTAATCCATTTACCATTTGTATTCTGTTCAAAAGATTTTAAAACATGCTGTGACTGATCAATATTTTTTTTATAATTGTCAAATTGATCTAGTAATTTTAAATTTTGCTCATTGAAAATATATATACACCTTTGCCATGAGTTTATATTTTTAACTAATAAACCATCAATTGAAAAAATAACATCTGAGTCATTAGGATTTTCTTCTTTACAGGTCAAGTAAACTCTATGAAATTCAGGATTTTTATCATTTTGGCTACCGTGAGGTATAAATGATATATCTTTATATGACCATAAAAAATCATTAACCTCCTCCATTCTTTCAATATTGTCTAGAAGAACGACTGAATTCCAATCATTATCAATTGATTTTTCAATTAGACTGGCAAGAAATATTTCACTACTTGAATTTTTAAGTTTGTAAAAAAAAATTTCAGACAAAATTTACTCGTAAAATTTTGAAATTAATGTATTTAAGAGATTTACTCCAAAGCCAGTTGCCCAACTTGTATTGATAGAAGTCTTATCCATGCCTGTTGCTGTTCCAGCAATATCTATATGAGCCCAAGGCACTTTATTCACAAATCTTTTTAAAAACTGAGCAGCTGTTATTGATCCTGCACCGCCAATGCCAATATTCTTCATATCTGCAAATTTAGAATTAATCATTCTATCATAAGACTCTGATAATGGTAATCTCCAAACATTATCACCTGAGACTCTACCAGCATCCATAAGTTTATCTGATAAATCGTCATTATTACTAAAAATACCGGCCATTTTATTTCCAAGAGACATAACTATAGCGCCAGTCAATGTTGCTAAATCAATCATTAGTTCAGGTTTATATTTATCTTGAGCATACCAAAGAGCGTCAGCTAGAACCAATCTTCCCTCAGCATCAGTATTTTGTATTTCGATAGTTTGACCTGACATTGACTTAATGATATCTCCAGGCTTTTGAGCAGTTCCATCGGGCATATTTTCTACTAAACCAACAACGCCGACAACATTTACTTTAGCTTTTCTTAGTGCAAGAGCTTTCATTAAACCAACTACTGCTGCTGATCCCCCCATATCACCAATCATTTCTTCCATTTTATTCCCAGGCTTAAGAGATATTCCGCCAGAGTCAAAACAAACCCCTTTTCCAACAAAGCATAATGGTTTAGTTTTTTTACTTTTATTCCCATCCCATTTCATAATAACTAGTTGACTTTCATATTGACTTCCCCGTCCCACTCCTAACAATGACCACATTCCTAATTTTTTCATTTTTGTTTCATTTAAAACTTCAACTTTTAAACCAAATTTTGAAAGTCCCTTTATTTTTTTTGCATATGCCTCGGGATTAAGAATATTACTAGGTTCATTTACTAAATCTCTCGCTAAGAAAATACCTTGAGCTACAGAATTTTTTTGCTTAAATTTATTTTTTAACTTAGCAGCGTTTTTAGAAATTATTGTTATTTCATTAATTTGTTTTGTTGCTTTTTTCTTAGTTTTATACTTATCGAATTTATAGGTATTTAATGTTGCACCGAAGCCAATCTCAACTAAACTTTCGTCATCAGAAAATTCATTGGCAACAAGTATGCTAACCTTCTTATTTTTAGATTTTGAGGAAATTTGATTAATTTTTCCACCTATAATTGCAAGGTCATTACCTGATATTAAATTCTTTTGCCCAGGGCTAATTATAATTATTTTAGAAAATGAACTATTTTTACCATTAATAATTTCAAGTGAAGAAAATTTATTAAATTCAAAATTTTCATTGCTGACAGCATGATTAATTTTACTCATAAGGTTTTTATCTAATTCCCTAAATTCAGAAAGAGATTTTTTATCGGTTATTAAAGCCAATAATTCATCTTTTTCAGTTAATTTTGAAACAAAACTTACTTTCATTATTTTCTCCAATTATATTCATTAACATCTGTTAACATTATTTAATGATTAAGGGTATAGTTTGTCGTATATAATACATTATAAAATGAAAAATATTGATAAATACATAATTAGAAAACTTTCATTATCATTTTTTACAGTAATGATTGGATTACTCTCGCTTGCATGGCTTAGTCAAGTTCTAAAGCTTCTTGACGAAATAGTCATGAGAGGTGCTGATTTATCGACTTTTTTTATGCTTTCTGTAACAGTTTTACCAAATATTATTTCTCAAATTACACCTTTGGCAGCATTTATTACATCAGCATTTGTTCTTAATACCATGTCTTCTGACAAAGAAATTATAGTTTTATTATCATCAGGAATAAGACCGGTTAGACTATTTAAGCCATTTTTATTATTTGGTGCTTCCATAACAATTTTTCTAATTATTTTCTCAATGCTTTTAGGTCCGAGTGGAATGAGATATACGAAGTTAAAAATTCATGAAATTCGTCACGATTTATCCGGAACCCTTGTAAGAGATGGAATGTTTTCAATGCCTGCGAAAGGTCTAACAGTATATGCGCATAGAAAAAATAATAATTCAATTGATGGTATACTCGTTCATGATAATAGAAATAGTGATAACCCAATAACCTATTCTGCAGAGAGAGGATATTTAATCAATGAAAATAATAACCCAAAGCTAATACTTCTGAATGGAAATATCCAGTATAGAAATCTTGTTATTGATGGCCCAGGAATGACAACAGTTAGTTTTGAGAAAAATGAATATTTGTTTTCTGATTTTATAACCGAAAATAAAAATTTCAATTTTGATACTAGTCAAAGGTATTTAAGTGACTTGCTTTTTCCTGATGAAGACGATGAATATGCTAAGACCAGAAAAGGTTTACTTATTGCTGCAGGTAATCATAAAATCGCTCAAATCTCTCATCCAATAATTTTTATTTTTTTCGCATTTATAGTTTTTATAAATAGCAAATTTGATCGAAGGGAAACAAATAAAAATATTCTAATCCTGACTTTTGGAATTATAAGTTTTCAAATTTTAGACTTTTTTCTCGCCTCTCAAGCGCAAACTAATTTATCAGCAATTGGGTTTTTATATCTATTTCCATTATTATTTTTTCTTTTGTTGATTTTCCTGTTTAGAAAAACTTATCAAACAGTGAGCAGTTAAAATGAAATTAAATAATTTATTATCTTTATATTTTTCAAAAAGCTTACTGAAAAATCTTATGTTTTGTCTATTTATATCTAGCTTTTTCATTTTTTTAATTGATCTTGTTGAATTATCTCGAAGAATAACAAAGTCAAATAATAGTGACTTTCTGCTTGCGCTTGAGTTAGCAGTATTAAAACTACCTGGAATGATTATAGAGATCTTTCCGTTTATTGTTCTTTTTGCTTCATTGAGTACCTTTTTCTATTTCGCAAAAAGATCTGAGCTAATAGTTGCTAGATCTAGTGGTTTATCTATTTGGCATTTATTAATCCCTGGAATAAGTTTAATTTTAATAATTGGATTTTTTACAGTAATTTTAATTCAACCCTTTATTGCAACAAGTTCGTATAAATTTAAAGAGCTAGAAGCTAAGACTATTAGAGGACAAACTAGTTTAATTACAATTACAGAAAATGGTTTATGGCTTAAAGATACAGATATAAATAACGATACTTACAGAATAATAAATTCTCAGGGGTTTGATAAAGATGCAAAATATTTAGGAAATGTAATTTTCTTTAATCACTCAAATACTGGGCAATTAATTAGTAGATATGATGCAGATAAAGTATTTTTAAAACCTAGTTATTGGGAATTAGAGAATGTTTGGGTTTTCAAAAATTTAGAAAAAACTAAATTTTTAAAGAAAATAGAAATCAGAACTAATTTAACAGCAGAGCAAATTCAAGAAAATTTTGCACCACCAGAAACAATATCTTTTTGGAATCTACCTGAATTTATTAAAATTGCTGAAAATGCTGGTTTTGCGGCAACTAAACATAAAACTGAATTTCAGTCTTTATTAGCTCTTCCTCTTTTTCTATGCTCAATGTTAATTATAGCTGCTCCATTTTCAGTCAGGTTTATAAGATCTGAGAATGTAAATTATCTAATTTTATCAGGAATTGTATCTGGTTTAATACTATATACTTTTTCAAATGTTATATTTGCATTTGGTGCTTCTGGAAATATTGGCCCTATTCTCTCAGCTTGGTCGCCTCCAATATTAGCAATTCTTTTAGGAATTACTGCAATCATTTATGTTGAGGAAGGTTAAATGAAGAGAGTATTTTTTTTTCTAGTCATTTTTTTTAATCTGAATTCATTAAAAAGTGAAGAAATAGCTAATTCAATTGAGGCAGATAAAATTGAGTATCTTAATTTGGATGGAAAAATAAAAGCTATCGGATCTGTAAAAATTACTCAAAATGATTATGAGTTGAATGCCGATGAAATTTCTTTTAATCAAAAAAATAATATTATTGAAGGAAATGGAAATATTACCTTAAAAAAAATTGGAGGTGAAAAAATCTTTGCCTCAAAAATTAAACTTTCATCAGATTTAAAAGATGGAATTATAGAAAACCCTACACTTCAAACTCCTGATGGAATAAATATTTCATCAGCTTATGCTATTAGAACAAACGGTAATTCGTTAATCTTAAAAAAAGGAATTTTTTCTCCTTGTAAAGTATGTAGCGATAAAAAACGGAAGTTATCATGGCAAATTAAAGCAAATAGAATTATTTATGATGAGAAAGATCAAAATATTACTTATGAGGATGCAAGATTTGAATTATTTGGTATCCCAATCTTTTATGTTCCAATTGCAGCACATCCCTCTGAAAAAGTTAAAAGAAGAAGTGGTTTTTTAGCTCCAACACTTGGAAGCTCAGGAGATCTTGGTGCAGTTATAAGAATTCCTTATTTTTTCAATCTCTCCCCACACTATGATCTTACAATTACACCATGGATCGTTACCAAAGGTGCAGCAATAGTTGAAGGTGAATGGAGGCAGAGACTAAAAAGAGGAAGTATTAATTTTAGTGGAATTATTGCCTCCCCTAACGATCAATTTAAATCAAGAACCGTAAATATAAATGATGACTGGAAAGCAATAATTAATTCTCCCTTTAACAACATTGAAGATTTGAGAAAAAATAACAAAAAATTAGTTTTTGAATATGATGATAATACTCATTCAATAAAAAATGTTGAAGTAGCAGAAATTAATGACTCCAGGCCATCATCAATTGGAGATGCTATTGGTTATGATTATAGGGGTTCATTTAGTGCATCAGGAAATTTTAAATTTGGAAATTGGAATTTAGATTTTAATGGAACATTTGTATCAGATGATACTTTTTTAAGAAGATTTAATTTAAATGATGATACCGAAATAAAATCTTATCTATCATTAAACAGGAACTGGAAAAACGCTCAATTAGAGATAAATTCTCTTCATTTTTCATCGCTTTTACCTGAAAAAGATGGTTCAGAACCTTTAATTTTACCAGAAATAAAATTTCTTTGGGAACCTAAAAAAATTATATTTGGCGGTATTTCAACAATTAAATTAAACTCTATAGGGATCATTAGAAAAACTGACGGAAATACTTACAGAATCTCAAGTTCTTTGGATTGGAATAGAAATTTCATTCATGAAAGTGGCAGTATTTTTAAACTTAACATGAATTTTAGAGGAGATTTATACAATACCTCAAAAAAATGGACACCAAACAACTCAACAAGAAGATTGCAATCAAATCCTTTTGGAATAGATCAAAATATTTACCGTCTTTTACCATCAATTAGTTTAGAATGGAGGCTCCCATTAAAAAATACTTCATCCGATACTATAATTGAACCAATTATTCAATTATCATACTCATCAGATGATAAAAAAAATTACAAAATACCCAATGAGGATAGCATTGGGTTTGAATTAAACTCTCATAATATTTTTGCAAAAAACAGAATGCCTGGTCTTGATTTATGGGAAAAAGGTGGAAGGGTTAATTATGGTTTTAAATTATCTCACTTTTTTAATAAAGAAGGTATTTTTACAAGCACGGTTGGACAAAGTTATAAATTCAAAAACCCTGAATTTTTCGATAAAGGCTCAGGCTTAGAAAAAAAATTATCAGATTTTATTGTAGATATTTTATTTAAACCAAATAAAGAAATTACTTTCTCCTACAGAGGAAGGTTAGATGAAAATAATATTGATCTCAGAAGATCAGAGTTTGATATGTTAATAAATTATGAAAAATGGGGAATTCGAGCTGGTCATGTTTTATTGAATAATATTGAAATTCTTAATTTTGAACAACAGAGGGAATTGCGCTTTGCTAGTTTTATAAATATCACTGAAAGATGGTTGATACAGTCAGCTATACGTTATGATGAAATTTCAAAAAAATCTTTAAACAATAGAATATCTCTAGTTTATATTGACGATTGTATATCTTTTGAAATAGGATTTAGAAGAAAATTCTCTGAATATAGAGATCTTAAGCCATCTAATTCGTTTATGATTAAATTTAATGTATTTACATTTGGGGGTGGAACGTTAAATAGTTCAGATCGTATTTCAAAATTGTGGGATAATTAAAATTTTTTAGGTAAAACAATGATAAAAAAAATTAAATATATATTTTTAATATTTTTTTTAATTGCGAATTTTAATGATAATTTGAAAAGTCAGGATATTCAAGCTATTGCGGTAATTGTGAATGATGAAGTGATATCAAGATATGACGTTAATCAAAGAGTAAGGTTAATTTTAGTCACATCAGGAATACCAGCCACTGAAGAAAATGTTAAAAGAATTGAAGAACAAGCAATTAAAGCATTGATTGATGAAAAAATACAAATACAAGAAGCAATTAAGTTAGAAGTACCAGAATCGCCTGATGAAATTAACCTGATGTTAGAAAATATTGCTAGGGGCAATCAAACTACAGCTGAAGGGATCTTGGAGTCTATTACTAGTCAAGGTGTAAATTCTGAAACTCTTTTAAATCAGATAAAATCTGAACTTTTATGGAATAAAATTGTTAGAGGTCGATTTAGCTCTTACATAAATATAAGTGATGAAGAAGTAAATATTATCTATGATAGAACAATTCAAAATATTAATAACTCACAATATGATATTTCAGAAATTTTTATTGGTTTTGAGAATGAATCTGAAGAAAAAGATGCTAAAGAACTGACAGAAAGGTTAACTGAACAATTGAAAAATAATATTGCATTTGAACCGGTAGCACAACAATTCAGTCAAGCCCCATCATCCGGTCAAGGTGGTTTTATAGGCTGGGTGTCCGAAGGACAATTAGATCCAGATATAATTTCAAATATTAAAAATTTAGAAGTTGGTTCAGTTTCAAATCCTATAAAAACTATAAACGGCTATTATATCATCAAGTTAAATGGGAAATCTGAAGAAGGTGGAAAAAATCCCATGAAAAATCAATATGACTTAATTTCAGTATCTTTTAATATCGAGGATAAGGCCATGGCTAAAGATTTTTCTGATAATTTCATGTCTTGTAAAAGACTAGATGGTCTTCTAGAAAATTATAATCAAAAAGAGGTAAACATTATTGGAAAAAGGCTTCTTCAAGAGTTGCCAAAAGAACTTCATAAAGAACTTTTAAAGAAAAATGCTGGGAATGCATTGTCCCCAAGATTTTCTGAAGAAAATATTGATATTATATTAATTTGTGATCGCAAAGATGATATCGGAATTCAGGTAAATAGAGATGTAATTGAAGATAATATTTATTCACAAAAAATGGGTATGATGTCTAGAAGACATCTTCGTGATTTACGTAGAGATGCTGTCATTGAATACCGATAAGAAAAATCTTCCGATAGCTATTACTATGGGCGATCCATCTGGAATTAATAGTGAAATAATTCTTAAAGCATTTAATAAGATAAGCAATAATAAAGAAATAGATTTTTTTATAATTTGTGATCCAAGCTGGATAAAAAAATCAAAAAAAATTTTTAATATCAATGTTCCATTAAATATTATTTCTAAAGAAATTAATATTAAGCAAAATAAACTAAACATACTACCAATTAAAAATAAGGTTTTTTCAAACTTAGGGTCTCCTGATAAAAAAAATAATAGAGCTATTATGGAGTCTCTTAACACCTCAATTAATCTTGCAAAAAATAATAAAGTATGTGGAATTGTTACTCTTCCAATTTATAAAAAAAATCTAATGGAAGGTAGATCAAGCTTTACAGGTCATACAGAGTATCTTGCAGAAAAGGATAATGGTGAGTCATTAATGATTTTAATGTCAAAAGATTTAAAAGTTGCAACAATAACTACTCATATTCCGATATCAAAGGTTTCAAAGTCACTTACAAGAAAAAAAATTTCTCAAAAAATAAAAATTCTTCACAAAAGTCTCAGAAGGGATTTTAATATTAAAAATCCAAAAATAGCTGTTTCATCACTTAATCCTCACTCTGGAGAAGAAGGTAGTATTGGAAAAGAAGAGGTAAAAATAATTATACCTTGTATAAATAGTTTTAAGGAAATGGGTATGAAAATTGAGGGTCCATTGCCTGCTGATACACTTTTCTATAAAAAAAACTTAAATAAATTTGATGCAAGGATTTGTATGTTTCACGATCAAGCCTTAATACCTCTGAAGACAATAGATTTTTATGGAGGAATTAATTTTACTGCTGGATTATCCTTTGTGAGAACTTCCCCTGATCATGGAACAGCTTTTAATTTAGCTGGAAAAAATAAAGCAAATCCTAAAAGTCTTATATATGCAATAAAACAGGCTTTCATAATTTCAAAAAATAGAAAAATAGATGAATAGCGGTAATGATACTCTTAAAAATATTCTTAAAAAATATGATTTAAAGGCTAAAAAAAAATTTGGTCAAAATTTTTTGCATGACAAAAATATAATAAATCAAATAGTAAGGTCTTCATCATGTGAAAACAATTATGTCGTTGAAGTAGGTCCTGGCCCAGGTTTACTAACAAATGCTATTTTAAAGAAAAATGTTAAGAAAGTTTTGGTTATTGAAACTGACAAAACCTTTCTTCCTATTTTAGAAAAATTTAAAGAAAATCATTCAAAATTTGATTTTATAATAAACGATATTCTTAAAATTGATTTAGATAAAATTATCAATGATAAATATTCTGTAATTTCAAACTTACCTTACAATATATCAGTTCCTTTTATTATTTCTTTAATAGAAAAAGAACATCCAGTTAAATGGGAAAAACTTACCCTTACTGTTCAGAAAGAAGTTGCGGACAGAATGATGGCAAAAATAAATACCAAACAATATGGAAGATTGAGTGTTTTAACTCAATGGAGGTGTAAAATCGTTAAAATATGCGAAATTAAGCCAACATGTTTTATTCCGCCTCCTAAAGTTTTATCATCCGTAATTTCAATAGAACCAAAAAATGATATAAAAGCTCCATTGGTAAAAAATTTTCAAAAAATAGTCTCGCATGCTTTTGGTTTTAGAAGAAAAACACTTAAAAAAAGTTTATCAAATTTAGATGTTGATATTAATCAACTTGCTGATTTATGTGGAATTGATCTAGGGCTAAGAGCACAAAATTTAAGTATAGATGATTTTAGTAATTTAGCAGTTGGATATGAAAAACTCTCAAAGTAAATCATCCCTTAAAGATTTTATCATATATTGAATTTTATTTTGTCTCGTTCTTTTTAATCCTTCAGCAATAAGGATAGAGTTAATTCTTTTTATGCTTTCACTAAAATTTTCGTTAATAATAATATAATCATATTCTGCGTAGTGGCTAATTTCGTCGGAAGCCTTAGACATTCTTTTTTTTACTGTATCTTCGGTATCTTGATTTCTTTTTAATAATCTTTTCTCTAATTCTTCTGCAGAGGGAGGTAAAACAAAGATTTTAACTAAATCTTCTTGTACAGAATTCATTAATTGTTGAGTTCCTTGCCAATCAATGTCAAAAAGAATATCTTTTCCTTCTTCAAGTGCATTCATTACAGGTTGTTTTGGAGTTCCGTAATAATAATCAAAAACTTGAGCATGTTCTAAAAATTCACCTTTATTAAGCATTTCAATAAATTTTTCGTTACTTACAAAAAAATAATCATTTTCATTAACCTCTAATGGCCTTGGAGGTCTGGTTGTATAAGATATTGATAAGAATAAATTTTTATTTTCTTTTAACAACTCTCTGGATAAAGAGGTTTTTCCTGCCCCTGAGGGTGAAGATAAAACAATCATCATTCCTCTTCTATCTTTATTTTGATTACCTTTCATGCATTTAATTATAATGATGAGAAAAGATTAGGGAAGCATTAGTTCCTCCAAATCCAAAAGAATTTGACAATACTGCCTTTATTTCTCTCTCTTTTGCAATATGTGGAACCAAATCAATTTTAGTTTCTAGAGATGGATTATCTAAATTTATTGTAGGGGGAATAATATTTTCATTCATTGCCATAACGCTAAAAACAGCTTCAATTGCTCCAGCGGCTCCTAATAAATGACCTGTAGATGATTTTGTTGATGACATTGATAATCCGTCTATAGCGCTATCAAAAGCTCTTTCTACAGCTCTTAATTCAATCTCATCCCCTAAAGGTGTAGAAGTTCCATGAGCATTAACATAATTAATTTCTTCTCTGCTTATCCCAGCGTCATCAATAGCCATTAAAATTGATCTATAAGCTCCATCACCATCCTCTGATGGAGAAGTTATATGAAAAGCATCACCAGATACACCATAACCTTTGAACTCACCATATATTTTTGCATTTCTTGAAAGAGCATGATCCAGCTCCTCTAAAACTAAAAAACCAGCACCCTCACCCATAACAAAGCCATCTCTGTCTTTATCGTATGGTCTTGATGCTTTCTCTGGAGTATCGTTAAAGTTTGTACTTAATGCTCTACTGGCTGAAAATCCAGCCATCCCAATTGGACAAATTGCTGCTTCAGCGCCACCAACTAACATAATATCTGCTTTATTATTTTTTATCATTTGCGCACCCTCTCCTATTGAATGAGAGCCTGAGGCACAAGCAGTTACTGCCGCCAAGTTAGGGCCTTTTAAATTATTTTTAATTGAAATTTGACCAGCAGCTAAATTAATTAAAGCACCAGGAATAAAAAACGGGCTAACTTTTCTAGGCCCTTTTTCATTAAGAAGGAGAGCTGTTTTTTCAATACTTGCTAATCCACCTATTCCAGAACCAACTCCTACACCTGCACGAAAATTATCTTCATCAGTTTGAGGTTTCCATCCACTATCTTTAAGGGCCATTTCAGCAGCAGCAATGCCATATAAAATAAATGTATCAACTTTCTTTTGATCTTTTTGAGAGATCCAATCATTCGCATTAAAAGATCCATCATTAGCAATTAATCCTTCTCCTAATGGAACCTCACAAGCAATTCTACATGGATAGCCAGTTGAATCAAATTTTGAAATAGTTGAAGCACCAGATTTTCCTGAAATTAAATTTTTCCAGCTAGAATTTAAATCTCCACCAAGAGGAGTTACAGCACCTAACCCAGTAATTACTACTTTACGCAATTAATTGTACCAGCTTTTAATTTTAATTTTTGGCAGAGTCTATAAAGTTAATAGCATCTCCAACTGAGAGTATAGTTTCAGCTGCATCATCAGGTATTTCGATACCAAATTCTTCCTCAAAAGCCATTACAAGCTCAACCGTATCTAAACTATCAGCACCAAGATCTTCTATAAAGCTCGCTGAGGCAGTAACTTTATCAGCCTCTACCCCTAAATGCTCAACTACAATTGCTTGGACTTTTTCTAGTGTATCACTCATTTTATATTCCCTTTTTTTATTTATAATTTAATTTAATTTATTAATATTGAATTAATACAATGCGACTTAGCATATTGGAACAAGTAATACAATAATCTGTTTAAATGAGCCAATAATTAAATCATCAACATTCCGCCATTAATATGTATAGTCTGGCCAGTAATATAGCTAGCTTTGTCTGAAGCTAAAAAACATACAGCCCCAGCAATATCATCTGGTTTACCTAATCTACCAACACTAATTGACTTCAAAATATCCTCTCTTCTGTCATCACTTAACTCTGCAGTCATATTTGTTTCAATGAATCCTGGGGCTATACTATTAACTGTGATTGATCTTGAACCAACTTCTTGAGCAAGTGATTTGGACATTGCTATTATCCCTGCCTTTGATGCGGAATAATTTGATTGACCTGCTCCTCCTGCAACTCCTATTACTGAAGTAATATTAATAATTCTACCATATCTTCTTTTAATCATTCCTTTTATCAATAGTTTTGTAAGTTTAAAAATTGAATTTAAGTTTATATTTATAACCTCATTCCAATCATCTTCAGACATTCTCATAAATAAATTATCTTTAGTAATTCCAGCATTATTAACCAAAATATCTATCTGACCCATAATTTCCTGGGCTTGATATGCTAGATTGTTAATTCCTTCAGAATTTGAAAGATCGGATATAATTATTGGACAATTTACTCCAATAATTTTTTGTATATTTTCAAGTTCTGATTTATTCCTTCCTGTTAAGCATAGGTCTGCTCCACTTGATGATAACTCTAGAGCAATAGCTTTTCCAATCCCGCCACTTGCTCCTGTAACCAAAACTTTTCTTCCTTTTAAATCCATCATTTATAATCCTTAAAAATCTAATTCTAGAAGCAGACTTTCTACTGATTCTTTATTCCCAGCAGACTTTCTTTTAAAAGACGGACAACTTCTTTTAGCTAGGTTGGATAATACGGAGCCACTTCCAATTTCGTAAAACTCTTTAACACCTAAATCAAGAAATTTAATCATTGTCTCTCTCCATCTTACCATTTCGGTTACCTGATTCACCAGATTATTCTTTATTAGATTTTCATCACTAGAAAAATCTACAGTAACATTTGATATAACAGGTATATCAGGACTATCTAGTTTAATAGTAGATAATGTTTTTTCCATAATATCTTGCGCAGATCTCATTAAAGGGCAATGGAATGGAGCGCTTACAGGAAGCTTCATAGCTTTTCTTGCACCGTTTTCTTTAAAAATTTCTAGTGAACTTTTAATACTTTCTTTTAGGCCTGATAAAACAACTTGGCCGTCAGCATTATCATTTGCAATAAAAACATTATCTTGTAGTTTATTTCTAGAGATTATTTCTTCAATTTGATCAATATTTAAACCTAGAATTGCTGCCATTGAACCTTTATTTTTGCCAACAGATCTCTGCATAGCTTTTCCTCTCACCTTTAAAGTTAACGCAGCATCCTTTATTGAAAAACTATTTGAGGCTGTTAAAGCTGTATATTCTCCTAGAGAATGCCCAGCAGAAACACCAGATAGCTCAAAACCACGCTTTTTTAAAATTTTTATAACAGCAATGCTTACGGCCATTAGAGCAGGTTGAGTGTTTTCAGTTAAAATTAATTCTTCCTCGGGACCTTCAAACATAATTTTAGATAAGTTTTGTTCTAAGGTATCATCGATTTCCTCAAAAACATGTTTTGCTTCAGGAAACGATTCTGATAAATCCAAGCCCATACCAACATATTGACTACCTTGGCCTGGAAAAACAAATGCTTTCATCTTGAAACCTCCTTTTTTTTTATATTAAAAATAAATAATCAATATATTACAAGCTTGCAAATTTTAGCTTAATACATTAAGAACTCCATAGTTTTTAATTTAAATATTTTTATGAAGGGATAATATGCCATATTACGAGCATGTATTTATAACTAGACCTGAAATAGCTCCTCAACAGGTAGAAAATCTTGTTGAAGAAATAAAGACAGTTATTAAAGATAATGGTGGTAAATCAGTTTACACAGAATATTGGGGTCTAAGAGACCTTGCATATAAAATCAAAAAGAGTGAGCGAGGCCATTACTCCTTAATTAGAATTGATAGCCCAAGCTCTGCAATACATGAATTGGAAAGAATTCAAAAACTTAATGAAGATGTTCTTCGTTATTTAACCATTAAAACTGATGACCTAAGTGAAGAGTCATCACCAATTATGAAAGCCTCTTTGAAAAAAGAAGGCTCATATAGTTCTTCCAAAGGCTCCTAATTATGAATAATTCAATACCAAATATTACTCAAATACCAACAAAAAGACCTTTTCTTCGTAGGAAAAAAACCTGTCCTTTTTCAGGAGATAAATCACCTAAAATTGATTATAAAGACACAAAATTATTAAAAAAATATCTTTCTGAGAGAGGAAAGATGATCCCAAGTAGAATTACTGCTGTTTCAGCAAAAAAACAAAGAGAATTGGCAAGAGCTATTAAGAGATCAAGATATATTGCTCTTATACCATATCAAATGGATTAATCGAAATGGAAGTAATTTTATTAGAAAGAATTGAGCGTCTTGGTCAAATGGGTGATGTGGTTGTTGTAAAAGATGGCTTTGCTAGAAACTTCCTATTGCCTAAAAATAAAGCTTTGAGAGCTAATAAAGAAAATTTAGAATTTTTTGAAAAAGAAAAAATTAATTTAGAAGCTAAGAATTTAAAATTAAAAACTGAGGCTGAAGCCATATCTGAGAAAATTATAGTTAATAATTATATTATAATTCGTCAGGCTAGTGATACTGGCCAACTATATGGATCAGTTAACTCCGGTGATATTAGAGAAAAGCTTCAAGAAGAAGGTTTCTTAATTGAAAAGAATCAAGTTGTACTTGATAAACCAATCAAAGAAATAGGCCATCACGATATAAGAGTTAAACTTCATCCAGAAGTAACCTCAAATATTTCAATTTATATATCAAGAAGTCATGAAGAAGCTGAATCGTTAATTAAAGGCGAAGTTACTAATACAGAGGCTGTAAAAGAAGAAATAGTTAACCTAGAAGAAATTTTTGAAGAAGGAGCAATACCAGAATCTGTAACTGAAGAAGAAGCTAGTCTTAATGAGAATGTAAATGATGAAGAAACTTCTGAAGAAAAAATTGTTGATTTAGAAACAAATGAAAATTTATCTGAAGAAGAAGTTAAAGATAAATCAGAGACTTAAAGAGTTAACCCCAATATCCACATTTATCCACAAATAATTTTCTTTTTTTATTATCTTTATAGTTATAGATTGTTTTTATGGAACAATCATCTCCCATACCTTTAAATCAAGATCAAAAAAATCTTAATAATATTGAGTTACCCCATAATTTAGAGGCTGAGCAACAATTATTAGGTGCTTTAATAAAAAACAATGAATTAATTGATAGAGTTTCCCAAAATGGTCTTAAAGGTATTCATTTTTTTGAGCCATTTCATGAAGAAATTTATGAAAAAATTACACAAATGAATAATAATGGTAAATCTGTAACCATATTATTTTTAAAAACCCTATTTGAGTCTAATGAAAATTTTGATTCTGATAGTTACTTTATAAATCTTGTTGCAAATGCTGCTCATAGTCTGGTTATAAAAGAAGTAGCGGATGAAATTTATGAACTTTCACTTAGACGACAATTAATTGATACAGCTGAGTTTTTGGAATATTCATCATATGCATTAAGTGAAGATAAAAGTGTTTCAGAAATAATAGAAAATACTGAAATAAAATTATATGAAATAGATCAAAAAGGTGAAACAGGAAAAAGTTTCTTCACTTTTGAAGATTCAATTGCTGAGTCTCTTTTAGCAGCTGAAGCTGCATATTCTTCTGATGATGGTTTAGCTGGTTTGGCAACCGGCTTTGTAGATCTTGATAAAGCACTTGGTGGATTGCAAAATTCAGATTTAATAATTTTAGCAGGTAGGCCATCAATGGGGAAAACAGCTTTAGCATCAAATATAGCATTTAATGTTGCCAAATCCTTTGGTGACCAAATGAATGAAAATAACTTAAATCAGTTGAATGATGAGGAATATAAACCTGGTGCAGTTGCCTTCTTTTCCTTAGAAATGTCCGCTGAACAACTTAGTACAAGAATAATATCTGATCAATCTGGAGTATCTTCTAGTAACGTTAGAAAAGGAAAAATTGATGAGAGAGAAATTAGTAATTATATTAATGTTGCAAATGAACTAAAAAATATACCTCTATATATTGATGAAACTGGAGCTATTCCCATAGGAATTTTATCATCAAGAGCTCGACGCTTATCAAGAACTTTAAAGCAAAAAAATCAAGAATTATCACTCATTGTTGTTGACTATCTTCAATTAGCCACAACAGGTTCTGATAAGTACAGAGGTAATGTAGTTCAAGAAATATCTCAGATTACTCAAGGATTAAAAGCTCTAGCAAAAGAATTAAATGTTCCTGTAATTGCTTTATCCCAATTATCAAGAAATGTTGAAAATCGCGATAATAAAAAACCACAACTAGCTGATTTAAGAGACTCTGGAGCTATCGAGCAAGATGCAGATATAGTTATGTTTGTTTATAGAGAAGAATACTATCTGAGAAGAGAGGAGCCAGACGCAGGTACTGAACAGCATATTGATTGGCAAAATAAAATGGAAGCTGCACATGGTAAAGCATCTGTTTTAATTGAGAAACATAGACATGGAGCTGTTAAAACTGTTGATATGCAATTTACTGAGGAATTTACAAGATTTTCTGATCTTGCGAGAGATCAGTACCTACCTGAAAGAATGGATTAAAATTTATGAAAATTTTTATCAATGTAGGCTCTTCTGTAATTAATTTCCTAGAAGAAACTGGCAGATTTTTTATTTTTACCCTTAAAACCTTAAAATCATCAATTTCAAAATGGTATCTTAAAAATATCTTCCAACAAATGATATCAATAGGTTACTTGTCACTTCCTGTTGTTGCTTTAACATCATTTTTCACAGGTGGAGCTTTAGCAATACAAATTTATTATGGAGGAAATCAATTTAATTCTGAAGTAATTGTCTCTTCAATTGTAGCACTTGGAATTACTCGTGAACTTGGTCCAGTTCTTGGTGGTATAGTCGTTGCCGGAAGGGTTTCAGCAGCTATTGCAGCTGAAATTGGTACAATGAAAGTAACAGAACAAATCGATGCCTTAAGAACATTGTCAACAAATCCATTTGAATATTTGGTTTTTCCTAGAGTGATAGCAGGAGTAATAGTTTTACCAATTCTAGTTGGCTTTGCAGATGTAATAGGGATAATGGGGGGATGGTTTGTAGGGATTCAAAGTTTAGATTTTAATGGTTCTGTATATCTTCAAAATACCGAAATCTTTCTGGAATCAAATGATATTATTTCGGGTCTTATTAAGGCATCTGTTTTTGGTTTTATTATTACAATGATGGGTTGTTATCACGGATTTTTCTCTAAAGGTGGAGCCCAAGGGGTTGGAAGATCTACAATGAATGCAGTTGTTAGCTCATCAATACTTATTTTGGGATCAAATTATGTAATGACAAATTTATTATTTGCTTCATAGAGAGATAATTATGATTGAAATTAACAATTTAAATAAAAAATTTTATAAAAATGAAGTTTTAAAAAATTTAAACCTCAAAATTGAAAAAGGTGAATCTGCAGTTGTAATTGGAAGATCAGGAACAGGAAAATCTGTTTTATTAAAATGTTTATTGGGTTTACTTAGGCCTGATAGTGGAGTTATTAAAATTGAAAATAAAAATATTTTAGGAAAAAATCTTCAATACATTGGAAATAAATCAGTAAAAATTGGAATGCTATTTCAGGGTGGTGCACTTTTTGATAGTTTAAATATATGGAGAAATATAAGTTTTATATCGTTACAAAATAAAGTAAGCGAAAAAGAGTGTAAAAAAAAAGCAATTGAGACGCTTGAGAAAGTTGGTTTAAATTCAGATGTGGCTGATTTATATCCTTCAGAATTATCTGGAGGAATGCAAAAAAGAGTTTCGCTTGGTAGAGCAATTTTTTCAGAGCCAGATATAATTTTTTTTGATGAACCAACCACTGGTTTAGATCCAATAACTGCAGATGTGATAAATAAACTTATACTTGAAAAAGTAAATGATATAGGAGCAACAGCATTGACTATTACCCATGATATGGCTAGTGCAAGAACCATTGCTTCAAAGGTATATATGCTTCATGAGGGTAATATAATATGGGGTGATAATATCGAGGAGATGGAAAAAACTAAAAATAAGTATATCTTGCAATTTGTTAACGGCCAGTCTGATGGTCCTATTAAAATTCAAAATAATTAGTTATAGTAATTTTAAAGATAAACATCTATTTATAAATATCTTTTAACTAAAGAGCTATGTATGGATCCTAACCTACTAGATATAATAATAATTTTGACCATGTTAGTTTCAGGGTTTTTGGCACTTTCTCAGGGTTTTATTAGAGAAATTCTATCGTTAATTGGTTGGGTAGTTTCATCTATATCAGTAATTTTATTTATGCCTGAGGCAGGAAAATATTTAAAACCTTTTTTTGAGTCCCAAGCATTATCTGATTTGATCACAATTTTTATAATTTTTATAACCACCCTTCTTGCTTGGAGATTTTTAAGCTTATTTATTGGAAAACTGTTTAAATTTACATCTATAGGTTACATAGATAGAACTTTGGGATTTTTATTTGGAATTTTCAGAATTTACATTTTAGCGAGTATAATTTTTGGAATTTTTGTTCAAAAGATTGAACAAGAAAAAAGACCCTTATATATACAATCCTCTTATTTAACAAAGATAATTGAGAGCTCAAATAAATTTTTATTCAATAATTTTCCAGAATTAGAAAACTTTAATTATCAAGCTTACGATAATCAAAATATTCTCTCTGAAGAAGAAAAGGATAAAGACATTGATTAACTTATATGAAAATCATGAAGATGATAAACTACATGAAGAGTGCGGGGTTTTCGGTGTTTACAATCACCCAGATGCTGCTGCTTTAACTGCATTAGGGCTTCATGCCTTACAGCATAGGGGACAAGAAGCGGCTGGAATAGTAACCTTTGATGGTGATAAATTTCTATCAGAAAAACATTTGGGTCTTGTTAGTGATCATTTCTCAAAACCTTCTGTAATTAACAGGCTACAAGGTAGAAATAGCGTTGGTCATAATAGATATTCTACAACTGGTGGAACTGTAAATAGAAATATTCAGCCACTTTTTGCTGACCTTTGGGGGGGAGGCTTTGCAATTGCACATAATGGCAATATTACAAATGCTTTATCACTAAGATATGATTTAGTAAAAAATGGATCAATTTTTCAATCCACTTCTGATACCGAAACAATTCTTCAACTTGTAGCTCGCTCTAGTGCAGATAGAACAATAAAAAGATTTGTTGATGCATTACTTCAAATTGAAGGAGCTTATGCTCTAGTAATACTTACTAATAAAAAATTGATTGGCGCAAGAGATCCTTATGGAATAAGACCTCTTGTTTTAGGTAATCTCGATGGTTCATATATTTTATGCTCTGAAACATGTGCTTTAGATATAATTGGCGCTGATTTTGTAAGAGAAATTGAACCAGGTGAGGTTATTATTATTACAGAAGATGGGATTGAGAGTATAAATCCTTTTTCAAAAACTGAAAAAAGACTTGATTTATTTGAATATATTTATTTCTCAAGACCTGATTCTGTTCTGGATGGTAAATCGGTATATGATTGTCGGAAATCTTTTGGTAACGTTTTAGCAAAAGAATTTCCAGTAGATGCTGATATTGTTGTTCCTGTTCCTGACTCTGGAGTTCCAGCGGCCTTAGGTTATTCTGAACAATCAAAGATACCTTTTGAATTAGCTATTATTAGAAATCATTATGTTGGAAGAACATTTATTCAACCAAGTCAATCAAATAGGCATTCATCAGTAAAATTAAAACATAATCCAAATAAAAGTTCTGTTGATGGAAAAAATATAATTCTTATTGATGATAGCATTGTTAGAGGAACAACCTCTGTAAAAATTGTTCAATTAATGAGAGATGCAGGTGCAAAAAAAGTGCATATGCTGATTGCCTCTCCGCCTATTAAGTTTCCTGATTTTTATGGAATAGATACCCCAGAAACTGAACAACTCTTAGCTGCTAATCACTCAGTAGATGATATGTGCTCTTTTATAGGCGCAGATACCCTTGGTTTCCTATCACTTGATGGATTATATAAAGCAATGGGCTGTAAAAAAGGAAGAAATAATAATAATCCACAATTTACAGATCATTGTTTTACAGGTGATTACCCAACTGATTTAAAAGATTATAAAGATGAAAAAATTCAAGAGCAATTATCTCTTTTATCTGACAGCGATATAGATATTTAAATGTCAAAAATTTTTCAAAATAAAATTGCTCTTGTAACAGGGGCATCAAGAGGACTAGGAAGAGCTGTAGCTAAAAATTTAGCGAAAAATGGAGCTGAGCTAATTATAGTTTCTAGAACAATAAGTGCGTTAGAGAGCCTAGATGATGAAATAAATAAATTAGATTCCAATTCAACAATTGTTCCATTAGATCTTGAAGATAATGAATCAATTGATTTGTTAGGTAATGAAATTAATAATAAATGGGGGAAATTAGATATTTTAGTCAGTTGTGCCGGTATAGTTGGAGATATCACCCCAATTTCTCACTTAGATCCCAAGATATGGAATAAAGTTATTAACTTAAATTTAAATGTAAATTATCGAATAATAAGATCATTTGAACCTTTATTAAAAATTCCAGAAAGTTCTGATGTAATTTTTGTATCTGACTCAAAAAATCAAAAACTTGATCCTTATTGGGGGGCTTATAATATATCCAAATTAGGTCTTGAAGCTTTAGTTAAAACCTGGGAAAAAGAAATAAATCTTACTAATATTAAAGCTCATATTTTCTATCCGCTGGATATGGATACTCATTTAAGGTCAAGTTTTATGCCTGGTGAAAAAAATGAAAATTTAAAAAATCCTGATGAAATGGCTAGTTTGCTTACTAACTTAATTAGAAAGAATTAGTTTATTATTTTTTTGAATCATAGGGATTTTCTGAGCCTCTAAAATCCATTTTTATTGGTACACCGTCAAAATCGAATTCTTTTCTTATTTCATTAATTAAGTATCTTTTGTAAGAGTCTTTAATGTAACTCGGATAATTTGTAAAAATAATAAAATAAGAGGGTCTTACTTTTGGTTGTGTGATATATTTTATTTTCACAGGCCTTCCATTTTTATTGGGATGTGGGTGCCTGTTAGATATTTGAATTAAGAACTCATTTAATTCAGATGTCGTTAGCCTTCTATCGCAGATTTTATCAAGTCTTTCTGAAAGCTGCATTAATTTATCAATACCTTGATTCTTTTGAGCAGAGATATAAGCGATACTTATTTTGCCGACCTGAGGAAGGAATTCTTCAATTTTTTCTTCGATCTCTTTTTTCTTTTCTTTTTTATTCTTTGCCAAATCCCATTTATTCACTGCAATTACAAAAGGTTTGCCTTCAGATTCAATAATATTAGCAATATTTGCGTCTTGCTTTTCAAAACCTCTTTCTGAGTCTATCATTAAAATAACTATTTGAGATTCCTCAGCAGCATTTAACGAACTCATAACTGATAATTTTTCAGCATGATCCAAAACTTTAGATTTTTTTCTAATACCAGCGGTATCCCATATTTGATAATTAATAGAATTCCAATTAAAAAATAATGGAATTGAATCTCTTGTAAGCCCTGCTTCGGGACCAACAATTTGACGATTCTCACCAATTAACTGATTAATTAAAGTTGATTTACCTGAGTTTGGTCTGCCCAATATGGCTATTTTTTTAATATTATTCTCTTCATTTTCAAATTCTGTATTTACTGATGAAATTTCAATTATTTGACTTTGAAGCTCAGAAATTCCTAAATTATGCTCAGAGGAGATTGATAAAGGATCCCCAAAACCAAGTGAGTAAGAGTCAATTTCACCCTGCTTAACATTACTTCCTTCACATTTATTTGCAATAAGGATAACTTTTTTTCCGCTTTTTCTTATTATAGATGCTAATGAGTAATCATCTGGTGTAAGACTATTTCTTGCGTCAATTACAAACAAAATAATATCGGATTTATTAATTGCATTGATCGATGAGTCTTTTGTAATCTTTGAGATATTATTTTTGGATAATTCTTCAATTCCAGCAGTATCAATTAATTCATAAGAATTATTTTTAATATTTAATTTTTCAGTTCTATAATCTCTTGTTATTCCTGGCTCATTAGCAACTAAAGCCAATCTTTTACCTATAAGTCTATTAAAAAGCGTCGATTTACCAACATTTGGTCTTCCTATTATGGCTAATGTTTCTGACATATCAGACTTTAGTTATAAATTATTAAATCACCTGAGTCATTCAATAGGTAGATAACACCGTCAACAATTACAGGAGCTATAAAAAAGGATCCAGGGATTTTATTAGTTTCTATAATTTCTCCAGTTTGAGGAGAGATAAAAGCAGCAACTCCGTGAGAAGAAATAACAAATAGTTTATCGGAAATCATTACTGGGCCACTCCATCTAATAGGATCTTCTCTTTTTTCTTCATTTATATATTGCTCTAATTGAGTAACCCATTTAATTTTTCCTGCATTTCTTGAAATGCACACTAATTCAGAATTTGTCGATAATGCGAAAACCCAATCCCCCGAAACCCAAGGTGTTTCGGTTCCAGAAATATCCAGTGTCCATAATCTCTCTCCACTAGATATATCAACAGATATCATTCTCCCTGCATGGCTTATTGATATCATCCTTCCATTATCTGTTACTGGTCTTGCTGTGATAGAGTTAATTTCTGAGAGGGATGTTGAAGAACCAGTCCTTGACAAAGAGTCAGTCCAAACAACTGATCCATTTAAGCTTCTAATCGCATAAATTTCACCAGATGAGTATGGTATAAAAACAAGGCCACCATCTATTGAAACTGAATTAGACGATAAAACTGACGCTGACTCAAGAATTCCTCTATGATTCCATAATACCTCACCATTTAGAGAATTTAGGGCAAAAACTTGATTATCATGGCTAATTACATAGACTATATTATCAAAAGCAATAGGCGCTGAGCGAATAGGAATTCTTATATTAATTTTCCAAATTTCCTCTCCGGAATTTGCATCTAGTGCTAAAACATTCCCAAAACCGTTTGTAACAAAAATTATCCCGTTTTCATATGAAATACCACCTCCAAACCCCTCTTTCTTCTTTTCTTTTTTGACGGACATATCTTTTTGCCAGAGTTTTCTTTTAGTCTTTAAATCATAAGAATTTACTTTTGAGTCTGAACCTAATGAATATATTTTTCCATCTACAATTATAGGAGAGCTTAAAAGAAAAGCGTTTTTTGAAGAACCTTTTGCAATATTAAATTTTGAGGTTTGGCTAAGATATTCCGGCCCTATTAGATTGTGTAAGGAATTATCAATTGATCCCCCTGGATAAGGCC
>CACOFZ010000005.1 GCA_902626605.1 uncultured PS1 clade bacterium
TTTAGTTGGTGGCGCAACAAGAATTACTGACTCTGGGCTATCAATTACCGAATGGGAGGTTTTAATTGGTATTTTTCCTCCCTTATCTGAGTCTTCATGGATAATTGAATTTGAAAAATATAAAAAAATACCTGAATATATTTTAATTAACAGTTCTATGACTTTATCTGAATTTAAAGTTATTTATCTTTGGGAGTGGGGTCATAGATTATTAGCTCGTTTAGTTGGACTAGTGTGCGTTATACCATTTGTAGTTTTTTATTTCATGAAAAAGTTATCTAAGTCAGTTATTAGAAGATCAATTTTAATTACAATTTTAATTGGGATTCAAGGATATATCGGATGGTATATGGTCCAAAGTGGTTTAACTCAAAGAGTTGATGTAAGCCAGTACAGATTATCAATTCATTTATTGATGGCTTTTGTCATAATTTATAATACTCTTATGCTGTTATTTGAGGTTGCCAATATAAAATTAATTAATACTAATGAAACAAAACCTGTTTGGTTTAGCTTTTTCTCAATTATTGTTTTTTTACAAATTTTTTCCGGCGGGCTGATGTCTGGTTTAGATGCAGGATTGGTATACCCAACCTGGCCATTGATGGGCTTAAATATTGTTCCCTCAGATTATTGGATTCCTCAAATAGAAATTTACAATCTTTTTGAAAATAGATCTAATGTTCAATTTAATCATAGGACACTTGGTTATTTAATACTTATTTTAGGTTTACTTAATGTTTATTTATCAAGAAATAATTATTTTATGTTAAAGGTTTCATTGCTAACGCTGCTATTAATATTTGTTCAAATTGCACTTGGTGTATTTACAATAATATTAATGGTGCCATGGGAGACGGCTCTTTTACATCAATTTTTCTCATTATTAGTTTTTTCTTCTATTACTTTTTCACTGTATCTTTCAAGGTTAGGTAAATAATTACCTACAATTAACCGATTGTTATATATAGTTTTTTATAATAAGTTGACACAAATTATATAAATATATAGAAAGATCGCATTATTAATTAATTCAAAGATTAAAGACATGAAAACTACTATTTCTACAAAACAATCTGAAATAAATAAAAAGTGGATACTAATTGATGCATCTAACCTAGTTGTTGGAAGGTTAGCTGCATTTGTTGCAAACAGACTTCGGGGGAAACATTTGCCTTCATATACCCCGCATGTAGATGATGGTGATAATGTAATAATTATTAACGCCGATAAAGTTCACTTTACCGGAAGTAAGCTTACAGATAAAGTTTATTATAAACATACAGGTTATCCAGGAGGTATTAAATCAACTACCCCTGAGAAAATTTTGGGTAGTAAATTTCCAGAGAGAGTCCTTCAAAAAGCTATTAGAAGAATGATGCCTACAGGACCTTTATCAAATACACAATTTGGTAATTTAAAGGTATATGCAGGATCTGAGCATCCTCATAAAGCTCAAAAACCTGAAGTTGTTGATGTTTCAGCTCTAAATAACAAGAATGTAAAAAGATAATGGATATGGATATAGAAAATATTAAAGATTTAAAAGATAATGATGTTGCTCTGGAAACAGCACCTCTGCCAGAAAAAAAGGTTGATGATTATGGTCGCGCCTATGCCACTGGTAAAAGAAAGAATGCTGTTGCACGTGTATGGCTAAAACCTGGATCAGGTGTTATTAAAATTAATGGAAAAGTAAGCGATGATTATTTTGCGAGACCCGTCTTAAGAATGCTAATTAATCAGCCATTAATTGCGGCAGAAAGAGTTGATCAGTTTGATGTTACATGCTCTGTTACAGGAGGAGGTTTATCTGGGCAAGCAGGTGCAATTCGTCATGGTATTTCAAAATGTTTAGTTAATTTTGAACCGGAGGTTAAAAAAGCCCTTAAGCCAGGTGGCTTTTTAACCAGAGACTCAAGAGTTGTTGAGCGTAAAAAATATGGTAGAGCGAAAGCGAGAAGAAGTTACCAATTCTCGAAGCGTTAAATAAATTTAATATAAATTTAATTGAGCGCTTTGAAAGCGCTCTTTTTTTGTCTTCAGTTTAGTAGTAGAATAAAATAATGAGTAAAATTAAATATAAAATAGCTCTTCTGGGTGGAAGGGGATATGTAGGTCAAGAATTAATAAAGATAATTGATAAACATAGTTTTTTTGATTTATCTATAATCTATTCAAGTTCAAAAGCTGGCGAAAAAATTAATTCTTATAAAAAAAACCCTGAATTGAAATACTCAGATTTAAATGAAAATTTACAATTAGATGATATTGATGTTGTTATATGCGCATTACCAAATGGTGAGTCATCAAAATTTGTTGATAAAATTGAAAAAATTGATAATTCAATTGTAATAATTGATATTAGCTCTGATTTTAGATTTAATCATAATTGGTTTTATAGCATACCTGAGATTAATAATATTGCATCCGGTACTAAAAGAATAAGTAATCCCGGATGTTATGCAACTGCATCTCAGCTTTCAATTGCCCCAATAAAAGATATTATAAATTTAAAAGTTTCCTGTGTAGGTATTTCAGGTTATAGCGGTGCAGGTGCTTTACCGAATGATAAAAATAATCCAAAAATAATTAATGAGAGTATTTATCCTTATTCGCTCTCAAACCATACTCATGAAAAAGAAATCAAGAAACACTGCTATAGTAAAGTTTCTTTTAGCCCACATGTTGCAGATTTTTTTAGAGGAATACTTGTTACGTCTCACTTTTCTCTTTCTAAAAAACAAAATATTGACGAAATTATAGAAATTTATGAAGATTTTTACATAAATAGTAAGTTAATCAAAATCCAGAAAGAACCTCCATTAATAAAAGATGTAACAAATACAAATAATGCAATTATTGGAGGATATTCTCTAAGCGATGATGGCCATGATCTTGTTACTTGTTGTGTAATAGATAATTTATTAAAGGGTGCTGCTTCACAGTGTATTCAAAACTTAAATATTACTTTTGGATTTGATGAGTCATTATCTCTTGAAGATACTTTTAATTAACTCTATTAATGGATTATGAAGCTAATTTTCTCTTTTTCAATTGCACTTTTTTTGATTACCGGCTGTGGAACAAGAGAGAGTATTAAAAATAAATATCTTTATAGCAATAAAGTAAAAGAAGTATTAACTGATGAGGAATATTATAAATTAGACAAAGAAGCTAAATGGCCTTTGAATATTAAAGCACCAGATTGCATTGACGATATCGAAATCGATATTACTGAAGTCACAGGTTAGTTCTTTTTTTAAATATAGTTGTAGAATGAGAGAATTAGAAAAACTTAAAAGATTACCTCCTTATGTCTTTACAGAAGTAAATAGAATTAAAGATACTGCTCGAGCTAAAGGAAGCGATATAATTGATTTTGGTATGGGTAATCCTGATATTCCCACACCCAAGCATATTGTGGATAAGTTGATTGAGACAAGTCAAGATACCAAAATGCATCGTTATTCTGCTTCTAGGGGTATTACGGGTCTTAGAAAAGCAAATGCTAAATATTACGAAAGAAGATTTAACGTAAAGTTGGATTATGACAAAGAAATTATTGCAACTATTGGCTCCAAAGAGGGTCTTGCAAATATGGCGCAAGTACTTACTTCGCCTGGAGATACAATTTTAGTTCCTAATCCTGCTTATCCAATTCATGCTTTTGGATTTATTATAAATGATGCCAATCTAATACATTACAACATTAATTCTGAAGTAGATTTAATGTCCGAAATTTCTGCAAAAGTTGAAAGTTCAAAAAAAGAAATCAAGGCAATGATTCTGAATTTTCCATCCAATCCTACAGCAGAAATTTGTTCATTAGATTTTTATAAGGAAATTGTTACTTATGCAAAAAAACACAACATAATTTTATTATCAGATCTTGCTTATGCTGAAATTTATTTTGATGAAAATGACAGACCTCCATCTATTTTAGAGGTTGATGGAGCTAAAGAAATATCAGTTGAGTTTACATCTTTGTCAAAAAGCTTTTCTATGCCGGGATGGAGAATGGGATTTGCAGTAGGAAATGAATACCTAATATCAGCCCTTACAAGAATTAAATCATATTTGGATTATGGAGCATTTACTCCAATTCAAGTAGCTTCAGCTGCAGCCTTAAATAGTGATGAGAGCATAATTAACGAAATTAGAGATGTTTATAGACAAAGAAGGGATGTTTTGGTTGAGTCATTTTCAAGGTCTGGATGGAATATACCATCTCCAAAAGCAACAATGTTTGCTTGGTCTTCGCTACCAGAAAAATTTAAACATCTATCCTCTCTCGAGTTTTCAAAAATGTTAATTGAGAAGGCTGATATTGCTGTCTCACCTGGAGACGGTTTTGGTGAATATGGTGAGGGTTATGTAAGACTTTCAATGGTAGAAAATGAACAAAGAATTAGACAAGCCGCAAGAAATTTAAAAAGGCTTATGGATGAGTAAAAAAATTAATATTGGTATTGCAGGTTTAGGTACAGTTGGGTGTGGTGTTATAGATAATCTCTTAAGAAATAAAGAAAATCTTAAAGATAAATATGACCTAGATTTCAATATCCTTGGTGTTTCTGCATCAAACAGGACAAAAAAAAGGTCAATTAATATTGAAGATTTTAGCTGGTTTGATAATCCATTAGATCTTGCTAAGGATAGAAATATTGATCTTATTATTGAGCTTATTGGTGGGGAAAAAGACATAGCTTTTGATTTAGCAATTGAAACCATAAAAAATAAAAAAGGATTTATTACTGCAAATAAAGCATTAATATCAACCAACGGTAAAATTTTATCAGAACTTTCTGGTAAAAATAATGTTTTCTTCGGTTATGAGGCTGCAGTAGCGGGTGGAATACCAATAATTAAAACACTGAAAAGTGGACTTTTTCTTGATAAAATAAATGATATTTTTGGTATTTTAAATGGTACTTCAAATTTTATTTTATCTAGGATGAATTCAGCAAATAAAAGCTTCGATGAAGCTTTGATTGAAGCTCAAGAATTAGGGTATGCAGAGGCAGATCCCTCATTTGACATTAATGGCATGGATGCTGCTCATAAATTATCAATTATAAGTGCATTAAGTTTTGGTGAGTTTCCTTCACTTGAAAATACCAATGTGACTGGTATTGAGAGGATTCAAACTATAGATCATAAATACGCTAGAGAACTTGGGTATAAAATTAAATTAGTTGGTAAATCATCTTTAATTGATGGAAAAATTTCAAAAGAAATATCCCCTATGCTTGTTGATCAAGATAGTGCTCTAGGAACAGTGGAAGGTGTTAGTAATGTAGTTTGTATAAATACTGATTATAATGGAACCCTTACATTAGAGGGGGAGGGTGCAGGCGAGGGCCCAACATCCTCATCTGTTTTATCCGATATTATAGATTTTTCTCAAGGTACAAAAAGTCATCTTTTCGGAAAATCTTTTGATGATTTAATTGACTCAGTTAGTAATATTAAAATATCAAATAGATGTTATTATTTAAGGACTTTTTTAGTTGATCAAAAGGGTTCAATGGCAAAATTTACTTCAATTTTAGAAAAAAATGGTATCTCTATTGACCAAGTAATTCAGAGGGGGGGCGTGCATTTAAAGGATGAAAAAAATTCTACCCCTGTTATTATGCTAACACATCCTGTTGATGCAGATTCTATTAATTCTGCTTTTTTAGAATTAATAAACACGGATTTAATTTCATTGAATCCAATTTTTTTACCTGTTCTAAGGGACAATTAATGAGGTGTTTAAATGAGTAATACTATTGATAGAATACTGACTCTTGAATTAGTTAGAGTAACTGAAAGGGCTGCAGTTGCATCCTCTTTATTAGTAGGAAGAGGTAATGAGAAAGAGGCTGATCAAGCTGCAGTTGATGCCATGAGAACAGAGCTTAATACACTTGATATTCAAGGTGAAGTCGTTATTGGGGAAGGTGAAAGAGATGAAGCTCCAATGTTATATATTGGTGAGAAAGTTGGAACTGGTAATGGGCCAAAAGTTGATATCGCTCTGGACCCACTAGAAGGAACAACTTTGACTGCAAAAGGTCAATCTGATGCTCTTACAACTATTGCAATGGCTGAGAAAGGATCTTTGCTTAATGCAGCGGATGTTTATATGGATAAGATAGCCATTGGACCAGGCTGTCCAAGCGATATTGTTCATTTAGATGAAGATCCTGATGTAAATGTAAAGGCTTATAGTAAAGCAACAAAAAAACCAATCGAATTAGTAACGGTTTGTGTTCTTGATAGACCGAGGCATGCAGATATTATTGAGTCAATTCGTTCTTCAGGCGCAAGAGTTAAGCTTATTCCTGATGGAGATATTGCAGGAGTTATTCATACAACTGATCCTCAAACCGGTATTGATATGTATATGGGTATTGGTGGTGCTCCTGAGGGTGTTCTAGCAGCTGCAGCATTAAGATGTACAGGCGGACAAATGCAAGCCAAACTTGTTCTTGAAGATCAGGAAAAGAAGGATAGAGCCACTAAAATGGGTATTTCTGATTACAATAAAATTTATTCTTTAAATGAATTAGTTAGTGGTGATGCGTTATTTGCTGCAACTGGGGTAACAAATGGCTCAATGTTAAATGGAATTGAGAATAAAAATGGTTTATGGACAAATACAGTTGTTATGAGATCGTCAAGCGGAACTGTTCGATGGATAAAGTCTCATCACACAAATAAAGAAAAATTTAATTTGTAAAAGTAATGAGAAATAATGGATCTTTTTTAGAAAATAAATTTTCTGTTAGAGGATCTCTTTGGAAGGAAAGAGTATCAGATTTAGAAAAAATATCTATTATTGAAAATGAAAATAAAATCCCTAAATTACTTGCCAAAATTCTAGCTGGAAGAGAAATTCCCTCTTCTGACGTTGACTCTTTTTTAAATCCTGAAGTGAATAAATTAATTTTGAATCCAAGTGAGTTATTTGACTTGGATAAAGGTGTTGATTTAATTGTTAAATGTATATCAAAAAAAGAAAAAATTGGTATTTTAGGTGACTATGATGTTGATGGAGCCACATCATCTTCAATTTTAAAATTATTCTTTGATCATTATGGTGTAAAAACAGAAATATACATTCCTGACCGTTTGAAAGAGGGCTATGGCCCAAATAATTCTGCAATTGATTTTTTTTATGATAACGGTATTAATACTTTCATTACAGTTGATTGTGGCGCAACCTCAATTGAACCAATGATTTATGCAAGTTCAAAAGGTATGAACTCAATAATAATAGATCATCACAAAGTAGATAATAATCTCCCAGTTTCTTATGCACATATTAATCCCTCAAGAAATGAGGATAATTCTGGTCTAAATGATTTAGCTGCTGTTGGGCTTACTTTTATTTTTGTTGTTGGATTGAGAAGAACCATAAGAAATAATAATATTTTTCCAGATATTAATGAACCATCATTAAAACAATATTTAGACTTAGTTGCGCTTGGAACAGTTTGCGATGTTGTTCAATTAAGGGGGCTTAATAGAGCGTTTGTAAAAGAGGGGATTGATATAATTTCAAAGAACTCAAGACTAGGCATAGATGGTCTGATATCCATTTCTGGCTCTAAAGACATTGGTGTTACAGAGTTAGGTTATAGGATAGGACCGAGAATTAATGCAGCAGGCAGAACTGGTGCTTCTGATCTAGGGGTAAGATTGCTTACATCGAACAGTGAAGATGAGGTTTTAGCAATTTCTGAGAGATTGGATAATCTCAATAAACAGAGACAAAATATTGAAGAAACTGTTCTTTTTGAAGCTATAAATAATGTTGATAATAATATTGCTGATAAAAAATTAAACACTATTCCCAATTCAATAATTGTTTTAGGAAAAAGTTGGCATTTAGGGGTCTTGGGAATTGTAGCAAGTAGGTTAAAAGATAAATACTATAGACCATCTTTTGTTATAAGTTCTTCTGAGGGAAAATTAACTGGATCTGCAAGATCCATTTCAGGAATAGATATAGGAAAGCTTATAATTAAAGCCGTTAATAATAACTTACTAATTACTGGTGGTGGTCACAAAATGGCAGCAGGATTTTCTCTTAAGGAGGATACTTTTGAAAAATTTAAAGATTTTTGTGAAGAAGAAATTTATTCACAGTCAAATAGTTCTACCCTAAATAAAGTAAATTATTATGATGAAATAATAGATTCATCTAATATTAACAGAGATTTATATAATTTAATTAATGTAGCATCTCCTTATGGCCAAGGTAATCCTGAACCACAATTTATCATTAAAAATGCTAAAGTTGATTATTGGTCAGAGGTTGGAAATGGACACCTTAAAATTAAAATTTCTAGTGCAAATTATGGGAATATTGATGCAATTGCCTTTAGCTCAAAAGGCACTCCATTAGGAGATATTATCATGAATCATGCTGGATCATTATTACACTTTGCTGGTGTAGTTAAGAAAAATGATTGGAAAGGTAACAAGGCTGTTCAATTTCATGTTAGAGACCTCTTTACAGCATAGTAATTAATACTTATATAAGCTTTATAAACTGTGGTCCCTTCGTCTATCGGTTAGGACGCCAGGTTTTCAACCTGGAAAGAGGGGTTCGATTCCCCTAGGGACTACCAGTTTATAGAAAATTATGTTGTTTTCTATTATTTGAGGGGATAAAAATTATACAATTAAAAAAAAGATTTTAATTGATGATTATGTTAGCATTAATTTAGGGAATATTTTATGTTTGCACAACTTTTACCAGCGCAAAAATTTTCAGATAAATTTGCAATAAGTTTATCAGTTCTTTGTGTTTTACATTGTCTTTTATTTCCTTCTTTACTAATTTTATTTTCAAGTTTTATTTCATTAAATATTGATAGTGAAACAATTCATTATTTACTCTTGTTTTTAGTAGTTCCTGCAAGTTTTTTTGCTCTATTTGTTGGATTAAATAATCATAAAAATCCCTTAATATTTGTAACTGGAATTGTTGGAATTTTAATACTCATTTCCGCTACAGTGATTGATATTTTAATTTTAAGTTTTTCAAGTGAGACAATTTTAACCATATTTGGATCTTTTTTAGTTTCATTTGCTCATTATAAAAATTATAAACTTTGTAATCATATGGATTGCGATTGCCATGAATAATGTTTTAAATTTCTTCAATAAGAAATTTCTAATTACCTTATTTGGTTTATTCTTTGTATCTCTGGTAACCTTAGATCCTTTATTTCACGATCATGTTGCTATTGAAGATGAACATTCTAAATTAGAATGTCATTTTTGCTTAATTGAAGTTTATGATGATGTTTTACATGAAATAAAAATTGAAAAAGATTTTTCAAGTAATTCTTTTTTACAAAAAAATATTGAAAATAATTACAATAGCAATTTATTAGCCTTTAATTCTAGAGCTCCTCCAAAAATTTAAAATTATTTTTTTAAATTTTATTTTTGGAGGTTAAATTGAAAAATTTAATTATAGCACTTTTACTGCTGGGTGCTCTATCAATGCACAGTAATAATTTATATTCTAATGAAGCTGAGACTAATCAAGCTGATGAAATTATCGTTACATCATCTTATATTGACCCTAGTTTATCAGACCTTGACGACCCAATTCATATATTAAGTGGTGATGATCCTATTTTTGATACAACTTTAAGTTTAGGTGAGTCTCTGGATAATCTTTTGGGAATTCAATCATCAGACTTTGGATCAGCCGTTGGTCATCCAATAATTCGAGGTCTTTCAGGAAGTAGGGTCAGAATAATGAATAATGGTAAAACCTTGAGGGATGTATCCACTGTTGGCAATGATCATATGAACGAGACAGATTTAAATGATATTCAACAAATTGAAATAGTGAGAGGTCCATCTTCCTTATTATATTCAAGCGGTACCGTTGGTGGAATCGTTAATATAATTGATAACACAATCGCAAGACAGGATTTTGATGAAGCTAGATTAAATATTGGTTTAGAGTCTCAATCTGTAAATGATGGGGAAGCTGGTAGTTTTTCTTTTCAGAACAACATTGGCGGCTTTAATGTTAGTCTAGCTTACAAGGATTCTGAATTTGATAATTATGATATTCCAAATGGAGCAATTATTCATAGTGAAAAAGAACACCATGACGAAGATGAACACCATGACGAAGACGAACACCATGACGAGGATGAACATCATGATGAAGAAAATCTAGGATACCTAGAAAATTCTGATTTTGAGTCTAAATCTCAAAGATTTGGTATATCAAAAACTGGCGACTGGGGACATTTTGGCGTTTCTTATAAAAATTCTGAGAGTCTTTTCGGAGTTCCTTTTCATGGTGACGGACATGGTCATGAAGGACATGGAATGCATGAAAAAGATGAGCATCACGATGAAGACGAACATCACGAAGAAGATGAGCATCACGATGAAGACGAGCATCACGATGAAGATGAGCATGAGGGAGAAAGAATTTTTTCCAATACAGATTCTGATGTATTTGATATTGAAGGCTCATTCAATGTTAATGCCTCATGGTTAAAAAATATCAACTACTTCTTCAGGGCTTCAGATTATTTACATACCGAGCAACATGCTGAAGAGGAAGGTCATCACGATGAAGACAAACATCACGATGAAGGTGATCATCATGATGAGGGTAGCCATGATGAGCATGGACATGAAGAAGGACCAACAAATTTTGAAAATAAATCTAAAGAGATAGGTTTTATATTTGACTTAACTAACAATATAGTTGAGCAAAAATTATCAATTAACTATGTTGAGGAAGAGATATCAATAATTGGTGCTGAAGCATTCATGAGACCAACTGATAATGAGGAGTTTTCTATTGGTTATTACCTTTGTAAAGAATTTGGATTATTTGATCTTGATATAGGTATTAGGTATGACGATATTTCTCGTAAAGGTTCGCTTGCCCATCATGAAGACGAACATCACGAAGAAGATGAGCATCACGATGAAGACGAACATCACGATGAGGATGAACATCATAATGAAGACGAGCATGAAGAGGAAATTGAATTCTTTAATAAAGATTTCAGCGAAACAAGTTTTGCAGTTAATTTTTCACGAGAATTTAACGATAATCTAACTTTAAGTCTTGGTCTAGCAAGAGTTGAAAGAGCGCCATCAGCAATAGAATTATTTATGAACGGAGCGCATCTTGTTACTGGACGATTTGAAGTTGGTAATACAAATATTGAATCTGAAACAGCTAATAATGTCGATTTAAATATTTATTATCAAAACAATAACTTTTCTTTCAGGGGTAATATTTTCTCTAATCAAATAGATAACTATATTTATCTTCAAGATGAAACGGAAGAGGAACATGAGGATCATGAAGAGCATGACGATCATGGTGGTCTCATTTTAGCAAATTATTTACAAAGAGATGCTGAGCTTGAAGGTTATGAAATTGAAGTAAGTCAATTATTTAATTTTGATAGAGGAAATCTTACTTTATCTTTGGGAAGAGACTCAGTAACAGGTGAATTTAAGAATGGAACAAATATTCCTAGAATTGTACCTGCTAGAAATATTTTAACTGTCTCTTATTCAGAAGAAAATCTTGAAGTAAGATTAACTTATAAAGATGTTGAAGAGCAAAATGATATTGGAGAGGGTGAGACAATGACTCAAGCTTTTGAGATGCTTGATTTCTCATTAAGAAAATCTTTTGTTCTTAGCAATCAAAATAAAATAAGTTTATCATTATTTGGTAAGAATCTTCTTGATGAAGTTGCTAGAAATCATTCTTCTTTTGTTAAGAATGAGGTACCTTTGCCAGGCAGAAATTTTGGTCTGAAAATAAACTATAAATTTTAAATAATAATTTAATTATTATGGTTGATAGTGCCCAGGATTAATTTTCTGGGCATTATTTTTTTTAAGTTTTTTTATTAAATTATAATTTTTTGTAATACACTATCAATGCGAGGTATTTTCATTGATAAAGCTTATTTAAGTTTAAAAAAGAGTTAAACTAAGTTTATATCTGCAATTATTTCAACAGTGTAAGTTGTTGCTGTCCATAGACCTGTATCTGTGAAGGTCTCCTCAATACCTGATAATGTTAAAGTTCCACTGTTATCACTAGATTCGGGTGATACAAAGAAAATTTGAGTTCCATTGAAAGGGTTTGAGCTTACCTCAACATTCTCAATAGAATCAAATTCCTGAGTTGTTAAATTTGAATTACCACCAACAATAACTAATGTAAGTTTGTCATTGGACTTATCAAATCCTTCTATAATAACCTCATAACTACCCTCTGCAGATACACCATCTGTCCCTACCTCATATCGAAAATCTTCTGATAAGCTAGTAGCTTTTATTGTTGTATCTGATGAAACATCAATATTTACAATTGTATATTCATTAGATGAAGTATCATTATTATTAATTTCTTCAGGTACTTCAAAATTATCATTAATTAAAAGATTAATTGTACCATTTTGTGAACCTGAGGCAGGAGGTCCATCGGCAACCCCCATTCCCCTAACAAATTCAGAGTAAGTCCATTTTTGACCAATATCTCCAGTAGTTGAATTTCCGCTAGTCTCGTAAGTAAATTTATCTGCTCCATTAATAGTAATTTCTGAACCATTTGAAAGAGTTAGCCTAGTTGCATTTTTTGTGAATAATGAGCTCGCTATAGTTAAACCATCTATAAGTTGGATTGTATTTGATCCCTCAGTATCAATAATTTGTATATTTGTATTACTATCTATAGCCTTAGAGATTATATAAATATCATCACCACCTAAGCCCCGATATGTCATATCGTTTTCTGTTGGAATAATAAAATTTTTTCCAGAATTAAAATTTAAAGTAGCCATATTTTTCTCTTTAATTGTAATTACTTTTTATAATTTTTTTTTAATATGTCTATAGGTATAATTTTAATTATAGTTCTCTGTAGTTACAGTATATGTCCAGTAAAAAAAGACAAATTGAAGCGCAAGTCTGAAATAAAGTATGTAAATTGGAATATCAGGAAATGCATTTGGTGTCATGGCCATATAAATATTTGCAGGATACACAGCAATTAATAGAGCAAATAATCCCCATCCAGCAATTTTACGAAATCGGTGAAAAAGAACACCAATTCCACCAATAATTTCAAAAAAACCACTTATGTAAACAGCTTCACTATGAAGAGGGAAAGACGGAGGCATTATGGAAAGATAAAAATCTGGATTTATAAAATGATCTATACCAAAATAAATAAAAAAAATTACCAATCCTATTAAAACAATCTTTCTTCTTATACCTACTGGTAATTTAAATAAATTCCCCAAATAAATTCTCCCTGAAAATATATTACTTTTATTTAACTATCTTTCAATCAAGTTATTTAAATGTATAAGATATTATAAAATAAAATGGAGACTAAAATGGATTTTGATGAAGTTATCATGGGTAGAAGAAGTATTCGTGGATTTAAACCAAAAGCAGTTTCTCAGGATATTCTTAAGGAAGTTTTCGAACTTGCATTGAGATCCCCTTCATCAATGAATACGCAGCCTTGGCATTTCCATGTAGTTACGGGCAACGTTCTTGATAATATAAGAAGAGAAAATACAGAAAAGAATGTAGCAGGCGTTCCGCCCTCAAGAGAGATAAAATCACCATTAGGTTATGAGGGCCTACATCGTGAAAGACAAATAGAAATTGCAATACAATTATTTAAAGAAATGGGTATAGAAAGAGATGATAAGAAAGCAAGAAACGATTGGGTTTTAAGAGGTTTCAGACAATTCGATGCACCAGTAGCAGTAATTGTAACATTTGATAGTTCGTTAAAAGATGATGATATATCTAAATTTGATTGTGGCGCCGTTGTAAATGGCCTAGTTAATGCTGGTTGGTCTAGGGGCTTAGGAGCTGTTATTAATAGTCAAGGAATAATGCAGTCTCCAGTTGTAAGAAAATATGCAAAAATTCCTGAAGATGAAATCATAATGATTTGTGTAGCTATGGGTTATCCTGACTTTTCTTTTCCTGCGAATAGAGTTATTTCAAAAAGAAGAGCAGTTTCAGAAGTTGTTAACTTTAAGGGTTTTTAAATTTTTTAAATCATATATCATTAAATCTAATATACCTTAGAAGTATTTCGAGAGTATATATGTTTTAGAAGGCAAAGATTTTATATGAATAGCTACAATGATATGATTTGACTATGAAAGCAGGTTCTTTTTTTCCAAGTTTAAAATATTCTTCGCTCTTCGCAATGGCTGGAGACGATTGTTCACTTTTTTTTGATCTTGAAAATCTTACTGAAAAGCAAAAAGAAGATCATCTAACAAATGTAGAGCTTACAGCAATGTTACAAATTGCACTTACATGTATTGGTAACTCGCATGATCATTTAGCAGTTTATGATGCTTATAAAAGCCCTGAATGGAATAGAATTCTTTTGCGTTATCATGATTTTTATAAACGCCTTGTTGACCAGGTAATACCTTTGGAAAACTATAGTTATCATCCTAAGTTTAATTTTTATGATTCTGTTGCTAAATACGTAAATCAAAATAAAGGTTTTGTAGATGTTGTAAATTTATATATGACAAGTGGATCAAATGCTGTGATACACAAAAACGAGGAATTACTAAGGATCAATAGAAATGTAAATTCAAAGAAACATTTTGCTGAGAACGCACCCAGTTTTGGAATTCCTACCCCAGATACGATGGTTGTTAACAAATCAGAACTTGAAAGTAAAAAAGTAAGTGATTTCTTCTTAAAGTATAACAACAAAATAATTTTAAAACTTCTAGGTTTAGCTGGATCAAGAAATGTAGCTGCTGTAAATAGTGTTAGAGAGGCAAGCCTTTATGTAGATGAGTATGATGATAGGATGATAATCTTACTTCAAGAAAAACTTGATTTAGAAAATTTTACAGAAATGACTGTTGATCTATGCATAAGTGATGAAGATATAAAAATCGCTAATACAAGAAAGATTCTTTTTGCGGATGGTCTTTGGGTTGGAAATCTTATATCAGAGTCGGTTAAAGTATCTCCTGAGCATAAAGAAATATTAATTAAGGTTGGAGAGTATGCTCGTTATCATGGCTATGTTAGTCCTGAAGGGAGTAATTGTGGAATAGATTTTTTTATAGGAAAAAATGGAGAGATCTCGATTACTGAAATAAATGCTCGCTGGACTGGGGGACTATTTCCAGCTGAAATTTTAGCTCAAATAAATAATAAAAGAGATGCAATACCTTTCTTTGACATAGTGCCTATAGAAAAAAAAGATTTATATGTTGATTTTATTGATAAATATTTAGTTGGAGAATTCGAAGGCGACTTTGCCATATTACCAATTGGTTTTGGTTGTTTTCCAGTTCCTATAGAGGGAAGGGATTACTTTTATACTTGGCAAGCAGCGATTGGTGATCTAAACGCTTTCAAACAAAAGAAAAATAGTGAATTGGGTAATGATGTTATGCCTACATCCGATAAAATAGTGCTTTAAAGAAAATACGGAAATACTTAATGATATGTTAGATAATTCTTTTCAATAAAAAAGAGATTAAAATAATTACTATAGTTAAAAATAATAGTATATTTTTCATCCCTTAAGTCATTTTTTTTCGATTAGCGACTTTTCAATTTTATCTAAGGTTTCCTCTAAACGGTCTTGGTGACTATCTAAAAGTAAAGACAATCTTATTATTAACCAGCTTAATAATATTACGGCAACTATTAGACACCAAGCGAATATATTATCAATTAATGATGCTTCCATTATTCTCTCCTTTTTAAATTAGATTACTTTAGTAAATAGTGTTTGCAAATTTGATATTAAAATTTTTAAAAAAAAATTTGCAAATAAATTGCATTAGCACACAGTCTTATTTTTTTTTGTTATATGTTCTTTTATAATAAATGGAGAACATTGTGAAAAATTTAAATGAAAATAAAGTATGTGAAATATTAAATGAAATTATGGAATATGAGTTAGCAGGTGTAGTTAGGTATACTCACTCATCTCTTATGGTTTCAGGTCCCAACAGAATTCCAATTGTTAAATTTCTTCAAGCCCAAGCCAAAGAGTCTCTCTCGCATGCTCAGCAGGCAGGTGAATTAATTACTGGTTTAGACGGGCATCCAAGTCAAAAAATAGCAAAGATAAAAGAAAGCAATAGGCATTCTATTCAAGATATATTAAATGAAAGCTTAGAGCATGAAATTCATGCATTAAATCTCTATAAGAAATTATTAGATTTTGTTGAAAATTGTTCAGTTTATCTTGAAGAGTTCACAAGGGGTATGATTGGTCAAGAAGAGCAACACAGTCTTGAATTGAAAAAAATGCTTAAAGATTTTTCAAATTAATTTTAATGCATTAATATTCAAATATGGTCAATGAAAGTTTTAGAAAGCTTATTGAGGATAGCTCTTACATAGTTGTCTTTACCGGGGCAGGTATATCAACTGAGTCTGGAATTCCAGATTTTAGAAGCCCAACTGGAATTTGGAAAAAATATCAGCCAATTGAATTTAATGATTTTTTATCCTCTGAGGATATAAGAGCTGAGGCCTGGAGAAGAAAATTTGAAATCGATAAGAATATTTCAAAGGCAAAACCGAATATTGGCCATCTTGCCATTGCTAAGTTAGTAGATGATAAAAAAGTAAAAAAAATAATCACTCAGAATATTGACAATTTGCATCAAGAATCCGGTATCCCGGATGATTTAGTTGTTGAGCTTCATGGAAATACAACTTATGCCAAATGTTTAGACTGTGAAAAAAAATATGACTTAGCTGTTATTATGAAAAATTTTGAAAAAACAAATAAGCCTCCTTATTGTGATATGTGCTCAGGTATTGTAAAAGCGGCTACCATATCTTTTGGCCAAGCAATGCCAGAAAAAGAAATGATAATTTCACAAGAATCATCTCTCTCTTGCGACTTATTTATTGCTATTGGTTCATCATTGCAGGTATATCCGGCGGCAGGCTTTCCTATAATAGCGAAAAAAAATGGAGCAAAATTAATAATCATAAATAGAGAGAAAACTGATTTAGATAGCTATGCTGATTTGGTTATTAATGAAGAAATAGGAGGTTTTTTATCAGAAAATATAAATTTTATAAATTAAAGTCTTCATTTGTATCAAAATCTTTTGTTACTCCCTCTGAGAGATTAACTTTAATATAACTATATTTTTTATCCAAAATTAATTTTTTTAATCCTTTATCATTTGATAATTTACTTATATCTCTAATTAAATCTTCATAAATTTCTTTTGGTAATAAAATTGGATTACCTAATTTTCCTTTATTTTCGGGTATACATATTATCTTTTGATCATTTTTGTTAAATATCTCCAATAACTTATTTATATCCTCAGAAGTCACAAATGGCATATCTGCAAGAGATATAAGTATTCCTGTGGTCTTACTGCTAATATTTTCGTTAATTTTAAGTATTGAGGATAGCATTCCACTTTTAAAATCATTATTTTCTATTATAGAAATTTTTTGTTGATCTATGTGTTTTAAAATAATATCTTTTTGATGACCTAAAATTAAATTGATATTATTGATTTTACTTTCAATATGATTATTAAGTGTATGATTTAAAATAGTTTTATTATCTATTTTTTTTAGTAATTTATTCTCGTTTCCCATACGTTTCGACATTCCAGCCGCGAGAATAAAACAATCAATTCTATTTATCGATTTTTCCAATTTTTTCTAAGCTCTTCAATACTATCTTTTTGATTCCTTAAAGAAGAAATTATTTCTGCCATAATTGAAATTGCTATTTCTTGCGGTGTCTGAGCATTTATAGGCAGTCCTATTGGCCCATTTATCCTTCTAAGCACTTCAAGATCAAAACCATCTTTAACAAACCTATCAATTCTTTTTTTGTGAGTTTTTTTGCTTCCAAGTGCTCCAATATAAAAACATTTACTATTTAGACTATTTTTTAAAGCAATATCATCTAAATTTGGTTCATGGGTTAATGTTACTACAGCTGTTCTTTCATCTAAATTAATTTCATTAAATGCATCTTCAGGCCAAGCACATATTACTTTATTATTGGGAAATCTCTCTTTTGCAGCAAATGCCTCTCTTGGATCAATAATTGTTACTTCAAAATCAGAATTTTCTGCAAGTATCGATAATGATTGAGCCACATGAACTGCGCCAACTATTATTAGCTTTGCAGGAGGATTAAATGGGTTAAAAATCCATTCTTTATCATCAATTTCTTCTAAAATTAATCTATCTTCATTAATTGCTTTTCTAATAAATTTTGAAAATTGATGTTTATTAATATCTTTATTTTCCACTAAAATAGTTTCATTTACATCAGCTTGTGAAACTAAACAAAATGATTTTTTTTTATTTTTATTCGCTATAATTTTTTCTAGAAGAGCTTTATCCATCACTTTTCATTGTATCGATTCTAATTTTGATATCACCTCCGCAAGCAAGACCTACTTCCCAAGCAGTATCATTTGTAATACCATACTGCAAAAGCCTTACGGAGGAGGGTGTATTGATAATTTCGATAGCATTTTCGACTACATCACCCTCTACACAACCTCCTGATACTGATCCAACCATTAGACCATCATCTCTAATAGCTAACTGAGATCCAGCTTTTCTTGGAGCTGAACCCCAAGTTTTAACAACTGTGGCAATAGCAACATTATGGCCTTGTTTTAGCCATTCTAGTGCATTTTCAATAGGATCATTATTCATTAATACCTTCAAAAGCTCTAATAGCCATAATGTTTGCGAGGTTTGCTCTGTATTCTGAGCTCCCATGGATATCTGACATTATACCCTCAGGTGAAAGTTTAATATTTTCTACACTTGATTTTGACCAATTATTTGATAGAGATTCTTCCATCTCAGACCATCTAAATACACCGTTTTCACTTGCTCCAGTTACAGCAACTCTTATATCGGTTTCATTTTTTGAAATAAAAACTCCTGCCATTGCATACCTTGAAGCAGGATTAGGAAACTTCATATAAAATGAGTCCTTGATTATTGGAAATGAAATTGATACTACGATTTCATCCTCATCTAAAGCAGTTTCAAAAAGACTAATAAAAAATTCGTCTGCCATTAATTCTCTTTTACTGGTTTTAATTTTAGCACCAAGTCCTAAACAAGCTGCAGGATAATCTGCCGTTGGATCATTGTTAGATATTGCTCCACCAATTGTTCCCATATTTCTTACATGAGGATCACCTATACCTTCTGCTAACATCGATAAAGATGGAATTTTTTCTTTTATAAGATCTGAAGAAGATACGGTAAAATGATTAGTAGTTGAGCCAATTATGATATTATTTGACTCTTCTCTAATGAAATTCAGTTCTTCAATATTTCTAATATCTATTAATTTTTCCGGGGATGCTAACCTTTGTTTCATAGTGGGAATAAGCGTCATTCCTCCTGCTAAAATTTTAGAATCAGGATTAGCAGTTAATTCATTTACTGCCTCTTGAATAGTTTCTACTTTTTTATAATTGAATTGATACATATCTATCTATTTTTCTAATTACATTTTTTCTGAAGCAGCCAATATGGATTTAACAATATTTTGATATCCAGTGCACCTGCATAAATTACCTTCAAGCTCTTCTCTCACGGTTTTTTCATTTAGAATAGAGTTTCTATTAATTATATCTACAGCTGCCATTATCATACCCGGAGTACAAAAACCACACTGTAAACCATGATTTTCTCTAAAAGCTTCTTGAACAGGATGAAGATTTTCACCATCTGCAAGACCCTCAATTGTTGTTATTTTTGAATTGTTGGCTTGTACTGCTAACATAGAGCAACTTTTGACAGCTTTTCCGTCAACATGAACTACGCAGGCACCGCATTGACTAGTATCACATCCAACATGAGTTCCTGTAAGACTTAAATCATCTCTTATGAAATGAACCAATAATTGACGTTCTTCCACATCATGTGAAACTTTATTTCCATTTATTTCTAATTCTACTAAAGACATCTTTTCCCTATTAAAGTAATAATAATATTATATTTGACCTAAAAAGTACCAGAAAACAATACTTAAAATTACTAGAATTATTATAGAAGTAATCCATTTTGAAGGAGTTATTCCATTGTTATCATCATCACTGATTTCCTTCGTCGATTCAGCACTTTTATTTTCTGATAAAATTTCGTTAAATTTACCAAAAAATTCATCTGCTAGTTTATTTGCTGCTGTGTCTATTAGTCTTTGACCAATTTGAGCTAATTTACCCCCAACACTAGCATTTACAGAATATAATAATTTTGTTCCATCCTCATGATCATGTAGTTGAACTTCAGCCTGACCTTTTGCAAAACCGGCTGCACCTCCAGTACCTTCTCCAGTTAATTTGTAGCTATTTGGAGAATCAATTTCTGATAATTTAATCTTGCCATTAAATTTAGCACTTATTGGCCCTATTTTTGTTTTTACAGTAGCTGTAAGATTTTCGTCATCTATTTTTTCAACACTTTGAGCACCAGGTATGGCCTTAAGAAGTTGATCTGGATCATTTAATGCTTCCCAAACCTTTTGCCTAGAAGTAAAAATAATTTTCTCACCTTTCATTTCCATAGGAAATACTCCTTAATTAAATAGTTAATATATGGTGTTATACAATTTATCGGTTTAATAAGGAAAGAGAAAATTATAAACTTAATAAAATGTTTAAACTTTTTTGAGAAATTTATATGTCTGAAAATAAAACTATTCCCGAAGGTTATATTATTAACGAGAGAAGAGGACCATATACAAATCATAATGGCCCATTTTATATAAAAGAAGAAAGTAATAAATGGATTCATGGAGCATTTATTTTAGATAGACATTGTAATGCTGCTAATATTGCGCACGGGGGAATGTTAATGGCCTTCGCAGACGGTGTTTTAGGTCATACAGTCTATTATGCAACAAAAAGAGCGGGTGTTACTATAAAATTTAATTCAGAGTTTTTATCTGCTGCAAGACAGGGGGAATGGCTTGAGGGGTATGGAAATGTTTCCCATGTAAAAGGAGATTATGTTTACTGTGATACGATGCTTAAAGTATCGACACGAAATGTTTTAAGTGTTACATCGATTTTTAAATTAAGGAAAACTGAGTCCTTAAAAAAAATAATTACAAAAAAACGTTAAAGGTTTATATAATATTAAAATGTATCGGAGCGTAGCGCAGCCTGGTAGCGCATCTGGTTTGGGACCAGAGGGTCGGGAGTTCGAATCTCTCCGCTCCGACCACCTCTTTAGGAGATAAAAATGAAGTATGATAATATGGCTGATTTAAGACTTGAGCTTAATAAAATTGACTCATCGCTATTATCTTTATTTAAAGATCGTTTTGACTTGATACATGAAGCTTCAATCATAAAAAAAAATACAAATGAAATTAGAGATTATGATAGAATTGAAGAGGTTATTTCAGGTATTAGGGCGCAATCTGAAGAACTGGGCTTAGATCCAAATTCTATGGAATACTTATGGAGATTTCTTATTGAGTTGTCTATTAAATATGAAATTGACCATTTTGATGATTAAAAATTCTAAGAAAAACATCTATGAAAAAAGCTAGTGACTACAACTTAACAGATCCAAAAATTATGGAAGATCCTTATGAATTTTATACTGCAATTCATAATGATGATGCCAGGGCTGTTTATGTTGAAGGCGTTGGTTATTGGATAGGTCGTATGGATGATATAAAAGAAATAACTAAAAATACTTCAGTTTTTTCTAATAGTTATTTTTCAGAGGGTGGACCTTTGCCAACAGGGGTTAGCGGTGAACCGCTTGAGGATGATGTAAAAGAAATATTTGATGATGGACCAAAGGTTGTTAATGCATTATGGACAACCGATCCACCAAAACATACAATTCATAGAAAATTAGTTAACAAAGCTTTTACTGGTAGGTGGGTTCGCTCAATGGAGCCAAGAATAAGAGATATTGCCAATGGTTTAATTGATACTTTTATTGATACAAAAAAAACCGATTTTATTAAAGATTATGCCGTTTATGTTCCAATGATTGTAATTGCTGAAGCCCTTGGTATGTCTCGTGAGGATGCGGGACAATTTAAAATTTGGTCTGATGATATTCTCTCAGGAAACTTAGATGTTCTTGATCATAGCGCTCGTTTAAGGGTTGCAAAATCTTTTGTGGAAGCAAACAAACATTTTGAATCTACCGTTGAAAAAAGAAGAGAAGATCCAAAGGATGATTTAATTACATCTTTAGCTACTGCTAAAGTTGAAGGAAAATCATTGGATATTTCAGAAGTTCTTCCAATAGTGAATACACTAATGCTTGCAGGTAATGAAACTACTACTAACCTGATAGGTAATGCTATGGGTTTATTAATTAAGTCACCAGATTTAATGGCTACGCTAAGAAATGATTACTCTTTAATACCCTTGTTTATAAATGAAGTTATGCGCTATGACGCACCTGTTCAGTGTTTGTATAGAGTCGTTACAGAAGATACTTTTATTGGTGAAGTAAAAATTCCTGAGGGATCGAATATAATGCTTGGATGGGGTACTGCCGGAAGAGATCCAAAATATTTTGATAATCCAAATAAATTTGATCTTTATAGGCATAATGCTGATAAGAATGTTGGCTTTGGTTTTGGACCGCATATTTGTGTTGGTCTTGGCCTAGCAAAAACCGAAACAAGAATTGCTTTTGAAACTATTTTTGATAGATTGAAAGATATTAAATTAGATGAAAAAGCGGATTTGAGTCATATTCCCACTTTTGCGACTAGAGGGTATCAAAAACTTAATCTTATATTTGATTCTAATAATTAAATTTTAAAAAAAGGGGCGGGGTTATTTTATGAGAGAGATTTCAGATCTAATAATTCGTAACGGTAAAATTATTGATGGATCAGGTGGTCCAGAAATTTTGTCTGATATTTTGATAAAAGATGGAAAAATTGAAAAAATAGGAAAACTCAATCCATCAGTCAAAGCAAAGAAAGAGATTGATGCAAATGGTTTTATTGTAACTCCTGGTTTTGTAGATATTCATACCCATTATGATGGGCAAGCAACATGGGATAATTATTTATCACCATCATCATGGCATGGAGTAACAACAGCTTTAATGGGTAACTGCGGTGTTGGCTTTGCTCCAGTTCATGATCATGATCATGATAGGCTTATCAGTCTAATGGAAGGTGTTGAGGATATTCCTGATGTTGTTTTGACAGAGGGTTTAAAATGGAATTGGAATTCATTTTCTGACTATCTTAATATTCTTGATAATAAGGGTTTTGATATGGATATTGGCGCTCAAATTCCTCATGGTGCGCTTCGCCTATATGTTATGGGTCAAAGAGGTGCTGATAGAGAACCTGCTACAGAAGAAGATATTAAAAAAATGGCAGAACTTAGTGCTGAAGCTGTAGAGTCTGGTGCAATTGGCTTTACAACATCAAGAACAGTTTTTCATAAAACATCGAAAGGTGAATTAGTTCCAAGTTTTGATGCTGCTGGAAATGAATTAATTCAAATAGCTAAAGAAATAGGTAAAACTGGTAAAGGTGTTTTGCAATTAGTTTCTGATTTTTTGGGTGGATATGAAGAATTTAAGATGCTTGAAAAAATGGTAGAGGCTTCTGGTTGTCCAATTTCTATAACACTTGCTCAAACAGATGGAACTAAATATGATTACAAAGATTTACTAGGTTGGATAGAAGATGCTGCAAGTAGAGGGCTTCCTGTAAGGGCTCAAGCATGTGGAAGACCAATTGGCCTAATGCTTGGCTTAAATCTTACCTTAAATCCCTTCTCTGGACACCCCTCATATACAGAAATAGCTGACCTTTCTCTCGAGAAGAGGGTTTCAGTAATGAGAAATGAAGATTTCAAGAAAAAAATTCTAAGTGAGGAGTGTTCTTCAAGCAATGGATTGGTTAAATCAATAATCAGAAATATTGATAATATATATATCCTTGATAAAATTCCAGATTATGAGCCACATAAGGAAACCAGTTTAGGCTCAAAGGCAAAAAAACTTAATAGAGATATTACCGATTATATATATGATGTTTTATTAGAGGATGATGGAAATAGCCTTTTATATTATCCTATTGGAAATTATTTAGATTATTCTCTTGAAGCAAGTCTAGAAATGATAAGCAGTGATCATACATTATTGGGCCTAGGTGATGGAGGTGCGCATTGCTCAACTATTTGTGATGCTAGTTTTACTACTCATATGCTTACTTTTTGGGGAAGAGATAGGACTAGAGGTAAGAAATTAGATTTACCATGGATTATTAAATCTTATTCAAGGGATAACGCTTTAGCTATTGGTCTTGATGACAGAGGTTTGATTAAGGAAGGAATGAAAGCAGATATAAATATTATCGATTTTGATAATTTAACTCTTTATTCACCTGAAATTCGATATGACCTCCCAGCCGGTGGTAAAAGACTTGTTCAAAGGGTTGATGGCTATAAATATACAATTGTGTCAGGTAAGGTTACTTATAAAGACGGGGTTTCAACCGGAGAACTTCCAGGAAAATTAATAAGGAGTTAATTAATGATAATAGAAAAAAATCCTATTTTTCAACAAGCCTATTTTGTTAATAGTATTGATCATTCTGCAAAAAAATGGAGTGATCTATATGGGGCAGGTCCTTTTGTTTTTACTCATCACCATAAAACTGACAAATTTGAATATAGAAATACATCCGATGAGGCAGATGTTTCATATGCTTTTGGTTACCTTGGAGATACAATGATCCAGTTTATAGAACAACATGACGAAACACCGTCTATATACAGGGACATGTTTAAAAAAGGTCAGGAAGGCTTTCATCATATTGGCATTCTAGTATCTGACTTTGAAGAGGAGTTAAATAGATTTTTAGATATGGGTTTTGATCTGGCTTGCCGACTTTGGGCTGATGGGGTTGATGCTGCTTATATTGATACAAGATCTGTAAATGGTGTTTTCACTGAAATTCATGGGGATCCAAACCACATACTAGGAGAATTCTCAAGATGGAGAAGGGCACACGAAAAATATAAAGTTGGCGAAACCTATAAACTTGAAAGAAAAACTAAATGGGATAATTAGAGGATTTTAATCATTTATTTTATTTTTTAAGGCATAAATTCTATCTTGCCCCCAAAATATCTCGCCTTTATATACAAATGTTGGTACACCAAAAACTTTATATTCTCTCATTATTTTAGTATACGATTTCAATCTGTTATCAAAATCGTTATCATTCATGGCTGATAGCGCTATATTCTCATCAAAGCCAATTTTCTTACAAATCTCTGAAATAATTTCAGTGTGGCCTAAATCATTGTTTTGATGCCATCTTTGATAAAATGCTTCCATCATAAAATCATTTCCCAACCCATTGTCTTTGGCTGAAAGCCAAGCAGAATGAACTTTTGGCCAATTTGCCTCTTTTGACAAAATATCACCAACATTTTCAATTCCAATTTCTTTAAACAACCTATCGCAATCTAAATATAGGTAAGATCTTTTATATTCATTTCCAGAAGCTTTTACAAAAAATTCAACGATTTCTTTTGGCATGTAGCATAGAGGGTAAAATTCCATATCTATATTTTCTTCAATTGCTTTTTTTACACCTAAATAAGCATATGGACTTCTGAAATTAAAAAAACATTTTACTTTTTCCAAAAATATCTCCTACATTAATTAATATATATAAAATATTGATAATATTATATTTTATCTAAGTATATTAATACTTCTTGATTGATTTTTTTGAATTGAAATACTGCATCATTCCATTTTGGTGGACCAAACCTAACTTTAGCATTTCCTGAAAAACCAACAGGCTCTCTGGGTATTCCCAGAAAGTTTCCAGAAAGGACTCCATTACCATCAAGATCTTGAAATCCTGCGATTGCATATTCACCAAAAGGTAAGTCGAATATTGCCGTTGCTTTTTTGTTATTAATTTTGATAACAGTTCCAGTTAAAACTATATCTGCATTAGGTTTTTCGTTCACTTTAGCTTTACCAAAATTATCTTTTTTGTCATATATACCAAGCATTACGTAACCATCATCATATTTGCTTTCAATATTTATAATTAATTTTTCAGAATATACATTGTTGAAAGAAAATAAAATTATAATTATGAAGAGGGATAAACTTTTAAACATAAAATTATTCTACCATAATACTCTTGGCTATTTTAACAGCTTCTTCAGCACATTTTTTATCAAAACCACCGCTTGCGCCAGAAACCCCAACACCACCAACATGCGTTCCATCTTTTAAAATAATTGGGACACCACCTTTTAGCAAAACAACAGTTGGCAGTGTTAGTAGACCTTGATTTGGGTTGTCATTTGAAAATGCCATATCTCTTAATTCGTCGGTTGAGTATGGTAATCCTGCTGTAGTTTTTCCTTTAAGCCTTGAGATTTCTTCTGAAGCTGGGTAAGTTCCATCCATTGATGCATAATACTTAAGTGAACCAGGAGATTCATAAATTGCTATATTAATTTTCTTATTATCTCCTTTTGCTAAATTAAGGCAAGATTCTGCCATTTTTTTAGCAACTTCAAGAGTTATAATAGGTTTTTTAATAATTTCAGCGCTTAAGTTTGAAACAAAAAGAACTGCTACAAAGAAAAATAAAATTCTTTTCATTTAAATCTCCTAAGTTTTCATTTTTATGTATAATATGAACTATATTACTAATATCACAACAATAAAAATGATAGAGGTTTAAATGAATATTCAAACGGTTGCCACAAAGATTCTTTTAAAATTACCACAGCCTTTTTTAAATAAGCTAATAAAATCAATTCCAAAAAGTAATAAAGATTTAAATAATATAGAAAAACCATGGCACTTAAAAGGTAATTGGGCACCGGTTGTTGAAGAAATTGAAATCCAGGATTTAGAGACGATTGGAGAAATTCCAAAAGAAATCAATGGAAAATATATTAGAAATGGAATGAATCCAGTTTCTGGTTATAGTGATCATTGGTTTTTTGGTAACGGGATGCTTCATAGTATTGAAATCAAGGATGGTAAAGCATCTTATAAGAATAAATATGTAAAAACTCCTTACTATGAGCAAGATATGGGAATGATGGAAGGCTCATTTGATCTGAGAGCTTCTCCTGCAAATACTCATGTAATTAGGCATGCAAATAAAATTTTGACATTAGAGGAAGCACATTTTCCATGGATTGTTGATGATAATTTAGAGACTATTGGGTCTCACGACTTTAATGGTAAGCTTAATGGACCAATGACAGCACATCCAAGAGTTTGTCCTGAAACCAATGAATTATTATTCTTTGGTTATCAAATGATGAAAAAACCATATTTAACTTATCATAGGGTAAATTCAGACGGTGAACTTGTTCAATCTGAGGAGATAGATATACCAAGACCAGTTATGATGCATGACTGGAACATTACAAGAAATTATGTAATTTTTATGGACCTTCCTTTAGTTTTTGACTTAGATCAGGCTGTCAGTGGTGCTGACCCATTCGGTTTTAGGCCTGAATGTGGAGCAAGATTAGGCGTTATGCCGAGAAATGGATCTAATAAAGACATAAAATGGATTAATATAAACCCATGTTTCGTTTTTCACCCTATGAATGCTTACGAAGAGGATAATAAAATTATTCTTCATGTATGTAGACAAAATAAAGCTATGGTTGGCGGAATGGATGAAATATATAGTGGAAAAGATACAATTGGTAAACTTTGGAAATGGACAATTGATCTTGACCAAGAAACCTGTGAAGAAGAACAAGTTGATAATAAGGCCTGTGACTTTGCAAGAGTTGACGATAGATTGATAGGTTTAAAGGCTAAAAACGGATACGCGATGGCTATTGATGATAATGCCAAAACATTAACATTTGGACAATTTTTATATAAATTTAATTTAGAAAATAACGAAAGAATTGACCATAATTTAGGCCATAACGTATACGGGGGTGAACCTGTATTTGTTCCTAAAGAACATGATTCAAGTGAAGATGATGGATGGATTATGGCTATTGTTTTTGACGGCAATATTAATAAATCAAAGTTAATTATTGTTGATGTTGAAAATTTTGATAAAAAACCAATATGTGAGGTTATATTACCTCAAAGAGTCCCTTTTGGAGCGCATGGCAGTTGGCTGTCGAATTATAAACTATGAAGGCAAAAATTTATCAACCGTCAAAATCTGTAACTCAATCAGGTAAAGCTAAAAGTTCTACTTGGATTTTGGAATATTCTAGATCTTCAAAAACCTCAGTAGATCCTGTAATGAAATGGACTTCTTCTCGGGATACACAACAACAAGTTAAGATTAAATTTAAAACCAAGGAATTGGCAGTAGCTTTTGCTGAAAAAAATTCAATTGATTATTTAATTAGAGAACCAAAAAAACAAAAAATTAAACCAAAGTCATATTCCGATAATTTTTCACATGACAAAAAAACCCCCTGGACTCATTAGGTATAAATATTATGGATGCAATCGAAGCAATTTTATCAAGAAAATCCTCTCCAAGACAACAAGAGCCAGGGCCTAATGAGAAGGAATTAGAGTTAATATATAAGTCGGCTCTTCGAGCACCTGATCATGGCGCACTAAAACCTTGGAAATTTATAAACGTCTCTGGTGATGGCAGAAAAAAATTAGCAGAAGCCGCTCTTAAAGCAATAGAAATATCTGATCCAGATAAAGCTATAAATAATAAAGACAAAATTTTAAACGCACCTTACAGAGCCCCTTTAATTATAGTTGTTATTGCATCTGTTAATAAAGAGTCGAGAATCCCTGAAGTTGAACAAATATTATCTGCTGGAGCAGCTGCACAGAATATTCTTATTGCATGTCATTCTCTAGGATATTCAGCAATCTGGAGAACAGGATTTCTCTCTTTTAATGAGGAGGTTTCTCTTTCTTTTGGTTTAAATAAAAACGATATAATTATTGGATACTTGTACATTGGCTCAACCGAAAAAAAAATTGAAGCTCCAGAAGTTTCTAATATAAATGATTTTGTTCAAAAATGGTCTTAATAGAGGTAGCTATGATAAATTTCTCATTTTCAAAAAAAATTTCTTTTTTAATCTTAATATTTATAACCTTCTTAATTCCTTTAAATCTAAAGGGAATGCATCATGAAAGAGAGCTTGATAAAATGAAAATTTTTGAGCTTTACGAAGATTGGGATATTGCCGTTGAAGCAAGTGATATTGATGGATATGTAAATTCTTTGGATGAAAATGTAATTCTCATCCCGCCTGATGGACCAACAATAACTGGAAGAGATAGTTATAGAAATTTTTTAGGACCTGTCTTTGAGGTAGCCACCTACAAACTTGAACAAAAAACACCGAGGGATATTAAGTTCTATGGAGATTTTGCTACTGTGGAATATAATATAGTAGTCTATATAAATTTCTTGGGAGATGAAAAAAGTGTTCCCTCAGAGGGAGCATTACAGGATTCTGTATCTGACAGTATTTATTTCGACTTACTAAAGCGTCAAGAAGATGGCTCTTGGAAATGCCTCATTCATACTTGGAGACAAATTAATTAATATTTATATCTGTAGGTTCCTCAGAGGGAAGAAAAATTGATTTATTTTCATCATCATTCCAAATTACTAATACTTCATTTAGATGTTCCAAGTATATTATTTTAGTTTTATTAAAAAAAGACCACAATGTTTGCTGATATGAATTTATTTTTTCTTCAATTTCCTCCTCTTTAATGTCAGCTATATTTTCTTCAATATCAATTTTTAATTTTAATCTATAATCTAGATATTCATTTAATATTTGATTTGCTTCTATACTATCTTTTCCAAAATCATGGATCATTTTATCATGTTTTTGAGATAACAATACTAAACTATCTACTGTTTCAAGATAGCTTCTAGGATTTTTCTTTATTAAATCACTTGAGATAGTCTCTTCAAAAAAGCGATAATACTCCTCAAGTATTATATTTGTAACTTCATTCATTTTTAGTTTTGTTTTTAATTTTTCGGTGCATTTTTTTTTCAAAATATTTAGATCGTATAGATCATGTGTCCAATAATAGATCTTCATAGCCTTAATAAACTGAAGAAATTCTTGGTCAATTAAGTATTCTGATAAATTTTTATCCATTTTATTTCTTCTTCATTAAATTATTAATTATATAATAATATTATATTTGCATAATTTTACGGATTTAATAATATAAAATCATGAATAAAATTAATCATACTTTAAATATTGATATTAAGGCTTTAGATAGTCAATTTATTGGTTCAAAATGGATAAAATCTAAAAAAAATGATTTCCCAGTTATCTCACCATCAACAGAACAAATAATAGCGCATGTAAGTTTACCCACCATTGAAGATGCTGATTATGCTATTGATACTGCAAGAAAAACTTTTGACAATGGCTCTTGGTCAAAATTACCAATAAAAGACCGAATTGAGGTATGCGAGAGATTGTGTAATTCAATGGAAAGTCGATTGCCGGAATTAAATAAAGCTTGGGTTTTAGAGTCAGGACCTACAATTTCACATGCAGAAATAATTAATGATCAAGTTGGTGTAGCAGTCTGGCGTCAAATGCTAAAATCTGCAAAAAATATAAACTGGGAGGAACAAAGAGACGATGCTCTATTATTCAGAGAGCCTATCGGAACAGTCTTATCAATTATGACATTTAATGGTCCAATAGTTCTAATGGGAATGAAAATTATACCTGCTTTATTGGCAGGGTGTACAGTTATTGGTAAACACGCACCAGAGTCACAATTAACATCAAGATTAATATCCGAAGCTATTGAAGAAGCAGAACTACCACCAGGTGTTTTAACTTTATTAGCGGCAGATACAGAAGTAACTCAGTATTTAGTTTCTCATCCTTCTATAGACATGGTATCTCTCACTGGAGGAACCTCTATTGGAATTGAGGTTGTTAAACAAACAGCAGATCGCTTGGCAAGAACTGCTCTGGAGTTAGGAGGAAAATCTCCTGCTATTATTTTGGAGGATGCTGATCTAGAAAATACTCTGGAAACTCTAGTACCTGGTAGCACGGCATTTATGGGTCAAGTATGCGTTAATTTATCAAGAATTTTAGTTCCAAAGAGCAGGGAAAATGAAATATTAGAAGTTCTTGCTTCAAAATATAGCTCCTTTGAAATTGGCGACCCTTTATTAGCAAGCTCTCAACAGGGGCCTATTTCTGTATATAGAGGTCTTGAGAGAACTGAACAATATGTATCCTCAGCTAAGCAAGAGGGTGCCTCTATAGTTACTGGAGGAAAAAAACCATCTAAATTTGAAAAAGGCTGGTGGTATGAGCCAACATTAATATCAAATACCAATAATTCTATGAGAGTTGTTAAAGAAGAGATATTTGGTCCTGTTACATCTGTTATGACATACACTGATTATAATGAAGCAATAAAACTTGCAAATGATTCAGAATTTGGTTTGGCAGCATCTATTTATGGCAAAGATGAAGATCTAATGATGAATATGGCAAAACAAATTCAGTCAGGAAGTGTAGCAATTAATACTGCAGGTATATCATTCATGCAACCATTTGGTGGTTACAAAAAATCCGGCTGGGGCAAAGAATGTGGCGATGAAGGAATACTTGAATTTACTCAATTAAAACAAGTAATTAAAGGTTAAAATTAAATTAATTTTTTATTTAAACCATATATTTCTTAATAATAAAATATAAAACATGAAAGCAATTTTTTTTAAACCGAATAATTTAAAATTTATTCTAAAAATTTTTTTTCAAAATCTTTTGGACAAGATTTTAAAAAGAGATGAAATCTCTCAATCTGTAAAAAATTATATTTTTAAAAATGCTAAACAGAATGATCCAGAGAGTATTTTAAGGGCCATGGATGATTTCGCAAAAAATAATAGGTTTTTAATGAATATTGGTGATGAAAAAGGTCTGTTGCTAACAGAAGAATTAAAAAAACTTGGGAGAAATATTTTAATTCTTGAATTAGGATGTTTCTGCGGTTATTCGGCAATCTTAATGGCTAGGAACTTAGGTAATGCAGGAAAGGTTGTTTCTTTAGAGGTAAATAGAACTTATGCAAAGAATGCCTTAGAAATTATTAATTTCGCTGGACTTAGAGATAAAATTACAATTATTGAGGGATCCTCTGATAAAATTATAAGTACTTTAAGGTACAAATTTGATTTAGTTTTGTTAGATCATTGGAAAAACCTTTATAAAAGGGATCTAATAGCAATTGAAAAAAGAGGTCTTTTGAAAAATGGTTCTATTATTTTTGCCGATAATGTTGGCAAGTTAATTTCGGCTCTTGTTGGTAAAAGAGGTGAATCTGATAATTATTTAGATTATGTAAGAAATAATAAAAAATACAAAAATAAAAATATTAAAACTTTTCTGGAATATTCAAAGGCTGAGGATGAGGTTGAAATATCAACTTATTCTCTAGACTATTAAAACATTTAGACTATAAAAAAATTAGAAACAAATTTGGAGTTATTTTATGAATAAATATATTTTATTTGGTTTATTGTTATCAGTCCTTTTATTTACTAATCAGGTTTCCGCCCATTGTGGTGATGCTGAAGCTCACGCAGCAGCTTCTAAAGAACATATTGATAAGGATAATAAAGAACATAATAATAATGAAAAAGAAGGTAATAACAATAAAAATAACATGAGTAATAGATATTAATTTAATTTTTATTAGATTTAATATTTAAACTTTTACTCATATTATTTTTGTTTTAATTTAAGGTGTGGTCCCGTAGCTCAGCTGGATAGAGCAACGGATTTCTAATCCGTAGGTCAGAGGTTCGAATCCTCTCGGGATCACCATTATTTTTTTAACTGTCAAATTTTCAAATTAAACCTTGTAAGTTTTACTTAACCATTATTTACTGAATTAGTTTTTTTATGGAGTTATCTATGAGTTGTATTGAAGGAAAGGTTATTTTAATTACCGGAGCAAGTTCAGGTTTTGGAATGGTCACTGCTAAAAAATGTGTTGAACATGGTGCTAAAGTTGTTTTAGGCGCTAGAAGAGAAGATAGATTATCTGAGTTATGCAATTCATTAGGTAATGAAAATGCAATTTTTAAAGTTACAGATGTTACAAATAAGCAAAATGTTAACGATTTAGCAAAATACGGGATTGATACATTTGGTCAGATAGACTCATTAGTAAACAATGCTGGAATTATGCCTTTATCTTTTATTGAACAAGGTAGAACTGATGAATGGGATAGTATGATCGATGTAAATATTAAGGGGGTCTTATATGCTATTGACTCTGTTTATACTCACATGATGGAAAGAGGAAGCGGTCAAATTATTAATATTTCATCTGTAGCAGGAAAAAGACTTATTCCGGGAAGCGCTGTTTACTCTGGAACAAAATTCGCTGTTGGTGCTATTTCGGAGGGATTAAGAATAGAAAGCGACGGGAAACTTCAAGTCACATGCATTTTCCCTGGAGCTTTTGAAACAGAGTTAGGAGCATCTATAAAAGATGAGGCAATGCTTGAATATTTAGCCACTCAAGCACAGTATGTAAATTTAGCTCAGCCAGCGGAAATAATCGCAGATGCAATTTTATATGCTTTAGAGCAGAAACCTGGTGTTGCTGCAAATGAGATTGTACTAAGACCAACTGCTCAGGACTTTTAGATAGTTTATGTTTTTTTTAAAATTATTTTTAGGATCAATTATTTGGTTGTTGGTTAGTTATTTGATATGGATTTTAATTATATAAATTTTTGAGGTTATTATGCATTTAAAAATACCACCCCCTCTAGTTGCTTTAATTGGTATATTACTAATTTTTTTATCTAAAGATTATGTTCTAATTCTTTATTTACATCCACACCTTCAGAATACTCTATCAATATTATTTTTAATTATTGGTTTTGTTATAATTTTCTTAGCAACAAAAGAGTTTAAAAAATCTGAAACAACAGTAAATCCAATGAAACCAGAAACATCAACGAGCTTAGTTACTTCAGGAATATTTAAATATACCCGAAATCCAATGTACCTTGGTTTAGCTTTTATTCTTTTAGCCTCATGTTTTTATTTTAGTTCATTGCTTGGAATTATTATTTATGTTCCACTTTTTATTTTATATATAACTGTTTTTCAAATTATTCCCGAGGAGGAGTCGATGAAAAGTTTATTTAATGATGAATATTTGGACTATTGCTCAAAGGTTCGGCGTTGGATTTAACTCTATATGAAAATAGAAAGAAAAAAGAAAAATAAAAAATTAATTGAAATGAATGGTCATATTACTTGCTACAACTGTAAATATATGAACCCAATTAAAAGCCTAAAAAGAAACTTATGTATTAAATGTGATAGATCTCTTCCATTTATTTATTAAATTATCTTGCGTTTAATTTTCTTATAACCTCCTTCTTTTCTTTATTAGAAAATTTTATCCAGTTTCTTATCTCATTTGGGTTTCTTTTACAGCCAGCACAAAGTGTTTCATTATCAATTTTATGAAGAGCGCAAATACCAATACAAGGTGAGTTAATCATTTATATTTCTTTTTTATAAAAACCTTCTAATTCATAAATATTTTACTTGCATTAATATATTATTTCTATGATTAAGTAACAATGTTTAGAATTATAACTTTATTTATGTTTCCAGTCATCACAGTGCTATTGCTATTGTTATACTTAAAATGCTTTTTATAAAAAACTATCTATTATCGCAACAAAGATATAAAAAATTCTCAAAAAATTAATTCAAACCATATGAAACAAAAAATTAGAAATATTGCTATTATCGCTCATGTTGACCATGGAAAAACTACATTAATAGACTCTATGATGAAGCAAAGTGGTTTATTTAGAGATAATCAACAAGTTAACGAAAGAGTAATGGATACAGGCGATCTTGAAAAAGAACGCGGCATTACAATTTTAGCTAAGCCTACCTCTATAACATGGGAGGATATTAGGATTAATATTATTGATACACCAGGTCATGCAGATTTTGGTGGAGAGGTAGAGAGGGTTTTGGGTATGGCTGATGGAGTTATTTTGCTTGTTGACTCCGCAGAAGGCCCTATGCCTCAAACAAAGTTTGTATTAGGAAAAGCTCTTCAACTGGGATTAAGACCAATTGTTATTGTTAATAAGATTGATAGACAAGACAAAAGACCTGATGAGGTTGTAAATGAAATATTTGATTTATTTGTTTCATTGGATGCAAATGATGAGCAACTTGACTTTCCAATTTTATATGCCTCTGGAAGATCTGGATGGTGTGTAGCTGATTTAAATGATGAGTCAAATGATCTCAAACCTTTAATGAGTTTGATAATTGACCATGTTCCAGAACCAAAAGTTGATGAAGAAAAAGATTTTGCAATGCTTGCTACCTTACTTGATTATGACCCTTACTTGGGAAGATGTTTAACTGGTAAAATAATTTCAGGAACAGCTAAGATTAATAACACAGTAAAGGTAATTGATCTAAATTCAAATTTAGTTGAAAACGGTCGTCTAACAAAACTTTTTAAATTTGAAGGAACAAAGAAAGTTCCAGTTAATCAAGTTTTTTGCGGTGATATCATTTGTATAGCTGGCTTAACAAAAGCATCTGTTTCAGATACAATATGTAACATCAACGTTACAACCCCTTTAAAATCTTCGCCAATAGATCCACCTACAATGTCTGTAACAATTACCATTAATGACTCTCCCTTTGCTGGAAGAGATGGAAAAAAAGTTACTTCCACTGTTATCAGAGAGAGGCTGATTGCAGAATCTGAAACAAATGTTGCAATTTCCTTTTCTGAAGCTGAAGGAAAAGAATCTTTTGAAATTGGAGGAAGGGGTGAGCTTCAATTGGGAGTTTTAATTGAAACAATGAGAAGAGAGGATTTTGAGCTTACTGTTTCAAGGCCAAAAGTTTTATATAAAATAAGTTCTGAAAACGAGAAGTTAGAGCCCATTGAAGAAGTAACAATTGATGTTGATGAAGAATATTCCAGTTCCGTTCTTGATAATATGAACAGAAGAAAGGGTGATATGGTTGATATGCGTTCATCAGGCAAAGGTAAAACTAGAATTATTTTTCATGCACCTTCTAGGGCTTTGATTGGTTTTCAGAATAAATTTTTAACTATTACCAAGGGAACGGGTGTGATTAATAGAGTTTTTTATAAGTATGGGCCCTATAAAGGTGATATAGATGGAAGAAGAAATGGCGTTTTAATCTCTACTGAAACTGGTTCAGCTGTTGCTTATGCGTTATTTAATCTTCAGGATCGAGGTATAATGTTTTTAGGCCCTCAAACGGAAGTTTATGAAGGAATGATTGTTGGAGAACATAATCGTGATAATGACTTAGGTATAAATGTTTTAAAAGGAAAGAAGCATTCTAATGTCAGGTCAGCTGGAGCAGATGAGGCGGTTATTCTTGTTCCTCATCAAAAAATGTCACTTGAACAAATGATGGCTTATATTGAAGATGACGAATTATTGGAGGTAACGCCAAATAATCTGAGACTCAGGAAAAAGTATTTAGACCCAAATAAAAGAAAAAAAATGAGTAAAGTTTAGTTATTAGATGATGAATAAAAAAAATTTACCAACAAAAATTTGTAGGGTATGTAAAAAAGATTTTTCTTGGAGAAAGAAATGGAAATCTTGTTGGGATCAAGTTTTATATTGCTCAGAGAGATGTAGAAGAAATAAAAATAAATGAACAAAAAAAATTTAGCTTATATCTTAATTTGCCTAGGGAGTATTCCTTTTATCTTTTTTGCATTTCTAAGAATGTTATCTTATGAGAAATTTTTTCACTTGGATGTTAATTATATCATAGCAATATATAGCTTATCAATAATTTCATTTATTTGCGGAAGTCACTGGGGTATATTTTTAACGAATAATACACTTAAAATTAATTTATTTTTTTTAAGTAATTTTCTTACAATTTCCAGTTTTGTTGGAATTTTGTTTTTAATAATAAATTATTTTTTCTTGTTACAAATATTAATATTAATAATTCTTTTGTTAATTGATTTTTATATTTATCGGCAAAGTGTTACGCAAAAAAATTATTTTTATTTTAGAATTCTTATAACAACACTTGTTGTAGGGTGTTTAATTATTCCTGTTATTATTTAGACCTGATTTTTTTAAGAATACCGCTAAATGTTGAAATTACTTTGTTTTGATTATTAAAAATTTTACCCTTTACAAAAATCATGGACTTAGTTTCTTGTGTAATTTCACCATCACCATAAATTATTTCATCGTTAACGGAGGAGTTTAAAAATTCAGTTGAACACGATACTGTAACAAATGTTTGTCCTTTTATCGCATCAAGACATATTACAAACATTGTATAATCTATAAAAGACATAATCATGCCACCATGAAGACTTCCCATGGAGTTAAGATGGTGATCTTCGCATTCAAAAGCAGAAATATAATTGTTTTCATTTTTTTTGTAAAAAAAGGGACCAACAAAATCTTCAAATGGTTCTGTTTCATACCATTTTTCAAAGTTTTTTAGATCTTTATTTATATTCATGACTTAAACTATCAGAAAATGATATTCTTTGAAATATTTAGAAAACTATTTTATTGTTATTTTATGAAAAATAAAAGTAATGATTGGAAATCAATAATTAAAAATCCAGGTGTAATAAAAACATCATTTGGTTCTATATCTTTGCTACCTCCTGTACAAAATACTAAAAAGGATTTTATTCATCCACCAGTGAAAATATCTTCAGTAGGTAAGGCCAAGTATCAACAATATTCCAAAGGAGAGAGAGATGAGTAATGAAGAAAATTTAACATCTGAAGAAATTAAATCTTTAAGAAATTTAATTGCTATTGAAAAAATTAAAGAATTAAGGCTCAGATATTCTTATCATATGGATGCAAGAGATCTTGATAAATTAATGGATGTTTTTGCTGAGGGTGCGGTTTGCGGTTATGGACCCTATGGAGACTGGGTTGGCAAAGAAGTAATTTATAATAATTATAAGGAAACTTTTAAAGACTCGTTAGATACACCATTTTTAAGCATGCATATAAATACAAATCATCTTATAAAAATAACTGGTCCTGAAACAGCTAAAGGAAGAGTTTATCTTCTTGATGGCTTAACTAAAAATATGGATGGTTCAGACTTAGAGCCAGGTTCTAGTAATTTTCTCTGGTTTGCTCTTTATGATGAAGAATATGTTAAGATTGATGACGAATGGAAAATAAAAAATATGAACTTAGAATTTTTCTGGCCCGAGCGCCATGTCTCAAGTGATTTTTCGATAGATTTCTAGGATAAGCAATGCTTAAAAAAATTATAACTTTTTCTTTTTTATTTTTTTTATCATCAAGTAATTTAAATGCAGCTGTTACAGTTTTAGGAAGCAGTGATGCTTATATTTGTTATAAACATGCGAAGTATGGGTCTACCACTCAATCATCTGTTCTTACTTGCTTAAATGCTATATCTGATATGACAATTTCAAAAAAAGATATTGATGCTTCAAGAATTAATCTTGGGATTATCTACAACAATAAATCAAAACCAAGAATGGCATTAGAACAATTTGAAATTGCTTTCAAAAATAAAAATATGAGGGCTGAAATATTTTTGAATCAAGGTAATAGCTTATTATTATTGAAGGACTATAAAGGTGCGTTAGAGAAATATCAGGCATCTCTTGAGAACAACCTTGAGGATATTTCTGCTATTTATTTTAATAAAGGAATGGCCCATGAATACCTTGGAAATATAGATCAAGCAGTTAGCTTTTATAAAAAAGCAGTTACTCTAAATCCTTCTTTGATAGATTATTTTGAGAATAAAAGAAGAAAGCTTAAAGAGGCTGGTCTTTGGAATATAAATAATGAAAGAGAAAAATCCTAAAAAACCTCGTGTTATTAGACAAAAACAAGCAACCTATCAAAGAGTTGTAAAAAATAAGAAAATTTATAATAGAAAGAAGGAAAAAATTTATGATTAAATTTTTAGTAGGCTTCCTTCTTGGCATTTTTGCTAGTTTTTATATAACACCAGAATTGAAAAATTTAATTTCTGAATACTTTAATTTAATAATTTATTATATTGAAAATTAATAATATTTAATATTCAAAGCTAAATTTTATTCCATAAAACGAATTTGAATTATCGGTATCTGGTGGAGGTGATGAGTCATAAGTATTTTCATAAGAAATTATAGAAGAGAATTTTTCAGTTATTTTTAACCTTAGGCCAGCGACAAAAAATGATCTCAACTCTGAAAAATCATCAATATCAGGTTGAATGTACAGAGTTGATTCAAGTGTTGCTGTATCAGATATCTTGAAATCATTTGTTATGTATGTGTTCAAACGAGAAGTTTTTCTTGTATCTGACAAAATTCTCTCCTCATTTTCGTCAAATAATCCTAATCCTATTCTAAGCGATTTGTATGGACTCAACCTTATACCTCCTCCAAAAAGTTCTCTTCTTTTAATCTTTTGTAAAGGCTTCTCGTTAAGTTGGGAAAATATTTCCCAAGAAATTAGATTATTTACTCTTCTTACAGCTCTTAAATGTAAGAAAGTATTATTTGAGGTGATTGTATCATCTTTTTCTTCTCTTTTATATGATAAAACAGCAAACCTCTGCCATTTTTCAGAGTTATAATCGACTCTCGTTTCAACTGAATAATTAGTTCTATCAACTGTACCACTTGATCCATTAAGTCCTAAATTTGTTTGAAAGTGAAAACCTAATAAATTTTCTTTTCTAGCGGATTCCATATTTACAATTTGTGCAAATAAAAGATCATTTAAAAAAAAGAACGAAAAACATAAAAAAATAAAATTTTTAATATTTAACATTATTTATTTATACTCTCTTTAATATGTATATCTCTTTGTGGATAAGGAATTTCAATATTATTTTCTTTAAATTTTTCCCAAATTGAAAATAAAACTTCACTTTGAGGTCCGTAACGACCGTCTATCACATCATTAATCCAAAATAATAATAAAAAATTTACTGAACTATCAGCAAATTCTCTCAAAAAACATAAAGGTTCTGGATTTTTAGAAGTTTTAGGGTGCTCATTAGCGGCCTCCAATATCAATTCTTGTGCTTTTTTAATATCACAATCGTATGAAACACCAATATTAATAGTTATTCTGGCTTTTTTATTGCTGTGTGTATAATTAATAACCCTATTGCTAATAAGATCTTCATTAGGAACCATAACTTCTTTTCCGTCGTATGTTTCAATGAGGGATGCTCTTGATCCGGTATTCCTTATGAAGCCTAAGGTTCCGTCATTTAATTCAATTAAATCATCATTTTGAACTGTTTTTTCAAATAAAATAATTATTCCGCTGATAAAGTTAGAAGTGACCTTTTGAAGACCAAAACCAATACCAATACCTAATGCACCACTAAAAACTGCTAAAGCGGTAAGGTCTATGCCTAAAAAATTCATTCCAATTTGAAATGCTATAAAATAAATTAGGATTTGTAAGGCTTTTGTTATCAAATTTCTATTGTTAGAATTTATTCCAGGTATTTTTTTAACAAATTTTGCAGCAATATCTGATAGGATACCAGTTAGCCATAATAGAGTGGCTATAATTATAATTCCCTGAATTATAAAATAAGCAGAAAATTTAGCCTCACCAATGCTTATTGAAAGCTCATCAGCGTCTAAAAATTGTTTAATAGGATCTAGGAAAGGTAAGAATTCAAAAGAAAAAAGAAATAACACGAAAGCAATTAAAAGAAATTTAGCTGATCCTGATTCAGGTTTTAACAAATTTTTAAAAAAATTAGCCATTTAAAATCATTATCAGATTCGTTTCTTTATCTATAAATACAAAATTCATAATCTTAAGAAAAAAATAAATAAACGCTTTATTTTTTAATTTTGTAATGCATTAATAATTTTTCATTTTATTTATTTGGAGGTTAAAAATGGCAACAGACATAATAATTACTGCAACTTTTGATGTGGATCCTGAACAAATTGACGATTTAATGAAAAGATGTAAACCTCTTATTGATGGAGCCCTAACTGAAGAGGGATGTCAGGATTACAGCTGGACATTAGATCCATATGTCCCAGGTAGGATTTGGGTTATGGAAAGATGGGAAAGTGAAGAGTCTTTAAAAAAGCATTTTGAAGATGATTGGTACAAAAATATGGGAGCAACACTTAACGAAGTTAAAGGCGGTCTATTAAGTGCTTTTTCTGCAAAATATAAAATCGCAAAAGAAGAGCCTGTGTACGATGAAACAGGCGTTCCTAGAGCCGATTTTTCATAAGGAATTTAAAAATGAGTGATAAAGAAGAAATTAGAAATTTAGTCGAAAAATATGCTGATGCTGTATGTCGTCGTGATGAGAAGGATTGGTCTTCAACTTGGGCTGATGATGCAGTATGGGATCTTGGAAGTATGCCTCCAGTAAAAGGAAAAAAAGAAATAGTTGCTTTATGGGTTCAAGCAATGTCGGGTTTTCCATTTGCAGGACAATTAATTCAAAATGGTACTGTAGAAGTCGATGGTGATAAAGCAACCGGAAGGTGGTATATTACAGAACATCTTCAGTTTGCAGAAAAAGATGAACAGGGTAATCCGACCGGCATGTTTAATATTGGTGTTTATCAGGATAAGTATATTAAAGAAAATGGTGAGTGGTTATTTTCTGAAAGACATTATGGAGTTCTCTATAATGATGGTGGCTCAGGAAACATGACTGGGACAGTAAATTCTTATCCTGATTTAATTGATTAAATTAAAACTCTTTAAAATCTTTACCAAGTGGAACATCCTTTGATCTCCATATAGGATTGATTTTATACGTTGTATTTCTAAGATAATCAGATAATTCAGTGTTAGATAAATTTTCATCAATATCTGAATAACTTATTGGATCACCAATAATAACTGGAACTTTTGTATTAATCCTTCTCCTCACTTCATGAAAAAGAAGAGAAGAGCGCAATGTTTCGCTTAAATGACTAGCAGTTTGGAATAAAAAACTATTTTGACCAGTAAAATGTAAAGGAAGAATTGTTGGTTTCGATCTTTTTATAAGCCTCGAAGTAAAATTTCTCCAGCTAGGATCAAGAGCGGTTTTATTATAGAATCTTTTTGTTGTTGATACTGTACCTCCAGGAAAAACAACTATAGTTCCTCCTTCATCAAGAATTTTTCTAGCTGTTTTTCTAGTTTCAAGATTTGTGATCATTGCTTGTTTGCTCTCACTAAAATCAATTGGTAGAAGAAAGTCTTTTGTTTCTGATGCTCTTAGAAGTAGAGAGTGAGTAAGAACTTTAAATTTCGATCTAATTTTACTTGTAAGCCAACAAATCACCAACCCATCAAGAACTCCAAAAGGATGGTTCGCTACTATCATTAAAGGGCCTTCAGATGGAATTTTTTTTATTTTTTTCTCATCAAAATCAACATCTAGTTTTAATAAATCAACACACCCATCCCAGAAACTGTTCCATCTCTCAGGATTTTTTTGATATTCTCTATAAATGTTATAAAGGTATGGTTGACCGGAAACGAATTCAATAGACCTTATAAGTGCTTTTCTTGGCAATGGATCATTAGGATCTGCGTAGCTAAAATATTTTGTATCAAGGTATTCCATTTATAAGTCCCACGGATTTTTATTTGATCTTTCTTTTTTCTTATTAGAAGGCATATGCCGAAGAATAGTATCTTTGTCTAATTCATTCGATATATCCTTGGAAATATAAGGTTTATTATTATCTTGTGTAAAGATTTTTGTAGTATTTTTTTTAAAAATTGGAGTTAAAATTAACCCTGTTAAGAAACCTCCAATATGAGCAGAATAAGCCACACCTGATGATCCTTGGTCAAAAACATTCATAAATTGAAGACCTATCCATACACCAATAACTATAAAAGCAGGAATTTTAATAAGTTTTACAAATATAACAATCCATGCAAAAACATATATCTTTGCTTTTGGATGAAGAACCACATAAGAACCTAAAAGACCAGCTATTGCTCCGCTCGCTCCTATCATTGGTACGTTACTTTGTGGGTCAAGCAATATTTGAGCGATTACTGCTCCTATACCGCATAAAATATAAAAGATAATAAAATTAAACTTACCAAATTCATCCTCTATATTATCACCAAATATCCATAAATATATAAGATTACCTAATAGATGCATTAAACTTCCATGAAGAAACATAGAGCTTAAGATTGAATACCAATATTGGAATAATTCATTTGTAAGCAAATAAGGAGTTGCTCCAAAAACTTTTATTAATGAATAACCATCTTCAGAGGATAAACTAAATTGAAATAAGTAGATTAAACAACATAAAAAAATAATAAAATATGAGATAAAAGGTTTAGTTTCTGTAGGGTTATCATCTTTGAATGGAAAAAAAAACATTTTATATCAACTATTTATTTTAAAATTTTAACAAACTTTCAAAGTTACATAATGAAACAAGAGTTTATTTCAAATTAGTATCAATTCATTGGATATTATACACTAATTTAAAAGGCGCCTTTCTACTATGAGTAAAAAAAATATAGCTATAATACTTGCTGCTGGCAAGGGTTCTAGAATGAACTCTAATATTCCTAAGCCTTTGCATAAAATTGCTGGTAAAACTATAATTGAACATATTTTACATAATATAAATGACGCTGGTTACGATGAGGCAATCATTGTTCTAAATAAAGAAAATGAAAGTTTCTTTAAGTTCTTAAAGAAGAATAATTCCTCTTTAACTTTTGCGTTTCAAGAAAATCAATTAGGAACTGGTGATGCCGTTAAAGAGGGCGTTAGGGATATTGATCTTTCGTCTGTTGAAAATGTATTAGTTGTATTTGGTGATACACCTCTATTATCATCAAAAACATTAAGAAATTTAATTAATATTAATGACAACAATGATATTACTGTCCTGGGGTTTGAAACAAGCAATCCAGGAAGATATGGAAGACTTTTGGTAAAAGATAACAAGCTTTTTAAAATAGTTGAGGCATTGGATGCTACTGAGGATGAGCAAAAAATAACATTATGTAATGGTGGGATAATGATTATAAAAGCTGATCGCATTAAAGGAAATCTTGATCTTTTAAAAAATAATAATGCAAAAAAAGAATTTATTCTATCTGATCTAATTGAAATTAATAATAATACTGGTGGTGTTTCATCCTATGTAGAGTGCGATCATGAAGAAACAATAGGTATTGATAGTAAAAAAGGCTTAAGTAAAGCTGAAAAAATTTATCAAAACAAACTTAGAGATAAATTTATGGAGGCTGGTGTAACAATTTTAGACCCTGAGACAGTATTTTTCTCTCATGATACTAGGATTGGAAAAGATGTTGAGATAGGTTCCAATATTGTTTTTGGAGAAAATGTATTAATAAGAGATAATGTTGTAATAAAATCATTCTGTTCGATTGAAAATTCAATTATCAATGATGGAGTCTCTATAGGACCTTTTGCAAGGTTGAGAAATAATGCTGATATTGGTCAAGACTCAAAGATAGGAAATTTTGTAGAAGTTAAAAATTCCAAACTTGAGCAAGAAGTTAAGGTAAGCCATCTATCTTATATTGGTGATGCTGAAATTGATGAGTCTGTAAATATTGGAGCTGGAACAATTACTTGTAATTTTGATGGATTAAATAAACATAAAACAACTATTGGTAAAAGAGCATTTATAGGCTCAAACTCATCTTTGATAGCGCCTATTAATATTGGTAATGATGCAAATGTTGCGGCAGGATCCTCTATTTCAAAAGATGTGGATTCTAACTCTCTAGCAATAACAAGAGCTCCAATAAGATTTATAAGTAATTGGTCTAAAAAATTAAAAAAAAATAATAAAAAGGAAGAGCAATGTGTGGAATAATCGGTTTAGTGAGTAAAAAAGAGGTTTCTTCTACCTTACTGGAAGGATTAAAGAGACTTGAGTACAGGGGTTATGACTCTTCAGGTATAGCAACAATTAGTAATGAAAAAATAGAAAGAGTAAGATCAAAAGGTAATTTAAGTTTTTTGGAAGAAAAACTTTTAAATTCATCTTTACCAGGGAATATAGGCATTGGTCATACTCGTTGGGCTACTCATGGTTCACCAGAAGAAAAAAATGCTCATCCTCACATTACTGATAAAGTTGCAGTTGTTCATAACGGTATTATAGAAAATAATAATCAACTTAGAAATCAATTAATTGAGGCAGGTGTCGAATTCTCTAGTGATACCGATACAGAGGTAGTTTGTCATATTATTACTTCATACCTTAACACAGGATTAAGCGCTTATGACTCTATAAGGGCAACTATGAGTGATGTAAGGGGTACCTATGCATTTGGTGTTTTAATATTAAATGAACCTAATAAATTATTTGCTGTTAGAGGGGGGAGTCCTCTTGCAATAGGTTCAGCCAACAATGAAAATTTTATTGGTTCGGATACTTATTCTTTAAGTGCTTATTCAGATAACATTACTTATTTAAAAGATGGTGATGTGGCTGAAATTGAAAATGATTCTTATCGTATATTTGATCATTCTAACTCTTTGGTTGAAAGAGAAAAGCAGAGTATTATTGAGAGTATTACCTTATCTGAAAAAGGTATTTTTAAACATTTTATGCTTAAAGAAATTCATGAACAACCAGAAGTTATTGCTAAGTCATTATCAAATTATATTGATATGGATAATGGTGTTTTAAATATTCCAAATTTACCCCATGATCTTTCCACTATCACCAATGTTACATTAGTTGCTTGTGGAAGTTCTTATTATGCTGGTTTAATAGCCAGAGATTGGTTTGAGAAATTTACTAATATTAAGGTTGATGTTGAGATAGCTTCCGAGTTTAGATATCGAGAAGCCCCAATGGCTTCAAATGGATTAACAATTTTTATATCTCAATCTGGTGAAACCGCTGATACACTTGCGGCTTTAAAACATTGTAAGTATTTAGGCCAGAAGACAATATCTATTGTTAATGTTGGTGATTCATCAATGTGCAGAAATTCAGATGCATCTCTTAAAATTTATGCTGGTCCTGAGATTGGAGTTGCTTCTACAAAGGCTTTTACTTGTCAGCTTGGTGTCTTAGCTTGTTTAGCAATAAAAATTGGTACTTCAAATGGATCTCTCTCAGAATATCAAGAAAAAGAATATGTTAAATCTCTTCTATCTGTTCCTAGATTAATTTCTAATACTTTAGACAAAGAGGATGAAATTAAAAATTTAGCTCATGATCTTTCAAATATTACAACAACCTTATACCTTGGAAGGGGGCAAATGTACCCCGTTGCTATGGAGGGTGCACTAAAATTAAAAGAAATTTCTTATGTTCATGCAGAGGGATATCCTGCTGGAGAAATGAAGCATGGACCTATTGCATTATTAGAAAAAGATTTACCAGTATTCATAATGTCTCCTAGTAATAATTTATATGAGAAGACAGTTTCAAATCTCAATGAAGTAATTGCTAGAGATGCATCCGTTATCCTTTTTACTGATAAAGAGGGATTAGATAATATTGGTTTATTAAAAAATAAAATCAAAGCTTTTGTTTTAGATAAAAGCGACATTATTTCTGCTCCTTTTATATACACTATTCCTAATCAATTAATTGCTTACTACATCGCTCTTTTGAAAGGGACTGATGTTGATCAGCCCAGAAATTTAGCTAAGTCTGTTACTGTGGAGTAATTTAGAACAGTGAATAACAAAATAGATGATTGCATATTTTGTTCCATACCCAGAGACAGGATCATCTCAGAAAACGATCTTACATTCGCCATAAGAGATAACTATCCTGTTACGACGCTTCATTCTTTAATAATTCCAAAAAGACATGTTGCAGACTATTTTTCCTTAACTAAAGATGAATTGCTCTCCTGCGATGCTTTGTTAAAAGAGATTAAAAACTCTATACAAGCCGAAGATGAGTCTGTGAAAGCTTTTAACGTTGGTATAAATTCTGGGGAAACAGCGGGGCAGACAATATTTCATTGTCATATACATTTAATTCCCAGAAGGGTTGGTGATGTCAAGAATCCTAGGGGGGGGATAAGGCATCTCATACCAGGTAAGGGTGATTATTAGGTGACTGACTTCAAGGACGAAGATTATTGGCGATCAATAATTCTTTATGGGCTAAACCAAGCTACATACAAAATTGCTCTAGGGAAAACTTTAGTTTCTCTCTCAGAAAAAAATATAAATCATGTTCCGTGGGATACGTTGTCACTAGAGTTCTTGGAACAGTATAAAAAAAGATTAAATGTCGAAGAACCAATGCCTCAGCAAGCAAACCCTTCAAGAAGAACATTTATGGAAAGAGCAGTTAGGAAATTAGATCTAGGCACTACGGATATAGACGAAACGATATTTAATGTAGGAAAAGAAGGCTTCAATGATGTAATAAGAAGATTCCATAACATAGCAAAATTTTCAGATTTTCAGGGCAAGTTCTACACTTATGATTTTGGAAAATCAATAACGCTTACAGACAATCTCCATAATGTTGTTGAACAACACAACAAGGATATTTCTGCTGAGCTTGATTCAAGATGGGCTTTGTTAGAAGGGGCTTTTACAATAAAATCTGATAATTATGAGTTAGCAAATGATATTCTTGATACCTATGCGCTTAAGGGAGAAAGAAGAAAGGATTTAACTCCCAATATTCCATTTTTACAGGGTTATCAGGGTAATAGTTGTTTTTACTGTGCTGAAAAGATTGAAGAAGGAGATTGCCATGTTGATCACGTATTGCCAAAAAAGGTGCTTCAACATAATCAAATATGGAATTTAGTATTAGCACACAGTTATTGTAATATGAGTAAATCTGATAAGGTTGTTGGAAACCACTTTATGGAAAAATTAATACAACGAAATGAGAACATCATGGGCAGCAATCATCCTTGGAAGCACAAAATATCATCAGATCTTGGAAGAACAAAAAAATTGAGAGCATCGAATTTGCTGACACATTATGAGAACGTTAAAGTTGTGCTCGGTAAAAACTATTGGTTCGGGACAAGTTCGTATAACCCACAAAATGATGACTTTTATAAGAAATTGATCACAAGACTTAATAATTAATAATGAAGATAGCGATTGAACTGTTAGCAACCTTATTCACTTTTCTAAAACACTCCGTTACGGTAGAGTAGTTTGTTATTTGTATTCGGTAAAACTTTTGAGGGAAATAATTTACTTGCAAGCACTAAAATAGGAATATCTAATGACTAATAGAATATGACTAATAATTTATTTTGGGCTATCTTAAAAAAAGGATTAAAAATGAAAAAATTTACTATTTTTGTGTCTGCAATATTCGTCTTTTATTTTTTTATAAATCAAACAAATGCTGAAATAACTAGTAAAGAATTATTGTTAGATGTTTTTGATGGATGCGTCAATTCAGAAGAAACTGACAAAGATATAGCTAATAATACTATATCTGCAGGAAATTTAATTTCTTATTGCGGATGTACGGTAAAAGAAATATCAAAATCAATGACGACAAAAGAACTTGCATCTCTTGGTATTGAAGTCATGAAATCAAAAACCAAGGAACAAGAAGATGAAATATTTTATGCTAATAAAAAATTTACATCTGCTGTAACAGAATGTATTGAGGAAATGTATGATTAACCCAATACGAATTATAAACAACTCAGTAACGGTAGAGTAGTTTATAACCGTTACTCAGTAATTTTTCTTCTCAAATCCTAAATTTCGACTTATTATAATTAGATGAAAAAATTACTTTTTATATTTTTAATAGCTTTCTTTTCAACTCCATCATTACTAGGCTCTGATACTATATCTCATTCAAGCTGGTTAATTTCTCAGAGTAATGGACATGAAACTACTTTTTTTTTTAATCTAGATGGAACTTGTTCTTATTTTCAAAACACCTCTCCATCAGGAAATGAAAAAGCTATCTTTGATGAATGCACATGGATTCAAAATGACAAGTTATTATTTTTTGAAACAACTAATCACTTTGCTATTTTTGTTGGATTTATAAAAGATAATAAAATTATTGGTTCATCCTTTTCAAATTATTATGACTCACCTCATACTTTCGAAGGTATAAAAATAAATTGAATGAAAAAATTCGGTTACGGTAGAGTAATTTATAACCGTCATTAACTTATAATTTATGCTATCAAAATTTAATTTTTAATTTATTTTAACCAGATGAAAAAAATAATTGTTGAAGGGTTTGATATTTCAAAACAAAATCTAAAGGGAATGTCTCCTGAGGAGTATATAATCTTAATGAAATTTCAAAAATTTGCCTGCCCATTAAGCGGAAAAAAATTTGAATACTCTAAACATCAACAAAAATTTATAGATATTGAAGGAAGACTTACACGACAACAAGCTCCACCCGTTGATCACGATCATAATACTGGATATATTAGAGGAATTTTAAGTGAAAAATTGAATTTATTATTAGATCAGTGGGAAAAAAATACTTATGGATATCTATCAAAACCACCTCAATTATCGAGATACCAAAACAATCCTCCCGCCTTTCAATGTATTGGTAAAATTATGTATAAATGATATTAAATTATTTATAAGTAATTTGATTAACCAAATACGAATCATAAGCAACTCCTAAACGGTAGAGTAAATAAATAAATTGATTAAAAAATTTCTATTCATATCCTAAATTTAGATTTATCATAATATAATGGAAAATATTGTAATTAGCGGTACTGGTGTTTTTACACCAAATGAATCTATAACGAACAAAGAACTTGTTAAATCATATAATACTTATGCTAAAAATTTTAATTTAGAATTTAAAAGTGAAATAGAGTCAGGCAAAACACTTGCCTTAGAACTATCAAATGAGGAATTTATTTTTAATGCCTCAGGTATTAAAAATAGATATGTAATGGATAAGAAGGGTATTCTTAATCCAAAGATAATGCATCCAATTTTAGATAAAAGAAGTAATGATGAGCCATCAATTCTTGCTGAAATGTCATTAAAAGCCTCTAAACAAGCTCTAGATGAAGCGGGCAAGACCCCTGAAGAAATTGATGCTGTTATAACAGCGTGTTCAAACCTTGAAAGAGCATATCCTGCTATATCAATAGAGGTGCAAGATTTATTAGGTATTAAAGGATTTGCTTTTGATATGAATGTTGCATGCTCATCTGCTACATTTGCCATTCAAGCAGCAGCTGATATGATCCGATCAGGAAGCGCAAATACTATTTTAATAGTAGATCCAGAAATTTGTTCGGGCCATTTAGACTTTAAAGATCGTGACTGTCATTTTATTTTTGGTGACGTATGCACGGCGATGATTCTTGAGAAGAGGGATACAGCTAATTCAAATAATTGCTTTGAAATAATTTCGACCAAATGCATAACGCAATTTTCTAATAACATAAGAAATAATTTTGGTTTTCTTAATAATGCAAAAAAATCTTCTCCATTGGATAGAGATTTATTATTTATGCAGGAGGGTAGAAAGGTTTTTAAAGAGGTTGTTCCAATGGTAAGCCAATTAATAATTGACCATCTTAATGAAGAAAAAATTGAAATTGAGGAAATTAAGAGATTATGGCTTCATCAAGCAAATAAGAGTATGAATGATTTTATTGGAAAAAAAGTTTTAGGTCGGGTTCCAAAAGAAGATGAACAGCCTAATATATTGCAAGATTATGCAAACACGTCTTCAGCAGGTTCCATAGTAGCTTTTTCTTTATATAGTCAGGATATGAAAAGCAATGAAGTAGGTGTTTTATGTTCTTTTGGAGCAGGATATTCAGCTGGAAGCATAATTCTTAAAAAATTGAAAAAAACGTAGTTAAATAATTGATAAAATTAATATTACCTATATTGTTAATAATAATTAATTAGAGGTAAAATTAATGAAACTTAAAAATATAATTCTGTGTTTAATGTTATTTTTTACAACAAATTTAATTGCTGAAGATAACTCGATTGGTGATGTAAATTTAGGCAAAACTGAACAAAGTAAAGCATTTATTCAAATGAAAAGGATGCTAGGCGAGTGGAACGGCAAGCTTTATCAAGAATCTGGAGCTGTTGTAGAGACTTATTCAAAGTTCCGTCTCGTATCAAATGGAAATTCTATTGTCGAAACCCTAATTGAAGATGGAGTAGAAATGATGACTACTTATTCTGATAAAGATGGAGAGTTAGTTATAAAACATTACTGCGCGCTAGGAACAGAGCCGATGTTCGTTGTTTCATCTTTAGATGAAAATTCTATTCAACTCATGTCTGATCCATCACCAGGTTATCATCCAGACAAACACAATTTTGTTAAAACAATGGGGTGGACATTTACTGATAATGACGCCGTGAGAGTTGATGCAACTTTACATATTGATGGTGAGTTACAGACTCAATACTCAATAATCGAACGAGTAAATTAAAAAAATAATTTTCTCGAGCAAATATTGTTTTTTTGGTTAATTAAATTTTATAAATTAGTATGAGATTTTTATTTCTATTACTACTATTTTTTTCTTTTAATGTTTATGGCAATAGCCAAAACTATATTTTTGGTTGGACACAATTAAACAATCCAGATCTTTTTTCTCCTAGAGGTGGGACATCAACTGGACCTGATGTTGATTTAGAAAAAGCCCCTAATCCTTTTTGGCTGAAGTTACAAAATACAAATTTAAATAAATTTGAGAGAGATAGACTGGCTATTCTGGCAATGCAGGGTGAATATAAAGTTAATTTTGATTTTATGGAGACTATGGGTTTTGTTGAAAATTATATTCCTCAAAAACCATATCAATCCTGGGGTACAGAATTTGTAACTGTTATTAAAGACGAAAATGATTTTATTAGTCTTCAGCATATTATGGTTATGTTTTTTGAGGAAGAGGATGGAAGTATTTCTGATCCTATTGTTGTAAAGCATTGGAGACAAGATTGGAAGTATGAGGATAAATCAATAAATACTTATATTGGTGATGATACCTGGGAAAAAAATAGTATTCCTATGGATAAAAGAAAAGGAACATGGTCTCAGTTTGTTTATCAGGTTGATGACTCACCTAGATACGAGGGTTTTGGAAAATGGAAACATTTTTCAAACTCATCAATATGGTCAAGTTATGAAACGTCAAGACCTCTTCCTAGAAGAGAAAAGACAATAAGAAATGATTACGACTTTATAAGAGGCACTAATATTCACACTATTACTCCAAATGGATGGGTTCATGAGCAAAATAATAGTAAAGTAACTAAAAAGAATTTTATTTTAGCAAGAGAAATTGGTCTAGCAAGATATCAAAGAATTAAGAATTTTGATTGGTCAGCTGGAGAAATTTATTGGAAAAAGACTGAGGAATTTTGGCGAGAGGTCAGAGAAGTCTGGACTAGAGAAATTGAAAATTCAAAAAAGATTAAAGTTAGTCAAAATACTAATGATGATATTTTATTTATAAGATTATTTGAATTGGCTGAGGAATATAAGAATGGAAACCTTCAATCTTTGAGCAAGATAGATGCAATAATTAACGAACACATTTATAAGTGATTTTTATATGAGGAATATGAAATTTTTAAAATTCTTTTTTATTTTCTTATTCGTTTTTTTTATTTTTTTATTTTTTTTATTTCAGTCTAATAATTTTCAAAACTCGATAGTAAAATTAGGAATTAAAAATTTAGTCCTACCAAGTTCTATTTTTCCAGAATATGACGCACTATCAGCACTTGTATGTGGATCAAAATCACCTCTTGCTCATCCTACAAGGGCCGAAACCTGTATTTTAATAAAAGCAGGGGACAAATATTTTATTTTTGATGTTGGCGATAAAAGCGTAAGTAATTTAATGAATTGGAGGATTCCATTAGATAAGCTTGAGTATGTATTTATTTCTCATCTACATATTGATCATTATTCGGATATTGAAGATCTCCATATGTGGAGTTGGGTTGGCATGAATAGAGATTCAAAGCTAATGGTTTATGGTCCAGATGGTATTAAAGAGGTTTTAGGAAAGATAGAGGATGCATCGCAAATTGATTATAGATACAGAAATGAGCACCATGGGGACAATTTTGCTCCACTGGATATTGCAGGCTTTGATGCTAAAATTATTCAGGAATTTAATGTTCCTATTTATGATAAAGATCAAATTAAAATTTCAGCTTTTCCAGTCAATCATCATCCAATAGATCCTTCTCTAGGTTTTAAGATAGAGTATAAAAATAGAAGCATAGTCATTAGTGGTGATACTATTTATTCTGAAAATGTTTTAAAGGCGTCAAAAAATGTCGATGTTCTATTTCATGAGGCAATGTCAACGGAAATTTTAAATATGCTTTATGAAGTATTACCAACTGATAGTCTCAGTAGAGTTGGGATCAAAGACGTACAAAATTACCATACAGAGGCAATTGACGCTGCAAGGTTAGCAAAAAAAGCAAATGTTCAACATTTGATATTATATCATCTTCTTCCAGCACCGAGAAATTACTTATTGGAAAATATTTTTGTCAGGGGTTTAAAAGAAGAATTTAAAAATTTTACATTATCGAATGATGGAACTATTGTTTTTTTACCAACTAATTCGAAAGAAATAATAGTTAGAGAAATTAAATAAATGGGAATTTATGAAAAATATATATTACCAAGGTTTTTAAATTGCGCCTGCTCTTCAAAACAAATTACTCATCAAAGAAAAAAAGTTACTCCATTAGCTGAAGGTAAAATTTTGGAAGTTGGAATTGGCTCAGGTTTAAATTTACCATTCTATAATAAGTCAAAAATAACTGAACTTTGGGGAATTGATCCATCCAAAGAACTTAATATTATGGCTAAAAATGTTGCAAAGAGAGAGGAATTGAACGTTAACTTTATAACCTCAAGTGCAGAAGAAATTCCTTTACCTGATAATTATTTTGATACTGTTTTGATCACTTATACAATGTGTACTATTCCTGAGGTAATAAAAGCAAATAATGAAATAAGAAGAGTTTTAAAGAGTGATGGAAAATTGATCTTTTGTGAACATGGACTATCACCTGATCAAAATATAAAAAAATGGCAAAATAGAATTAATAAGTTCTGGTCTAAAATTGCTGGCGGATGTAATATTAATAGAAATATTCCTGAGTTGATAAAAAAATCAGGATTTAGGGTGGTAGAAATAGAAGAAATGTATATTCCAAAAACACCAAAGATCGCAGGATATAATTACTGGGGATATGCTATTTCTAATTAAGAAGTTATAAAATTAATTAAAAATTTGATTTAAACTAATTACTAGATATTATTATTTATGGATTTTAAATTTACAAAAATTATTAAAGGCCTTCATTGGACTACAGTAACTAGCGAAAGAGTTCTTCTTGCAATCATAGGAATTGCAACTTGTATCGCTGCGGCTCAATATATTTTTTCAATGTTTCTTGCGAAAAATATAATGCTAGCTGATCTTTTTTTACTTTTTATTTACGCTGAAATAATTGGAATGGTTGGAGCTTTCTACAGCACCAATAGAATACCAGTTACTTTACCAATAATTATCGCGATTACAGCTCTTTGTCGTTTGATAATAATGCAAAGTAAAGAAATGGATGCTTTAATGTTATTAGGAGAGGCTGGAGCTATTTTAATCCTTTCAGCTGCAGCATATATTATGAGTTTAAAAGATAAGTTAAGTCTTGAGAAAAAAAAAGATAATTAAGGTATCATTCTATAACTCACAGTAAATAAATAAAAATTTTCACATTAATTTTTTCTTGAGATAATTCTATTTGTATTTAATATTTAACTATTAAAAAACTTTTCAGGAAAAAAATGAGCTACAAAATTTTAGACAAAACTAATAAATTTTTAAAAAAAAATCATAACCATATGATCAATGGAAATTGGCAAAACTCTTCCAATGATAGAATTTTGGATGTTATAAATCCTGCAACAAAAGAAGTTGTTTCAAAGGTTCAATTAGCTGGAAAAGATGAAGTGGATTTGGCATGTAAATCAGCTAGAGAGTCTTTCGATAAAGGTATTTGGAAAGATATGACCCCATCAAATAGGGGTAAAATATTATGGAAATGGGCAGATTTACTAGAGGAGAGGATCGATCAAATAATAGAGGTGGAAGTAATTGATAATGGAATGCCAGTTATAGTTGCCAAAACTTTTATTGGATGGGCTATTGATTGGATAAGATACTACTCCGGTATGGTTGATAAAGTAACTGGTGATAATTTTTCAAATGTTATAAGTGGTGATAATCAGAGATTTCATAGCTATACCTCTTATGAACCAGTTGGTGCCGTTGGAATAATAATTCCATGGAATGGACCTTTTGGTACATTCATTATTAAGGTAGCGCCTGCATTAGCTGCAGGTTGTAGCTGTGTTGTAAAGCCTGCTGAAGACACCCCTTTAAACGCATTAATTATAGCCGAAACGGCAATAGAGGCCGGTATTCCGCCGGGCGTTTTAAATGTTATAATAGGCGACGGGAGTGCAGGTGAGCTTTTAGTCAAAAATTCTAATCTTGATAAGATTTCGTTTACAGGATCAACTGAAGTCGGCAAAAAAATTGTTAATCAATGCAGTAATGATTTAAAAAGGGTTACTCTTGAATTAGGAGGTAAATCACCATGCATAATTTTTAATGATGCAAATCTTGATATAGCAATTCCTGGTGCTGCAATGGCAATTTTTAGTAATAGTGGTCAGGTTTGTTTTGCTGGCTCTCGTTTATTTATTCAAGAAGATATATATGATGAGGCTATCAGAGGAATTGCAGATTTTAGTAAAAATCTTAAAGTTGGAAATGGATTTGATGAGGATACTGTTCTTGGTCCTTTAATATCTAATTCACAACATAAAAAAGTTTCTGAATATGTTGATATTGGACTAAAAGAGGGTGCCGATATTATTTCTGGTGGATCTGTAGATGATGACAGTGGATTTTTTTTCAATCCAACTGTTTTTGGAAAAGTTAACAAAGATATGCGAATTGCAAAAGAAGAAATTTTTGGACCTGTTTTAGCAGCTTGTTCATTCAGTTCTGTTGATGAAGTTGTTAATTTAGCAAATGATACTAGATATGGATTAGGTTCAGGTATTTTTTCTAATGATATAAATAAAGTTCATAATGTTGCTAATAGAATAAAAGCAGGAAATGTTTGGGTTAATCATTATGGAGGTATGCACCCGACCTTACCTTTTGGTGGTTATAAAGAATCTGGATGGGGAAGAGAATTAGGAATTGATGGTTTTAAAACTTATTTAGAACAAAAAACAGTAAGCATAAAATTAGATTAATTCTCTATATTTATATGGATAAAATTATAAAAAAATTAGATTTAATGAGTAATGAAGAATTGCATGATCCGTCAATATCAGCAAACAAATTACTAAATGGCGAAAGAGCTTTTTTTTATGATTTATATGATCCACCATTTTATATTTTATCTAGATATGATGATATTAATAAAGCTCTTAGGGATCCTGATACTTTCCTAGAGGGGTATGGAAATGGACCTAATTTTATAAGTTCTAATGGAATTGTTTCAGATGGAGATCATCATACTTTTATAAGACGAATTGTTCAGCCAAATTTTCTTATGGGATCAATTAGAAATTTAGAGACTAGACTCGAAGAAATAACTGATGATCTATTAAGCGATATAAATGATAGAGAGGTATGGGATATTCACGATGATTTATCATTTCCTTTGCCAGTTATTATTATTTGTGAAATTTTAGGAATACCAACTGATGATATAAAAAAATTTAAAGGTTGGGCTGATGCAGCTGTTGCTCAAATGTGTAGTGAAGAGCCAGAAACTTTTGAAAAAGAACTTGATAAAATGAATGATTATTTTTTATTATTAATTAATAAAAAAAGATCTATTCCCGAGGATGAATCATTAATTTCTAAGATAGCGAATTCCAAAATTAATGATAAATATCTAGCGGATGATGAAGCAGTTCTTTTGATAAAGCAAATATTTGTTGCTGGTAACGAAACAACTACGTCATTAATTTCTAATTTAGTATGGAGAATGCTAAGCATTGATAATCTTTGGGAGGATTTTGTAAATGATAGATTGGAAATTGATGGTCTTATAAGCGAAAGCTTAAGATATGACCCTCCATTATTAGGATTATTTAAAACAACTTCAAGAGACGTTACTTATGATAATGTAACAATTCCATCAAATACTAAAGTGATGATGCATTATGGTGCAGCTAATAGAGACAGTGAAATTTTCGATAATCCTAATAAGTTTGACTCTACAAGGGATGGAAAAAAAGTTATATCATTTAGCGTGGGTATACATATTTGTCTTGGAAGAGAATTAGCTAAATTAGAAACAAGAGTTGCCTTAAGAGCTCTTAGAAAAAAATTCCCTAATTTAAAATTAATTAATAATGGTCAAAGAGTAGGTCCATTTCTTTTTTGGGGTAGAAGTAAATTACCAGTTTCACATAACTAATCTTTAGAAGGTATAAAATGGAAATCTTCAAAAAACTAAATAATGATCATATAAATTTTATTCAAAAACAAAAAGTATTTTTTGTTGCTACGGCTGTTGCTGATGGAAGAATAAACCTTTCACCAAAAGGTTTAGATAGTCTTAGAGTTTTGGATAACAATAGGATTTTATGGCTAAATCTAACCGGTAGTGGAAATGAAACTTCTGCGCACGTTCAAAAAAGCTCAAGAATGACTATTATGATGAATGCTTTTGAGGGAAAACCTCTTATTTTGAGAATTTATGGTGAAGCTAAAGTAATTCATCATCTTGATAATGAATGGGCTGAATTGATAGATCTTTTTCCATATTCTGAGGGTTCTAGACAGATTTTTGATTTATCAATATCTTCAGTTCAAACATCTTGCGGATGGGCTGTTCCTGAATATAGGTTTATTAAAGAAAGAAATATTTTAGATAAATCCAATAAAGTTGCAGGAGAAAAAGGAATAAGAAAATACTGGAAGAAGGCAAACACACTTTCAATTGATGGAATTAAAACCAATATTATCGAAAAAAATATTGGTAAAAGTTTTCTAAGTTCTATTTCCTTTAATAAAAAAGAAAAAACCTAGAATTAATAAGAAAAGTTGCTCACTAGCAAATAATACTGAACCTCTATCGCCTATAAAAATACTCCAATTAGAATGGGCTATAAATAAGGCATTTATCATAATTATAAAAATAGTTAATCCAGATAATTTAGTAATTAAATTTGCTATGGTTGGTTTAATTTTAAATAATAATCCGCCTAAAATTATACCTATTCCAGCTAAAATTTCACCCCAAGCCACCAAATAAGCAAGTATGTTTGCTAGCGGAACTCCTTTAGAGGCTAAAAAGTCGATAAAGCCCTGACTTATTGGAAGCTTTCCATAGCCATGAAGAATGAAAGAAACTCCTAATCCAAAGCGAACAATGAAGTCTCCAATTAATAAAAATGGTTCTGTTATTGAGTTAATTAAATTATTAATTTTTTCCATTACAATTCCATAATAGTTTATTTAAAATCAAAACACATAATTTTACTAGAGTTTTTTCTAATATCTTATTAATACTTTGATTGATAGAATAACCTATGAAAAAAAGATGCTTATGGCCTGGTGATGACGATTTATATATTCGTTACCATGATGAAGAGTGGGGTGTTCCTGTTCATGAAGATAGAGTTTTATTTGAAAATCTCTGCTTAGAAGGACAACAAGCAGGTTTAAGTTGGATAACTGTACTTAAGAAGCGAGATAATTACAGGAAAGCTTTCCATAATTTCAATATTAAAAAAGTATCTCTTATGAGTGATAATGATATTCTAGTTCTTTTATCTAATGATGGTTTAATTAAAAATAAATTAAAGTTATTTTCAATAAGAAATAATGCAATCGCTTTTCAAATTATTCAAAAAAATTTTGGAAGTTTTAATAATTATATTTGGTCTCATAAAACTGATAAAATTATTCAATTAAAAGATAAAAATACTTTAGATTTATCAACTAAATTATTGTTAAGTAATAGTATTTCTAAGGATCTAAAAAAATGGGGTTTTAAATTTATCGGACCCACAATTTGTTATGCTTACCTTCAGGCTATAGGTATTATAAATGACCATGAGACTGATTGTTTTCGTTACAATGAAATTAAAAGACTATATAATGGCTAAAAAACAATAAGGAGAATGAATTGAGATTTTTTCTAACCATATTTTTAAGTATATTTATTCTTTCGTTGAACGCTGAAGAATGCGAGGTCTCAAATTGGGGTCCAGCTGATGAAATTGGAAATGCAAATTTAATAACTCCAAATTCGATTTTAAAAGCTTCAAAATTAATAAAAACAGGAAAAACTTATAGTTTGGGTATAGTTATCGATGCTAATACACCTGCTTATCCGCCTAGATCACTATCTCTTCAAGTAGTTCAACCCGATCAACAATTTGGTAATCAGTCATCGCCTAATTCTACCTATAATGACGATATTTTTCAGGGTTGGTTTGGAATTGGCTCTCAATTAGATGGTCTTGGGCATTTAGGCGGCCCTGATGGCACTTTTTACAATTGCAACAAAGGAAAGGACTTTGCAAAAATAAATGGGCTTACAAAACTTGGTATAGAGACTGTTCCCCCCATAGTTGCTAGAGGGATAATTTTAGATATGGCTAAACATTTTGGTGTTGAGTATTTAGAGGCTGGTCGATCTTTTTCAGTTGAAGATGTAAAAGCAGTTGAAAGGAAACAAGGTACGCCAATTAAAAAAGGCGATGTTGTAATCTTTCATACTGGTTGGATAGATGCAAAATTAGATAAAGAGCCAGAGGTTTGGGGCTCTGGAGAGCCTGGTCAAAGTCCAGAAGTTGCAGAATATCTTGCTTCCAAGGAAGTAGTTGCAGTTGGAGCTGATAATTGGGGTTTAGATGTTATACCACCCAAAGATATGAATAAAGCATTTCAAGGGCATGTAATATTATTAAAAGAAAATGGTATTTATATTCTCGAGGCTATGAATACTGGACCGCTTGTAAAAGATAAAGCTCTTGAATTTCTTTTTGTACTTGGTCATGCAAAGGTAAGAGGTGCTGTCCAAATGATAATCAACCCAATTGCAATTAAATAGAGATGAAAATACTAAAAAAACAAAATTCTTTCATTATTGCATTATTTCTCTCTTTAGCTTTTTTCATAGTTTATTTAATCTTAGCTAAGTCAGGATTAATTATTACTTTAGAACCTAATTTATCAGTTGGTGATGTTTCTCGCTGGTGTGAAAGAGTTAGCCCCAGTATCTTCCGTGAACCTGTAAATGCTTTCAGCAACGTAGGTTTTATGATTACTGGGCTTATAATGTTTTGGATTTTGTCTAAGGACAATACTAACAAAACACAATTAAATGATTTTACTGGTTTAACAAATATTTCAGTCTTATACGCTAGTGTAGTCATTTTTCTTGGTCCAGGATCTTTTTTAATGCATGGAACTCATTCTTATTGGGGTCAATGGATTGATAATGTAAGTATGGTTACTTATATCATTGTTCCTTGGTTATATAATTTAAAGGAATTAGGAAGATGGTCTACAAAAAGATTTTTCACAACCTATGTTCTAATAGTATTTCTATTCTCTCTGTTAAGTTGGTTTTTTGGAACAAATATGGGTATCAATCTTGATCTATTTGGAGTTTCAATAGCTTTATGGATTATATCAGAGTTTCTTTATAAATTTTGGGGAAGAATTAATAAATGGTACTCAGGTTTTATTGGCTTCTTGGTTGCAAGTATTTTTGGAATTTTTCCAACTGAAATTTTTGGAAACATTATTAATTATTGGTGGATAATACTTTTTTGGCTTCCTGCTTTATTATCAAATACTCCTCCAACAAAGTTAAGAACTTATAATCCGTGGTTTTTTCTAGGAATGGTGAGCTATATTGTTGCTTTTATAATTTGGCTTCAAGGATATCCCGATACAAGATTTTGTGACCCTGACTCAATAATTCAACCCCATGGTATTTGGCATTTAATTACAGCTTTTGCAACTTGGTGTTTCTTTAAATTTTATAGAACAGAAAGAGTTATAGAATCTCAAAGTTAAAAGGATATCTATAAATCAAAAAAGCTCTGTTAACATTTGTATTTAATGGAAATTTTTTATCACAAAACTCAGACTCAGTTTTTTTATTATCTGATGAAAAAGTAATAAATTTATCAGAGATATCTTTAATTCTTTTTACGATAAATTTTTTATCACCAGATGAAGCTACAACGACATTGTTTTTCTTTATTTTATTAATTTTTAGAGTTAGCAGATAATCGTTATGCTTTATAGTTGGAAGCATGCTAGTACCCTGAACTTTGAAAATTTTAAACACTATCTAATTTAGGTCTGGAAACGATAAGTTCAGGAGGGTAGGGGCAAACAACATTTTCAGTTTCAATACCTTTAGTTGACCAAAAAATTGTAGCAAATTCATTAACTTTTTTAACCAACTCCTCTGCATTTTCCCTAATAACATCTTGCTTACATTTAGAGGCTGTCATCATTATTTCATGAACTAATGTATGAACATTAGGATGAGCTTCAATTTGCGGGGCTTTAAAATAGTCGCCCCAAATTATATTAACTTCATTTTTAACAATTTTTGCTTGAGCTTCTTTCTCTATAACTAAACGAGATCTGTGAGCAATTGATTTAAGACTATTATCATTTTCATCAATTTCGTGAAGAAGATCAATTAACCTTACTACACTTAACGCTGCAACCTGAGATATCGCAGGGTCATATATTTTACATGGAATATCACAATGTGCCTCTGCTATTTGAAAATCTTTAAACATATAAATTATCCTTTCTTTTCAATATTACTTAATGCATTTTTTGTTATTTTTTTTATGGCAAAAAACATACCAGTTAAAAATAAAATTGCTAAAATTGAAGAAAATATAGAATTTACTTCAGGATGAAAATAAGCATTTTCATGACCTGGATGGGCCATAACATTAATTGAGAATAATAAAATAAACGTAAAAATAGAAATTTTCATAATTTTTAATACCTTTTAATTAAAATAGATACTTAATTGAAGCACTTATTGTTCTTCCGGAATTTACATAAAGATCTAATTCAGGATCATTCTCTGCTTTTCCATTAACTGATGCCCAGTCCCAATATTTTTTATCAGTAAGATTTCTGACTGCAAGATTTGCAAATACTTTTTCACTGATATTAAAATTGAAGAATAAGTCATAAGTGACCCTTCCCGGAAGCTCTAATAATTTATTACATCCTCCTCTTCCGCAAACAGGAGCTAAACCATCAATACTTTTTTCAGAGATATTTGCAATTCCCTTGATATTGAAGCCTCCATTATCAGAAACCCAGCTTAAACCTAAAATGGTTTGATCAGGATCAATTGATATTAGCTCTTCATTATTTTCCTCACCTTCTGTGTTTGTATGACCCAAGTATAGTGAATAATTGTCATTTATTATGGCCTGTAATTCAAATTCAAAACCATCGATTGTAACGTCATTAAGATTTACATATTTATATAAACTTATTCCTTGAGGTGACCTTCCAGTTAATCGAGTTTCAATGAAATCTTTATAGTCATTTTCAAAATAAACTAATGACCAGTTTAGTTTTGAGTTTCCTAATGAATTATTTCCTCTAATACCTATTTCATATCCCTCACTTTCTTCGGCTTCGAGATCTGGATTTGGCATTACGCTGTATCGGAATGCAAAATTTGTAAATGATATATTTGCACTCTCATAATCAGGACTTCTAAAACCTTCAGCGTACTGAGCAAATAGAGAAATATTGTTATTTAAATCATAAATAAATCCTAATTTGGATGAAATGGAACTGTCATCTATATAAGAAAGCTCATTTCTAGCTACATTACTTCTGTTAAATAGCTCATCGACTGATGGCTTAAGTTCATATGAGTCATATCTTGCCCCTATAACAATAGTTGCTTTTGGAGTTATTTCAATTCTATCAGAAAAATAAATACCCTGTCGTATAGTTTCTGTATCAGGAAATGTTTTATCAGGATAAGTGTGACCACCAATATTATAATTTAATTGTCTGGTCATTAAATTTGTTTCATACCTATACCTTGGTCTTTCAACTTCAATTGACTCATACTCAAATCCATAAACAATTTGATGTTTAACACCTGAAGATTGAGCAATTTCTTTATAAAACTCAGAGGAAAATCCAAATATTTCCTGGTTAAATTGAAAATTTTGATATTCAGAAAATGGTGTTGGTCTAGCTCGCATACCCATTGCAAAAACTAATTTCGATTTATTTGTTACTTGGTCTTGTTCAGTATTTTGAGCGAAAACTGTAATTCTTCCATTATCAAAAAACATATTTTGGTTATTGAAGCCCAGTTCAGCAGAAAATCTATGCCTTGATGACTCATCATTACCTAATGCTGAGGAGGTTTGAGTAGGTATAGGAAAGAAACTAAAACCTGTTTCAGTTTGAAGATCCCATTCATTTTCCCACTCTTGAATATCAATTGTAAAAGTTAAATCAATTGATTCAGTAAGTAGAAATTTAATTTTTGATAAGATACTATTAGATTCACCATTCATTTCATTAGGTTCAGTTTTTACATAATCGTGAAGATTTCTTTCATTCATATCTCTTCTTGTAATCTGAATAAGGCCTTCTATTTTATTTCCAACGAAGGCCGATAAGAAGCCATATTTTGTTCCATCATTTGCTTCATCATACGACGCTGTAGCTGAAAAGAATGGATTATTTAAATCAGCTAAATCAGATGCATCTTTTGTAGTAAAGGAAATTGCTCCAGCTAATCCATCAGAACCGTATAATGCTGAACTTGGTCCTTTTAATATTTCTACCTTTTTAACTAAATCTACATCAACTACATCTCTACCATATCCAACATAAGAGTCAGGAATTCTTACTCCATCAATAATTACATTTACTCTTTTTCCGCCTAATCCTCTTATTCTAAATCCTTCATTGAATATTCTTCCATAGCCGTCACTCCTTGGAGCAGTAACACCAATTGTATTTTCTATTAAATCTACAATGTTATTAACAACCCTATTTTCAATATCATCGGATTTAATTAAAGATACTGATCCAATAACTTCACTCAGTGGAATAGGGGCTCTCGATGAAATTACTGTTATTTCCTCGATATCTTTACTCTCTTGTGCTATAGCAAAACTATTAAAAGCAAAAATAACTACTAAAAATCTTACAAATGAATTGGTGTAATTTTTCATAATATAAATCCTTTTATTTTCAATTGAGAATGAGAATCATTATCATTTACAATTTTATATAATGTATTTATAACTAAGGTTCAAGGAATAAGTCATGACAAAAAATTTTAGGTTAATATTAATCTTATTTTTTTTAATTTTTTTAAACCCCATTTATGTAAATTCATGTGATAGGGCCTATAACCCTAGTAAAATTACAGTTGCTGGAGGTTCTATAACAGAAATTTTATATTTTTTAGAAGAACAGAGTAAAATAGTAGCTGTTGATCTAACATCAAATTTTCCGGAAGAAACAAAAAAATTTCCTTCTATAGGCTATGTTAGAAATTTGTCAGCAGAGGGCGTTTTATCTCTTAAACCAACTCTTGTAATTGGTGAGGATGATATGGGGCCACCTGATGTAGTAAATCAAATTAAAAAAACGGGTATTGATATTATAATTTTAAAGGAAGAACACTCCTCAGAGGGTATTATTGATAAGATTAAGTGTGTAGGAGAAATAATTGGTGAGAGAGAAAAAACTATTGATATAATTAATAATAAAATTATGCCAATTAAGATTGAGTTAGATAATTTATCTAAAAATTTAAAAAATCAAAATATTAAGGTAATGTTTATACTAACAATGGATAGTGGTTCACCAATCATCGGTGGTAAAGATACATCCGCCGATGGTTTTATTAAAATGATTGGTGCAAGAAATGCTTTCGATAGTTTTGAGGGCTGGAAGCCTGTTGGAACTGAGTCAATAATTGATGCAGCACCCGATATAATTTTAATTTCAAATCGTGGGGCTCACTCTTATAAAAATTTAGAAAACATGCATAATCACCCTACAGTAAAATATACACCTGCCGCAATAAATAGAAATATTATCGCTCTTGATGGTATGCAAATGCTCGGGTTTGGTCCTAGAACAATTGAAACAGCTCTGTACTTATCCAAAAAGTTTCAAATGATAGAAAACAATTAATCATGTTATCAATCATTAATTTGAAATTTTTAAATAGCGCACAATCATTTATATTATTTTTTTTATTAATTCTTTTGTTGCTGGTTTTAATAGTATCATTTTCATTAGGTAGTTACAGCTTTCCTGTTTTATCAATTTTAATGGGCAATACATCAGCAATTGAAGCAACAATATTTACCGAAATTAGAGTACCAAGAGTTATTTTAGCAGCAATAGTTGGTGCAAGTCTGTCAGTTTCCGGAGCCTGCTTGCAGGGTTTATTTAGAAATCCTCTTGCTGACCCAGGTTTAATTGGAGTTTCAGCTGGAGCTGCTTTAGGCGCATCTACCATTATAGTTTTTGGTTCATCATTAACCTCTGCTTTTATTTTTTCTACTTTTCTATTGCCTCTATCTGCCTGTCTGGGTTCAGGATTAGTTATTTTAATGCTTTTTCTTTTAACTAGAGGTTTTGGTCACCAAGGTGTTACTTATATGCTATTAGTAGGTATTGCTGTAAATGCTATTGCATCTGTTGGAATTGGAATATTAACCTTTATAAGCTCAGATTCTGAATTGAGAAGTTTGACCTTTTGGACAATGGGAAGTTTTGGTGGCATAACCTGGTCTTTGTTGATACCAGCTCTAATAATAATTTTCATTTCTTTTTTGTTTTTATTACCTATTTTAAGAAATCTAGATATTCTTCAGCTAGGGGAGTCTGAGGCAAAAAGACTTGGTGTAAATGTAAAAAGCCTAAAATATAGAATTATATTTGCTTCAGCAGCATCTGTAGGAGCAAGCGTCTCCTTATCCGGTATGATTGGTTTTGTAGGATTAGTTGTACCTCACTTATTAAGACTTCTTTCAGGTGTAAACCATACTTATGTAGTTATAGGATCAGCTTTATTAGGATCTTCTCTAATGGTTTTCGCTGACTTATTATCAAGATTATTAATTCAACCAGCCGAATTACCTGTAGGCTTGATTACCAGTGCGATTGGTTCACCATTTTTCCTTTGGCTAATTTTTAGGATTAATAAAATATGAGTATTTATTCAAAAGATATTGCTCTATTTTATGATGAAAAAGAAATTTTAAAAGATATTTCAATTGAGATTAGGGAAGGGAAAATAACAACACTACTTGGTCCAAATGGGGCAGGAAAATCGTCATTTTTGAATATTATATCCGGAGATTTAGATTTTTATAATGGAGAGGTTTTATACAATCAAAGAAATTTAAAAGAAATAAATATCCAAGAAAAAGCTTTTTTGAGAAGTGTTATGGCACAATCTCAGCCAATTGTTTTTGACTTTAGTGTCAAAGAAATTGTTGAAATGGGTTGGTTAGAAAAAGGTAATATAAAATATTCAGATAATTTTAAAACTGCTCTAAATGAGGTATTAATAGAGTGTGATATTGATTATCTAAAAAACAGAAAATTTAATACTCTTTCAGGTGGCGAACAGCGAAGAGTGCATTTTGCTAGATCTTTACTTCAACTCTGGAGAGAATCTAACTCAGTTGATCCTTGTTATTTAATGCTTGATGAGCCAACATCAAATCTTGATTTATTTCATCAAATAAAAATGATGAATGCTATTAAAAAATTATCAACTGAAGGTATTGGAATATTTATGATTTTACACGATCTGAATTTAGCTTTTAAGTATTCAGACTATATTGCTATTTTAAAAAATGGAAAAATTATTTCTTTCGGAGAGCCAAAATCAATTATTAATGACGATGTCCTCTCAAGTGCTTTCGGTGTAAAAATTCAAGTAAATAAAAAAGATGATAATATATTTATCAATTATGTGTAAAAAATATGGTTAAAAAATACGAAAGTGAGGCTGTGACACTGATGCGAGCCAATAATGTTGCGGTATTATCAACATTATCAAAAAAATATAATAATTTTCCTTTTGGAAGTTTTATAACTTATGTCACTGGTCAAGATAGATCTATATATATTTACGCAAGTGATATTGCTGAACATACAAAAAATATTATTAAAAACTCAAAATCCTGTCTTACAATTTTTAAATTAAAGGTTAATCAAGATAAACAAAATAGCTCTAGATTAAGTATAATGGGTGATTTTAAAAAAATTCAAAATCAAGAAGATATAGAAAATTGCAAAATTCGATTTTTTAAATTTCTCCCTGAAAGCAAAACTTATTCTAATATGCATGATTTTAATTTCTATAAAATGAAGCCTAATAAAATTAGATGGATTGGTGGTTTTGGAGAAATTGCTTGGTTAAAGGACAAGTTTTGGACTAGTGATAATCCAGATTGGTCAGAAGATGAAGACTCAATTGTTAGTCATGTAAACAATGATCATAAAGATGTTATTATTGCAACGTTAAAAGGTGTACACGATATTTATGATAAAAATGTTGAAGTATTGAGTTTATCAATTGATGGCTATTTTTTAAAAACTAAAAATAAAATTCTCTTTATACCTTTTGATAATCCTTGCATTAGTTCTAAACAGGTTAGAGATGAATTTATAAATCACGCTAAAAAATTTAAAATTTAAAAAAAAACTTTCATTATTGTTAATAATTTGCTGTATATGTTTATATTCAAAACTAAGAGGGTATTTAAATGAAAAAAATTCTTTTCGTCTTTATTCTTGTATTTTCAATTAATTTGTTAGCTGAAGATAACATCAAGCCTCAAGAAGGTGCCTTTACCTCATTGTATGTTTCAGCAACAGATGTTGATAAATATGTTTCATTCTTAAGAGGTAATTCTGATGCTTTTAGAGCAATAGGATCTAGTGATGCAGGTGTCTGTATCACAAGATCGGGTAACCAGTATCCTGGTCAAATGATGATTTGGAATGCTTTTCCTTCTGTTGAGGCGGCTATGGTTGGTTCCTTAAAATATGATCCTTATAAAGCAAAGGGACCTATTTCTAAGCTAAGAAAAGTAAAACACTCAACCATATGGAAATCGCTTAAAAGCTTTAGATTAGATCCAGGACATGAGGTTGTAGGAAGATTTAAGGTAAAACAGGAAAATATAAATTCTTTTGTTCAAGCTATTGCATCTCTAGAAAAAGAAATACAAAGTAATGGTCATCCTGACTTCTTTAATGGCGTTTTTGTCTCAATTGCTGGAGGAACTGAATCCCAGACAATCAAAGTAAGAAGTATTACTAGCAGCGCTTCTGATCAAGGCAAAATTGCTGACGAATATTTTAGTGGAAAATATAAGTCTTTCAATGATGCTGTTGCATTAACTGAAGGATTTGTTGATGAACAAATTCAAATTTGCGAACAAATATATTTTACAAAATAATTAAACGTTATAAATTAGAGAAAATAAAATGAGTGATGTAGGAATTTCATCTATTGCGGGGTATTTACCCCGCTTAAGACTTTCAAAAAAAACTGTCGCACAAGCCAACTCTTGGATAGCACCAAACCTTATGGGTAAGGGAAAAGGAACAAGATCAATGGCAAATTGGGATGAAGATAGCGTTACCATGTCAGTTGAAGCTATTAGGAGAGTTCTTGGAAAAGAAGATGATAGATCGCATGTTGATAGTCTATTTTTTGCTTCCACTACTATGCCCTTTGTAGACAGATTAAATTCAGGAATTATAAGAGCTGCTCTAACATTGGAAGAGGAAACTGAGTGTATAGACATATCTTCTTCACTTAAATCAGGAACAACTGCACTTATTCAGGCTTTGGCTAAAGTGAAAAGTGGAAATAGTAATTACTCAATTGTTTCAGCTTCTGATAAAAGAAAAGCGAGATCTGCAAGCTCACAAGAACTTGATTTTGGTGATGGGGCCGTTGCTATTGCAGTTGATAATGAAAATCTAATAGCAAAATACATTAATAGTTCATCTTTAAGTATTGATTTTATTGATCATTTTAGACAACCCAATGAAGAATTTGATTACAATTGGGAAGAAAGATGGATTAGAGATGAGGGATATTTAAAAATAGTACCAAAAGCCATAGAGGAGTTATTTTCCAAGGCTAATATCTCAGGATCTGATATAGATCATTTTATTCTTCCTAGTGTTTTTCCAAGGGTTGATCAAATGATTGCAAAAAAATGTGGTATTAATCCAGAAAATGTAGTTGATAATCTTGCTTTATCAACAGGTGATACTGGTTCTGCGCATTCTTTACTTATGTTTGCTAGTATTTTAGAAAAAGCAAACCCTGGAGAAAAAGTACTTTTAAGCAGTTTTGGTAATGGTTCTGATGTAATTTTATTTGAAATAACTAATAATATAAAGAATTATAAACCTGAGCAAACTATTGAAAGTCTTTTAAATAATGGTGTTGAGGAAAATAATTATATGAAATACCTAACTTTCAACGATCTTGTTAAATGGGAGAAAGGCATGAGAGGTGAGCAAGATCGTAAAACAGCTCTTACAACTTTATATCGTCATAACGATGCTATTATGGGCTTAGTTGGGGGTAAATGTACAAAAACAGGAACTATTCAATACCCTGCATCTCCAATATCAGTAAGTCCTAATAGTCCTGATTTAAACACTCAAGAACCATATAAATTTGCAGAAAAGAAAGCTAAAATCTTATCATGGTCAGCAGATTATTTGTCTTTTTCAGTCAATCCGCCTAATCACTATGGAGTGGTTGATTTTGAAGAGGGTGGAAGAATAATGGTTGATTTTACTGATGTTGAAAAAGGTGATATTGATTCTGGTATGGATGTAAAAATGGTTTTTAGAGTAAAAATTGTTGATGAAATTAGAGGTTTTACCAGATATTTTTGGAAAGCAATACCAGTTTAATTTTTATAGATTTTATAATATAGTTAATTTTTAAATATACGGAGATATTCATGGCCACTGGAATTAGAGATAAAGTTGCAATACTTGGAATGGGGTGTTCAAAATTTGGTGAACGTTGGGATGCAAGTCCAGAAGACTTAATGGTTGAGTCTTATGTTGAGGCTATGGAAGATGCGGGTATTGAACCCAATCAATTAGATGCAGCTTGGTTTTCGCACCATATCGATGATATTGGTGCTGGAAAAGGTGGTACTCCAATGTCAATTGCTTTAAGACTTCCTAATATTGCTGTTACTCGGGTAGAAAACTACTGTGCATCAGGCTCTGAAGCTTTCAGAGGAGCTGTTTATGCTGTAGCAGCTGGTGCAGCTGATATAGCAATTGCTGTTGGCATGGAAAAATTAAAGGATACTGGTTTTGGTGGTTTATCCCCAACAAATTATGGAACATTAACTCCTCAAATTGGACCATCTGGTTCAGCTCCTGGAAATTTTGCTCAATTAGCATCTGCCTATAGAGCAAAACACGGTGTTTCTGCAGAAGATTTAAAAAGGGCTATTGCTCATGTTTCAGTAAAAAGTCATGCAAATGGTGCAAAAAACCCGAAAGCTCACCTTCAAAAAGAAGTAACTGAAGAACAAGTTCTTAATGCACCAATGATTGCTGAGCCTCTTGGTTTATTTGATTGTTGCGGAGTTTCTGATGGTGCCGCTGCCGCTATTGTGACAACACCTGAAATCGCAAAAAGTTTAGGTAAAGATAACATTATATCTGTTAAAGCTCTTCAGTTAGCAGTATCTAATGGCCTTGAAAATCAACACAATAGCTGGGACGGATCATATTTTCATACTGTAAGAGTTGCCGCAAAAAAAGCTTATGCAGAAGCTAATATTACCAAACCGCGTGAGCAAGTATCAATGATGGAGGTCCATGATTGTTTTTCTGTTACTGAACTAGTCACAATGGAAGATTTATTTATTTCTGAAGAGGGGAATGCTGTAAAAGATGTTATGGACGGTTTTTATGATGCTGATGGAAAGGTTCCATGTCAGATTGATGGCGGTCTTAAATGTTTTGGTCACCCAATAGGTGCTTCAGGTTTAAGAATGCTTTATGAAATGTATTTACAACTCCAAGGAAAAGCTGGCGAGAGACAATTAAGCAATCCTTCAATTGGGCTTACTCATAACTTAGGTGGCCAGCCTGCAAATAATGTTTGCTCCATTGCAATAATTGGTGCTCTAGATAGTTAATTATTTTTTTCAGCCAAATAGCCTGAATAATTTGGCTGATCAATACTTAGCTTTTCCATAGTTGTTTTATAAAGATGGTCAATTAAATTATTATCTTTAATATTGATTTCTTCATTATTAATTTTTTCACATAATATTCTATTTAATTCTATTAAATCACCGTCAATTTTTAATATTTCTTCAAGTCTTTTCTTTTCTTTAGAATTATTTTCATTTTCTAATCTTAATTGTCTTAAAATTATACCTAAAGAATTTTTTGCAACATGTGCATGGAATCGCTTCTGTCCTTTTAACTCACTAATTACATCATTTTCTATGTAATTTATTATAGAAATAATTAACTCTTCTTTAGATGGGGTATTATTCATGAATAAACTCCTTTGTTATTAACCTTAATAAATCAATTTCAGTTTCTGAGGATCTTCTCCCAATTGCAGCTCTATCAACACTTTTGTCGTAACCAGATTTATAGGCATCATACATTTTCAAACACATAATACCCCATTTTAATGTTCCTAATACCTCCCAAAACTGTAAGGATTTTTTATCAATTTTAAATCCTGAGTTTTTTTCATAAGAATTATAAAAATCTTTTCTTTTACCAAAACCACCAACAGGATTATTTATTTTTCCAAATCTCCAACTATTTACACATATCCAAGCAAGATCTTCATGAGGATCACCAAGATGTAAAAGTTCCCAATCTAATATTGATTTAACACCAGAGGTTTCAGACATAATTATATTTCCATTTCGAAAATCTCCATGTAACAAACAAGGCCTTTTATTAATTGGTATATTTTTTTCTAACCACTTAATGCTAAAATCAAAAACAGGAATACTTAGATTATAATTTTTATAAATTTCTTTATACTTTTCTAATTCATCAGATGCTTCCGATTTTTGTATGCTATTTAATTCTTGATAATTAATTGAATGTATCTTTGATAAATAAAAGCCACATTGTTCAGACAAATTTACATCTTTATTTTTAAGAAAATTTTCATCCACAATTTTATTACCAAGTGCTATTCCATCAATAAATTCCATAAAAAAACCCTCACCCAAATCACAGTCAGAGTCTGTCGAATACAAAATCCTAGGTACTGGCACTTCAGCCTTATAAGCAGCCATCATTACATCTGACTCTATTTTTAATGAAAGTGGAGGGTATTTATTATCAGTATTCCTCATTCCTTGAAAATGTCTTCTTAATACAATTTTTTTTTCTTTTGATGAATTGTTATATTTTATTATCCAGGTTTCGTTGCTTGAACCTCCTGGCAATTTACCAATTTCAAAAATTGATTCAAATTTCATATCTTTTGATATTAAGAAATCTTTTATTTTTTTTTCTGTTTTATTCACTTTTCCGTTTAATATTAGTTTTTTTCATAAGTTATTTTATGATACAAACTTATTATGGCAAAGAACAAAGACAAAAATGTAAATTTAAAACCTGGTTTTTTTTCAAAACTAAGAACTTATTTCCTAACTGGTATTGTTGTTGCTGCTCCAATAACTGTTACTGGATGGGTAGCAATTTGGTTTGTGCAAGCAGTAGATGGGTGGTTTTCACCATTCGCTCCAAAAGGTTACAATGATCTTCCTTTTAGCATACCTGGGCTTGGAATTATTTCTGCTTTTATTATTTTGACTATACTTGGCGCCCTAACAACTAATTTCTTTGGAAGAACTATAATTGGGTATGGTGAAAGATTAGTTGATCGCCTGCCAATTATTAGAAATATATACGGCACTTTAAAACAAATATTTCAAACAATTGCCTCAAAATCCTCAAATAACTTTCAAAGAGTCGTAATGCTTGAATATCCTAAAGAGGGTTGCTGGGCTATTGCTTTTGTAACTACTGAAGCAAAAGGTGAAATTGCTAAAAAGCATGAAAATGAAATGCTTTGTGTTTTTCTTCCAACAACACCAAATCCAACATCTGGTTTTTTATTATTTGTTCCTAAAGACAAAGTAATTGAACTTGATATGACTGTTGAAAGTGCGGCCAAACTAATAATTTCAGCTGGCCTAGTTATGCCCGAAAAGAGAAATTAACCAGCTTCTAGGTACTTAAGAGCCTCTTCTTTGTTAAATAAATGAAGTAAAATTTCTAAATTTTTTCCTCTCTCTGTTTTCCCTAAAATATTACTTTCAATAATAAAATTTGCATCGTTTTTTGCTAATTCCAATAATTCTCTATCAATATTTAAGTTTGCAATTTTAAAATAAGGTAAGCCCGATTGCTTTACTCCAAGTATTTCTCCAGCTCCCCTTAGAATTAAGTCTTCTTCAGCTATAATAAATCCATCATCAGTACTTCTTAATGTTTCTATTCTTTTTTTTGCATTTTCTCCCAACGGAGACTTATATAATAATAGACAACTAGACAATTTATCACTTCTTCCGACCCTTCCTCTTAATTGATGAAGTTGTGACAAACCAAAACGTTCTGAGTGTTCTATAATCATAAATGTTGCATCTGGTACATCAATTCCAACTTCAATAACTGTTGTGGCAACTAAAATCATCTTTTTACCGTATTTAAATTCATTCATTACTTTTTCTCGATCTTCAATTTTCATCTTTCCATGAACTAATGCTACTTTATCTTTATAGATTAAATTTAGTTGATGAAATCTATCTTCTGCAGCCGCCAAATCAATTTTTTCTGACTCTTCAATCAGAGGACAAACCCAATAAGTTTTTTCATCGATATTTATTAGTCTTTCAATAGAATCAATAACTTCATCAATTTTATCAATTGGCTTTGCAATTGTTTTTATTGGTTTTCTTCCTTTGGGCTTATCCAAAAGCCTAGAAACCTGCATTGATCCAAATGCGGTAAGTTCTAGGGTTCTTGGGATTGGTGTTGCGCTCATTATTAAAATATCTGGAGGATAATCCTTGCTTTTAGAGGTTAAGGATAGCCTTTGATGAACACCAAAACGGTGTTGTTCGTCAATTATAACCAATCCTAGGTCATTAAAAATTACCTTTTCTTGAAAAAGGGCATGTGTACCAATAATTATATCAATTTTACCTTCCTTAAGGTCATTAAGTACTTTTTCTCTGTCTTTTTGTTTTGTCTTTCCAGTTAAGATACTGACATTAATATTTGATTTTAGACATAAATCTTTGATACTCTCATAATGCTGTTTTGCAAGTAATTCAGTTGGTGCCATCATTGCTCCTTGTTTTAATGAACCAGCTACGTGAAAAAGACCAGCAAGTGCAACAATAGTTTTTCCTGATCCTACATCTCCTTGAAGTAATCTTATCATCCTATCAGGTTTGCATAAGTCATTTGATATCTCATCAATTGAGACTTTCTGTGAGCTAGTAAGTTCGAATGATAAATTATTTAATAATTCTCTAACTAGTTGATTTTTGTCATTTATTACCTGACCTTTAGGTGCTTCAAAGTTTTTTGCAATTAACGCTAAAGATAATTGATTTGCTAATAACTCGTCATATGAAAGCCGCTGTTTTGAGATATTTTGATGATCCAAATCTTGCGTGCTTTTAGGATTATGACAATCTTTAATTGATTTTGAAAATGTTGGCCATTTCATTCTTTTTATAAGTTCTTTGTCATGCCATTCAGGTAAATCTGGAACCATATCTATAGCTTTTTTTATGTAGTTTCTGATTACTTTATTTGATAAACCCTGAGTTAGTCTATAAACAGGCTCAATATCTTGAAAATCATCTACTTCTTGATTTTTTACAATATGTTGGGGATGTATGATTTGTTTTCTATTTTTATAGGTTTCAATTTTACCACTAATAGTTACATTTGAACCAATAGGAAGTATATCTTCTAAATATTGTTTTCTGGCGTTAAACCAAATTAAGTCAACTTCTCCTGTTTCATCTATACAGGTTATTTTATAGGGTAATCCTCTTCTCCTTGATGGAGAATGCTTTGAAACTGTTATGTCTATTGTTACAATTCTGTCATTTTCAGCAGAAACAACTGTAGGTTTATAACTCCTATCAATTATATTATTTGGAAGGTGCCATAAATAATCAACAATATTTTCACCAATTAAATATTTTAGTTTTATTTTTAATCTTGGTCCTATACCTTTCGTAGTTTCAATAGGTTTAAATAATTTATCTAGAATCTTTGGTCTCATTACTCTATTAAAGTACAAATTATGGAAAAAAACACAGAAATAATTAGAAAAAAAATTTTATTTCGTTCTTGGCATCGCGGAACAAAAGAAATGGATCTTATTTTAGGAACTTATGCTGACAATAATTTATCAAATATGTCATATGATGAGTTAATGCATTTCCAAAGCTTTTTAAATTTAACTGACCCTGATTTGTATAAATGGTTAATTTCTGAAGAAAAAGATTTCCCTGAGGAATTTAGAGATTTAATTGAAGATATAATTATTAAAACAAATTCTTAGGTTTAAAATGAATAATTTAAAAGAAATTCTCTCAAAAGAATTTTATTCTAATCTCAGTGATATTTCCTATTTAGGTGAGGTTCCTGAGGGTTCAGAGTCCCTTCTGGTTAATGAAATATCTAAGAATATAGATAATAATATTTTTATTATAGCTAGAGATTTAAAAAGATATCAGCAAATTAAAGATGGACTTAATTATTTTGTAAATAATGATATTTTATTTTACCCTCAGTGGGATTGCGTTCCATATGATAGAATTTCTCCAAATAAATTAATTACTTCTAAACGTTTAGAAACCCTATCCATTTTATCAAATGAAGAATGCAAAAATAAGATTATTTTAACTACTATTCAGGCCTCATGCCAAAGAACATTATCAATAAATGAAATTAAAAATAAATTTATTTCATTAAAACCTGGCGAGATTGTGGATATAGACAATTTAGTAAGTTTCTTTGTAAATAATGGCTATACAAAAACCTCAACTGTTAGAGAACATGGTGAATTTTCTATAAGGGGAGGAATAATTGATTTTTTTTCACCTTTAAATAACCCTATAAGGCTAGACTTATTTGGTAATAATATAGAGTCTATAAAATCCTTTGACTTAATTTCACAGAGATCTATCGAGTTATTGAAAGAAGTTCTAGTTTATCCGGCCTCAGAAATTGTTCTTAATGAAAAGACTATAGAAAATTTTAGAATTAATTTTAATAAAAAATTTGGATCTCAAAAAGAAAAAATTAAAATTTACGAAAGTATTTCTGAAGGAATTTCCTACCCTGGTATGGAGCATTGGCTTCCTTTTTTTTATAATAAAACTAATACAATTTTTGACTATACTAATGACCCAGTAATCATATTAGATCATCTTTATGAAAATTCATTAGAGGATTTTCTTTTAACAGTTAACGATCATTTTCAATCTAGAAAAGAATATGATGAAAATAAATTGTCAAAAATTGAAAATAAATATTTTTCTATTGAACCGTCATACCTCTATCAAGAAAAAAAGGAATATGAAAAAAACTTAGATTCAAAAAACTGTTTTCAAATTAGTCCTTTTAAGAAGCCAAAAGCAATTAACTTAAATGGAAAAGTTTCTTCAAAATATTCCAATATTAAATCACAAAGAAATGACTCCTCAAGTTATAAAGAGTTAAAAAAAGATATTGATAGTTATATCAGAGAAAACAAGAAAATTATCTTTGCCTGCTCAAGTGTTGGTTCAAGTGAGAGAGTTGCCAAAATATTAATTAATAATGGTGTTTTAAATAATTTAGAAAACTTAGATTCCTTCAATGATATAAATCAAGGTAATATCTATATAACTGTTTTAAATTTAAATAACGGATTTCATTTTGAAGATTATATTTTTATTTCTGAGCAAGATATTTTTGGTGAAAAATTTTATAGACCACGCATTATTAGAAAAGCAGAAAATTTTATTAGAGAAATATCTAGTGTAATGCCTGGTGATGCTGTTGTTCATGTTGATCATGGAATAGGAAGATTTCAAAATTTATCAACACTTGAAATTAATAATGCAAAGCATGAATGCCTTTTAATTAAGTATGCTAATGATGATAAATTATATCTTCCAGTTGAGAATATAGAAGTTTTATCAAGATATGGATCCGAAATATCAGATCAAATGCTTGATAAACTTGGTGGTTTATCTTGGACAGCAAGAAAAGAAAATTTAAAAAAGAAAATAAAATTTTTAGCAGAAGAGCTTATTTCAGTCGCCGCCAAACGTCAGCTGTCTAAAGCTGAAATGTTAAATGTTCCAGAAGACTTTTACGAGGAATTTTGTTCAAGATTTTCATTTGAGGAAACAAATGATCAATTAAATGCAATAAATGATGTTCAAAATGATCTTGAAAAGGGACTTCCAATGGATAGATTAATTTGTGGGGATGTAGGTTTTGGGAAAACTGAGGTTGCTCTTAGAGCTTCATTTTTGGCAGCTATGAGCGGGAAGCAAGTTTCTTTATTAACTCCCACCACTTTGCTTGCAAGACAACATTTTGAAACATTTAAAGATAGATTCAAGGGTTTTCCAATTAATATTTCAGAATTATCTAGATTAACCCCAAAAAAAGAAAGTGTAATTAAAGGAATTAACTCTGGATCCTGTGACATAGTAATAGGTACACATTCTTTATTAGGTGAAAAAATTAGTTTTAATGATTTGGGCCTTTTGATTATTGATGAGGAGCAACATTTTGGTGTTAAACATAAAGAAAAAATTAAAAAACTTAGAGATAACATTCATGTTCTTACATTAACAGCAACACCAATTCCAAGAACTCTTCAATTAGCTATGACAGGTGTAAGGGATCTATCAATCATTGCATCACCACCAATTGATAGAAGAGCTATAGAGACTTATGTTTTTCCAAATGATCCATTGGTGGTTAAGGAGGCATTATTAAGAGAACGACATAGGGGGGGTCAGAGTTTTTATGTTGTTCCAAGAATTTCTGATATTGAAGATATTGAGGAATATTTAAAAGAATTTGTTCCTGAGATTAATTATATAACTGTTCACGGTCAGATGCCTTCAAAACAAATAGAGGACAGAATTAATGATTTTTATATGGGTTCATATGACGTTTTAATTTCAACAACAATTATTGAGTCCGGCTTAGATATTCCAAATGCTAACACATTAATAATACATAGATCAGATATGTTTGGTTTGTCTCAATTATACCAAATAAGGGGTAGGGTAGGACGATCAAAAGTAAAGGCTTACGCTTACCTTACTTATAAAGAACATAAAAAGCTTGGAAAGAAGGCTTTAAAAAGACTTGAGGTTCTTCAGTCTCTTGATTCACTGGGGGCTGGTTTTAATCTGGCAAGCTATGATCTTGAGATACGTGGATCTGGTAATTTACTTGGTGAAGAACAATCAGGACAAATAAAGGAGGTTGGTATTGAGCTATATCAAAATATGCTTGAAGAAACTATTGAAGAGTTAAAAAATACAAATCAAAAAATTAATAATAATCAATGGTCACCAAAGATATCCCTACCTTTGTCTGTTTTGATACCTGAAGATTACATATCAGATTTAACTATCAGGATGGAAATATACAAAAGGTTATCATCAATTTCTGTAGAGGAAGAAATAGATGAAATAGCTGCAGAATTAATTGATAGATTTGGAAGCCTTCCAAAGGAAGTTGAAACATTAATCGATACAATAAGTTTGAAGAATTTGTGTAAAAAAACAAATATAGAAAAGATAGATTGCGGAAAGAGTGGTTTTTTAATTTCTTTTAAGAACAATACTTTTTCAAATCCTACAGAGCTTGTTAAATATATTAATAGTAATAAGAGTTATATAAGTATTAGGCCAGATCAAAGATTATTTGTTAAGCTTAAACAAGAAAAGGAAAATATAATTGATTATATTAAATCCGTAGTTATGGATTTTGTGAAAATGATTGAAAGCTAATTAGAGTTTATATGTTTTAAAAGTTTAACCAATGAGTCAACTGGCTGAGATCCTGTAAGTGTAATACCATCATTTATCACATAAGTTGGAACACCCATAACTCCATTTTCTCTATTTTTTCTCTCTTCTTCAATTACATTTTCATTATCTTTATTTTCTAAAAATTTCTTTCTAATTATTTCTTTATCT